>CAMEVC010000021.1 GCA_945939115.1 uncultured Eubacterium sp.
CCGTTTACCGCGGCGACTTGTATATAATATCATTGTGGATACCCATTGTCAACAGATTTTTACATTTTCCTGCATTTTTTCAAGATTATCCCTATAACATCATTGTCATATAAGTTGGAATACAAATGATTCCTTCCTTGACAGCTAAATTCCTAGGATGAATAATATAACTCTCTCCTATACGCTGCTTATACTTTTCTCTAAACGCATTCATATTCATACAACTCAATTTTTGATTATGCTCACAATTCTGACAAAACCCTTTTGTGGTTTTGCTCTGCACAGTCTAGTATGGCATAAGAATAACAAAAAATCACAAATCCACGCCCATCTCCCCGGGGACGGATACTCTAAGAATTCGGCAACAGAAAAAAGCCTACCACAAATGTGATAAGCTTCTGTTCTGCCTTATATTGTTAATTCTAGCCTTTATCACTTTCAGTGCTCTTTGCATGACCATTTATCTGCAATAATCTTAATCACAGAAACACTGTCCAGCATTTCCTTCTGAAATTCCCCCAAAAAATTATCAGAGTAATGTGACATCAGAACTGATAAGCCATGCGCCTTCTCTTCGGAATTCTCAACAATTTCTACCGCAGCTGTTCCCATAATACTCTGGTACTTATATGAATACGAACATGCATTATGTCCTTCTACAAGTTCATGTTTTCTGTCCATTTCAAAAGAAGCCTTACCATTCCGGTTAATAAGTTCAATTTTTCTTCCTTCCAATGCCCCATGGCAATACATAACAAGCTTGCCGTTACTATCTTCCAATCCAAAATTTAATGGCACTATATACACTTCATTATCATCAAGCAAGCCTAATCTTAAACAGTCACATTCCTTTGCAATCTCAAGCATCTTATTGTAATCAGTAATTTCTCTGTCACTTCTTCTCACTTTATGAATTCTCCTATCCAATCAAAGCATTTTTAGCCTCATCTGTAATCTCTCTCTGGTAAGCAATCTCGTTCTCAATATTTCTTGCAACTTCATTAGCTGCATATGCTGCATCAATTACTTTCTTAAGAACATTGCCAACGCCATCCGCCTTGTCCTTCTGCTTTGATGAATTATCATAAATATTATTCATAGCTGATACTGTTTCGCTGACAGATTTCTGAACCTGATTAATCGTATCTGTTATCTCTTTTGAAGACTTTGCTGACTGTTCAGCAAGATTTCTTACTTCACTTGCAACCACAGCGAATCCCCTTCCATGTTCACCTGCCCTTGCAGCCTCAATCGAAGCATTAAGCGAGAGAATATTCGTCCTGTTAGAGATAGAACCTATTACGGCTGCAAACTCTTCAATCTTCTTAGACAGTGACTCAAGTTCTTTTATCTTAGCAGATGATTCTTCCACCACCTTGTTCATCGCCTCAATCATCTCAAGAATTTCCTCAACACTTGACATGCTCTCCTTGACAAGATTAAGAGAAGTATCAGATGAATTGATAACATCAAATGCGTCCTTCTCAAGTTTCTCCTGCGATTCATCAAGTCCATTAAGAATATTAGTCAGATTGCTGACCATAACATCATTGCTCATATGTAATCCCCCATTATCTGCAATTTAATTCACGATTATAACATTCTTCTATATAAGCGAAATAGCTTCCTGAACATTATTCACACCAATTATTTTAATTCTATCATTTTTCATAATATTTTTCAAGCAGACACCAGGCAGTATGCATGTTTCAAACCCCAGCTTGACCGCCTCATTAACCCGCTGCTGTGCCTGACTTACAGCTCTGACCTCACCGGCAAGACCGACCTCCCCGAATATAACTGTCTTCTCATCAACAGGCCTGTTTTTAAAGCTGCTGACAAGTGCCATAACAACGCCAAGGTCCAGGGCAGGCTCATTCACTTTAAGGCCCCCTGCCACATTTACATAAGCGTCACTTCCTGACATATGTATTCCTGCACGCTTTTCAAGAACCGCCATAAGAAGATTCACACGGTTATAATCTGTTCCGGCTGCAGTTCTTCTTGCCATACCGAAATTGGAGTCACAGACAAGTGCCTGAATCTCAACCATAATAGGGCGTGTACCCTCCAACAGGCACACAACAACTGAACCCGATGCATTTTCTGGCCGACCGTTCAGCATATATTCAGAAGGATTCTCAACCTCCACAAGTCCCTTCTCCTGCATCTCAAATACGCCGATTTCGTTAGTGGAGCCAAATCTGTTCTTGACCCCACGAAGTATTCTGTAGGAAGCAAATCTGTCGCCCTCAAAATACAGCACTGTATCCACCATATGTTCTAACATTCTTGGACCTGCAACTGTACCTTCCTTAGTAACATGCCCTACAATAAATATTGTAATATTAAGTCCTTTCGCAAGCTGCATAAGAACTGAAGTTGTCTCCCTGACCTGTGAAACACTTCCGGGAGCAGCCGGAACATCATCCTTGTACATAGTCTGGATAGAATCTATAATAACTATCTCCGGCTTACTCTTAGTCAATACTCCCTCAACTGTATCAAGATTCGTTTCACAGAGAAGTTTCATTTTTCCTGTACACTGTCCGATTCTATCCGCTCTGAGCTTTATCTGTTTAAGAGACTCCTCGCCCGATATGTATAAAACATCTCTGCCTGCTTCTGAAAGGTTGTAACACATCTGCAGAAGAAGTGTTGACTTTCCAATTCCAGGGTCTCCTCCCACAAGAACAAGTGACCCTGAGACAATTCCGCCTCCAAGTACTCTGTCAAGTTCATCTATTCCTGTTGTGATTCTGTCATTCTCCTCCAGAGAAATGCTGCCCAGTTCAACAGGGCACACATCTGATACAATCTTCTGGCTGTGGTAAGACGCAACTCCCTTGGTATTAGTTCCTCTGGTAACAGGTTCTTCAACAAATGTATTCCATTCCTTACACGCTGGGCACTGCCCGAACCACTTTGCTGACTCGTATCCGCATTCTTTGCAAAAGAACGCTGTATTCTTTGATTTTGCCATATATCCCCCGAAAAAAATAAGGTTGCCGCAGCTTATGCAGCAACCCTGAAATTAACATATACAATTATTATGCTTTAGCGATATCAACCTTAACAGGATTCTCTCCATCGAATTCAACTGAGAGAACTAATTTACCGCCCATGTTAGTAGACATAGTTCCGGCATCATTACCGTTAATTCTGATATCATATGAGGCACCTTCCTCAAGTCCCAGTGTAATCTGTGCATTCTCATTACCCTCAACAATGAATGAGACATTAGAATCTGTAGCTTTGAAATTGTTTACCGCTGTACCCGGAACTGACTCATATACGAAAGAACCATTCTTCTCAAGCTTAGTGATTTCATTAAATGTCTTTACCTTATATGTATCTCCACAATGCTCGAAATCTGGCAGCTTTGACTTAGTATCCAGCTTATAATTACCAAAGCTGATTGTTCCATCCCCTTCTGAACGAATCAATTCATTTACTACTGGCATATTATTATCCTCCTGTTTGTTACGAAATGTATATACTGATTATACAATAAACTGACAAAAAGCGCCAGCTATTTGTCAGTTGTTTATTGTATATTTATATTTTTATTTGTTCATGCCTCTTTTAAGGGTAAAATTCAGCCTATTATCCTTTACAGACACCTTCACTCTGTTTCCATTGTGAACCTTTCCCATAAGGATTTTCTCTGCAAGAACATCTTCCACCTCATTCTGAATAGTCCTTCTCAATGGGCGGGCTCCATATTTGGAATCATATCCCTTGTCGACAATCCACTGTCTTGCATCATTATCAAGCTCAATTGACAATTTCATCTGCTCCATTATTCTCTTATTGACGTTGGCTATCATAATATCAACTATATTACCAATCTGCTCTTTTCCGAGGACATGGAATACAACAATATCATCTATTCTGTTGATAAACTCAGGCTTGAATATTCTTTTCACCTCATCCATTACCTTATTCTTCATCTCTTCATGATTCTGCTCCGGTGTTGAACCCGAAGAGAATCCAAGAGACTTAGGTGAAACAATATTTTCCGCACCGGCATTACTTGTCATTATAATGATGGTATTCTTGAAATCCACAACTCTTCCGGTAGAATCAGTTATATGTCCGTCATCAAGTACCTGAAGAAGCACATTAAACACATCAGGATGTGCTTTCTCAACCTCATCAAAAAGAATAACCGAATACGGATTTCTTCTTACTTTCTCACTTAATTGTCCTCCCTCGTCATAACCAACATATCCGGGAGGGGAACCAATAAGCTTAGAAACCGTGTGCTTCTCCATGAATTCTGACATATCAACTCTTATAAGAGAGTTCTCTGTTCCAAACATCGCATCAGCCAGAGCCTTTGAAAGCTCTGTCTTTCCAACACCAGTCGGCCCTAAAAACAGGAATGAACCTATTGGCCTGTTCGGGTCTTTAAGTCCGACCCTTCCACGGCGTATTGCTTTAGCCACAGCAGAAACTGCCTCATCCTGACCAATAACTCTTTTATGAAGTGTATCTTCAAGCATCATAAGCCTGTCAGATTCAGCCTGCGCAATTCTCTGGACAGGAATCTTAGTCCATATTGATACAACTGAAGAAATCTCATCTTCATCGACAACAAGTTCTGCATTCTTTATGTCAGACTGCCACTTATTCTTCATTTCCTCAAGCTGTTTTTTCTTATTAAGCTGCTTTCTCTTAATATCGCCAGCCTCTTCAAATGCCTCTGTTCTTATCGCTTCTTCTTTGTCCTTAGACAACTGTTCTATCTGCGCTTCAAGCTCTTTTATCTCATCAGGCATAACATGTGCATCAAGTCTCGTCTTGGAAGATGCTTCATCAATAAGGTCTATTGCCTTATCCGGAAGGAATCTGTCATTAATATATCTCTTAGAAAGCTTAACTGCTGCAATTACAGCATTATCAGTAATAGTTACATTATGATGTTCCTCGTATTTGCCCTTCAGCCCTCTAAGTATCTGTATTGCCTCATCAACCGTAGGCTCTTCAACTTTAACTGGCTGGAATCTTCTCTCCAATGCTGCATCTTTCTCAATATGCTTTCTGTATTCCTCCAGTGTCGTAGCTCCGATAAGCTGTATTTCTCCTCTTGCAAGAGACGGTTTTAATATATTGGATGCATCAATGGCACCTTCCGCACCACCGGCACCTATTATAGTGTGTATCTCATCAAGAAACAGAAGAACATTTCCTGCACTCTTAACCTCTGCTATAACCTTTTTAATTCTCTCCTCAAACTCGCCTCTGTATTTAGAGCCTGCTACCATACCGGATAAATCCAGTGTGAGAAGCCGCTTGTCTTTAATTGTCTCCGGAACATTTCCCTCCACAATCCTTACTGCAAGTCCTTCAGCGATAGCTGTTTTACCAACTCCGGGTTCACCTATAAGACAAGGGTTATTCTTGGTTCTTCTGCTTAATATCTGGATAACCCTCTGAATCTCCTCATCTCTTCCAATCACAGGGTCAAGCCTGCCCTCTCTTGCCATCTGGGTGAGGTCTCTGCTGTACTGGTCGAGAGTAGCCGTACTTTTCTTATCATTGCCTCTCGGTCTGCCATTCTGAAAATCATCTTTTACCTTGCCGGTATCCTCTCCCATAGCCATAAGAAGATCAACATACACTTTCTTTACCGGAACGCCTATAGTATTAAGAAGTCTGGCAGCAACACTGTCTGTCTCCTTGATTATAGCAATTAAAATGTGTTCTGTCCCTATAAGCTCTGACTTGAATCTTACAGCTTCTCTGGCTGCATTATCAAGAATATGGCGAACTCTTGGAGTATAACCTGAGGGTTCCTTTACTCCTACCACACTGTCAGGCGCAATAAGCTGGCACACCAGATTAATTATCTTATCATCAGTCACATCATTGTTGAGAAGCACTGATGAAGCCAGTCCTCCCTCAGCCTTAATGAGTCCGATAAGAAGATGTTCCGAGCCAATATATCCATGCCCAAGCATAGCTGCTGTATCTGCCGCATAATTAAGCGCTTCCTGTGCTTTACTTGTAAATCTGCTCTGCATATTTAATAATCCTTTCTCTATTCTACATAAGCTTTAATCTGATAATTAATGAACCGAAGGAAGATGTTCTCTTATAAAATCTGCTCTTGCCTCCTCCAGTTCCTCCTCATTCATATCCTTGTTAGATATCATAAGAAGATTGGCTGGATGAATTCCAATCATCAACTGATAAATGCAGCTCTCATCCACACCGTCTGCTTTGATAAGTCCGGATGCAAGTCCGAATCTTATCTGTGAAAGGAGAAGCTCCCCATCACTAAGTGTAACCTTTCTGGCATATTTTAGCACACCGTATGAGCGGTATACCATATCTAATGCTGTCATTTTTCTTTTGGTTACATATTGATTTCTGAGATTGCGTTCCTGAGCTATAATCTGTTCTGCAATATTGTCCAGATTGTCAATTATCTCCTTCTCGCTTTTTCCGAGAGTGACAAGATTCGTGAGCTGATATATATCTCCCAGTGCTCTGTTATTATCTCCCTCCAACGCCTTCAGTACAAGTCCGAATCTTCCAACCTCCGGGATAAGCCCTGATATCTTATCATTACCCGCAAGTGCCGGCAAATGCAGCATATAGCTTGCTCTCATTCCTGTTCCTGCATTGGATGGCAAAGTTGTAAGATACCCAAACTTCGGGTCATAGGAATATTGAAGGACTCCTCCGACAACATCATCCAGCTTGTCTGCCAGAGTATATGCCTTATCCATATTCATTCCGGAAGCAAATGCCTGAATTCTAATATGGTCTTCCTCGTTAATCATTATTGAAACATCTTCATCAGGTGCAACAAATCCGGCTGCAATGTCCTGCTTTTCCAGATAGGAACTTATAACATGCCTCTCTTTCATTCCCATCTTCTGGTAAGCATCAAGATAATCAAAATTATACGAGTTAAATTCACTTACCGGCGCAACATTTTTCAAGGAGTTCTGCACTTCCTTCACCAGCTTCTTGGCATCATCATCTTCAAGCTTATAGGAAAAGTTATAGCCTTTTATATTACGGGCAAGCCTTACTCTGCTTGATATAACAACATCTCCGTTATTACCGCCCTCTTCAAACCATCTAAGCATCCTGACCGCCTCCCTGTTCTTCATTCCTGTTAATCCTGCTTGATGATTTCAACATTATGATTTTATCCCTCAGTTTAGCAGCCTCCTCAAAGTTCTCGATTTCAACTGCCTCTCTTAATTTCCTGTTAAGTTCCTTAAGAATCTCTACAGGATCATCATTCTCATCCTTCATAATAGCAAGAGTATTATCATTTTTCTCCCCTGATACCGGCATGTCGCCTGAACCGGACTTATACTTCTTGCCTCTGTGTACAGAATCCCCATGAATTCTCTTCATATTATCCTCTATCAATGGTGCAAATACTCCATAACACTCTGCACATCCGAATTTACCCACCATAGTAAATTCATCAAAGCTCATGCCGCAGCCCGGACAGCACACATGCATCATCGGACTGTCCTCAAGTTCTTTTCCTCCACCTCCTGCTGACAGAAGTCCGGTCAGCAGTCTCACAAACGGAAACTCAGTATCCGACATATCACCAAGCCCTGAAAAATTGAGCTTTCTGGCACACTCCATGCACAGATAATGTTCTCTTTTCGCCCCGTTAATGATTTCTGTATAATGTATAGAAGCCTCATTCTGATGGCAATTTTCACAAAGCATATATTCCTCCTTTCAAGGATTCTCTCCTTGTTATCGCAAACATATTATATTCTATCCAGCAGACGCAGCTTTGTCAGTCCATAATATGGTCCAAAATATGTTATTAACGCAACTGCAAGTGCGATAAACAGCGAAATTGTATTCGAAGCTGTCAATGCAAACATTCCCCTGTATGAAAGCCATGTAAACAGTCCCATAATAATTGAGCATATCGTTGGCTTAACAAAGACTTCAGCATATGGCATACTATAATCTGCTTCATAGTACAGCGTCCTCAGATTCAGAATAAAAATGAGTATAGGAAAAGAAGCATTTCCTATAACGACAGCATATATTCCAAGTGCTGAGAACTTCAACATCACATAGACAAGTACAATGTGTACCATAAGAGAGATAAAGGAATGAACCATCGGAACATTCATCCTGTTAATCCCTTGAAGTGCAGAGCTTGTAACAGTTGACAGTGTATAAAATACAACTGCAATTGCGCCAATTTTCAACATCATGCCACCCTGCGCGCTGTTATACCCTGAAAACAGCAGTCTGATTATCGGCTGTCCAATAACAAATAATCCCACAAAGGAAGGGACTGCAATAAACATATTAGTCTTTAATGTCTTAGTTATCTTATCATGAATCGAATCATAATCCCTCTCTGTATAAGACGCCACAACACTAGGAAGCATAGAGGCAGACATTGCAGAAGCCACTCCCTGTGGAATTCCTATCAGCAGACTGTAGCATGAACTGAAAGTACCAAGGTCAGTTGAAATACTTTGGGATATATCTCTTCCGACCATGATGTTGCTGAACATTACATCATCAATCAAGGCACTAATCTGATAAAAAGTCTGTCCCAGAATAATAGGTATCATTGTATATATTATAATTCCATATATGTGGCTGTTACTCTCTTTATCCCTGTGCCTGTCCCTGCGTCTTAATTTATTAAATGTAGGTGTATATACCGCATACAAAAATCCCATAAACAGAACAGCCGTAAGAGCACCCATAGCAGTACCCAACGTACTTCCTGCTGCACCGTAGGCTGATACATTCTCAGAGGATGCAAAGGCTTTCATCATCCCATAACCTGCTGCAATGCTCACAACTGCATTAACAATCTGCTCAACAATCTGGGACACAGCAGTTGGAATCATTGTACTCTGACCCTGAAAAAATCCTCTTACCACGCCTAATACAGCTACCAGAAATATTGTAGGAGCCAGTATTCTTAATGGTATTGCAAGGCCAGGTAGTCCTCCTCCATATATTACATTCTCAATGAAGGACGCCCCGAAGAAGACAAGCAACGCTGCTGCACCTCCGGTACATACAGCAATAATAAGCGAACACCTTAAGACTCTGGCTGCACTTTTATATCTTCTCTTCGTAAACCTTGCAGATATCAGCTTGGAAACCGCCATAGGTAATCCATAGGATGACAGAACAAGCATTATATTATATATGTTATATGCAACTCCATATATTCCATTGCCCTCGCTGCCTATAATATTAACCATAGGAATCCTGTAGAGCATTCCTATAATTCTCACAAGTATTCCGGCAATAGCCAGGATGCTGCCATGAACTATGAAATTGCGTTTGTTAGATTCTGACATATCTTTCTCCAAATCAAATGAATTTATCTCTATGATAAAGATTTTACATCTTATACATAATAAATGCTATAAACATTTTGTAAAAAAGCTGCCACATAAGTATGTGGCAGCAAAAATAGGTTAATTAATAATGAAATCCGCTAACAGCCATGTTCCTTTCTGCTTGACAAAAGTATATGTAAGGGAAGTCTTATATGTCGTGTTGCCCGTTGTATAATCCACATACAAATCATAATAAACATCACATGAAAAGCAGTCATCTGAGTATTTTCTGAAGTTAGTTATTGATTCATTGTTAAACTTATATGTATATGATTTTCCCCACAGATATGCCCAGATAGCCGGAATATCACTTACATATTCAGCAGCAGTACCAATCATATAGCTGGAAAGCTTTGAAAGACTTCCCCTGTTAATGATATATGCACCATACTGTTCTGCTATAGTATATATTCTTGATTCCTGACTCTTAAAAAGTTCATCATCTCCCGGATAATAAGCCACATAGCCTGTCTTTTTATCGTATTCAACCTGAAGTTCAGTACCACCTAGTGTAGCCTTAATATCCGGCTGGGCTATAAGCTGTCCGACCTCATACACTTCATTAGTCGGTGTCTCAACATAATCAGATACATGCAGACAAGGTGCAAACTTAACACCAGTCTCTGTCTTATAGCTGTCATTTACTTTAACGCCGTTAATAGAAAGCTCTGCTCCGGTCGGAACAGTTATCTTGGCACTGGTAAGGTCTTTTGTGTAATCTCCAAATGAAATCTCACCCAGTGTCCATTTGTTAAACTTATGCGCATTCTTGCCCTTTGATTTGAGCGTTACTTTGGCAATTGCAGTATCTCCCGCATACACAACATATACAGGAGTATTCTCTGAATACTCTCCTGCCTTTTTCTTATAAGTTATCTCTCCATCATCAATCTTGCTCCTAAAATAATCAGCAATTGTTTCATTCGTCTCAAATTCACTCATTTCAACATTGTTGTCTGCTATGAGCTTACCTATTCCTTCTGCTGTAAACTGCTCTGCAACCTTTTCCATTGTTCCAGTCGGAATTCCCTCTTCATAATCCTTAAGAAGGCTATGAAGCATAATAAGTGTGACAACTCCTGCTAAAAGAAGGATTCCACAGTATATGCATAAGAACTTTTTAAAATTAGAAAACTTTTTCTTTTTTCTTTTATTAACTGCCATGCTACTCTCCTTCTTACTTTATTAAAAATGCTGTAGGACAGCTTCTTGGTCCGGTTGGTGAATATGGAACATTAATAACTTCTCCGTCATAATACATCTGTGTTGATGTACCACCATCCATTGTCGACGCATTGACTGCACCATACTGTGCCATAATATCCTGTAAATCTGAGAAAGTTGCACCAATACTGTTAGGCTGTCTTCCATCTACAGCAAGCAGAAGAATTTTACCATCTGCGGTCTGTCCAATTGCAGTTCTTGGATTAGTTCCTCCGGCTATACCAACAATATCCTGAGCCTCGCCGTTGACAATAAGGAATGGCCCGATATGGTTACTGATGCTGACACAGTCTCTAATATTAAGTTCTTTAGCCTTTGCAGCATTCATGTTACCAAGAACTAATTTGTTATCATATGTAATACCTGTCACATGAGATGTTCCGCCATTATCATTAAGCACTTCTCCATCCTTCATAACAAGTCCGATTGGCTTGGCTGTATATGTGATATCGCCATCAACGAACTCACCTCCGTTGACACCTCCGATAGCATCATATCTCTTGGCAATATCGGCTACAACCATACCATTTCCATTAGTAAACTCAGGCACTGTACCAACGAATAAACGGCTTGGGTCTTTGACAATCATAAGTTTTCCCGAATATGTAGCTCCCTTAACATTTACTATCTCAATATCAGGTGTTTCCGGGTCCTGAGCTGTTGTATCAATAGTGACAAGATCAGCATCAGTGATGTCATCTGTCTCCTTTATGGCATTATTCGCCTTTATCTGGTCAATCTCATTCTGAGAACAGAACCAGTTGGCAAGAAATCCAATAGCACTTGTCTCCTGAACTGACAGTACAAACTGAATCTTAGCCGTCTTAGATGGTCCATATACAAGCATAGCCATAACAGAATACAGGAAAATCACAATAATAAGAATAGTTGAAAGCAGTGTTGCTGCCACTCTTCCAGCCCATACAAGAACAGGATTTCTCCTTTTCCCACTCTTCCTGCGTGACTGGGCTGCCCCTTTCTTTCTGTCTGACGATTTATCATATGTACTCTTAGGTGCTTTAGGATTCTTATAAACCCTTCTGTCATCATAGCTGTCATCCAGTACATCAAACGGATCAAAATCATCGATATCTTCCATCTCTAAATCTTCATAAGAATCGATTGGTCCGTTATCATTATTTCTCTTTGCCATATATCCTCCTATTTCTTAAAAACCCATCTCTTCTGAATCTGGTAGCTTACCAGGAACAGTCCGAGATCTATTATAATCTTAGCCACCCCGGACAATATTACGCTCAGTGTAAACAGCTTTGTAGCAGCATACACTAACACATATGAACATATAAGCTGGCAGAACCACAGAATATAGTATCGTATAGCAGTCTGTTTAAGGCCCGACTCAGACTTAAACACTGCCTTTCTGTTAAGAGTAAAGTTAAACACTGACGACAAAATCCTTGCAGCCGCAGTACTCAGGAAAATTCTTAAACTTACAGTAAGACCTATAAGTATAAATTCCAATATATTAAACAAAAGATTATCTATCACCCATGAGGCAACAGAGCTTCCCACATATTTCATTCCTGTGCTTCCAAGAAGATACTTGAATATTACCTTGTATATCTTAAGTGAGTCCTTAATAGGGTTAAAATGTGATGACGCATTATCATCTATGTACACAGTTTCAATAGATTCTTCCTGGAAACTTATATTATACTTCTTAAATGACAGAAGCATATTAGTCTCATATTCAAATCTTTCGCCCTCAACCTTATCTAATGTATCAAGATACTTATATGGTATGGCTCTAAGTCCAGTCTGCGTGTCCGAAATATTCAATCCGCATAAAATCTTAAACACACCGCTTGTCATGGTATTTCCAAATCTGCTTCTCAACGGAACGCCATCTTTCTTGAAGTTTCTGACACCCAGGACAACATTGCCTGTATCTGCCATAATCCGGCTGCAATTCCTGATATCGTTAACCCTGTGCTGGTTATCTCCGTCAACAGTGACAACACCATCAATATCGGGTCTGTTCTTCAGGCAGAACTCAAAAGCAGTCTTTAATCCACGGCCTTTTCCCTTGTTAACCTCATGGTTGAGAATAGTACACTCTCTATATGCAGCAAGACTATCAAATGGAGCCATATGTTCTTTATCACTTCCATCATTAATAATAATGATATCCTCAAACCCATCACTAACCAGAGCATCAACAACTGCAATGAGTTTATTATCAGGATTTAACGACGGTATAATTACCGAAACTTTCATATTGTTCATCCCATTCTTTGTAAAATTATATCGTGCCCTTCTCTAAACGCACTATATCTAGGATATAATAATTCCTATAATATTGCAATAAAAATTTAAGAATGCAGTAACAGAGTCATGCTGTCTTCCATAATATTGTATTGTAGATTATTTTTTGGAGGATTTTAAAATGAGTGATTTAGCAGCAACAAACTGCGGAGGATGTGGAGGATGCTCAGATAACTGCAATTCAATTATTTGGATTATCATCCTTCTCCTTCTTTTTGATGGAAACAACGGCTGTGGATGTGGATGCAACAGTGGATGCGACAACGGCTGTGGATGCAGTATACTCTGGATTATCATTCTTCTCTTCTTCTGCGGATGCGGAAACAATGGCAGCAGCTTCTTCAATGGCATGGGCTGCGGTAACGGATGCGGATGCAACAGTGGATGCGGCTGTTAGTAATCCTGCTCTTAACAAGGGCTGCCCTCTGAGGGCAGCCCTTAAATATGCTTATGATTTATTATAATTTCTTTGTTCCATACATTTTGCATCAATCTCATATATGGTATTTTCCTCCTCCACCAGTATGTTACCGTTATCCTGAATATCCATATTAATAACCATAGCTATACAGCTTTCCTTTTTTTATATTATATGGATTCATTTTGTAAATGCCTCGGCTCCTCAGGAATATTTACCATAAGATAAGTAATATATATAGAACAAAATATACATCTGTAGGTTCATATGAAAGAGTTGCCTATAACTGAATTTGATATGCTCACTCTGCCACAATATATACAGCTTGCCAAATCAATTATACCTTTTATGGAATTTGGCACACAGCAGACAATGTCTGCATTGCTCCGGGCATATGAATTCTCCTGCACAATGAATTATTATAACCGTCCCGAAAGCCTCAGAATGGCCGCCTGCTCAACCAAGCCCCATCTGTCATTAAACAGTTCTATACAGGATATCTTGGGAGATGAGAGAATTATGAGTACAGTCCTTAAATATTCTCCAGACAACTTCAAGAACATTTTAAGCAATATAAAAAGTTACAACAAAATGTCCGATTTATTCAATATTTTTAATAAAGATACCAACAGAATGCTGAATCCTGCTCAGCAGAAAATGTATGAAGCATATTCAGAGCAATTAAACAATTTGAAGTTTTAGAGATATTTTTATCATATTAACTGGAGGTTTTATGTCAGAATTAGATTTTAGAAAGCAGCTTCTTTTAAATGAATTCAAAACTCTTTCACAGGGTAAAAAAAACGAGGAGATAATTCCACTGTTATTTGCCATTAATGATAAAGCCAGAAAATCAGGAATAACCTTCACTAAGGAAGACTGTGAACTTGTAATCAAAAACTTATCCGGGCAGATGACAGAAAAAGAGCTCAGGCTTTTACCCGAGCTCCTGTCTTTACTTAATATGAATCAATAATAATATGAATCAAAATTACTTGGCAACAATATTAACAATTCTTCCCGGCACGTATATTTCTTTAATAATATTACCTGAAAGCTTACTGCCGAGAGCTTCCTTTGCCGCTGATATAACAACATCTTTATCTGCATCCTTTGCAATATTGATTGTCGCCTTGGTCTTTCCATTAATCTGTACAGCAATCTCAACTGTGGACTCAACTGTCTTAGCCTCATCATACTCCGGCCAAGTCTGCTGGTATACCCTGCCAGTCTCTCCGATTGCTTCCCACATTTCCTCTGTGATATGTGGAGCGACCGGATTAAGGAGGATAATGAATGTCTTAAGCTCTCCTCTTGTTATCTTACCTGCCTTGCTGAAATCATTGAGCATAGTCATAAGCTGTGCGATAGCTGTGTTATACTTAAGATTCTCATAATCAAAGGATACTTTCTTGATTGTCTGATGCATCTTTGTCTCAAACTCCTTAGAATATCCTTCCTCTTCTGTCATGATATCCTGAAGCTTCCATACTCTGTCTAAGAATCTGCGGCATCCCTTAACACCGTCTTCAGACCATGATGCAGCAGCATCAAAGGCTCCAATAAACATCTCATAAGTTCTTAATGTATCTGCACCGTAATCTCTTACAATATCATCCGGATTAACTACATTGCCTCTTGACTTACTCATCTTCTCGCCATTCTCACCAAGAATCATACCATGGGATGTTCTCTTCTGATATGGTTCAGGACAAGGAACAACCTTCTCATCGTAGAGGAATTTGTGCCAGAATCTTGAATAGAGAAGATGCAGTGTGGTATGTTCCATACCGCCATTATACCAGTCAACAGGAAGCCAGTAATTAAGCGCCTCCGGACTTGCAAGTGCCTCTGTATTCTTAGGGTCTGTGTATCTTAAGAAATACCATGATGAACCAGCCCACTGAGGCATTGTATCTGTCTCTCTCTTAGCCGGGCCACCACAACATGGACAGGTTGTATTAACCCAGTCTGTCATGGCTGCAAGTGGCGATTCTCCATTATCTGTAGGCATATAACTTTCCACTTCAGGAAGTAATAACGGAAGCTCACTCTCATCTATTGGCACATAACCGCATTTGTCACAATGAACAATCGGAATAGGCTCTCCCCAGTATCTCTGACGTGAAAATACCCAGTCACGGAGCTTGTAATTAACCTTGGCGTTTCCAATTCCCTTCTCAGTAAGGAACTCTATCATCTTCTCTTTGGCATCTTTAACTTCAAGTCCATTGAGGAAATCAGAGTTGACAAGCACACCTGTTGCAACATCTGTAAATGCTGCTTCATTGACATCTACCGTCTCCCCATCCTTGGCAACTACCTGAATGATAGGAAGATTAAACTTCTTGGCAAACTCCCAGTCTCTCTCATCATGTGCAGGAACAGCCATGATAGCACCTGTACCATAACTCATAAGGACATAATCTGAAACCCAGATTGGGACTTCCTTTCCGTTAACAGGATTAACAGCCTTAAGTCCGTCAATCTGCACACCTGTCTTATCCTTGGCAAGCTCTGATCTCTCGAAATCTGACTTTCTTGAAGCCTGCTCTCTGTATGCAACAATCTCATCCCAGTTTCTGATATCATCCTTATACTTATCAAGATATGGATGTTCCGGTGATACTACCATATAGGTAACTCCGAAAAGTGTATCACATCTGGTTGTATATATTCTTAACTTATCTTCCTTGCCGGCAATTGGGAAATCAACTTCTGCTCCTGTTGACCTTCCTATCCAGTTCTTCTGCTGAACCTTAACTCTCTCGATATAATCAACACCGTCAAGTCCCTCAATAAGCTTGTCAGCATAATCTGTAATCTTGAGCATCCATTCGCTCTTAACCTTGCGGACAACCGGAGAACCACATCTTTCGCACACTCCGTTAACTACCTCTTCATTGGCAAGTCCTACTTTACAGGATGTACACCAGTTAATAGGCATCTCCTGCTTGTAAGCAAGTCCGGCCTTAAAGAGTTTAAGGAAAATCCACTGAGTCCACTTATAATACTCAGGATCTGTTGTATTAATTTCTCTATCCCAGTCAAATGAGTAACCTATAGACTGGAGCTGGTTCTTAAAATGTTCGATATTATTCTTTGTTACTATTCTTGGATGAATCTTATTCTTGATGGCATAGTTCTCTGTAGGAAGACCAAATGCATCCCATCCCATTGGATAGAGAACATTGTATCCCTGCATTCTTCTCTTTCTTGCCACAATATCAAGAGCAGTGTATGGTCTTGGATGTCCTACATGAAGACCCTGTCCTGATGGATATGGAAACTCTACAAGTGCATAATACTTCGGCTTCGAATAATCATTAGTTGCAGCAAATGCTTTCTCCTTCTCCCATATCTGCTGCCACTTCTTTTCAACTGTTTTGTGGTTATATACCGCTGACATAGTACTCCTCTTTTCTTTCATAACATGCGAAAATTCCACGATGTTTTCAGGCAGAAAAACCCAAAAACACGCATGAAATTATTCTACACACATCAAACTGATTTGTCAATTACAGAGCTATAGCTCTTTACACCAACACTTTAAAGTGTTAAAATGTATAAAATTATCAAAGAGGAGGACAACATGAGTACAAATGTTGGTTTTATTGGATTTGGACTTATCGCCGGAGCCTTAGCGCATGCTCTCAAGGAAAGCGGTAAGGATTATCATATAATAGCAACGAGCAGACATTTAGAACCTGTTAACATGGCTGTGACGGACGGCATTGTTGATGAGGCTGCTTCCGTAGTCGATAATACATT
Organism: uncultured Eubacterium sp.; assembly: GCA_945939115.1. Lineage (GTDB taxonomy): Bacteria > Bacillota > Clostridia > Lachnospirales > Lachnospiraceae > Lachnospira. Next base: position 17,077 of record CAMEVC010000021.1, read on the forward strand.
TGCAAAATGTGACATCATAGTTCTATGCACGCCTGTCATCACCATAACTGAATATATGGAAAAGCTGAAGGGCATAGTCCGTTCAGACTGTATAATCACCGATGTAGGGAGCGTTAAAACGATAATACATGAAGCTGCCGGCTCATTAGGACTTGACAGCCAGTTTATCGGAGGTCATCCTATGGCTGGTTCTGAAAAAACAGGGTACAAAAATTCGAGTTCATCCATAATAAGAGGTGCAAAGTATATTATAACACCAACACAGCTTAGCAAACCGGATAAGATAGAGCTAATGAAACAGTTTGCACTCGATGTAGGAATGTGTCCAATAGTTATGGATTACAGGGTACATGATAAATCTGTGGCAGCCATAAGCCATGTGCCTCATCTTCTATCCACTGCACTGGTTCATGTCGTATCTGATAATGACGACAAGGAAAAGCATATGCAGCTTCTCGCCGCAGGCTGCTTCAGGGATATGTCCCGCGTTGCAGCATCTTCCCCGGAAATGTGGGAACAGATATGTCTTACTAACAGCGATGCAATCAGCAATATCCTTGAGCAGTATATCGATATGCTCAATACTATCAAGGAAAACATTGACAGAAAAACACCGGGATATGTAGCCGGGCTTTTTGATATGTCACGAGACTATAGAAATTCATTAGAAAAGGAACACCCGGAGCAGTAATACTCCGGGTGTTTTATACATCAAACCTTAAAGCATCCCCCGCCAACAAACTCTCTTAATATAGAATCTATTGGCACATTTTCATATCCACATGGCAGGAAATAATTAAGAAACTTCAACAGTCTCTTAGCTTCCTGATATTCCGGTTCGTCCTCTCCTACCTGGAAGAGAATCGGCTCCGCAAACTGCTTGAGCACACAAGGCTCATATGGCATTGCGGAATTAAACATCACATCTGCCTGTTCCTGGAATGGGAAAATATTCTTCTCCTCTCCTTTTCTTACTGACTCCCACATTGCAAGAGTCTTCTTGGCTGATGCGCCTCTTGTCCTGTAATCCCTTACAAGCCGCCTTAATAATCTTCCGTCTGTGGTTGATACCCTGTTATGCTCGTCGACATTTAACTGGGTAAGAGCACTGATATATATCTTGAACTTACTCTCCACAGGAAGTGTGTATGAAAGCTTATCATTCAGGCAGTGAATACCTTCTATGACAAGAATATCTCCCTTTCCAAGCTGGAGATAGTTGCCATTGTACTCCTTTCGACCAAACTTGAAATTGAACTCAGGAAGCTCAACCCTCTCTCCATTCAAAAGCTGTGTCATCTGCTTATTAAACAGTTCGATATCCACAGCATACAAATCCTCATAATTATATTTTCCATTCTCATCTAAAGGTGTCTGCTCCCTCTCGACAAAATAATTATCTACAGCAATTGCATGCGGTTTATATCCGTTTGCCATAAGCTGGATTGATAACCTGTGTGAAAATGTGGTCTTACCGGAAGAAGATGGACCAGCAATCATAATGAATTCAACATCCGGTCTCTTCTTTATTTCATTAACAATCTCAACAATTTTCTGCTCCTGAAGTGCCTCCTGAGTGAGCATGAGAGATGTTATATCCCCGTTGGTAATGTGGTCATTAAGTTCACCCACAGTGGACATTCCAAGCATTTCCGCCCAGCTTGTACTCTCCTTTAACACATTGAAAAGCTTTGCCTGCGGCTTGAATTCAGGCACAACATCAGGTTCATTCTTAACCGGTAACTGAAGAACAATTCCCTCATCAAACAGGAAAATATCAAATACTTTAAGCATTCCTGTAGAAGGAGCCATATATCCATAGAAATAATCCTTGTATCCGTCAAGATCGTAAACATTGACAAATGAACTTCTTCTGTACTTAAAGAGCGATGTTTTATCCTTCATCCCCCGCTCTTCAAAAAGATTCATGGCATCAGATATCTTCATTGAATTCTTGATTATAGGAAGGTCTTTTTCTGAGAGTCTGTTCATCTCCTTCTTGACCTGTACCACAAACTCATCATCCGGCTTAAATCCACCTTCAAATGTACAATAAAGACCTTTGCTTAATGAATACTGCACAACGACTCTGTCGATAACATTGTCTTTATCAATCTTTTCTATGGCAGCGAGCATCAGAAAAAGCACGCTTCTTCTGTATGTTTCATTTCCCACTGAAGTTGCCACAGTGACAAAATCCACTTTCTTTTCAGGCGATACCTCCTCATTTAATTCTTTAAGCTTTCCATCAACATTTGCAAGAATGATCCTGTCCTTATATTCGCTCTGCTTTTCCATAGCAAGTTTTACCAAAGTAATTCCCATGTTCCCCATTCCTTTCATAATTCAAAATACCTGTATGCCTATGCCCTTTATAACTACTGTTATTGTTATTTTATTAATCATAATATGTCAATGCAGTTTCGATGCAGCTCTTTTCAGCCTCGAGAGTTTCCCGCCTTCTGGTCAGTGCAGGACTTTCGTCTTTTTTTTCCAGATCTGACATGATTGCCTGATTCACTGACAGTTCTCTTTGAAGATATTCGTACAGCGTTATATCTTTCATTTCCAGAAGACATTTGCCAAATTGATACTCTGCCTCATCAGAATAGCAGTTATTATCATCTTCTGAAGAAATCCTGCAGTCCATGATAAAATAAAACTTGCCCTCGTCTTTCACCATGCGCTCTGCACATATATCAAACCCATTCTCCAACAGAAAATGTCTGAATTCCCCAACCTCTGACTGGGGTGAGACAATAAGCTGTACAGATGGTGTCAGCTTGTCCATCCCATTAATAAGAATATCCCTTATCAGCCTTCCACCCATACCGCATATGGTTATTGTGTCAGCTTCGCCACATTTCAGAGACTCAAGCCCATCTGATAATCTTGTACATATTCTGTCCTGCAAACCATATCCACTGATATGCTTTCTCGCTTTCTCCAACGGGCCTTCTCTTAAATCCATTGCCACAGCCTTATTAAAAATATTGTTCTGAACAAGATATATTGGCAGATATCCATGGTCTGTCCCAATATCTGCAGCAACATTCCCCTGCCTGCACATATCTGCCACTGTTCTTAGCCTGTCTGATATCTTAATCATAATTTAATCCTAATCCAGATAATCCCTTAACTTGCGGCTACGGCTCGGATGTCTCAATTTCCTTAATGCCTTGGCTTCAATCTGTCTGATACGCTCTCTTGTTACGTTGAATTCTTTACCAACTTCCTCAAGTGTACGTGCGCGTCCATCATCCATACCGAATCTCAATCTTAACACTTTCTGTTCTCTGTCTGTAAGTGTGCTGAGCACTTCCACAAGCTGCTCCTTAAGAAGTGTTGAAGCCGCTGCCTCAGCCGGAACAGGTACGTTGTCATCCTGTATAAAATCTCCAAGATGGCTGTCTTCCTCCTCACCGATTGGTGTTTCCAGTGAAACCGGCTCCTGAGAAATTTTCTGAATTTCTCTTACTCTCTCTACAGGAATATCCATGTTCTCTGCAATCTCCTCCGGTGATGGTTCCCTGCCAAGTTCCTGAAGAAGCTGTCTTTGTACTCTTACAAGCTTATTAATGGTCTCCACCATATGAACAGGAATTCTGATTGTACGTGCCTGGTCTGCTATTGCTCTTGTAATTGCCTGTCTGATCCACCATGTAGCATATGTACTGAACTTGAATCCTTTTCTGTAATCATATTTCTCCACGGCTTTAATAAGGCCAAGATTACCCTCCTGAATGAGGTCAAGGAACTGCATTCCTCTTCCCACATAACGTTTAGCAATGCTGACCACAAGTCTTAAATTGGCTTCTGCAAGTCTCTTCTTAGCTTCCTCGTCGCCATTCTCCATTTTCTTGGCATATTCTATCTCTTCCTCTGCGCTAAGAAGGGGTACCTTTCCAATTTCCTTGAGATACATTCTGACAGGGTCATCAAGTCCTATTCCGTCAGGTACAGAAAGGTCAATCTTCTCAATATCAATTTCTTCCTCATCATCAAGGATGATATCTTCATCTTCATCAACATCATCATTCATCTTGACATCAACCTTATTAGTCTCAAGGAATTCAAATACCTTCTCCATCCTGTCAGCCTCGAAATCAGAATCCTGGAAATAATTCATAATCTCCTGATAATCAAGAACATTTTTCTTTTTCTTGGCTATTACAAGAATCCCCTCACATTTCTCCTTAAATCTGTTCTCAGGACTCTCCACTGCCTCATTACCTTCTGATGCCGATTCTTCCTTATTCTCTGATACAGTTTCTTCCTTAACAGCATCCTTGTCTGCCGTTTTCTTAGATGAAGCTTTCTTAGGTGCAGCTTTCTTTTCAGGCTCTTTCTTATCCGCGTCCTTCTTCTCTGCATCCTTCTTCTCTGCATCCTTCTTCTCTGCATCCTTCTCAGAATCTTTCTTCTTTGTTTCTTTCTTTTCTGCCGGCTTCTTCTCTGTAGTTTTCTTTTCTTCAGTTTTCTTCACCGCAGATTTTTTCTCTTCTGCCTTCTTCTCTTCGGTCTTCTTCTCTTCCGTCTTCTTAGTTTCTGCTTTCTTAGAAATTATTTCCTTATCATCCTTATCAGGCTTGTCCGCTGCATCCTTTTTAGCGGCAGTCTTCTTCGTGGCAGCCTTCTTTACAGTCTTCTTTTCTGTTTTCTTTTCTGTTTTCTTTTCCTCTTGTGTTTCTTTGATATTTTCCTCGATTGTTTCTAAACTTTTCTTAGCCATTTTCTTCTCCATTCTTCTTAGCGTGGTACGCTTTAAATATTAATTATAATTTAATATGAATCTGATTAAGCTTCTGCTGTTGGGCAATAATCTCCTGCATCCGCCTTGGATCCATTGTAGATTTAAGTTCATTGTTCAAACTGTTGCTCTTGATTCGTATAACGATATCATTAAGGGTTTTCTCTCTTTCCTGTGTACTAAGTCCAGCATCCAGATCAGCAGAAAACATAGCTGCGACTTCGCTATATTCCTCGGGTGTATCATAATCCCCTATGATTGTTGCAGGATTGATATTCCCCTTCTCGTACTGTTCATATACTTTTCCCGCCACATCAGAAAACAGTGGGTCAATAAAATCCTTCGGTGTTATATAATGTCCGATTTTTTCAAAAACATCCCTGTCACTGATTATCCATGTAAGAAGCATTTTCTCTGCCTGACGCAATCCATCTTCACGCTTCTTCGCCGGTTTCTTCTCAGCCGGAACAGGATTATTGACAACTCTTGCCATTATTCCTTCCTGATTGCCAAGCTTTGAGACCATCTGGAACATTCCTTCCTCAGGTATCATAAACTGCCTGCACACTGCTCTTGTATAATTGTCTCTCTCAAGCTTTTCCTGGAAAGTAACCAGCTTTGCGGCAACCTCTCTCTCAAATGCAGTCTCACTCTCAGGGTCTTTCCTGTCGTATTTGCTCTGCATAACACCAATCTCATACATGAAACTGTTCTCAGCATTATCTATTCTTTCCTGAAATGCTTCTGCACCCATTGCCTTTATGAATTCGTCCGGGTCTTTATAGGGCCGCATATTGATCACCCTGGTTGAAAGCCCTGCCTCCTTAAGAATCGGAATAGCCCTCAATGCCGCTTTAACTCCAGCCTCATCACTGTCATAGGTGATAAGGACATTGTCTGTATATCTCTTCAGAAGCCTTGCATGTCCCGGTGTAAGTGCAGTTCCCAGCGAAGCCACAGCCTGATTAAAGCCAGCCTGATGCATGGATATGACATCCATATATCCTTCACATATTATCATGTTCGGTTTCCTTGATGTTCTGGCAATATTAAGGCCATACAGATTACGGCTTTTATCAAACAGCCTGGTCTCCGGCGAATTAAGATACTTAGGCTTGGCGTCTCCCATAACTCTTCCACCGAATCCAATAACCTTATTATTAATATCCATTATTGGAAAAATTACTCTGTTCCAGAACTTTTCATGAATTCCTCTCTCATATGTAAAAAGTCCGGACTCCTTTAACAGGTCATCATCAAAGCCTTTTTCCTTTAACAGCTTGTACAATTCTCCTGTTGACTGTGAGGCAAAGCCCAGACCAAAGCTGTTAATTGTACTGTCAGAAAGCTCTCTTTTCTTAAGATATTCAAGTCCTGCCCTTCCTCTGTCTGAACGAAGCTGCCTGTAATAATAGGTTGCAGCTATCTTGTTTACTTCCAAAAGGCGGTCTCTTATCACCCGCTCTTTCTTATCCTGTTCTGACACGGATGTCTCCGGCAGCGCAACACCAGCCCTCTCTCCAAGCATTTTCACAGCTTCAAGAAATGTCATATTCTCATATTCCATGATAAAGGTTATGACATTGCCACCCACTCCGCATCCGAAACAGTGGTACAACTGCCTTTGTCCTGACACGGAAAATGATGGCGACTTTTCATTATGAAATGGACACAATCCCGTATATGAACTTCCGTTCTTTTTTAACTTTACATACCCGGATATAACATCAACAATGTCATTCCGGGATATTACTTCATCTATTACTTCTCTTGAATACATCCTTCTATCCCTTCCAGGCCTTTGGTACAAAGATTTCCTGAAACTTACTTATCGAATACTGGTCACTCATTCCTGCAATATAATCACATACAACCTGCTCCGGACGCTCATCAAATTCCCTGATAAATCTCTTATATGTATCCGGAAGCTTGTCTGTATTGGCAACATAATATCTGTACAGCTCAGTTATCAGCTTATCTGCCTTAACTTCCTCACTCTTGGCTGTTGGATTCATATACAGGCTGTCAAACATAAACTTTCTAAGCTCCGTCATAGCCCTGTGTATTGGTTCAGACATTACAATGTCATTCTTTCCCAGACTGTTTACTATAATATCATTAATCATAGTATTAAGCCTCTCCTTAGTTGAGTGTCCCAAAACATCAGTATACTGTAACGGAATATCATTCTCCTTAAATATGTTGGCTCTTATAGCATCATCTATATCATGGTTGATATAAGCTATTTTATCCGAAAGCCTTACAGCCTTACCCTCAAGCGTTGATGGATTTCCTGATGTCCTGTGATTGACTATTCCATCTCTTACCTCCCATGTAAGATTAAGCCCCTGTCCATCCTTTTCCAATAATTCTACGACTCTTATACTCTGCTTATAATGGGCAAATCCCATAGGACATAATGAATTAAGCGTCCTCTCCCCTGCATGGCCAAAGGGCGTATGTCCCAGATCATGTCCTAATGCTATAGCCTCTGTAAGATCCTCATTAAGATTAAGCGCTCTTGCTATACTTCTGGCAATCTGCGCCACTTCCAGAGTATGTGTCAGTCTTGTTCTGTAATGATCCCCCTCAGGAGCCAGAAACACCTGTGTCTTATGCTTAAGACGCCTGAATGCCTTACAGTGTATTATTCTGTCTCTGTCTCTCTGATATATAGTTCTCATTGGACATTGTTCTTCTTCTCTGTCCCGTCCCCTCGATTCATCACTAAAGCTAGCATATGGACTTAATATCAGATGTTCTCTTTTCTCCTGCTGCTCTCGAATATTCATCAGCCGTGCCCCCATTTAAAACACAAAATTTATGCTCACAATTCTATTATTCAATAAAAAATATGTATTTCCTTTTTATTTTTAAAATTTTTTTACTAAATTCTGATTTATTGTTCAAGGGCTGAAAAAACCGCCTATTGCTCCTGATACCATACCGGTCAATACCTTCACCACCATAGATGATGTATCATAAACCGGTGCTTTCATCATCACAGAGGAGATAATAATCAAAATAACCATGTATAATCCTCCATAAAACATCCCGGCTACGAGCCTTCTTCTGCCCGCCATCCAGGCTGCAAGCATTCCTCCAAGAAAGCTTCCCACAAGATATACTGCTCCTATTATACTGTCGACAGTCTTCTCATCCAGTGTAAATTTCTTAATAACATATGTAAGTATAAGCAGCATAACAAGTGTCAGAACATATCCGGCAATCAATGCTTTCATCATCTTTTTTGCAATATCCATAATAATATTTGTCCTCTTTTTGATTAATTCTATGTAAGAAAAATGTATCTTATACCTTATTAATACAGCTCACACTTGACGACTTATTAACTCTACTGTAAAATGAGAAGAAACATTTTCATTATATGACTGGAGGGATTTTTCTTGGATACGGATAGTATTATCCAACTTATTTCTATTGTAATATTGCTTATATTATCAGGTTTTTTCTCGTCAGCAGAGACATCATTTATCTCTGTCAATAAGATTAAACTGCTTCCTTTAGCCCAGGAGGGCAACCGCCGGGCGCAGATGGTTATAGATATAATTGACCAGCCCGCTAAGATGCTCTCTGCCGTTCTCATTGGCAATAACATTGTCAATATCAGTTGTTCCGCATTGACCACTTCATTTACAATAAGCATCTGGGGCAATAAAGCCACAGGTATCGCTACCGGAGTTCTCACTCTCCTTGTGCTTATATTTGGGGAGATTACGCCAAAGAGTACTGCTAATATACATGCAACCAAGATGGCTATGGCATATGCACCTATAATCAAAGCCCTAATGACAATTCTTACACCTGTAATATATATTGTAGACCGCCTTGCAGGCTTCTTCTTATGGCTCCTTCGCATAGACAGCCAGAAGAAGGAAGATATATTTACAGAAGAAGAGATAAGAACAATTGTCAACGAGAGCCAGAAAGAGGGCGTCATTGAATCCACCGAGAAAAAGATTATTAATAATCTTTTTGATTTTGGGGATTCCACAGCAAAGGATATTATGATTCCGAGAATTGATATGACTCTTGCAGATGTCAATTCCTCATATGATGACATTATCAGCCTGTTCAGACAGACAATGTACACAAGAATTCCTATATACGAGAATACTCCTGACAATGTAATCGGAATTCTCAATATCAAGGATTTAATCGTTAATCCTGCCAATAATGACACATTTGACATAAGAAACATTATGCGTAAACCATTCTTTACTTTCGAGCAGAAGAATACCTCCGACCTGTTCAGGGATATGCAGATCAGCTCCACAAGTATTGCAATTGTCCTCAGTGAATACGGAACAACTTCAGGTATGATTACCACTGAAGACCTCCTTGAAGAGATTGTCGGCGAAATCAGGGATGAGTACGATACCGATGAGAAGGATGCTTTATCTAAAATAAATGACAATACATACCGTGTTGACGGCTCATTTAAGCTGGATGATTTAAATGATGAGCTTGGAACCAGCCTTGAATCAGAGGACAATGATTCCATTGGAGGACTTATTATTGAGAAGCTTGACAGTCTTCCTAAAGCCGGTGATAAGCTGATTGTGGATAATGTATGGATGTTTGTTGAGAAGGCTTCCTCTAACCGTGCCGAATCCGTTATAATTAAGCTTCTTCCTAAGAAAGATAACAGTGATAACTGACATATATGGCTGCCACACTAAAGTAGTGTGACAGCCATATTTATTACTTGCCATATTGACTTAACAATTCAATGAATTCCTTTATCGGTACAGGCTTTATACGCTGAAATGCTTAATGCTTTCCTCTAATCCGTCCGAAATGGACTTTAATTTCTCTGTATTCTCCTCAATATGCCTGAAATTATCTGATACAAGATTAGCATTAGCACTTACTTCCTGGGTAGTTGCCGCATTTCTTCCGGCAATATCTGACAGTTCCTTCACTGTCTTAACTATTTCCCGCCTTGCATTATCAAGATATGTTACGCTGCCCTCAATTACATTCATGCTTTCCATGGACTCCTGCAGTCTTATCATAACCTCATCGGTCATTATCTTAGTTTCATTCATATTGTTAGTCTGATTCTCAATTGTGCCTGCAACATTTCCCATAATATCCACAGCAGCATTAGAATCCTCCATAAGTCTGGAAACAATCTCCTCAATCTGGCTGCTTGATTCATTAGACATATTGGCAAGCTTCTGTATCTGGTCAGCTACAACAGCAAAACCCTTTCCATTCTCACCTGCCCTGGCAGCCTCAATGCTGGCATTAAGGCTAAGCAGACTCGTCTCCTCTGCTATAGAGGCAATTAATTCTGTTGCCTCTTTTATCTTCTGGACTGACTTGTTAGTCTGGCTTGTCTGCACTGATATCTGCTGAATAAGACTTCTTACTTCCTCATTGCTCTCTAACAGTTTATGTATAGTCTCTGCATTTTTCTGCTCGGACTCATGCATTGCCTTGGCATTCTGCTTCATATCAGACATTTCTCTTGAGGTCTGCTCAATTCTCTCTCCCATGTCTGCAATATTATCTGATGCCCTTCCTGATATAGATGCCTGCATTGACGCACTTTCAGCAATGCTGTTAACCGCATTACCTACTTCATTCATGGAACCTGTGGTGTCTCTTGCTGTATTCTCCAACTCCCCCGAAGCAGCAAGTACCGCTTTTGCGTTCTCTGCGATTGTCTCAATACTTTTTGCCATCTCTCCCTGTAATTCCTTAATTGCTCTTGATAAATCGCCAATCTCATCTTTTCTGTTCAAAAGTTTCCTGTCAATATCCGTCTTTAAGTTACCACTTGCAACGGACTGTACAGCACCGATACTTTTTTTCAAAGAACCTGTCATTGACCCGGTAAAAAGAACTGCTAACACAATACACGCAAGCATCATAACACCTGCAACAGCAATAATAGTATAGACAATCCTGTTGATTGCGGCATCTTTATCATTCTTGTTGGTTCCCACAAATATCATACCTATAGGAGTGTCACTGTCATCCTGACATACAGGTATATAATAACCGTAACATACAGTTCCATTAAGATATACCGACTTGCTGAAGTACTCCTCGCCCTTCTCGAGAACATTTTTTACAATTGTATCTCCGGCCGGGGAACCAAGCACTCTCTCACCATTTTCATCCACTGCTGAAGTCATCACTCTCCTGTCTCCATAGAAAAATGTAACTTCCATCCCTGACTTTTCCTTGATATTATCAACAAGACTCTCTGACTTGGAAATATTATAACTTCCCTTCCATATATCTCCATTCTGTGCTTCCTGATAATCTCCTGTATTCTGATTATAAGCTGCATATGTTGCCGTTGCCGCACTCTGCAGTGCCTCTTTAATCTCCTTTACCAATGCTCCTTTAACAAACGTAAGGGAAATCAGTATCACTGCCGCTCCCAGTATAAGAACAGGCAGTACTATCAACGAAAATATTTTCTTCTTCATCTGTATATCCCCCTTACTATTTCACTAATTGAACATTCTTGTAATACCAGTTAATCTTACCTGTTATAGTGGCATCATCCAGAGTCTGACCTGCTTTTCCGATAATCTCGCCGGTGTTAGTCTGTATCTCTCCGTCAAATACATTGAAGGAACCTGACAGTATCTTTGCTTTAGCCTCATCTACCTTCTTCTGGGTTCCATCAACACAGAAGTCAGCCAGGTCTGTTATTGCAACAAGCCCCTCCTGCATACCGCCGTAATAATTATCACCTTTCCATGTTCCATCTATAATACTCTGTACAGCTGATGTGTAGTAAGCACTCCAGTCCCATATAACACTGCACAGACATGAATCAGGTGTCTCCTTCCTCATATCAGAATTATAACCTATTCCATACGCTCCTGCTTCCTGTGCCATAGTCTGTGGAAAAGCTGTATCACAATGCTGTGCCATAACATCACATCCCATGCCAAGAAGTTCCTTTGAGGCTGCCGCCTCCGCCTGAGGATCATACCAGCTGTTAGTTACTTTCACATAAACAACAGCATTTGAATTGACAGAAGCCACTCCCATTGCAAATGCGTCTATTCCCCCTGTAACTTCCGCATTAGTGGAATCCTGCGCTGCAACATATCCGATTTTATTGGTTTTCGTATTCAAACCGGCAACTATTCCACTCAGATATCTTGCCTGATATATTCTTCCAAAATAATTGGTAAAGTTCTTTCCGTTGCTTTTGTATCCTGTTCCGTGACAGAAATATATATCAGGATACTTTTCTGCCATTTCTGCGGTCACATCCATATAACCCCAGCTTGTTGTAAATATAATGTTGCATCCTGCATCAACGCACTCCTGAATTGCTTTTCTTGTAGCAGCCTCGTCTGTGTCGTCAACATTAATTTTCCTTACTATCTGATCATTGGAAAGTCTGAGATTCTTCTGCATTCCCTGAATGCCAAGGTCATGTGTATAGGTATATCCGCTTCCCTCTGCCGGGTCAGTCAAATGCAGTACACCAACCTTAATATCCTCCTTAGCAATTCCTTTGCCATTGCCGGTACTATTGTTTTTCCCGGAATCTGTGTCCACATACCCTTCATTAACAGCATAATCATCAAATTGTGTCCCTGTACCGCACCCTGTAAACATTATCAATACAAGACACAAAGCAATACCTCTCAGCCATTTTTTCCCCATACTATTTCCTCCTGTCAAGTCGATTATTCCTGTAATACTGTGACTTATCCTCATACATAAGCTTCTCTGCTTCTGACAATAATCTGTCAAAACCTTCTCTTATATTATCCCGCCATATTGAACCCACGGACATATTCACAGAATTAGAATTCATATTATTTTTCAGCTTCACGATATTATCATTAAACTTATCTTTCTCTATCTTCGGACACAGCACAAGAAGTTCATCTCCTCCAACGCGGAACAGTCCCCATCCTTCGAATGCTTCTTTCATACACGCACATGCATTAAGAATCAGCCTGTCTCCAGCCTTATGTCCCTGTGTATCATTCACTTGCTTAAGACCAATTATATCACAATACACAATTCCCATGCACTCGTCAGGATTAATATTGTTTATATACTCCTCCATTGCAAATCTGTTACCGAATTCAGTAAGCTTATCACTGTAGCTCATTACCTTTAACTGTTTTACCAGTTCACGCCTTTTAATACATGAAATAATAAAATGAGCCATAATCTGGAGCATATTCCGGGCGTAGTCAATAGCCACCTCGGGAGGATTGTCTACCCCATAAAATCCTATAACTTTATTGCCATCATACAGAGGAACAACTACAAGAGCCCGTATATCCTGGCGTTTCAGATTGTCATACTGTAGAGGGTCTTTTTCCCTTATATCCTCAATATCCTTAATAATAATATTCCGGTTCTCATCGAAAACACGATACCACTGCTCGCAAATCTGGGGCGGAAGATTCTGAAGGTTATCCTTCTCAGGTGCAACACCGCTTGCAACCCACTCGTATGTGTTGTCATCTCCGCCGCTTCTGTTCTTCTCAAAAATATAAGTTCTCTCACCTCTCAGGGATTTCCCGAGATATTCCAGAAGAACATCTAAAGACTTATCCGGGGTTGATGCCTGAAGTGCAATTCTGAATCCCTCATTAGCCAGTGCCTCCAGATTCTGGTAGCTTTGAATCATATTGCTCTGCTGTTCCTGAATACTGTTATCCAATGCCAGTTCTATACGGCATCTTCTTCCATCCTCGCAAACCATAGTATCCTTCAACGCAAAATGCTTACCAAGAAGCGGATTATAATACCTCCACTCTTTAAAGCCACCCTCTTCCAATTCACAATTGTTACAAATGCTGCATGGTGTGCTGTTTCCATGTAACACCTCATAACATTTCTTCCCATGAATATCCTCAGACGAATTAAATCCATATGTATCAAGGGCCTTTTTATTCATATAGATAATCTCATATTTATCCATATCTGATACATATACTAATTCGTTCATGTTTTCAAAAAATTCCCATATTTTCTCCATAACAGTACCCCTACCCTTAATCATTAAGTTTTCACAAAAATGACCTATCTGTATTATAAATTACCCTCCCAAAAAATGCTACTTTTTTATGAATACATATATTTACAATATAAAAAAAGCCAGAGAAATATCAAATGTTTTCTCTCTGGCTTTTATTCTTAACTATATATAATTAAAGCGCCTTAATTCTCTCAAGTGCCTTAACAGTATTCTCATATGAGCCAAATGCTGTAAGTCTGAAATATCCTTCACCGCTTGGGCCAAATCCTGAGCCCGGTGTACCAACAACATTAGCATTTTCAAGAAGATAGTCAAAGAATTCCCAGCTTGTCATCTTATCCGGAGTCTTTAACCAGATATATGGTGCATTGACACCACCTGATACTGTATATCCTGCTGACTTGAGTCCTTCAAGGATAGTCTTTGCATTGTTCATGTAATAAGCAATCTGCTCTCCAGTCTGCTTCTGTCCGGCTTCTGAGTAAACTGCCTCTCCTGCTCTCTGCACAATATAAGGAGCACCGTTGAACTTAGTACCATGTCTTCTTGCCCAGAGGCTGTGAAGCGTCACATCGCCACACTTCAAATCCTTAGGAATAACTGTAAATCCAAGTCTTACTCCTGTAAATCCTGCATTCTTTGAGAAAGACCTTAACTCAATTGCACAGGTTCTTGCACCTTCACACTCATAAATAGTATGCGGAACGTTCTCCTCTGAAATGTAAGCCTCATAAGCTGCATCGTAAATAATAACAGCTTTAACCCTGTTAGCATAATCAACCCACTTCTGAAGCTCATCCTTAGTAATTGTAGAGCCTGTTGGATTGTTAGGGAAACACAGATATATGATATCAGGTGTCTCTGATGGAAGTTCCGGTGCAAAATTAGTCTCTGCTGTACAAGGCATATACACTACATTGCTCCAAGCCTGTTTCTCCGCTATATAGTCACCTGTCCTTCCTGCCATGGCATTAGTATCAACATATACAGGATATACAGGATCACATACTGCAATCTTATTATCCACTGAAAAAATATCTCCAATATTACCGGAATCAGACTTAGCTCCGTCTGAAACAAATATCTCATCTGCTGAAATATCACATCCACGCTTCTTATAATCGTGATCTGCAATTACACTTCTCAAAAACTCATATCCTAAATCCGGTGCATAGCCATGAAATGTCTCAGCATTTCCCATCTCGTCAACTGACTTATGCAGAGCTTCAATAACTGCCGGTGCTAAAGGCTGTGTTACATCACCGATTCCAAGTCTTATAATTTCCTTATCAGGATTCGCCTGCTGATATGCGGCAACTTTCTTGGCAATTGTTGAGAAAAGATAGCTTCCGGGAAGCTTCAAGTAATTATCATTAATCTTAAACATACATTCCTCCTACTTGTTTTCCAAAACTGATGTTTATTATACATCATTTTATCTCATGTTCCAAGATAAAATCTCGACAATCTTTCATATTCTGTATTAATAGCCTGCAGAAGTTCCTTATCTCCGTGCGTATTATCCGGATGAAATATCTTTAAGAGAGCCTTATATCTTTTCTTAAGGGAATCCGAATCATCTACTCCCTTAAAGAAAATCTTGACATTCTCAGCGTTAGACATACTTCTTCTGGCCTCGCGGTATACCTTATCTCTGTACATAAGCTTCTCCCGCTCGAACTTCTCCTTATCTATAGCAAGCTGTCTGGTCTCTTTCTCCAGTATGCTCCATTTCTGATCGAAAAGATTTTTCTGTCCCTCGAGCTGCTTCTTGAGAAGCATATTACGGCTCTGTTGTCTCTGCAGCATCCCCATCTGTATCTCAATAAGCTTGCGCTCATCCTCAAGATTACGGCTCAGCTCCTGCAATCGTATATTCTCTTTAAATAACCATTTCTTCTGCTTCTCTTCATCATCCTGATCATCAAACATTGCAACCTCCACGCCGGCAAACCCCTATATACCGGCTGCAAATCATATTTGAAACAATCTTAGTACACTCAGACAGCGCTATGAAACCAGAAAACCTTTACCGGTTTTGCCTCACTTGCAGTCTTAATCGTATGAAAAACCCCCGGCAAAGCAACAAAGGAATCCCCTGCCTTAATTGGAAATTCAAGGTCATTAAGCTTAACATAGCCTTCACCCTCAAGGACATAAAACCCCTCCTGGTCATCATGTGCTCCCGGATTGGGATTAAATTCTGTATCGGCGTATACGGACACACCTGAACAGCATCCGTTAACGCATCCGTTTTCCTCTGTAAGAAACTTATATCCCCGTTTTCCCTCTCCCTGTTTTGCTATAACTTCCTCCATTGTGATGTAAGGTTTCTTATCCATACCAATACCTCCAAAAAATACGGGGTCTTAACAAATGCTTTAAGACCCCGTTATATTATGATTATTAATTATGATTACTTATTCTCATATCTTAAAAGCTCTGTATATGCCAGAAGGAATGGACCTACACCCTTGGCATCGTCTTCAACGATAGGCTCTGACATATAGTAATCATATGTTCCCGGGCGTCTTGCATTTCCGCCAAGTCCTGCAACAAGGCAGATACCACCAAGTGACAACGAGCCATCTTCCTTAGTCTTTAAGTATCTTGAGCAGATTCCGTCAATAGCTTTCTTAGCATACTGAGCATAATCATCTGTGAGGAATCCAAGACGGACACCCTTAAGAAGAGCATATGCCATGATTGAACTTCCGCTTGTCTCAAGATAATTCTTGTCCATACCGCCATAGTTAACTACCTGGTACCACATACCACTCTCATCCTGATACTTAAGCATGGAATCAATAAGATCCTTAAATGCATTCTCGAGCATCTTGCACTCTGCATCATACTTATGGTCACTGTTATCAACCTGGTCAAGTGTATCAAGAAGAGCCATTGTATACCATCCAATTGCTCTTAACCAGCTATGCTGTGATAAACCTGTAACCTTATCACACCAGAATGCCTCCTTGCTTGTATCAATAGCATGGAAATAAAGTCCGTTGAGAGGGTTGCGCATATTCTCAATTACGAACTTAAACTGTCCGAAAATGTCAGGATAGTTCTTCCTGTTATTATATCTTGTCTCATATTCAAGATAGAATGGGAGTCCCATATAAAGTCCGTCAAGCCATACCTGATTAGGGTAAATATCCTTATGCCAGAAGCTTCTTGCCTCATTCTGGCATCTAGGCATAATCTCAATCTGAGAGTATACAAGGTCAGCCGCTTTCTTATATTTCTCCTTGCCTGTAAGGTCATATAATTCAAATAATGTCTTACCTGCATTAACATTATCAATATTCTTCTCGCCAACGCTGTAACCGTCAATTGTACCGTCTTCAAAAACTCTGTAATCAATGAAGTCATCAGCGAACTTAAGATATTTCTCCTCCTTAGTCAATGCATACATCTGAAGCACTGCCTTGATCATACATCCATCGATATAATTCCACTTAGACTTCAGTCCCTGCTTAATCTTCTCGATGTTCCAAACCGGTGCGTCTGGTGTGCTCTTTTCCAAAAGTCCGTCAATATACTTTACTACTACGTCCATTATTCGTGTCTCCTTATGTTCACTTGAGGGAAGTCTGAAATATGTTACTACCCCCCCCGGATAATATATAAAAATTGTACACTAAAAAAAACAATTACGCAACCACATTTTACCTATTTTAGCTAAATTCGCAGATTTATGTTGACGATACATAATTTTAGTACGAAAATATAGGATACAGATATTATTGTATTTTAAAATATATCGGAGGATAGAATATTTTATGAAAACTGGAATTGTATTTGAAGGTGGAGCTTTCAGGACAATATTTTCCTGCGGCGTAATGGATGCTATGTTAGAGAATAAAATCATGCCGGATTATATGATAGGCGTTTCAGCAGGTGCTGCCTATGGCGTGTCAATGGCATCCGGACAGGTTGGCAGAAATCTTAAGATTCTCATGAATTACAGAAATGACAGAAGATATATGGGACTTAACAACATGGTGGACAGGAATAACCGCTCAATTTATGGACTTGACTTTGCTTTTGACACAATCCCTAACGAGCTTGTTCCTTTTGACTACGATGCATTTCACCGATACAAGGGTACATTTAAATGTGTTGTAACTAATGTTCTGACAGGCAAGCCTGAATATAAAGTGTTCACCGGAGATGATCCGTCTAACCAGCTTATAAAAGCAAGTTGCGCTCTTCCCCTTGCTTTCCCTCTGATTTATGTTGATGGAACTCCTTATCTTGATGGTGGTCTTGGGGATTCTATTCCTTTCGAGAAGGCTTTTGAAGATGGATGCGACAGAGTAATCGTAGTTCTCACAAGAGAAGCCGGTTATAGAAAGAAGACAACCAGCTCCGTAAAATCTGTCGCCAGAGCATATCTTAAGTATCCTGAAATCCAGCGCGCGCTTCTTACCAGAGCCGAGCGGTATAACAGAAGCCTAAAGCGCCTCGAAAGATACGAAAAAGAGGGCAGATGTCTTGTAATCCGCCCAACTAAAAGCAAGGGCTTTGGCAAACTTGAAAAAGATTTGAACAAAATCCTGTCAATGTATAATGACGGTTATAATCAGGGTTATGCCTTGATTAACGACATACAGAGATTTTATCATTAACAGATTTCATAATTAAAAGTTCCCGTACACGAAATCTTTTACAATACCGATTGCCTCACGCACCATATAATTAACGAACAGAACTCTGTCACTCTGTGCCGGCATTCCACATGTATTATTCAGTCCCACATGCCTTGCCAGAAGTCTGCTTCTGGCAACATGAAAATTATTCGTCACAATTCCTACAAGAACATCTTTATTATCAATATATTGAACAGAATATTTCATATTCTCTGAGGTATCTGTAGATTTATCTTCCTGAATAATTCTTTCAGGATTAATTCCTTTGTCAACCAGATACTTATACATAGCATATGCTTCCGTAGTATTCTCGCCCTTACCCTGACCTCCGGAAACAATTATAACCGTATCCGGATTATCCTGTGCATAGTCTGCTGCCACTTCAAGCCTGTGTCTTAATGATTTCGTGATATGATCACCTCTTATCTGACATCCCAGAACAATTATATAGTCACAACCAGCTTCAGGCCTCTCTGTCATTCCTTTAATAATAACTGCCTCTATTACTATAAACAGAGAAATACCAATAACCATCACAATTGCAAAGCATCTCTTAATCCATAATGCAACAGTTATTATTCCCTTAATTTCAAGTACTCTTACGCCAGATACAATCCCGAAAAAAAATGCTCCCATAAGCCATATAAATATAAAAGACGATCCCACGCCTGCATATGTTGCGCAAACCACATAATATGCCAGGCAAAGAACCGCCAAAACAAACCATATCATATACATATATACCAACTTTCTGTTCTACACGGCATAATTAATATTCTGCCCGGCAACACTTGAATAATCAGCGCTCTTCTGATTCTGCCCATATTCATTCTTCGGATATCTTATTGCAGTGTTCGTAACACCACCGGAAACATAGGCTCTTCCACATTCCGGGCATGTTGAAGTCTTTAATGTAACAGATGCACTGACAACCTCTCCACCCTTATCAGCAGCTTTCTGATTAGCATTAGAAACATGCTCCTGCTCGTGAGCCATAACTGTTCCCGCTGCTGCCGAAGGATCAATATGTGCTGCGCTCTTAAATGAGACATCTGCCTCATCAGAACCATCCTTGTACTTTCTGGAAGCACAGGTCTCACACTCCACCTGTCCGGAACGCTTCATAGCCTTCAGACGAGCCGGACTTACATTCTCCCCGCCAGACACTGGATTAATACTGTTCCTGTATGCACTGTATCCATATGAACCACCAATAGTCATGCTCATAGCGTTCCCTCCTTCTCTCATAATATATGCCGAAATATCTCTATATTTAATATAACATAGATTCATAATAATGCTAGTTTTTTTTGATAAAAAATATTAATATATACATAAAAATCAAATAAAGAAAAGAGGTATTGTATATGTTTACATTTAACAAGGATATCACTGCCACAAACTGTGAGCCGGGTGTTACAAGAAAGATATTAAGTTATTCAGATGAGCTTATGATGTGCGAGATTCATTTTGAAAAGGGGGCTAAAGGAAATTTCCACAGTCATAAACACCTTCAGATTACTTATATTGCCAAAGGAAGTTTTGAATTTACTATTGGCGATGAAACCAAGATTGTAAATCAAGGAGACAGCGTTTATATGCCAAGCGGCGTTACACATGGCGTTACTTGTCTTGAAGAAGGAATCCTGTGTGATGTATTCAACCCTATGAGAGAGGATTTCCTGAAGTAATTTCTCTGACAAAAGGGCAAAATCGGGTTCCTTAATGGTGCAAGCCTAGGAATTATGGCACTTGTATTCCTTGGAATCTATATTCATATATTTAAGAAATACGCATGGATGTCAGCATTTTTAATATCTGGCTGTGTTGGATTATCTCTTATTGTTGCAATGGTTATATCCAGTCTTGTTGGAACTATTATTCCTATGTTCTTCCACAAGATTCACATTGACCCTGCCGTTGCTTCTGGTCCACTTATCACAACCGTGAACGATCTTGTTGCTGTTGTCACTTATTACGGACTTGCAATGACATTTCTTATTGAGATATTTCATGTGTAAATAACATTTTTAATAATAGGCAGAAAAATAAGCAGATGCTTCGGTTTGTTTAAACCAAAACATCTGCTTATTTGAATTATAACGATTATTTAATCTGCTCAATTCCAAGAATATGCTTCTGAATTGCTTCCATATCAAGGACTGATATTTCATCACTCTGTTTTGTTAATTTAGCAGCCATTTTATATGCTCCCTCGAGCGTGCTGATTCCTAATATATCCTTCTGGATTGCTTCCATATCAAGAACTGACACGCTTCCATCACCGTTAACATCACCTGCTACATAAACATCAGATAAAAATATGTCTGAACTACCACTCATATACATATATTTAAGAGTACAACCTGTATACACAATATCATTATTCCTTAAATATCCCCCATTTGGTTCAACTATTCTTACACTGTACCCCATACGCCTGTACTGCGTAGTTATACTATTAGCGGTTTCATTCTCCAAAAATCTTGTAAAAGCTCCTGTTACCATTACCTGGCATTGTGCTGTAACACCGTTAACACTTGTTGCTGTTATAACAGTTGTCCCAGCCTTCTTAGCTGTCACATTACCATCTGAATCAACAGATGCTATTGCAGGATTACTGCTTGTCCATGTAAGTGTTTTATCATCAGTTGTATCATACGGACTGATACTTGCACCAATTATGTAACTACTTCCTTCTTTAAGAGTAATTGAACTGTTACTAAGAGTTATACCTGTAATAGGATTTTCATAAACAGATACACTGCATGTAGCTGTCTTTCCATTAACAGTTTCTGCTGTTATCGTAGCCTTTCCAGCTGCAATTGCTGTTACATTACCATCTGAATCAACAGTTGCAACACTCTCATTACTACTGCTCCACTTAACAGTCTTTGAAAATGTTGTATTGTCAGGACCTATATATGCAGTAATCTGAACACTTCTACCTTTCATCATTGATAATGAACCATGATTAAGATAAATATATTGAATTGCAATTTCTTTCTGCTTAACTGTTACAATACATTCTGCACTCTTTCCATCTTTAGTTGTTGCTGTTATAACGGCTGTTCCAATACTCTTAGCTGTTACATTACCACTGTTATCAACTGAAGCAACAGAATCATTACTGCTTGTCCATGTTACATTTCTGTATGTTGCGTCTGTAGGTGTAATAGTTACCTTAAGCTGCTCCTTAGAGTCTTCCTCTAAGGTAAGATTATCCTTGTTCAAAGATATGCTTTCAACATTAATTACATCACGCTGACTTGTGTTATCTGTAAATGCCTTAATTATAAGGTTAGCTGAATGCTTACTTCCATAATCGTACCAATTACCATATGAATCAGCATAAAAGCTCTGATTTTCCTTTGCAGAAGATGTACAGCTATACCATCCTGTATTATTCTGACTGTAATCACGTGCAATATATGGTGATGAGCCATCTTTTCCTGTAAGCTCTACAACAACTGAAAATGCTTCTCCCTGCTCAACATTAACTTCTTTATCAAGATTAATTGTATACATTCCTGTGTATGTAGTTGTTCCACTCTTCTGGGCAGCAAGTGTTCCACTTTCAGGATTAGATATATCTGTCAGATTATTATACACATATATCTTATAGTCAACACTAGGATTATTTGATGAACTAAAACTGTTTGTTTCAAATGAAACAGCTTTAATATTCTCATATGCTCCCGGATTAGCCTTTGCTGTAAATACATTAGCGTACTTTCCCGTTGTTCCCATGCTTATTCCTGAATGTATTAACGTTCCATCATACTGATAATTATTATTGTAATTATCTGATAGCTCCGCTTCTAGCGCATATGCTGTATCTGACAATGATTTGTCATAATATGATAAATAGAAGTATCCATCCTTACCAAATCCGCTTCCCCAGCTGTTTCTTACAATCCATGCTCCATTGCCATCTGGTTTAGTAGAAAAATTATCTGCTGAAAATTCGTCATCCCAGCCAACAATAGCTATTGCATGATTTGTTCTATACTGCTCACTACAATAATATGATGCTGTAGTGTAGTTATAATTATTAGTAGAATAATAACCACTGTTATCTGAATAATATGATGCAGAAACTGCTCCACATTCCATTATAGCTCTTTTAATATCATTCACACTTGATGTATTAATCTTATAAAAATTCTGTACATGTGCAAATGTATTGCTATATGCCAGTGAATCTCCAAGCTGATTATTCTCAACCTTCTGTATATTCTCTGATGTATAAGGCAGGGTTGCTTCCGTTACAGCACCTTCCCAATCTTCAAGTGAATTGACCGCAAGTTCGACATTACCTCCCTTTTGCATTATTGAATCACCTATAAAATTATTACTGTCACCCTCAAGTCCACCAAGCTTGTCCTCGACACAATTATATGTATAATTAATGAGATGAAGTTCAGACAAATCAATATCTGTTGTAACAAGATTCTTCTTTAGAAGATTAATCTCCACAAGTGACATAGTTGCAAATGCCCAGCACACTCCATATCCTCCCTGATTTCTTACTGCCGGAAGGTTTGTTGTCTTATACTGGCTTGGATATACTGTTGCCCTGTCTGCACTATACTGGGAATCTGAATCAACTGCGTCAGGCTGCAAAACTCCGGGTACAGTACGAACCTCATCGTCTAATTCAAGATATCCTGTACCGAATCCTTCATTTACCGGTGTCTCAGTCTGTATCTGTGTATCCACAGTGTCATCAGCATATGATGTAACTGATGCCGGCATTACAAGACTCACAGACAATACTGCCGCTAATAATGTGCTAATAATCTTTTTGTTATACATTTTTCCTCCTTATATGTGTCTCTTTAGTCAATAGCTACTTTTTTAATTATTCCCTTATAATAATTATATCCATATCCACATATCCGTCAATCCCAGCCACAGTATCTGTTACTCCATACTGCCACATCTGGAATGGATACTTAAACGATGCAATATCATTTCCTATCTCCCAACGGGTTGATGTGTAATAATAATCATAAAACCATGCTGCCATCCATGCAAGATATTTACTCGTTAGCTCGCCTGCATTCATAGTATTATACCATCTGTTTCTGTTGGTATATATCATTGGCGCATACCCATTATCTGCTATAATATCGCAGAATGTCTCACATACCTCAGTAATCACATCCGGATCTTCATCATCGTTAAGCTCCCAGTCATATGCAACTGGATATTTAATATCATAATCAGCTATTATAGACAGACAATACTCTGCCTCTTCCCTTGCTGTTTCAACATCAGTTGCACCAGAATAGAAATATACACCTACTCTTAATCCGTTTGCGACAGCATTTTCTATATTATATCTGAAATACCTGTCCTCATAAAGTCCATCATCACCGCCGCCGCATTTAATCATTGCAAATGAAATTCCATCGGCAGCCACACTCTCCCAGTCAATCTCTCCCTGCCACTTGGATACATCTATTCCCATAAGCAGATTATCACTGTCATATTCACCTGATATATCTGTAAGTTCTTTATATGTACCAGAAATGTCATGTGCCTTAGGATTAATGTATTCAAGTCCTAATATATCCTTCTGAACGGACTCCATATCTAATACTGATAAATCCTCAGAATCACTCAGCAATCCAGCCTGTCTGTACACACCCTCAAGCGGTTTGTCAATTCCAAGAATATCTTTCTGGACAGCTTCTATATCAAGTACATCAATAACACCATCACCATCAACATCCCCAGGAACAACAACTTCCGAATCACTTACAACATTTCCATTATTATATATAATTACCCTGTCTCCTGTTGCAACTATTGAACTGTTACCAAGGCTCTCACCATCAGCATTAACAATCTCAATATCATTGTTTCTGAGCTGCCGCTTCACCTGCGAAGCTGTCTGTCCATCTGCAATCCTTATAATCTGCTGTTCTTCAGTTTCAGCCGCCTGCGTTGTCTGTGGTTTCAATGCAATAATTGATGCTGCACATAATATTCCAAATGCAGCTATTTTCAAATTCTTCATTATACTTATGCCTCTTTTTTCTAGTTATACTAAAAAGGCGCTGTGAGTACATAACTCACAACGCCTGTCCTCTTATTTTAATATAATCACTAATCTTCCATTGTGCAAGCCCTTGAGCCCAACTTTCACAATTTATTAGTTAATCTTCTCTAAACCGAGAATGTTCTTCTGGATTGCCTCCATATCAAGTACTGATACTGTATCGTTTTCTGTAAGCTTTGCAGCTTCATTATACGCACCTGCCAGTCCTTCGCCTATTCCTAATATTGACTTCTGAACTGCTTCCATATCAAGTACATCAATTGTTCCGCTTCCGTCTGTGTCTCCCTTTACAACTACTGTTGCTGTATCGACTACTTTGCCGTCCTTAATAACCTGTATCTTACAGCCTGTTCCTACTGGCTTAGAGGCTGCTAATTCGTTGCCTTCGCTGTCTACAACAGTAATATTAAGTTTTGGCAATTCTTTTCTGATATCTTCAATAGTTGAATTTTCTTTAAGTCCTGAAAATGCTTTTTCTTCTGTGCCTTTGATTGTGCCTATCTTTATTGTTGAATCTTCTTTTAATTCTGAATCATTTAATGCCTTGGAAATATCTTTAAAGCGATATGTTGTATTATTAGCGAAATACATATTTCCAGCCACTCCACTATAATATCCAGTAAAATAGCTATTAAAATCCATTACATACTTGTATGATAATTAGGAAGTTAATTATCACACGTTTCCTTTCTTTTAATATC
>CAMEVC010000022.1 GCA_945939115.1 uncultured Eubacterium sp.
CGGTGGAGTATGTGAGGTTAATGCTTAGCGGGGAAATGCAGGTGTGGCTGGATGCGTTGGATGATTGTTCCGTATGGTGAGTCACAAAGTGGAGCACTTTTCTAAAAGGTGCGTCAAAAAGTGGCGTCATTTTTGAAAAGATGGGTCAAAAAGTGACGCACCTTTTCAAAACGGTAAATTCTCCGGCAAAAAAGGTGAGTCACAAAGTGGAGCACTTTTCAAAAAAAGTGAGTCAAAAAGTGGCGTCATTTTTCAAAAAGGGAGACGAAAGTGACACACCTGTTGATAGAGGATTTCCGGTTGGTGCGGCATAAAAAATACTTCCCAGAGGGAGCACCAACATATAGCTGTGAATACCGGCTACTGGCAGTAGATTTCACCAAATGCCGGTAGGAGCAGATGTATCCGAGATCAAGCGACGGAACGCTTGCCCCGTTTGTGTTTGGGGTACCCCCAAACCAATAAGGGGACATTACTTTAGGGGAAGAGAAAGAGACGTGGAAACCCAAAGAAAGGAGGAAGACGACCATGAGCAGAGATTTCTTAAGGAAACTGTTGATTAAACTGAATACAGATAAGAAGAGAGGGATTTGATGACAGGCAAGAAAGAAAAGACCATAAGTGGTGCAATGTACAGCGCACCTAATCTGGAGCACAATCTTAGAACGCATATTCCACCCAACTCCGTAGAGGAACGGCGCCATTTAAACTGGGTATATACCAATGATACAGAGATTACTCTGCAACAGGTATATGAGAAGTTATTTGCTAAGCCGTATAAAGAGTGGCGGGATAGGGAGATTAAGAAAGGGCGCGGAAAAAGATTTCCACCGACCTATTATGAGAAGATTGAGAAGGATAAGCAGAAGCACCTTTGTTATGAGATAATCTGGCAGATAGGGGATATGCGGAACACAGGTTTCATATATACGCCGGATGATGCGCATCGTGCGCAGGATTTGCTGGATGAATTTGCAAAGTATCTGTTGGAACTGCCGGAGGTATGTGTGGTAACGCAGAAAGAGTTGGATGATCCTAGCTGGAAGCCACCTTTTGAGGCTGGTCTGATTGTTCACCACATGGTTTATCACGGGGATGAGAATTCTCCCCACATTCATATGACCTATATTCCATACACAACCAACTCCTCAAAGGGAGCACCAATTCAGAATGCATTTGCACAGACTTTCAAGGATTTGGGGTATCCCACAACCATGAAGCAGGCTGTAACTGAGAGCGGTGATTTAGTCTGGCAAAAAGATGAAGACGGAAATCTGAAACCACAGATGAAGCGTGATCGTTATGGTGGAGCTGATTGGGTGGAAACACAGAAAGCAATCCTTCAGGATATGATGCTGAAAGAGTTTGGTTGGGAGCGTTTTTATAAAGGCTCCAATCCCAGAGGAAATCTTCTCTTGTCGGACTACCGTAGGGAGAAAGCGGCGGAGATGGCAAAGGAAGAGGAACGGAAACTTGAGAATATTAAGGATAAGGTTGCAACCGGACAGGCTACTATTCAGGCACAGGTTGAGCAGTTGGAGATGATGCTGGAGTCTCTGGATAAGGGAGCAGAGGCAGAGAGGCAGTTGTCAGTCAGAATCACGGATAAGAATTCTGAACTGGATGATGTACTGCGGAAACTGGCAGATAAAAGTACCGAGCTGGATGAAGTGAAGCAGGACCTGACGGATAAAAAGAGTGAGGTTCGGGAGCAGGAGCAGAAGCTAACATTTATCAAGGAAGATGTGGACGAGACGATTCAGAAAGCAAAGTTTGCAGAAGAACTTATCGATTACTTCAGGAATACTAATTCCGGTGACCGGGAGAAAGCATACTTTGAAAAGATGCTGGACCTTAAATACGAGAATGAATGCTTGAAGCAAGAGAATCAGGAGCTGAAATCTGAGAACCGGAGTTTGAGGGCGAAGCTGGAAAAGGCATATGATTTCATGAGGCAGTTTACAATTAACGGAATGAATATGCTGGAGCATTTCCTGCGGAGTATTGGCGAGTGGGTACAACAGAAGGTGGCTGGAATGAGTAGGTAAAAGGTGGGGAAGGAGCGCGAGGGCGCTCCTTCGTCGTTTGTAATAGTATGTATGTTGGATAGGTTGGATATACGTTTCAATGATGATTTTAAAAGAGGTATATGCTTAATGTTTGTGTTGATTTTATCAATGAATACATTTATAATATTAGTGTTAGGAGGATAGCTATATGACGATATCTGAACAAATTAAAATCTTGTGTGTTAGATGTAATATGAGTGAGGCTGAACTGGCACGTAGATTGGGTAAATCTCCACAAAGTTTTAATGCAAAGATGAAGAGAGAGAGCTTTACCATTGATGATTTAAACGAAATTGCAGAAGCGGTTGGGGTAGAGTTTAAAAGAAATTTTATTTTAACGAATGGAGAAGAAATATAATGAAGTCGAAAGTGATCAAGGAATTTAGACTAGGAGAATTGTTTTGTGGTCCGGGGGGACTTGCTTATGCAGCAATTAATTCCCAGATAGAAGATTCAGAGTATCGAATTATTCATAAGTGGGCAAACGATTACGATTTAGATACCTGTAAAACATATACTAGAAATATTTGTCCTTCTGAGCCTGATTCGGTGATTTGTGGAGATGTACGTAAATTGGATATAGAACCGTTGGGAGATATTGATGCGTTAGCCTTTGGATTTCCATGCAATGATTTTTCGGTTGTAGGCGAGCAAAAGGGATTTAATGGAACATTTGGACCGTTGTATTCATATGGGATAAAGGTATTAAAACGATATAAACCATTATGGTTTTTGGCGGAAAATGTAGGTGGATTAAAAAGTGCAAATGAAGGTAAGGCATTTGAAAAAATCAAAAAGGATATGATTGAAGCAGGATATAGAATATATCCTAACTTATATAAATTTGAGCAATATGGTGTACCGCAGGCACGGCATAGAATGATTATTGTGGGCATTAGGGCAGATTTACCATATGAATTTAAAATACCTAGCCCTGAACCATATAAAAATGTAGATGTAACTTGTAAAACGGCATTAGAAGTACCCAAGATACCTCAAAATGCAATGAATAATGAATTAACAAAGCAATCACAACAGGTTGTAGAAAGGTTAAAATATATTAAGCCGGGACAGAATGCATTTACGGCTGATATTCCTGAAGAATTGCAGTTGAAGGTTAAGGGAGCCAAAATTAGTCAGATATATAAACGATTGGATCCAACAAAACCTGCATATACAGTAACTGGCTCTGGCGGTGGGGGAACACATATTTATCACTATGCGGAACCAAGAGCATTAACAAACAGGGAAAGAGCAAGATTACAGACTTTTCCTGATGATTATGTTTTTGAAGGAAGCAAGGAATCTGTAAGAAAACAAATAGGTATGGCTGTTCCTCAAAAAGGAGCTAGAGTAATTTTTGAAGCAATTCTGAAAACATTTGCAGGAATTCCATATGAGAGTATTGAAGCATATACAGGGAATGATGATTAGAGGTGATTGAATGCAAGATTATTGGTGGGTTACACGTCCGAAAAGAAAACTTAATCCTATCCCAGAGGAGTTGGCGGCTTTTTGCAGTACAGCTCTTGGAAAAAAATGGACGAGGAATAGAGATTCTCACATTGAGTTTGAAGTGGAACTGGAACAGACAGGAACAAAACGTGTTGGAGAACGTCGGGATGCCTCTGGTTCTGGTGGAAGAACCCATGCGGCTATGTTATATAGTTTGGGATTATGGTTTGAAAAGAATGACACTGTGTTTTTAACTCTTGCAGGTGAGGCAATTATGGAAGGAAAATCACCTGTTCCAGTTTTGAAGAAACAGGTGTTGAGGTTTCAGTATCCTTCCGCATATTCAGCCTCTGTGAAAGTGGCTCCCCGTTTTAAAATCCGACCATTTTATTTCTTGTTGAAATTACTTTTGGATGAAAGATTATTAATATTGTCACAAAGAGAAATTGCTCTGATTGTTGCAATTCAAGCCGAAAATGAATCTGATAAGTGCTATAATGAAGTTGTTGAAAGAATATTACAGTACCGTTCGTATGGGGATGAAATATTTGAAAGCGACTATTTAGAAAAGCATAATGCGTCAGAAGGTAATTTGATGGATGTGGCTAATACGATGATGAATTGGCTCGATTATACACAACTTGTATATCGTGAAAAAGGAATAATCGGAATACCAGATGAAAAACGAGGAGAGGTTGAAGGATTAGTAGCAAATATACCATCATTTATACAGTATCCTGTAGAAAATGATGTGTATCAAAGAAAATATGGGGTTGACCCATGGCATCAAAAGGACACGAGGAATCTTTTAAATACAACGGCTATTTCAAGCAAAGTAATAGATAGAAATAGAATTCTGCGTGCGTTTTTTAATTATTCATCTTTAAGGCCCGTTAGTAGAATTGATTCGGAAGTAGTAGATTATATTTGCAACATATCGGGCACAGACCCTCGATTTACCGAGAGTGTTCTAATCGAAACGTATCCACATGGTGCTGTGGGTGGATATTTGAGCCATTATCGTGATATGGCTTTTCAGGGCAGAGATGAAGCTGTAGATTTTGAAAAAGCAACAACCAGTTTGTTTCAAGATATATTTGGGTATGAGGCAATTCATTTGGGACAGACTGGGTCAAAATCAGCACCAGATGTTCTGCTGATTTCAGATGCAGAGGGCTATCAGGCAATTATAGATAATAAAGCTTACAGCAAATACAGTATTAGTGGAGACCATCATAATAGAATGGTACATAATTACTTAGAGAATATCAGTAATTATAGTTCATGCAAACATCCGATAGGGTATTTTACATATATAAGTGGAGGATTTGTGCCGCACATAGATAGACAGATTATGGATGAAGTAAACGCTTCGGGTGTTCATGGTTCTGGTATAACAGTTTCAAACCTAATTATGCTTATTGAAGACCATATGGAGAATCCATATTCTCATGCAGAGTTGCGTAAGATATTTGGATTGGATAGGCAGATTATGTTGTCGGATATACATCATTAATGAATGTAAATATAGAGATATGAACGGAGAATAAGGAATGAGCGAACCAAAGAGAACAGGGTTATTACAATTATTAGGAAATAGTTTAGGTTGTCAATTTGTAATTCCGGTGTATCAAAGAAATTACACATGGGCGGCAGAACGAGAAGTTAAGCAATATTTTGATGATTTACAGAGTGTTTTAAAAGGTGATTATAAAAATCATTTTATGGGAATTATAATTTATCTTGAAAAAGCCATTGACTTTAGTTCAAGGGAGTTTTCTATCATTGATGGTCAGCAAAGATTAACGACTACATTTTTGATTATATATGCCATAAAGCAAATGCTGGTTAATTGCAATGATACTGAAAAGGTAAAGCAGTTGGAGGGGCAATATCTGACGAATCCATATCATAATGATAAAATAAAATATAAGCTCAAACCCTTGGTGTCAGATGATGATGTGTATAGATGTATTGTAGAAGATAGGATGGGTGATATCACAGATAAAGAATCAAATGTTTTGAAAAATTATCAGTATATTGGCAATCGTTTAAACGAGCTGTTATTACAAGGTTATGATGCGAATGCTATATTAATGGCACTAGACAAATTATATGTGGTATGTGTTCCTATTTCAGAGGAAGATAATGCTCAAAAAATATTCGAAAGCATAAATGCGACAGGCGTAAAACTTACATCAGCAGACCTGATTAGAAATTATCTTCTGATGGATTTGCAAAGTGATGTGCAGGAAAAATATTATGCAGATTATTGGAAGAAGCTTGAAGATAATGTATCCGCAGATTCTAAGACCTTAGAATTGTTCTTCAGAATGTATTTAGCTATAAAAACATATAATTTGGTTCCTAAAAACAATGTTTATAGAGAATTCGTAAAATGGATTGAGGAACATGATACAAATATAAAGGTTTTGTTTGAAGATCTATTGGAATATGCAAAAATATTTAATCTGCTTATGAATGAGGATATAAATAAGATTGATAAAGAACTCAAAGATGCAATTGTTGATTTTAGAAAAGTGAATTCAGATTTACCGATGGCAATTGTTATGGAGTTCTATAGAATATATCGTAAAGGTTGTATTACTATTGATGTTTTAGGAATGCTAATATGCGCTATCAATACATATATGATTCGTAGAAGTTTATGTGATATGAATTCACAAAATATTTCTAAACTATTTCCTACGGTGTTAAAGAAGGTGCTGGATAAGTGTAATGATGATTATACAGATGTACTAAGACATTTGAATCAGGAAATGGTGGGAAATATGGCATCTACAAGTGGTAGCTATATGCCAACAGATAAACAGATGATGGAAATGTTGTATAATGCTAATGTTTACAAGAGACCGGCGCTTAGAATTGTATTGGATAGATTGGAGTTACATAATAATCCGGCTCCGGTTGATTTGAGTCATTTAAGTATAGAGCATCTGATGCCACAGACACCTACGGAAGAATGGTTGGAAGAATTGGATACAGATATGGAAACATATTTGGAAAACCTACACAGAATAGGAAATCTTACTCTTGCCGCAAAGAAGGACAATAGTAAAATGGGGAATCTTATGTGGGATTACAAGAATGAAGTGTTAAAAGAAACTGCTCATTTAAAATTGAATCTTCAACTAATGGAAATTGATAAATGGGATATGGCAAGAATTGATAGCAGAACCAAGGAACTGATTGAAAAAATATGTGTTATTTATCCGTATCCAGAGGTGAGTGTTACTCAGAAAATAGATGACAGCGTTGTTGATGAAATGACAGCACTTGATTTGTGTGTTGAAATGGCCATTGATGAACAACCGATAACCTGTATTAGAAAAAGAAGAACTTTCAAAACGGAGGATAATAAAAAAGGATATACCATTGTGTCTTCCAAAATGTATCCTCAAGGGGATAAGGAAAAATATTGGTTTGGATATCGTGATAAACGATTTGAGGATATTGAAGCTTGTGATGAACAGTATATGATTTTGGGATGTAGAAACAAAACCCTTTCGGTTGTCAGATTCCCAAGAGCATTTATTGAGCAGAACCTGAGTATGCTAAATTCTTCCGTGGATAGTGAAACAGGCGAAATATCTCATTATCATATTGTCATTTTCAAAAATCCAGACGGAAAAATGACAATGCTTCTTTCAAAACCGGTATTACGGGAAATAGATATTTCGGAATATGTGATTGGTGAGATATAGGGTGTAACTAGAAAAGAGGTGTTTTGGGTGCCCATTATTACAAAAAAAGAAGAAGGATTATTTTTGCTTCTGTATAACCGTAATGGTTATGTGTTAGATTTTACTAATAATACATTTGATGTATTTACTACAGCAAGTGTAGGAGAAGCTTTGCAGACAAAATATGGGTTGTCAAAAGGTAAATCATTGGTTACTTATCTTAATGAAGCCTCTGATGCAGATAGAACAAAGTTACTTTTGGATTTATTTCATCATTATGAAGATGAGATGGAATATGAGTATAATCCCGACTATGAAGATTTTCTATGGCCTGGAAATTCGAGATATGATGAAAAATATGCAAAGATATATTTAAGATGCAAGGAAATTATTGACAGACTAGATGGCGGTACCGTTGCTATAGCAAAGACAGCTGAAACTTTAAAATCAAAATTTTCTAGTGAGTATTTGTCGAAGCAGATTGATTTAATGGTACAAATGCAGACAGAAAATCCAACTAACGCCATAGGAATGGCAAAAGAGCTAATTGAAAGTTGCTGTAAAACTATATTGGATGAAATGGGTGTAACTTATTCTAAAGATGACGATGTTCCACAACTGGCAGGTAAAACAATGGATGTACTCAATCTGCTTCCGGCGAATGTACAGCCTACAGACAGAGGAGCCGATGCAATCAAGGCGGTGTTGGGAAGTTTAAGAGCTATTCCAACAAAGCTTGCTGAGATTAGAAATCCCTTTGGGAGTGGTCATGGTAAGAGTGCTTCGTTCCAGGGACTTGAAGTAAGACATGCAAAATTGGCTGTTGGAAGCAGTATCACGTTTGTAGATTTCATTTGGAACACCTACGAAAGCTCTAAAACTGTAAAGTAGGAAAGGATAAAGAAGTGGATAAAATTGAATTATCAAAACACATAAAACAAGGTGATACATTTTATACGCCTTATACGGATCCAAATGGATTAGGAGCAACATTATCCATTTCCAGTTGGGCCAACTGCTGGTTACCAGAATTTCTCTGGATAGGATTGATTGTCAAAAAACAAGGAAGAAAAAAAGGCCTTGAAAGTTTATATCATATCATTGAAGATTTAAAGCGCGATGACATGGCAATTCCACAGCTTTCAAAAATTTTCGAACTATCCGGGGAACAACAAAAAAAGTATTGGTCAATAGTAACACGGTATGTAGAGGGAAATATATTGTTGCCTTTAACCGTGGTAATTACGCCAGATATAAATGAAACATTTTATGATTTCTTTTTTGATTTTTCTATGAGTGTTGATGATAATATTTCAGAACTTTTAGATATCGCCAAGGAAACTAATAGATTTCATGATGAGTTGAGCACCGATATATGTTTTATAGTTGATTGGTTTTATGTACTGAAGGGTAAACTGCATATTTCTAGCGAAATAGATATACTTCCTACTGCGTTATCTGAGTATTACAAACACAATCATAAAGATGAAGTTATGAGAGCGTATAGACCTATTATCAGATCGACCTTTCAAGGTTTGTGCAATTTAGATTGCAGTAAAGAGTTTTCTGAGAGAATATGGAAAGTGTTGGGAAAGATTTCGGAATGTAATCCTTTGGTAATAGTATGGGATGAGGAAGCGTCAATGGACTTTTACAAAATTGCAAATCAAACAATTGAATATTTCTCTGCTAACAACGAAGATAAGAAGATGGAAAGTAAATATGCCGTAATTATGGGGATGACTTGTTATATTTATAAAATATATCAAGAAATTGTGGAAAAACAGATGCAAAACGGTATTGCAGGAAGAATACTGTTTAGAACAATGTTGGAGACATACATCAATTTAAAATATATGATGCAGCAGGAAAGTGAAGTGTCAGATATTTATGAAAGGTTTAAAGCATATGGTAATGGTAAGTATAAATTAGTAATGGCAAAGTTACGAGAGGAAAAATATACTGTTTCAGACGATTCACAGATTGATGAAAAAATAATGGAATTAATAGTGAATGAGGATATGGATGAAGCTTTT
Source organism: uncultured Eubacterium sp. (assembly GCA_945939115.1). Classification (GTDB taxonomy): domain Bacteria; phylum Bacillota; class Clostridia; order Lachnospirales; family Lachnospiraceae; genus Lachnospira. Next base: position 9,265 of record CAMEVC010000022.1, read on the forward strand.
GTCAATATGAGTGTTGGTTATTTTGATAAAACAGGTGTTAGAACGAAATTTCATAAGTGTGGAGAAGATGAACTATACGAAATTTATTATGAATACGCCACCAATTATGCACATGGAATTTGGGGTGCAATTAGAGAATCATCCATGTTAATTTGTGATAACCCAGCACATACATATCATTGTGTTCCAGATTATCATATGGACCAGAATTTACGTAGCGTACTTGGTGATTGCGAAATGGTTATGAAGAAAACTTTTGATGCCATTGCGGCTTATATTGAGCTCCCGGATTTTTATACCATATAGTTGAATTTAAAGGGGGAACATTGATGGTTGAGTTAAAGCCTGTAAAGCGAATTATGAATGATTATAGGGTTTTGCTTGAGAGATATGAAGCAAATTTAGCAAATTTTTCTATTGCAGATTATAAAAGATTAATTGGCGATGTAAAAATGTTTTGGTACCGAAACCGAAAAAGTATAGACTATTTTATATCTCATATTACAGAAGATGATAAAGTGGCTTTTCTTGCAGGAGCAGTTCGTCTAGATATTGTGAGTAATGGACATTATGAATATGTTTTGGTGGGGGAAATCAGACTGATTAATGAACCGTTGTTAAAAATGGCTACGTTCTATAAAGGTGCAGAAGATGAAATTAATTTTGAGTATACAAATAGATATGTGAAGGAATGTATTCAAGATGTATTGCTTTTGCTTAGAGAGTATACTGATGATTTTTATATTTTACCAATAGAATATATTACAGTTAATGACGGAGATGAGTATCATTCAGTATTATCCAAAGCGGCTGATAATATGATTCTTTCAATGTTTTCGACAGAATATAATAGTATTAAGGATTTTTATGCAAATAACAAGACGTATGAAGATATTGAAAATAATTTATTGCCACAGATAAGAGAGCAGTTAGTATTTGATGGGCTGGAAGATGTTAAGATGCCATTAAGAGATAGGTGTACTAATTATTTAAAATCTAATGGTCATATTATGCCTATTATGAAAAATATGAATGAAGCACAGTTGTTTTATTTACTCGTAGTGCAGTTTTGTATGCAGGCGATAGGAATTGTAATGACTATGGATGTACATCATATGATTCCATTTATTAGAAACGATGTTGTTTTTCAGTATTTTACTATGCTTTCTCAGTCGAGTTTATCAAGCGAATTTACAGAACAAAAATATTTGAATACATATATTTCTTATGTTGTTCAGAAGGCTTTCGATTTTTCGGATAAGGAATATAGTTTTGTTAAGACACATATGGGAAATGGAAAGATGATTGAGGCGATTATTAATTCGATTGAAGAAGGAAGACTTCCACTCCCGGGAGAAATTGTGAAGTATGTTGAAAGTTATATGAACTCTATCGAGTGAAAGGAGATTATCTCATGTACAAACCCATTGACCAACAACGAACCGGACAAAAACTAAAAATCATGTTCAAACTGGCAGGCTACGATGTAAAGTACATCCAAGAGTACTTGAATCTCTCCTGTCCTCAGCCGATTTATCGTTGGTTTAAAGGTCAGAATCTGCCAACGGTAGAGAAACTTTATGCCCTAAGTATTCTCCTTGGTGTGCATATGGAAGAACTGCTGGTTTTGCAGGGACAGCCTATGAATATAGGCTTGTATAAGGTGGCGCAGGAGTCGAAGGACAAGCGTCTTTTATATTACGCTCAATGCTTGCAAAGGGTAGCATAAGTGTTTTGGACTATCCGTCCAATGACAAAGACTTGACTTTGAGATATCCTTTTATCAGGACCTCTGAATGGGTTCTGGTAAGAGGATATTTTTATTTGGGAGAGGAGGATTGTCATGGGAACCAATTATTATTTTATGAGCAGGAATAAGGAACTGATGCAGACTTATTTTGCTGAGAAGTCGGAGTGGGGTGTGCTTGGCGAGGAGTATACCATCGTGGATGAGCCATATCTTGGTTATCGGTGTCACCTGAATAAATTAAGTTGCGGATGGCGGCCCTTGTTTCAGAAACATAGAGTGTTTGATAGTTTTCGGAAGCTGGAGGCGTTTTATCGGGAGCATCAGGCGGATTTGGAGATTTATGATGAATATAGGAGGCAGTATTCGTGGGAAGAATATCTTGAGACGGTTTACGAACATAGCCGGTGTCATCCGGAACCGGTGAAGTGGGTGCATGAAGTAAACCCTATGTCTCCGGATAAGAAGCCCCACCTGCGAACGGTGGGATGCAGTGAAGAGGAGGCGGAGCTTTATAGTCCTTTTAATCATATAGAGTATGAAAAGACGCTGCAGAAAGCAAGGCAGAAATTCGGTGTGCATGAGCGAGAGTATGGGGATATAAAGTATTGGAATGATCCGGAATATTTGTTTGATTGGACGGAAGGGGAGTTTATGTAGGTATAAAGCAAGCAAAAGAATAACAAGTGTCAATTCCGCAAACACTATAGCATAAATGCAGATTTAAGTAAAAGTACACACGAAAACGGATGGTGTGTATTTTTACTAAAATATTTGTTGACGAAGTATCTGTGTAATGCTAAAATTTAAGTAAAGATACACACAAACTATAATTGTGTGTATAAACGCTTAAATGGAGTTGGTGGATTATGGTTTTGACATATAAGCAATGTATAGAGAAATATGGTAGCGACCATATGTTGAAAAAAGAAATAGCGGAAGGGAATCTTTTTCAAAAGGAGAAGGGCATTTATTCCTTAAACAGAACTTGTTCTGAGCTGGAGATTATCAGTGCGAAATATCCGAAGGCTGTATTTACCGGTGAGAGTGCTTTTTATTATCATGGATTAACGGATGTGATTCCTGATTTTTATCATTTGGCAACCGTCAGAACCGATGGCAGAATTAAGGATGAACGGGTGAAGCAGACATTTTTGAAAGAGGATATTTTTGATATGGGACAGGTTAAGATATCATATCATAACACGGAAATATGCATTTACAACTTGGAAAGAATGCTGATTGAGCTTGTGAGATTCCGCGGTAAATTACCATTTGATTATTACAAGGAGATTATTGGATCGTACAGGAATCGTGTGGAGACTATGGATATTGCAAAGGTAGAAGAGTACGCAGCCAAGTTTAAGCATTCGGATAAAATGATGCAGGTTATTGAGTTGGAGGTGTTGTAATGAACTTGCTGGATGAAGTAGATAAAATAAAAAAAGACGGATACAGCGAAGCAAATGCAGAAGCAAAGCTGTGTCAGGATATTATTATAAAGGCAATTTCGCAGAGTAGTCTGAATAGAAATGTCACCATTAAAGGTGGTGTAGTTATGCGTAGCCTGTCCAAGAATGCAAGACGTGCCACGCAGGATTTAGACTTGGATTTCATTCGATTTTCCATATCGGAAGAATCTATAGGTATATTTATTGAAAAGCTGAATTGTATAGATGGGATTCGATTGCGGATGTCAGCACCCATAGAGGAATTAAAACATCAGGATTATAAAGGCAAGCGTATTCATATTGAGATATCCGATGATTTCGACAATGTACTTTCGTTGAAAATGGATATTGGTGTACATAAGGACTTGGATATTGAACAGGAAGAGTATTGTTTTGATGTGTGTTTTCAAGAGGATTCTGCCAGTGTGTTAATCAATTCATGCGAGCAGATGATTACTGAAAAATTAAAATCTTTGATGCGTTTCGGAATCCGGTCTACCAGATATAAGGATGTATTTGATATCTGCTATTTGTCTGATTTGGCAGATATGGAGAAGCTTAGATTCTGCATACAGAAGTACATATATGCTGACACTACAATTGATGTAAGTGATGCGGATGAAATTCGAAGAAGAGCAGAAAGGATTTTTACCAGCAGTACATACAAAAAGCAGGTGGAGCGCTCCAAGAAGAATTGGCTTGATATATCAGTGGACGAGGTGCTGAAGAAGGATTTGGAGTTCCTTTATACAATATAGCGAAAGGGGAATCAGTAATGCTATACAAATATATAAAGGATCATTATAAACAAGCGGAGCCCATTTTTCTTTCTGATTTGTTAAGAATGAATATTACCGAGCCGGATATAAAACAACAACTGAAAGAACTCTGTGAAAAAGGTTTGTTGCAACAATACGATGAAGAAGTATATTTCATTCCCAAGAAGTCAAAATTAAACCTCGCTGTTGGTCCGAATGCAGACATGGTGGCAAGATATCGTTTCATTTCCAAAGGGGATAATGTAGATGGTTTCTATGCAGGTTCCTTATGTGATTGAGATTGTAAGCAACAATGTTTTAGATGATGGAGAAGTTCTGATTGGAAACAGAAGATTTGATGTAAGAAAGCCGGTTGTACCGATAACAAAAGAGAATGTGCATGTATTGCAGATGCTGGATCTGTTGGTAAAGCCTAATGCATAACTTGATTGTAGTTATGAAGAGGCTAGAGAGAAATTGGCGGAGTACATATCTGTTTGTGGAATTGCAAAGAGTGATGTGGAGTTATATATCAAGGAATATCCTAAGTCTACGCTTAAATATTATTATGAATTAGGATTAGACCATGTACTTGTCTAATATTTTTCTACCCCAAAAGATATAAGATGGGGTAGAAAAATAAGTGGTGGGGTAGAAAGTAGTTGACGCAACTTCATAATTGCCATATTATTATCTGCAGAGAGGTCTCCATTAACCTTATGGTTCCGAGCCATAGAAGAGATGAACATTAAAGAAAACATTATGTAATAGATTGGGCTGGTCGAAAGACCCGGGTCCATCAGCAGATGGGGAGGTTCCCCATCAATACTACATAATATGTTTGGAATTGCGGCGGACGTCTGCGGACTATGCCTAAGGGAGTTGGATGCGTCCGGCTTCCTTTTTTTAATGCTTTGACTAAAGGTACACACAAGAACAACCTGTGTGTACTTTTACTTTAGCTGTATCATACCCCTCTCCCCGTCCATTTTCGGTTCGACCACCTACCCTCAAATAAGCCGTGATACATCTGCAAAATAGTCCCTTGTTCGACCACCTACCTACTAATCAACGAAGGTCGAACGAATTTCCAAAAGAATCATTTTACATTCCGGTTCGCCCATGCTACAATATCCCCAGGTGGACGAAAACGGTGTCGCTCGGGCGCGGACAAAAGGGGCGTGATACACATAGTGTTTCCCCGAAAACGTGATACGAATCCGATACACTTCCCCCGGAAAAAGGCTAAATAATAGGTAAAATACCCATAAAATGAGTCAGAAAACGGCAAAATCCGTAACAAATAAGTTTCTAAATACGACCAAATCAGACCGTGAGGGTGGACGTACAGTAGGTTCAGGTGCCGTTGCTACAATCATCGAGTAAACGCGTACTAAGAGTACAGTGCGAGAATAAATATAAAAGACCTCAGTGCGAGCTTGCTCGTAACTGGGGTCTTTTGTATTTATTCTCATAGAGCGCGATAGCGCGTAGAGACTGACGAAGTCAGGCTCGCACTGTACGAAAGCAATGAGATAAGCGCCAGTTAAGGCGATAATAATAGGGACTCCAAGTTTGCTTGGAAGTCCCTATTTTATTGCCTTTGCGGGCATTTAACGAATGCCCGCGACCGAGGAAATGCGAAGCATTTTCGAGGTGCGCTTATCGGAGTGTGGGGATTAAGGTGCGAGCATGCTTGTAACTGAGGTCTTTTGTATTTATTCTCATAGAGCGCGATAGCGCGTAGAGACTGACGAAGTCAGGCTCGCACTGTACGAAAGCAATGAGATAAGCCCCTGGAAGAGAATTCTTATATTATTATTCATTACTAGTGTTTTTATTATCGGCAAAAATAACTGAATTCTATCATAAAAAATAGATTTATTGCCGATAATATGTTATACTATATTCAATTACAAGAAATCCAAAACAGAAGTAATGGAGGTAAATCTATGGGATATCTATCGGTTGCTCAAATTGCAGAAAAATGGGACATGTCTGAACGTAGCGTGAGAAACTACTGTGCCAAGGGACGCGTAAATGGAGCATTCCTTACCGGAAAGACATGGAATATTCCGGAAGATGCCAAGAAGCCGGAACGTTCCAATAAGAAGAAAGAACAGCCCTATACACTTTTAGATATCTTAAAGGAACAGAAGGCAAGTAAATATCCGGGCGGAATTTATCACAAAACACAAATTGATTTAACCTATAATTCCAATCACATGGAAGGAAGCCGTCTGACACACGACCAGACCAGATATATTTTTGAAACCAATACAATTGGAATTGAAAATGAGATAATTAATGTGGATGATGTTATTGAAACAGCAAATCATTTCCGGTGCATTGATGTGATTATCGATAATGCTAAAGCAGCATTGACTGAGAAGTTTATCAAGGAGCTGCATTTGACTTTAAAGAATGGTACAGCAGATTCCAGAAAAGATTGGTTTGCTGTTGGTAATTACAAGAAGTTGCCCAATGAAGTGGGCGGAATGGAAACTACTCTTCCGGAAGATGTGCCTGGAAAAATGAAAGAACTGTTGGAAGAATATAATTCTAAAGAAGTTAAGACTCTGAATGATATTTTAGAGTTTCATGTAAAGTTTGAAAAGATACATCCTTTTCAGGATGGCAATGGTCGCGTGGGAAGATTAATTATGCTTAAAGAATGTCTGAAATGCAATATTGTACCATTCATCATTGAGGACAATTTGAAATTGTATTATTATCGTGGCTTAAAGGAATGGGATCATGAAAATGGGTATTTGACAGATACTTGTCTGGCAGCACAGGACAAATATAAATCCTGCCTTGATTACTTCCGAATTAAGTATGACCAGTAAAATCTGGATAATTATAATGCGATATGTTATACTGACCTGAAATTGTGATGTCTAATCAAATTGCAACAAGTAAAATAAATAGAATGAAGGTGCAGACGGTGGAAAGCGTTAATAAAGGAAATTTTGGCGAGGGTAAAATCAGTTCTCTGATTTTATCCCAGGCCATACCTCTTACATTAGCCCAGCTGGTTCAGGTAATATACAATGTGGTTGACAGAATGTATATCGGGCATCTGTCCGGGGATGAGGCAGGAGCGGCATTGACAGGAGTGGGAGTAACATTTCCGGTAATAACCCTTATTGCAGCCTTTACTAACTTGTTCTCCACAGGTGGCACTCCTCTCTGCTCAATTGCCAGGGGGAAAGGCGATGAGAACAGGGCAAAGAGAATTGAGGCTCTGACACTGACAATGCAGATAGTTATGGGGCTGGCTCTCATGGTGGTTCTCTATATCGTGAGAAAACCGGTACTTTATGTGCTGGGTGCAAGTGACATAACCTATATATATGCTGAAAAGTATCTGTCAATATATCTGCTGGGAACGGTATTTATGATGATAGGTACCGGAATGAATGGCTTTATTAATCTTCAGGGATTCCCCAAAATGGGAATGCTGACTACAATCATTGGTGCAGGAATCAATATACTCCTTGACCCGTTGTTTATATTTGTGCTGGATATGGGAGTCACAGGAGCGGCAGTTGCCACATTTATATCACAGTTTGCTTCCTGCTGTTTCGTATTAAGATTTCTCTTTGGTAGAAAAACAATAATAAAGATTTCTGTAAAGGATTTATTTAAGTTTGATTTCAGGCTTCTTAAAGACATGGTTACACTGGGACTGTCCGGATTCATTATGGCGGCAACAAACTGTGTAGTGCAGGCTGTATGTAACGCCACACTGTCAATCCATGGTGGAGACATATATGTGGCTGTAATGACAATCATTAATTCTATAAGGGAAATGATAGGTCTTCCAATTAACGGAGTGACAAGCGGAAGCCAGCCAGTGTTAAGCTATAACTATGGAGCAGGAAAGAAGGAAAGAGTTAAAAAGGGAATAAAGTTTGCCAGTATTGTTGCCCTTTGCTATACATTTCTGTTCTGGGTACTTGTCCTTTGTTTTCCAACCTCATTTATAAAAATATTCAGTTCGGATGAAAGCATTCTGGAAGTGGGAAGAATGCCTGTTGTTGTTTATTTTATGGGCTTCATAACCATGACACTGCAGTTCTGCGGGCAGTCTACCTTCGTTGCACTGGGCAGGTCAAAACAGGCAATATTTTTCTCCCTGTTCCGTAAGATAATTATTGTGGTTCCTCTCACCCTGATTCTGCCCAATGTGGCTAATCTTGGGGCTATGGGAGTATTTCTTGCCGAACCCATATCTAACTGCATAGGCGGCCTTGCAAGCTATCTGACTATGTATTTCACGGTTTATAGAAAATTATAAAATTATTGGAAAAAGTATAAGTAGTAAATCTATGTGATAATAGCGGTGAAACTATAAGAAAAAAGCAGCCTGGAAGCTGCTTTTTTCTTACATACATATGTATAGATGATGGATTTATTTCAGGAATTCTGCCAGGGTGGCAAACATTTTCTCGATGTCAAGAGGTTTGGCAATATGTCCGTTCATACCTGCTTCTCTGGCATCATTCAAATCTTTTTTGAATACGTTGGCAGTCATGGCAATAATCGGAATGTTTGCCTTAACTGGGTCGTCAAGGCTTCTGATAGTCCTGGTTGCCTCGTATCCATTCATGACAGGCATCTGCACATCCATAAGAATTAATTCATATAGGGATGCAGGTGACTCCTTGATGATATTAACAGCGTCCTGTCCGTCAACAGCTGTATCAATGATAAAACCAACTTCCTTAAGAATAGTTGCGGCAATTTCCCTGTTAAGCTCATTATCCTCAACTAGGAGGAGGCGCCTGCCTTTAAACGTGTTAACATCATATGAAGCTGGCTCGTTCTCTTTGTCAGCAGATTCCATCTCAGCATATCTGTGAGGCGTGCATATGGTGATTCTTGTTCCCTTATTAGGTTCACTTACAATATCAATAGTACCATTCATAAGGTCTACAAGCTTCTTAACAATTCCAAGTCCCAGACCAGTTCCATGAATCTTGCTTACTGTAGAAGAACGTTCTCTTGAGAAGCTTTCGTATACATGACTGAGGAATTCTTTAGACATACCAATTCCGTTATCTTCACATACGAATTCCATAATACAGTCATCATCAGATTTACCAGGCAGCTGTGTGAAACTGAATCTGATATTGCCACCGGAAGGGGTGTATTTAATTGAATTACTAATAATGTTAAGGACGATTTCGTTAATGTGGTTTTCGTCTTCATATATGTAAGGAGATGGAATGTTAGCACTTCCTTCAATGGTGAGGTTTTTCTTCTTTGCCTCACTCTCCACCATAATCATAGTCTTTTCGACTATAGAAGAGATATCAACAGGGACTTCTGTTATATTAGTTTTTCCATTCTCAATGCTTGCCATCTCTAATACGTTATTAATAAGTCCCAGAAGCTGTTCACTTGCCACATCAATGTTGGAAAGATATTCATTTAGCTGGTCAGCATTGTTGATATTTCTCTTTGCCAGTTCTGTAAATCCAACAATGGCATTCATAGGTGTCCTGATATCGTGGGACATGTTGAAAAGGAACTGGGATTTGGCTTTACTTGCAATTTCAGCCTGTTCCTTGGCTGCTGACATTGCCATGGTCTGTTCAACCTCTTCATCTATGCAGTGTGACAGGGAGATACAGAACAACTCACCAGTTTTACTCTCCATAAATATGACTTTCTTCTCAATCCAGTGGAGAGTATTGTCATATCTTACATGCCTGAATCTCATGCTGACTTCCTTTTTTCCTGCCTCAAATGCCTTGATTAAAGCCTGGCGGGTAAATTTTGTCCTGTAGTCAGCACGCTGCAGGTTGTCAGAAATGGTAGAAACAGTAATATTTACAAGGTCATCAATAGTTGCCGGAGAGAACTCCTGTTCAATAAGCTCGCCATTGTTAAATGCTACGTGAACTGTATTCTTTGTAAGATTAGACTCAAGTATTAAAGGATACACTGTTGTGGCAGCAGCAACAATAAGCTGCAGTTCAGTCTGTCTCTTGACACGTTCGTTGGTAATATCTGTAATATCTCGGATACTAATAAGCATATGCGGTTCTTCGGCATTGGTGTTGTTGATTGTATATCTGTTGTGAAAATGACGGATATAACCATTAACATACACATCATATTCAATGTGGTATTCTCTCTGGTTTGCCAGAACCCGCTTAAGTTCATTAAGCTCTGTGGCAGCCAGGAATCTTCGCTTGTCAGAGTCTATTATGTTCTTTCTTGCAAATTCATTAACACTGTGGGTGTAGTCATAATTACCACCTGCCCAGTCCTCAATCTTGTTTTCCGAGCTGCTGTTAAGGTGGAATTGTTCTTCCTGCTCTGTATTAAGGTTTACATCTATCAGACAGATAAAGTCATCTGTAACGCTCCATAATACTGAGTCCACTTTCATCTTAGCTGTGGAAAGGGCGTTTTCATGTACCTGCTGCTTCTGTGTATACAGGAAAACAACAAGATTGATTATAAACAGTCCAAATACTGAAGAGAAAAGCATAATATCCCTCTTATTAGATTCGGATAAAATGATATGTGAAGCATCTGATGGATGAAACTGAACCAGAGACCATTCTGTCCCAGCTATTGGTACAACATTTCCTACAGATATACCTGAACCTCCGTTATAGTAGAAGTTATGATGACGTTGCTGTACAACGGCGTCTCTGATATCAGCCCTGTCAGGAATGTCTTTTTCAATAAGGAAATCAAAGAAGTTAGTGGCATTCAGGGAAACATCTGTAGAATTACCATTATAATATCCAAGGATTGTTCCGTCTTTTCTTACCATATAGGAAAGAAGAGGATATCCATATACATGGTTTTCAAGAATATCGCTGATTGTTTCTTCTTCAAGGAAACCTACAAGGATACCACATATTTTGTTATCAAAATAAACTGGGGAATAGAAACCTATGAGTGTTTCTCCAATAAGAATCTTAGAGGAAAGGACTTCTGCAATACCGGTTTCACCTCTCATTCCCCGCTGAAAGTACTCTCTGTCAGAGCAGTTGGCAATCTGCCCACTGCTGGTAAAATCACTGCCATCTGGAGCCATAAAGCGGATATAGTCAAAGCTTGTATTATCCTCAAGATTCTTAAGCAGTTCCAGGTCAACCTCAGGGCGGTCAAGAGAGGTTCCGTAGAGATATGCAAGTTCCGTAATGGTAGAAAAACCTGTAGAAAATATGTTGCTGACATTCTCTGATGTCAGTGTGGAAATCTGCTCAGTATACTGGTCAATAAGGTTAAGGTGGCTTTTCTGGCTTCTGAACATGAAATAACACAGAATACTGATAATGGCTATTGTGAGCAGTATCAGCCATGAAACATTTATAATAAACCTTTTTTTGTATTTTTCCATCGGTAACATCTCCCATAAGTTGTAAAAACTTGGTAATTATATAATTTTACCACGTTTAATGAGGGATGTCCATAAAATGGAAACTGAAAGAGTATGTATGAAGATGTGTTGACATTCGGAGAAAACAAGCCGATACTATATATAGAGGTGATGGTTATATGGATGGAAAAAATAAACGGTTTACCCATGTGGTTCTGCCTGTTATAATTCTTATTGTAGTGGTGGTTCTGCTTGGTATATATGCTTATTCAAGGATTTCAAAGCCTGCATATAATTTCAATGATAACCTGGATGTTACGGTTCTGTCTGTTAACGATGAGAGTGTAACCTTCAGGGAACTGGGATATTATATAGCATATGTGGAGAAGACCTTTGACCAGATGGCGAGAAGTTATAATCCTGATAACCCTGCTGATTTCTGGAAAACACATTTCAGTGCCGGAGTGAACAGTACATTTACTGATGATTATGCGAAATCAATGGTAAGGGAATTATACATATATGACTATATCATGGAAAAAGAGGCTGGCACCAGGGGAGTAGCACTTACTGATGCTGAAAAGTCAGCAGCGGTAAAGTCTGGTGAAGAGGAATATGCTAAATTAACCGAAAAAGGCAAAGCTGCTCTTGGCATTACAAATGAACTGGTTGTGGCATATTTCTTAAGAAGAAGGCTTGTGGAAAAATATGTGACCCAGGCTGCAGAAGAGATAAAAAACAATGGTTTCGAGGGGGATGTGTCTGCACAGCTTAATTATAATGGAGAGTTCTATCTCAACCAGATTAAGAGCAGATATCAGGTGAAATATGACCAGAAGCAGTGGGATAATATGCCAATGGGAAAGATTACAATTAATTAGTTGAACAATATGTTGACAGATGCGATTAATTAGTTGGATAGTATTCCAATGATTCAATTTCACTTTATTCAAATAATATTAAGAAACAGGATAAAGATAAGGATGAAGAAATTAGTTATATTTGATTTAGACGGAACATTACTTAATACATTAAATGACTTGGCTGACAGCGTGAATTATGCCCTTACATACTACGGCATGCCGGTAAGAACAGTGGAGGAAGTCAGAAGCTTTGTAGGAAATGGGATTGGAATGCTGATTAAGCGTGCTGTGCCCTATTATACAGATGAGGCTGTGATACAGGAAGTGCTTGAAACCTTCAAGGTGTACTACAGCAGTCACTGTATGGATAAGACTGCTCCTTATGTGGGAATTCCGGAAGCACTGAAAATACTTAAAGATAACGGACTAAGGCTGGCTGTAGTATCTAATAAGATTGACCATGAGGTAGTAAGACTCGTTAATCATTTCTTCCCGGATACCTTCGATGAAGTGGTAGGAGAAAGGGAAAATGTAAGAAGAAAGCCTGAGCCAGACAGCGTTAACCAGGTGCTTTCCAGTCTCTCCATAGGAAGGGATGAGGCTGTGTATGTTGGAGATTCTGATGTGGATATAGCAACAGCCGCCAATGCTTCTATGGATTCCATTCTTGTAAGCTGGGGATTCAAGGGCAGGACAGCCTTAGAAAGTTATGGCGCTAAGGTTATTGTGGATGTTCCAAGAGAGATTCCTTATGTTCTTCTTGAACAAAATGTTCAATAATTAAAGATAACAAAGGCAAAGGAGCCAATGGCATCAGTGGATGCTTTGGCGACTTTGCCTTTGTCTTTCATATGAAGTTAGGTGTTGGTGGTTATGACCTTGCTTCTTCGAATTCTTTAACAATTGATTCATCAGGCTTCTTAGTAAGGAGGCTGACAACAACGATGAATACCAGTGATACGATGAATGCTGGTAAGAGCTCATAGATGTTGAATGCACCGCCAAGAGGTCTTACAAGGAATTTCCAGATAAATACGAATGCACCACCTGATAAGATACCGGCAAGTGCTCCGGCAAGTGTTGTTCTCTTCCAGAATAATGAGCAGAGGATAACAGCACCAAAAGCACCGCCAAATCCAGCCCATGCGAAGGATACAATCTTGAATACACTTGAGTTAGGGTCTCTTGCAAGGAAGACACTTATTATTGAGATTACAACTACAGTAATTCTTGCAACGAGAATGCTCTGCTTCTCTGAAATCTTTACTCCGAAGAAATCCTTTAAAAGGTTTTCAGAGAATCCTGAAGAGGCTGCTAACAGCTGGCTGTCTGCAGTTGACATTGTAGCTGCAAGAATACCGGCAAGGATAACACCTGCTAAAAGAGCTGTAAGTAAACCATGCTGGCTTAATATATTGGCGATGGCGATAATTACTGTCTCGCTGTCTGCAAGGCTTACCATTGCACCAGATTTTGACATTGCAAGTCCGATTACACCGATGAAGATTGCTACTGCCATTGCAAATACAACCCATATGGAAGCGATTCTTCTTGAAAGTGTAAGTTTCTTCTCATCCTCAATTGACATGAAACGAACAAGAATATGAGGCATTCCGAAATAACCAAGTCCCCATGCCATGGTTGATATAATTGAAAGGAAACCATATGGCGAGCTTGTATTGCTTGCTGCATCATATGTTGCATTTAATGATAAATAACCTGGAAGAGCAGAAGCATTAGCTGCAACTGCGTCAAAACCGCCTGCTGAACTTACACCATATACAACGATTGTAATAAGAGCAATTGACATTACAATACTCTGTAAAAGGTCTGTTGTACATACAGCCCGGAAACCACCGAGAATTGTATATGTTATAATAACAAGAGCAGATACCACCATGGCAGTCATATAAGGGATGCCGAAAAGTGAATTGAAAAGCTTGCCGCATGCTGCGAAACCTGAAGCTGTGTATGGCACGAAGAAAATAATGATAATAAGGGCTGCAAGACCAGTTATTATATTTCTCTTATCATGGTAACGCTTTGACAGGAAATCAGGAACTGTGATTGCTCCTAAATTGCTTGAATAGCGGCGAAGTCTCTTTGAAACGAAAAACCAGTTAAGCCATGTACCGATACCAAGACCGATGGCTGTCCAGGCTGCATCGCATATACCGGAAAGGTATGCAACGCCAGGCAGACCCATTAAGAGCCAGCTGGACATATCGCTTGCCTCAGCACTCATGGCAGTAACGATAGGCCCCATCTTTCGTCCTCCAAGATAGAAATCGTTAGTGTTGGAATTGTTCTTAGAAAAACGTATTCCGATAATAACGGTTACTGACAGATATAATACGATTGCGATGATAATTCCAATCTGTGAAATAGTCATGTTCTTCCTCCTTAAATATAGCATATATGAAAATTCGCCATGCATAATTATGCATGGCGATTCAGCCTGTTAAAGTCTATCATATATAGGGGGATATGTCAATGTTAGCTTATAGAACTATGCAGCCTGGGATTATAAAAACTTTTTATAAATCTATTGTTATCTATTTATAATAAGATTATTATTGTGAACAGGATGTAAATGTAATATATTATACTTCATGTGGGATAGAGATTGCGTATGATGAACAGGAAAGAATTATTAGAATATGGATTGTCATTTCCGGGGACATATCAGGATGCTCCCTTTCATGACCCGAACTGGCAGCTTGTCAGGGTTAAGAAGAACAAAAGGGCATTCTTATGGACATATGATAGAAATGGACAGCTGAATATTAATGTAAAAGTGAATCCGGAGTGGAGAGATTTCTGGAGGGAAGCTTTTGACGCGGTTATTCCGGGGTATCACCAGAACAAGGAACACTGGAATACGGTAATTATAGACGGTTCTGTTCCAGATGAGGATGTTAAGCGGATGATTGCAGAAAGCTATGATCTGGTAAAGGACAGACACTGATTATAGAAAATCGTGATTGGAAATGAGAAACATTACAGGGGAAATATAGTTGTAAAAATCGGACATCAGAGGAGAGGGATAAATATGAGAGTGGAGAATATGGACAATAGTAAGATGAAAAAGAGAAATATTAAAAGTCCTGCTATACTGGTGCTTACAGCACTGATATGGGGATTTGCATTTGTGGCGCAGAGCGTGGGAATGGATCATGTGGGGCCATTTACCTTTAACTGTGTAAGGAGCATACTTGGTGGTCTGGTGCTTATACCGGTTATTCTTGTAATGGACAGGATTGGACATAAAAAAGGTATTGAAGACAATGACCAGAAAACAGCCGAAGATAGTAGTCAAAAAACTGACAAAGACAGGGCTACCCTTATTAAAGGTGGAGTTTGCTGCGGTGTTGTTCTCATGGCGGCAAGCTCCCTGCAGCAGATTGGAATCATGACTACATCTGTGGGTAAAGCCGGATTTCTTACGGCATTGTATATAGTTCTGGTGCCGGTGCTTGGTTTGATTATTGGTAAAAGGTGCAGCTGGAGATTGTGGATAAGTGTGGCAATGGCTCTTGCTGGATTCTATCTTTTGTGTATAAAGGACGGATTTTCTATTGAAAAGGGGGATATCTGCCTCCTTTTATCAGCCCTGCTTTTTTCTGTGCATATTATTGTTATTGATTATTTTTCTCCTAAAACAGACGGTGTGAAGATGTCCTGCATACAGTTCTTTGTATGTGGACTTGTATGTGGCGTGTTCATGCTGATATTTGAAGATTTCAACATTGCAAGTGTAATGGCTGCCGGAATTCCTATTCTGTATGCAGGAGTCCTTTCATGCGGTGTGGCATATACATTACAGATTATTGGACAAAAAAATTACAACATCACCATTGCCTCTCTCATATTAAGTCTGGAATCAGTATTCTCCGTACTGGGAGGATGGCTGGTTCTTCATCAGACACTAAGCATAAGAGAGGGTATTGGATGTGTTGTAATATTTGTGGCAGTAATTCTTGCCCAGTTATAAGTAATGTTTAAGAATCAGTATTTGAAATGGTATGTCTATGAGTTATTTGCTGAGAATATGTCAGCCACTTCACTGATTGATATGTAGGCTTTAGGGTCAATGTCGTGGACGGTATTCTTCATTTTTCCAATCTGGAAACGGTTAACCACGAAGTAAATCATGGTTTTATCAGAGTTTGAATAGTAACCATGGGCTTTAATTGTGGTTATTCCATTTTCAAAGGTTTCAGATAAGGCACGGCAGACCTCGGTAGGTTTTGAAGTAATAATAAATGCTGCTTTGGAACGGTCGAAGCCCTCTACGAAGAAGTCTACTGTCTTTAATGCGGCTGCGTAGGTAACGATGGAGTACAGTGGAAGAATCCAGCTGTTAATCACGAATCCGCATACTATATAGAGAATTACATTGTATATCATTACAAATGTTCCAAGGCTTAAGCCCAGCTTCTTTGCAAACATCACTCCGATAATGTCTATTCCGTCAATGGCTCCTCCAAAGCGGACAGCCATACCGCTTCCACATCCGGATATTATTCCGCCAAATATGGCGCACAGGAAAAGGTCACTTCCTGCCAGTGGAGAAACGATACTTACATCAACAGGCAGAACATCAGTAATTATCCATGCTGCAAGGGAATATATACATACTACATATATGGAGTATATTGTGAATGCAGCGCCCTGTTTCTTAAGTCCCAGAATGAAGATGGGGATGTTAAGAAGGATAAGGATAAGGGAAAGACTGCACCATTCAGGTGTTACCTGGGAAATAAGCATTGAAGTTCCTGATATGCCGCTATCATAAAGCTTTACCGGAGCCAGGAAAACAATTACACCAAATGCGTTGATTATGCCTGCCAGTGTCAGAAATAAGAAATTGGCAGGTTTTAAAGTGCGTAGGACGTTTAATATCTTTTCTTTCACATTGAACCTCCTAAATATTTATTCAAATATATTGATTAATTATAGCATAGCGGATTTAAATTTGCTATAATAGACCCAATTTCAATGGATATTATACATTTTAGGAGGAATTTGCCATGAATATGACAGAATTTGATGGCTTTAAGTATGTGGACGGCGGTGTGTGCGCTGCTAAAGGATTTGTTGCCAACGGACTTAATTGCGGAATTAATCCTGATAAAAACAAGAACGATTTGGGAATGGTATATTCAGAGACTCCATGTAACGCAGCAGGAGTGTATACACAGAATAAGGTGAAGGGCGCTCCTGTAATTGTTACGAAGAGACATCTAAAGGAAAGTGGCGGAGTGGCAAGAGCAGTGCTTGTTAATTCCAAGAATGCCAATACATGCAACTTTGACGGAGAGGATATTGCTGAGGAGGCATCAAAGCTTGCTGCCAAGGAACTGGGAATCAGACCATGTGAAGTTATTGTAGGTTCCACAGGCGTTATTGGACAGAGACTGTCTATTGAGCCATTTAAGAAATATATGAAACCTCTTGTAGAGGGGCTTTCCAGCGATGGCAATGACAGGGCTACCTATGCAATTATGACTACTGATACTACTTACAAGCAGGTTGCAGTTGAATTCCAGATAGATGGAAAGGTGTGCCGTCTGGGAGGCATGGCAAAGGGAAGCGGCATGATTCATCCTAACATGGCTACTACCCTTAATTTTATCACATCGGACGTAGCTATCTCTTCTGCCATGATTCAGAAGGCATTAAGAGATGTTGTTAAGGTTACATATAACTGCTTAAGCATTGATGGTGATACTTCTACTAATGATACAGCAACAGTTATGGCTAACGGTCTGGCTGAAAATAAAGAGATTACCGGTGAGGGAGCTGACTATGATACATTTAGACAGGCTCTGTATATTGTAATGATGAACATGACAAGGATGCTGGCAGCAGACGGCGAGGGCGCAACCAAGCTTATTGAGTGCAGCTGTAAGGGAAGTCCTGACCAGGATACTGCCATTATTGTGGCAAAATCAGTTATCCGTTCACCTCTTCTGAAATGTGCTATATTCGGCGAGGATGCTAACTGGGGAAGAATTCTGTGTGCAATAGGTTATGCAGAGGCAGATTTCGATATTGACAAGGTAGATGTGTGGATGGCATCATCTGCCGGTTCAATCAAGGTATGTGAGAATGGCTCTGGTGTTGAGTTCTCAGAGGAAGAGGCTGCTAAGATACTTGCAGAGGATGAGATTATGATTAATATTGACTTAAAGCAGGGCAGCGCAGAGGCAAAGGCCTGGGGCTGTGACCTGACATACGATTATGTGAAGATTAACGGAGATTACAGGTCTTAATATATCAAGGCGTTTTATTTGGCTGCATGCATGATTTCATGGATGCAGCTATTAATATTTCAAGGAGGATGTAAGAATATGACTCTTACACAATTAAAATACGCCATAACAGTGGCTGAATGTGACTCTATGAATGAGGCTGCCAAGGAGCTATTTATATCACAGCCCAGCCTGTCATCATCTATAAAGGATCTGGAGACAGAAACAGGAATTCAGATCTTCAGAAGGACTAACAGGGGAATATCCCTGACTCCACAGGGAGAGGAATTCTTAGGCTACGCAAGACAGGTTGTGGAGCAGTATGAGCTGATGGAAGCCAAATATATCGACAAGTCCCAAGTTAAGAAGAAATTCTCTGTGTCCATGCAGCATTACACATTCGCTGTTAATGCATTTATGGAGATGGTCAAGCAGTTCGGAATGGATGAATATGAGTTTGCGGTCCATGAGGAGAAAACCCACGAGGTTATTGAGGATGTCAGGGATTTCAGAAGTGAGATTGGAATACTCTATGTAAATGATTTTAACCGGCGTGTCCTTGATAAGCTGTTTGCAGAATATGGACTGGAATTTACTCCATTGATGGAATGTGGAATATACGTATATATGTGGAAAGGACACCCTCTGGCGGGGAAGGACATAATAAGGATAGATGAGCTGGAGGAGTATCCATGCCTGTCATTTGAACAGGGTACAAATAATTCTTTCTATTATGCAGAAGAGGTTCTGAGTACATACGAATATAAGAGACTGATTAAGGCTAATGACCGGGCGACCCTTTTAAATCTTATGGTTGGACTTAACGGATATACTCTGTGTTCAGGAATTATATGTGAGGGACTTAATGGGGATGAGTACTGCGCTGTAAAGCTTGACAGTGATGAGAAGATGACAATCGGATATATTAAGAGAAAGGACGTTGTTATAAGTCCTCTGGGACAGAAATATCTTGAAGAGATAGGAAGATATAAGGACAGCGTATTGGATTAAAAGAATTTAAAATATGTGTTGACATTATATTTTTTCATGATATAATCAATTCATATAAAACCTACAAGACAAGTAGGAGATAACAAAGCGGAGCACTTCAGTGGAAAGAATAATAGTGATTAAGCCGCTTAATATGGAATGGAGGATATATTTATGGGAAAGATTATTGAGAGCGCATTGGAATTAATTGGAAATACACCACTTCTTAAAGCGGACAGATACGCTAAGGCAACAGGAGCGACTAAAGCTAATATTCTTGTAAAGCTGGAGTACCTTAATCCGGCAGGCTCTGTAAAGGACAGAGTTGCACTATCTATGATTGAGGATGCAGAGAAGTCAGGAAAGCTTAAGCCTGGCGCAACAATTATCGAGCCAACTTCCGGTAATACTGGTATTGGTCTTGCCGCAGTAGCTGCAACTAAGGGATATAAGGCAATTCTTACTCTTCCAGAGACTATGAGTGTGGAGAGACGTAATCTTTTAAAGGCTTATGGTGCTGAGATTGTTCTTACTGAGGGCGCTAAAGGTATGAAGGGTGCCATTGCTAAAGCAGAAGAGTTAAGGGATTCAATTCCTGGTTCTATTATTCTTGGACAGTTCGTTAACCCTGCAAACCCAGCAGTACATAAGGCAACAACTGGTCCTGAGATATGGGAGCAGACAGATGGAAAGGTTGATATATTTGTAGCCGGTGTTGGTACAGGTGGAACTGTAACAGGTGCAGGCGAATATCTTAAGTCACAGAATCCAGATGTTAAGGTTGTTGCTGTTGAGCCAGCTACAAGCCCTGTATTATCAAAGGGTACACCTGGAGCCCACAAGATTCAGGGTATTGGTGCCGGATTTGTTCCAGATGTACTTAATACTAAGGTGTATGATGAGGTAATCGCAATCGAGAACGATGATGCTTTCAAGGAAGGAAAGCTTTTTGCAGTAAGTGAGGGTGTTCTTGTAGGTATTTCTTCTGGTGCAGCATTAAAAGCTGCAGCTATCTTAGCTGAAAGACCAGAGAATGCAGGAAAGAATATTGTTGTAATCCTTCCTGATTCAGGAGACAGATATCTTTCAACTCCACTGTTTTCAGAGTAAATAAGTGTCCTGATTAAGTTTTGGAATATCTTGTGATAATATTTCGCCAGATGGATTCATGCCTGCATGGAAATCCATTTGGCGAATTTTGATTTTTGAGTGGTGTAGTTCCTGTAAAAATGTGATATACTCCTCTTGTGTATCATAATGAGGGACAAAATACCTTATGACCCTCATATCATAAGATGCGAGTCATGCTAAAATGTAATGAGAAAGTGAGAGAGAATGAAAAGTACAAAGATTGTAAAAATGATATTTATGGCTATGATGATTGCCATTGGTGTTGTGATTTCACCTATTTTAAGAGTAGAAGGAATGTGTCCTATGGCACATTTTATTAATGTGACCTGTGCAGTAATGCTGGGACCATGGTACGCTTTCCTGTGCGCCCTGTGCATCGGAATACTTAGAATGATATTCATGGGAATTCCACCTCTTGCACTTACAGGAGCCATATTCGGAGCATTTTTCTCAGGGCTGTTTTACCGCCTTTCAAAAGGAAAACTGGTGTGTGCCTTTGCGGGAGAGGTTTTAGGAACAGGAATAATCGGGGCAATTGTGTCTTACCCGGTAATGACATTTATATGGGGAAGAACGGGGCTTACATGGTTTTTCTATGTGCCTTCCTTCATTGCAGGAACATTAATAGGGGGAAGCATTGCATTTATATTTCTTAAGCAGCTCCAGAAAGCAAAGGTTCTTGCCAGATTTCAGGAAAGCCTGGGAAGCCTTGTATATGAGGGTGGCAATGTGGTGGCCAATGATGCCCTGGCAATCGCGTTTATGGGATTTATCGGCTATCTTGTAACAGTTATATTAGTGAAGAATTTCCTGCCCGGTGCAGGGGGCATTGTTCCTTATATAAAATATATAGTGCTGCTTTCCTTCGTGGCAGTGGCAGTTGTATACTGGTTTATTAAAAATAAAGCTACAAAGGCAGAAGCGAAAAAAGGATAAATATCTGTCTGTGGCTGGATTATATTGATTAATATTACAGCAATCTGAATGTATAGAAATGAGGCATGTATGGACCTTAATTTTATCAAAGGCTTTGACAGCCTGAAAAAAGAAAGACCACTTATTCACTGTATTACAAGTCCTATTGCTATTAATGACTGTGCCAATGCAGTGCTGGCAGTGGGAGCCAGTCCCATTATGGCAGAGCATCCAAAGGAAGTGGCAGAGATAGTAAGAAGGGCAAAAGGATTGTCGGTAAGCCTTGCCAACATCACAGATGTGCGGGCTGAATCTATGGGGATTGCTCTTGAAGCTGCCAGACAATCCGGGGTAAAAAGTGTTATAGACCTTGTTGGAATTACATGCAGCCAGTTCAGAAAGGAACTGGCTTTATCCTATATCAACAGTTACCATCCTGATATAATCAAAGGTAACGCTTCTGAAATCCGTGCACTTTTTGGAGATGGCAAGGTAGAAGCTGTGGGAGTAGACGTGGCAGAAAAGGACAGGATTACAGCGGATGATGATACAAGACTTAAGGATATGGGAGAAACAGTAAAACAGCTTGCCCTAAGGTATGGATGTGTTGTTCTGGCGACAGGGGAAGTTGACCTTGTAAGTGATGGGCGTGAAGTATACGGATTGCGTAACGGAACTGAAAGGCTTGCCTCCATCACAGGAACAGGCTGTATACTCACATGTCTTACAGCCTGCTATTTAAGCCAGGTAAAACCTCTATATGCAGCCATGCTTGCCACATCAGTCCTTAATATATCAGCACAGCTGGCAGAGGAAGAACTTATACTTATGGCGAGAAATATCCCAGAGTCCATGAAAGTTGGTATTACGAAAACATATGCTGGACCAGAAGTTCAAATAGGTCAGGGCAGCTTTAAAACAGCCCTCTTTGACCAGCTTTCGCTCATAACGTCAAAAGGGATGGAAGAGGCAGTTATAATTAAAGAGATATGATGTTTACTTTGTATGATTTCCCTGAAATCTTCCAGATGCTCCGCATGGCAGAACCAGTCCGTTAGAAGTAACAGGAAGACCTACCTCCTGGGAATCCACAATTCCATTGAAACTCTTTAATTCTGTATTCAGCATATAGCTTAACACTGCCGGCTGAAGACCGGTTGTGTATGAGTTAATAAGGAAGAAAAGAGGCTCATCAGACAGAAGGGAAGCACATTTCTTAACGAGAGGATGAATACACTCCTCGATTTTCCATATTTCTCCCTTGGGACCACGTCCATAAGATGGAGGGTCCATAATAATTCCGTCATAGTGGTTTCCCCTGCGGATTTCTCTTTCTACGAATTTCACACAGTCATCAACAATCCAGCGGATTGGCTTGTCAATAAGGCCAGATGAAGCGGCATTCTCCTTTGCCCATGCAACAATGCCCTTAGAGGCATCTACGTGGGTAACATTAGCACCGGCAGCAGCACAGGCAAGAGTTGCTCCTCCGGTATATGCAAAGAGGTTTAGAACTTTAACTGGCTTTTCTGGATCTGCCTTTACACGGTCAGATATTAACCTGCCAAACCAGTCCCAGTTAGCTGCCTGTTCAGGGAATACGCCTGTATGCTTGAAGCTGAAAGGCTTTAAGTTGAATGTGAGTTGCTGCTCAAAGGATGGGCTGTTATAGTGAATCTGCCACTGCTGTGGAAGGTCAAAAAATTCCCATTCTCCTCCGCCTTTAGAACTTCTGTGGTAGTGGGCGTTCATCCTTTTCCAGCCAGGTTCCTTTTTTGGTGTGTCCCATATAACCTGTGGGTCTGGACGAACAAGGGTATAATCACCCCATTTTTCCAGCTTTTCTCCATTAGATGTATCTATAACCTGATATTCTTTCCAATTGTCCGCTATGAACATAATATTCTCCATTTCTTGCACGATTTTCCTTATTATACCTCATGGCTGGGATTGTGCCAATACTGTATTTGTGATAATATGACTGTATAAGTGTGCATATTGTGAACAATAAGGGACAGATGAAAGTGTGCAAAAAGCATGATTAATAAATGAAATAATTAATATAAATTTGTTGTCTGTCCGAGAAATGAGGATAATTTGAAGAATAGATTTAAGAATTACAAAAAGGAATATTTAATTAATGATATAATCTCAGGAATTGTTGTGGCTTTAATTTCCATTCCTATATCAATGGGTTATGCCCAGGTCGCAGGACTGCCGGTAGTATATGGATTGTACGGTTCACTTTTTCCTGTGCTTATTTTCGGCCTTTTGTCTACTTCTCCACAGTTTGTATTTGGAGTGGATGCAGCACCGGCAGCACTGGCAGGAGGAACTCTTGCAGCTCTCGGAGTGGCTTCGGGCAGTGATGAGGCTTTGCGTGTAGTTCCTGTCATTACATTTATGGTGGCAGTGTGGCTTCTTATATTAAGCCTTATTAAAGCGGGAAAGCTGGTTAATTATATATCTAAGCCTGTGCTTGGCGGATTCATATCTGGAATTGCAGGTACTATTATACTGATGCAGGTGTCAAAGCTTTTTGGCGGTGCCTCTGGAACAGGTGAGATTGTGGAACTGGTGGCTCATATTATCACACAGCTGCCACAGTTTAACCTTCTATCATTTGTAATGGGTGTGGGTACAATAGTGATTATTCTTGTGTTCAAGAAAATTGTTCCTAAGTTCCCGATGTCAGTTGTAATGCTTGTGGTGGGAGCTTTGTCTACTGCTGTTTTCCACGTGGACAGATGGGGAGTAAAGCTTCTTCCTCAGGTGGAACCAGGACTTCCTGGATTTAAAATGTTTGATTTGTCTGTAGTTGCAGAAAACCCGGAAGATATTCTTATGAGCAGTCTTACAATAGCCATTGTCATTGTGGCATCTACCCTTCTTACAGCCAATAATTATGCAATTAAGAATGATTATAAGATAAATAATAACAGGGAGATTCTTGCTTACAGTGCCGCAAATCTGTGTGCTGCATTTAACGGCTGCTGTCCTCTTAACGGAAGTGCTTCAAGGACTGCCATTGCCGAGCAGTTTGGTGTTAAGAGCCAGGTTATGTCAGTTGTGGCAGCTATATCAATGGTTCTTATTCTGCTGTTTGGAACAAGCTTCATTGCTTATCTTCCTGTTCCTGTTCTTACTGGTATTGTTCTTGCCGCATTAATAGGTGTGCTGGAAACAGGCATGGCAAAGAAGCTGTGGAGAACAGATAAGGCAGAATTTTCTATATTTATGGCGGCATTTGCCGGAGTTCTTATATTTGGAACAATATACGGCGTGCTGATAGGCGTTATTCTTTCGTTTGTATCTGTGGTAATTAAGGCGGCAGCTCCACCAAGGGGCAGGATGGGTGTGATTCCGGGAGAAATCGGATTCTATGACCTTAAAAGAAACAGAAGGGCTCACCCAATCAAGAATACAGTCATATACAGTTTCAGCAGTTCTCTTTTCTTTGCCAACATCGGAATATTCCAGGAGGATATTGAGAAGGCAGCAGATGAGGAAGGGGTAAACACAATCATAGTGGATGCCGGTGCTGTGGGAAATGTGGATATTACTGCGGCAGACAGGCTTGTGATTCTTGCCGATAAGCTTAAGAAGAAAAATGTGAAGTTCTACATAACAGAACACGGAGGAGAGGTTAATGACCAGTTAAGGAAGCTGGGAGCAGGATGCCTTGTGGAAAATGGCGTTGTGAGACGTACTATTTCCCTGGCTCTCCGTGATGCAGGCATAGTAAGACCATATCCTCTGGAGGACAGAGAGGGGGCAACTCCATTTGACACAGTACTTGAGAGGAATGACCATCTGGCTGAGTTTGAGTGGGCATTTGGCGATGAGGCAGAAGAGAAGATGGAACAGATGGCTGTGGAAGTGGCAGGAAGGATTGCTGAGAAAATTAATGATGGAACATTTGATAAGGTTCCAGAGGCTATAAAGGATGCAGAAGGATTGTCTTTCTGGGGCAGAATCGGTCTCTTTGATGAGAATGAGCTGTTGGACAGAATTGAGATGCATATGTCTGAAATTGTGAAGCGTGGCAAGGTTACCCAGGAGAAGCTTGAAGAGGTTATTGAGAAGCGCCGCGAAATCGTAGAGCACAAGCTGGAACAGATTAATCCTGATGCGTTAAAGACACTGTATTCCCACAGAAGAAAGCTGTACGAGCATTTTAAGGAAGAAAACTCTAAAGCGTATGAGCATGTGGTGGAATTGAGAAAGAAGCATTTTAAGAATCTTGAACAGACAGACCCGGAGCTTGCGAGAAAGCTTATGAAGATGTATGGATATGATGATGAGGAATAAGGGATGAACATATTAAATGCAGAGAAGGTTAGTAAAAGCTATGGCGAGAAGGTGCTGTTTTCTCGGGTGACGCTGGGTGTTAATAAGGGTGATAAAATAGGCGTAATCGGTGTTAACGGAACCGGGAAGTCAACATTTTTAAAGATTGTGGCAGGAGTCAGTTCACCTGATGAAGGGCAGGTTGTTATGGGAAGAGATGTGACTGTCACGTATCTTGCCCAGGCACCGGATTTTGCTAAGAACGATTCTATCCTTGAGTATGTGCTTCGTGGCAAACCTGATGCAACAGAGGCGGAGGCTAAGAAGATTCTTACAAAACTGGGGATTAATGATTTTGATGCGGATATCAATACTCTTTCGGGAGGGCAGAAGAAAAGAATTGCCCTGGCAAAGACTCTTGTAAGCCCTGCAGAGGTTCTGATACTGGATGAGCCTACTAACCATCTGGACAGTGATATGGTTATGTGGCTGGAACAGTTCATTAAGGGATTTAAAGGGGAACTGCTGGTAGTTACCCATGACAGATATTTTCTTGATAATGTGACTAACAGAATCGTGGAGCTGGATAAGGGGAAGTTGTACAGCTATGATACAAATTATTCCGGTTTCCTTGAATTAAAGACCCAGAGGGAGGAGGATTTAAGGTCTACAGAGGCAAAGAGAGCCAATATTCTGAGGCGTGAGCTGGAGTGGATTAAAAGGGGATGTCAGGCAAGGTCTACCAAGCAGCAGGCTAGAATTGACAGGTATGAGGATATGAAAGAGGCTTCCAGACAGGCAAGGGCAAGCTTTGATAACAAGCCCCTGGAGATGACATCCATATCTACAAGACTGGGTAAGAAGACTGTTGAACTGAATAACATTACTAAAGGATTTAACGGGAAAAAGGTAATAGATGATTTTTCATATATATTCTTAAGGGATGACCGTATAGGTATAATAGGAAGAAATGGATGCGGCAAATCAACTCTTATGAAAATTATTACTGGACAATTGATGCCTGATTCTGGAACTGTAGAGATAGGTGATACAGTAAGAATTGGTTACTTTATGCAGGAGAATGAGCCTCTTGACAATTCTAAGACAGTTCTTGAGTTTGTAAGGAGTATTGGTGAATATGTAAACACTGTAAATGGTAAAGCTACTGCATCACAGATGTGCGAAAAATTCCTGTTTGGACCTAAAGCACAATGGACACCTATATCCAAGCTGTCAGGAGGGGAGAAGAGAAGGCTGTATCTTCTAAGCGTACTTATGAGTTCTCCTAATGTACTTATTCTTGATGAGCCTACCAACGACCTGGACATAGAGACATTGGAGATTCTGGAGGAATATCTTGACGGTTTTTCCGGAATTGTCATAGTTGTTTCCCATGACAGATATTTTCTGGACAGGGTTGTGGACAGAATATTTGCTTTTGAGGAGGGCGGACATCTTAAACAGTATGAGGGAGGCTTCTCTGATTATTATGAGAAAGCAGTTTCTTCTATATTATATAATGAAGAGAATTCGTCAAAGAAAGAATACAAATCCCAGGGCCAGGATGCCGGAAAGAAACAGGATGGTGATGCAACAACAGGGTGCAGAAACCCAAAGTATGTCAAGGACAGAAGCAACCAGTTAAAATTTACTTATGCCCAGCAGAAGGAATATGAGACTATTGATGACGATATTGCAAAGCTGGAGGCAGATATTGCAAGACTTGACGAAGAGATTGCGGCCAATGCCACTTCTTACAGCAGACTGAATGAGCTGATGGAGGAAAAGGCTGCAAAAGAAAAAGAGCTGGAAGAGAAAATGGACAGATGGGTTTTTCTAAATGATCTGGCAGAACAGATTGTACTAAAAAAAGAACAATAAATTTTATTGCATTTGCAGATGAGTTAATGTATACTATCACTTGCTGTGACATTGATAGCTATGAAGCGTGAGGTTGCTGCGTTTGCAGGTTTTTCCGTGGAGCGAATGTCAAGGCCGGTTATCCGGCTAACAAACTGGCGACAAGTCACTGTACCAATAATCATCTGCATTTGCAGAAATGACACGTTAGTTTCTGGGATGTGAATCCTCGATACACGTGGGAGTGTGTACAGTCACCGCTTGTCGTACTTACAAAACAAAGTGCGAAAAGGAGGCGACTTTTTTTATGGCAGCAAATCAGGTAATCAGAATTACTCTGAAGGCTTATGATCATCAGTTAGTAGATCAGTCAGCGAAGAAAATCATCGAAACTGTTAAGAAGACAGGAGCTAGTGTGAGTGGTCCAGTACCTCTTCCAACTAAGAAGGAAGTTGTTACAATCTTAAGAGCTGTTCACAAGTACAAGTATTCAAGAGAGCAGTTTGAGCAGAGAACTCACAAGAGACTCATCGATGTTTTAACACCTTCACAGAAGACTGTTGATGCATTATCTAAATTAGAGATGCCAGCTGGTGTATTCATCAATCTTAAGGTTATGAACTAATCATTTCCTTACATTTTTCATTATTTTAAGAGCATTAATCCTAAGGGTTTAATATAGAAGTAACAGGCAGTGGTGCAGGTTCCACTTATATTAGCTGTTCTAGGATGACAGGATGCGCTGTGTATGCCACTGGCGCCCGGCATTAGTTTGCAGGACACATCATCTTGTCCGCTGTAGATTAAACAGGAGGAAAATCAATGAAGAAGGCAATTTTAGCTACAAAAGTCGGAATGACTCAAATCTTCAACGAAGACGGTGTTTTAACACCTGTAACTGTTCTTCAGGCTGGTCCTTGTGTTGTTACACAAGTAAAGACAGTTGAGAATGACGGTTATGATGCAGTTCAGGTAGGTTTCGCTGATATTAAAGAGAAGTTAGTCAGCAAGCCTGTAAAAGGACAGTTTGACAAGGCAGAAGTTCCTTACAAGAGATTTGTAAGAGAGTTCAAGTTTGAGAATGCTTCTGAGTATTCAGTTAAGGATGAAATTAAGGCTGATATCTTTGCAGCAGGAGACAAGGTTGACGCAACTGCTATTTCAAAGGGTAAAGGTTTCCAGGGCGCAATCAAGAGATTGGGTCAGTCAAGAGGACCTATGGCTCACGGTTCTAAATTCCACAGACATCAGGGTTCAAATGGATCAGCAACAACACCTGGTAGAGTATTCAAGGGAAAAGGAATGCCTGGACATATGGGTTCAAAGAGAATCACAATCCAGAATCTCGAAGTAGTAAAAGTTGATGTTGAAAACAATATTATCTTAGTTAAGGGTGCTGTACCTGGACCTAAGAAATCATTAGTAACACTGAAAGAAACAGTAAAGGCTGCTAAGTAGTTTTTGCTAAGGAAGGAGGACCACACAGATGGCAAAAGTATCTGTTTACAATATTGATGGCAAAGAAGTTGGTTCTATAGAGTTAAATGATGCTGTATTTGGCGTAGAGGTTAATGAACACCTTGTTCACCTTGCAGTAGTTAACCAGCTTGCTAATAAACGTCAGGGAACACAGAGCGCTAAGACACGTTCAGAGGTTTCTGGTGGCGGAAGAAAACCATGGAGACAGAAGGGAACTGGTCATGCAAGACAGGGTTCTACAAGAGCTCCACAGTGGACTGGCGGCGGAGTTGTATTTGCACCAAAGCCAAGAGATTATTCATTCAAGATGAATAAGAAAGAGAAGAAGATTGCTCTTCTTTCAGCTTTATCATCAAAGGTTAATGACAGTAAGATCGTAGTTCTTGACAGCTTCAATCTTGATGAAATCAAGACAAAGAAGTTCGCAGAGGTTATGAACAACATTAAGGTTTCTAATGCACTTTTCGTAATCGAAGGCGAGAACAAGAACGTAGTTCTTTCAGGAAGAAATATTCCAACAGTTAAGGTTTCAGCAACTAACGAAATCAACACATACGATGTATTAAAGTATGACACATTAGTAGTTACTAAGGCTGCTGTTGAGAAACTTGAGGAGGTGTATGCATAATGGCAAACGTACAGTATTATGACGTAATCATGAAGCCTGTTATCACAGAGAAGTCTATGGCAGATATGGCTTTCAAGAAATATACATTTTTAGTACACCCAGAAGCTAACAAGACAATGATCAAGGAAGCTGTAGAGAGAATGTTTGATGGAGTTAAGGTTCAGAACGTTAACACATTAAACAGCATTGGTAAGAAAAAGAGAAGAGGCAGAACAGAAGGAACAACTGCCAAGACTAAGAAAGCTATCGTTCAGTTGACAGAGGATAGCAAGGATATTGAGATCTTCCAGGGTCTTTAATTATCCACTGGTGTAGACAACAATATTACACAACTCGAAAGGAGAAAAAATAATGGGAATCAAAACATATAACCCATATACACCTTCCAGAAGAAATATGACTGGATCTGATTTCTCAGAAATCACAAAGACAACTCCTGAAAAGTCATTAATCGCTTCTAAGAAGAAGACAGCTGGTCGTAATAACCAGGGTAAGATCACTGTTAGACACCATGGTGGTGGAAACAGACAGAAGTACAGAATTATCGACTTCAAGAGAAATAAGGAAGGTATTCCAGCAAAAGTTATTGGTATCGAGTACGATCCTAACAGAACAGCTAACATCGCATTAATCTGTTATGCAGATGGCGAGAAAGCATATATTTTAGCACCTCAGGGATTAACAGACGGAATGACAGTTCAGAACGGTTCTGGTGCAGAAGTAAGAGTAGGTAACTGCTTACCACTTTCTGAGATCCCTGTTGGTACACAGATTCACAACATTGAATTATATCCAGGCAAGGGCGGACAGCTTGTTCGTTCAGCTGGTAACTCAGCTCAGTTAATGGCTAAGGAAGGTAAGTATGCAACACTTCGTTTACCTTCAGGTGAGATGAGAATGGTTCCTATCGTTTGCCGTGCAACAATTGGTGTTGTAGGTAACGGAGACCACAGCCTGATTAATCTTGGTAAGGCCGGACGTAAGAGACATATGGGTATCAGACCTACAGTTCGTGGTTCAGTTATGAACCCTAACGACCATCCACACGGTGGTGGTGAAGGTAGAGCACCTATTGGTCGTCCATCACCAATGACACCTTGGGGCAAGCCTGCTATGGGTCTTAAGACTCGTAAGAAGAAAAAGCAGTCTAACAAGTTGATTGTCAGAAGAAGAGACGGTAAGGCTATTAAGTAATTATTAATTAAGATTTCAAGATTATAAGGAGGTTTGAACCTATGGCTCGATCACTTAAAAAAGGACCATTCGCAGATGAGAGCCTGCTCAAGAAGGTAGACGCTATGAACGCTGCCAATGACAAGCAGGTTATTAAGACATGGTCACGTCGTTCAACTATTTTTCCACAGTTTGTGGGACATACAATAGCTGTCCACGATGGAAGAAAGCATGTTCCTGTATATATTACAGAGGATATGGTTGGCCACAAGCTCGGTGAGTTCGTTGCAACAAGAACTTACAGAGGACATGGTAAGGACGAAAAGAAGAGTAGATAATATAAACCATTAATTGAAAGGAGGCTGTAATCCATGGCAAACGGACATAGATCCCAGATTAAAAGAGAAAGAAATGCCGTTAAGGATACAAGACCAAGCGCAAAGTTATCATACGCTAGAGTATCAGTGCAGAAAGCATGTTTCGTTTTGGATGCTATCAGAGGTAAGAGCGTAGAAGAGGCTCTCGCTATCGTAATGTACAATCCAAGATATGCTTCATCACTTATAGAGAAGCTTATTAAGTCAGCAGCAGCTAATGCTGAGAATAACAATGGTATGGACCCAAGCAAGTTATACATCGAAGAGTGTTATGCTAACAAGGGACCTACAATGAAGAGAATCAAGCCTAGAGCACAGGGTAGAGCTTATAGAATCGAGAAGAGAATGAGCCATATCACTGTAATACTCAATGAAAGATAATTCCGGATGTGCTTTTAATTAAGCGCATCTCCGGATGGCTTTTGGAAATATTTTTCCTAAAGATTAGAAAGGAGATTTAAATGGGACAGAAAGTTAATCCTCATGGTTTAAGAGTCGGCGTTATCAAAGATTGGGATTCAAAATGGTACGCAGAAGAGACTTTTGCTGATAACCTTGTAGAAGATTATAACATCAGAAAATTCCTTAAGGAAAAGCTTTATGCTGCAGGAATTTCTAAGATTGAAACAGAGAGAGCTTCAGACAGACTTAAAGTAATTATCCATACTGCTAAGCCAGGTGTTGTTATTGGTAAGGGTGGTGCTGAGATAGAGAACTTAAAGAAGCAGGTTGAGAAGCTTACATCTGCTAAGAAGTTAAGCATTGATATCAAGGAAATAAAGAGACCAGACAGAGATGCTCAGCTTGTTGCAGAGAATATTGCACAGCAGTTAGAGAATCGTATCTCATTCAGAAGAGCTATGAAGTCATGCATGAGCAGAACAATGAAGCAGGGTGTTAAGGGTATCAAGACAGCTTGTTCAGGACGTTTAGGCGGAGCAGATATGGCTCGTACAGAGTTCTATAGCGAGGGTACAATTCCTCTTCAGACACTTC
>CAMEVC010000023.1 GCA_945939115.1 uncultured Eubacterium sp.
ACAGGTTATCACAGTGGGTACACAAAAAGACCATACAGAAGGCAATAGAAAGTTACAGGATTACAGATGAGCAGAAAGAATATTTAAGAAGTTTGAAATAGAATTAAGACATTAAAGCAATTTAAATACATTTTACAAAAACTTTACACCGGTAAGGTAATGCATTTTACAAATGATTGTTAACATACCCTCTGCAAGCAGATGCAGAGGGTTTTCTTTTTTATGCGACCAAGCATGCACATATCATTCTAATCACATATTGATTAAAGCCCCATGAAAATCTTCTGCGGAAGCCTGTAATAAAAAATGAGGAAGGTAACGAAAGTTATGAGAAAAAGTATTAAGAAATTACTTGCTGTGGCTTTGACAGCAACATTAGGTCTTGCAACATTAGCTGGATGCGGAGCCGGTTCGTCTTCAAGTGGTTCTTCAGACGATGGAAGCAAGAGCGGTAAGGAGCTTTCAGGAAAAATTCAGTTGGCTGGAAGTACATCAATGGAGAAGATGTGTGGAGCTCTTATGGAAGCGTTTATGGAGAAGTATCCAAACATCACAGTAACAACAGAATATACAG
Source organism: uncultured Eubacterium sp. (assembly GCA_945939115.1). Taxonomy (GTDB): domain Bacteria; phylum Bacillota; class Clostridia; order Lachnospirales; family Lachnospiraceae; genus Lachnospira. The sequence continues at coordinate 575 of CAMEVC010000023.1, forward strand.
GTTCAGGTGCAGGTATTGAGTCAGTTACTTCAGGTTCAGTTGATATCGGTAATGCATCAAGAGCATTATCAGATAAAGAGAAGTCTGCAGGTATTGAGGAAAATATTGTAGCCATTGATGGTATCGCAATGATTACAGATAAGAACAACAAGGTTACTAATGTAACAAAGCAGCAACTCACAGATATTTACACAGGGAAGATTACTAACTGGAAGGATCTTGGTGGAGCTGATGAAGCAATTGTTGTAATCGGAAGAGAGAGCGCATCTGGTACAAGAGGAGCATTTGAGGAACTTTTAAGTGTTAAAGATAAATGTGCATATGCACAGGAACTTGATTCAACAGGTGCGGTACTTGCTAAGGTAGCAGCTACTCCTGGTGCAATTGGTTATGTTTCATTAGATGTTGTAGATAAGACAGTAATAGCATTAAAGTTTGACGGCGTTGAGGCAACAGAGGCTAACATCAAGGCTGGTAAGTATTTACTTTCTCGTCCATTTGTAATGGCGACAAAGGGTGCTGTATCATCACAGAACGAATTAGTTCAGGAATGGTTCAACTTTGTTAAATCTGAGGATGGTAAGAAGGTAATCAAGGGAGTAGGTTTAATCCTTCCAGACTAATTTTACATAAGACAAACAGATTCCCGGCTTAATGAAACATGAAATAATTAACCTGATTAATTCTGGCGTGATTGTAAATGTTTCAAAAGCCGGGAATGAATGCTCTATAAATATAGAATCTGAAATGGAGAGACTGACATGGATGAGGTTATAAATATTAATGTAAATAAAACAAAAAAAGAAACTAAAGATATCACAAAGATGGTCAATGGTTCAATTAAGAAAAATGGCAAAGCAAATCACCATAGTGAAAGTGTAGCGAAGATTATATTCTTAGTATGTGCTGTTGTAGCAATTTTTGCAGTCTGTTCCATAACAATCTATATGTTCCTCAAGGGAACAGAGAGCTTGGGAAGTGTAGGCATAGCTGATTTGTTATTTAAAACAGTATGGGCTCCGACAGCTGCATCTCCGTCATACGGTATAGTATATATTATACTTTCATCTATAGTGGGAACAACTCTTGCAATACTGCTCGGTGTACCAATCGGGCTTTTAACAGCAGTTTTTCTCACAGAAATATCAAATAAAAAACTTGCTGCAATCGTTCAGCCGGCAGTTGAGCTTCTTGCGGCAATACCTTCAGTTATATATGGACTTCTTGGATTGATGCTGCTTAATCCCCTCCTTTATAAGTTAGAAAAAATCATATTCAGGAATTCCACAACACATCAATTTACAGGAGGAGCAAACCTTCTGGCTGCCGTGCTTGTACTTGCAATCATGATTCTTCCTACAGTTATCAATATGAGTGCATCTGCAATCAGGGCAGTTCCTATGAATCTTAGGGCAACATCACTTGCTTTGGGAGCAACTAAGATACAGACAATATTCAAGGTGGTAATTCCAGCAGCCAAGTCAGGTATTATTACCGGAATAGTATTGGGGATAGGAAGAGCATTAGGAGAGGCCATGGCAATTAACATGGTAGCCGGTGGAGCGGTAAATATTCCTCTTCCATTTAATTCAGTCAGATTTCTTACAACACAGATTGTAAGTGAGATGAGTTATGCAGAAGGTGTACACAGACAGGTTCTTTTTACAGTAGGACTGGTTCTATACATTTTTATTATGGTTATTAATCTTATAATCACAATGTTACAGAAGAAGGGGGAGAAGAATAATGGATAATCTTAAAGCAAGAAAAAGACATCCGGAAGAAATTGCAGTATACACGGGAATATATATGTGTGCAGCATTTTCAGTTCTCCTGCTTGTTGGAATTATTGTTTACGTATTTGCTAAGGGTGCAGGGAGAGTGAACTGGGCATTCCTTACCGGAGTCACATCAATACTGCATGGTACAGTTGGAATTGCAGGTAATATCCTGAATACATTGATAATAATTTTTCTTACTATGATAATTACAACGCCAATCGGTGTGGGAGCTGCTATTTATTTAAATGAATATGCCAAACCGGGAAAGCTTGTTACACTTATTATATTTGCAACAGAGACACTTGCAGGAATTCCGTCTATCATATTCGGATTGTTTGGAATGCTTTTCTTTGGACAGTTGTGCCACATGGGGTATTCCCTTCTTACAGGTTCGCTTACGCTCACCCTGATGGTGCTTCCTCTTGTTACGAGAAATACCCAGGAAGCATTAAAGACTGTGCCGGACAGCTTTAGGACAGGAGCTGTAGGCCTTGGCGCAGGCAAATGGTACACAATCAGGACAATTCTTCTTCCTTCTGCAATGCCAGGTATTGTGACAGGCGTGATTCTCGCTATAGGAAGAATTATCGGAGAGTCGGCGGCATTGCTGTTCACGGCAGGAAGTGCCCATCTTCTGCCTAAGACCTTTGATGCATTTCTTGAGAAAATATTTAATTCGGGCGGAACACTTACAATCCAGCTTTACTTAAGCGCAAGTAAGGGAGAATTTGAAGTGGCCTTTGGTATAGCGGTTGTACTTCTTATAGTTGTACTGATTATTAATCTTGCTACAAAGAGATTGGCAAAGAAGCTTGAAAAGCATTAATTGGAGGAATAATGATGAGCAATCCTATTAAAGTAAAAGTAGAAAATCTTAATCTGTATTACGGAGACAATCATGCTCTTAAGGATGTAAGTATGGATATACAGGAGAATTCAGTTACAGCGTTTATAGGGCCATCCGGATGTGGAAAGTCAACATTTTTAAAGACATTAAACCGTATGAATGATCTTGTAGACAATGTAAGAATTGATGGAAAAGTTCTCCTTGATGGGGAAGATATATATGAGCAGGGAGTTGATACCACTATTCTTAGAAAAAAGGTGGGAATGGTATTCCAGCAGCCTAATCCATTTCCTATGAGCATATATGATAATATTGCGTATGGTCCAAGAGTACATGGAATTAAAGATAAGAAAAGACTTGACCAGATAGTAGAGGAAAGTCTCAGGGGTGCGGCAATCTTTGATGAGGTTAAAGACAGATTGAAAAAATCAGCCATGGGTCTCTCAGGCGGGCAGCAGCAGAGAATCTGTATTGCAAGAGCACTTGCGGTACAACCGGAAGTACTTCTTATGGATGAGCCGACATCAGCTCTCGATCCGATATCAACAGCGAAAATTGAAGAACTGATGGAAGATTTGAAGAAGAAATATACTGTAATTGTAGTGACACACAATATGCAGCAGGCAACAAGAGTTTCAGATCAGACGGCATTTTTCCTTGTAGGTGAGATGGTAGAGTTTGGTGATACTAAGCAGATATTCTCTTATCCGCAGGACAAGAGAACTGAGGATTATATCACAGGAAGGTTTGGATGATGAGAAGTAAATTTGACGAACAGCTTGATAAACTTAATAACGAGATGATGAAGATGGGTTCTGCTATTGAAGATTCAATCCGAAAAGCAGTGGATGCGTTGGTAAGACAGGATGCCGAGCTTGCAAAAAAGGTAATGGCACAGGATGAGGAGATAGACAGAGAGCAGAAGACGATTGAAGGTATATGCTTTAATCTTCTGATTCAACAGCAGCCGGTTGCAAGAGATTTAAGAACAATTACGGCTGCATTAAAAATGGTTACGGATATGGAAAGAATCGGTGACCAGGCAGCAGACATTGGGGAAATTACGATTAAACTGGCAAATCAGTCATACATAAAAAAGCTTGAGCACATAAACCAGATGGCTTCTGAAACAATGCTTATGCTAATCAGAAGTATTGAAGCCTATGTTGAGAAGGATATGGATAAAGCCAAGAAAGTAATTGATTACGATGATGTGGTGGATGATTTGTTTGAGAAAGTAAGAGATGACCTTATTGCAATGATACATTCTGACCCGGCTAATGGAGAGCAGGCTGCAGATTTGTTAATGGTTGCAAAGTATTTTGAGAGAATAGGAGACCATGCAACTAACATTGCAGAGTGGGTAATATTTGCTCTTAATACGAAGGGAGGTTTCGATGAAAATGCTTCTGAACATATGTAAAAACACTAATTTGACTGAAAGAAAATATGAGTATTTGTTTCTCTTAATTAACACTTTAGCGTGGTGTGTGATAGGCTTTGCTGTATGGACGTTTGTAAGTTTATTTGCATTAAAGGACATAGAGTGGATGGTAACGTTTGTCGGATATTTTGGACTTATTCCGGGATTTATCGGTGGGGTCATTGAGGCCTGGAGAAACGAGAGATAAAACTTTTAAGAAGGTGTAATAACTCCGCAATATGCCAGAGATGGTATGTTGCGGTTTTTTACTTGAAAAAAGTAAAAATGTATGTTATAAAAATATATATGTCAAATATTAGTCGGATAAATTTTATGGGAGGTCGGGTAATTGTATGCCCGGCCTCAATGTCAGATTGGAGATATATGAAACAGATAATATATAAAGTTTTTAAAGTAAGTATTATTGTTGCACTCGTGGCTTTGATACTATTGTTTATAGTGAATAGAATACCGGCTGGGAAGAGCCTCATAAATAATACAAAAGAAAAACTGTCAGATATCCATGACAAAACTGATGATGAAGCAGATATTGAGGCGGAGGAGTCTACAGTGTCTACAAAGGAACTATGGAATCCGGATAATGATGAAAGTTTTAATATTGTGGGTGACTTCTCGGTTACTATCTTTATGAGGAAATATGAAATAAAATCATTTACGGTAGTTGGCAAAGAAATAACTGAAGAAATCAATGATGTGAAGATGCTCAACAGAGAAGAATATAAAAAGGATGGCAATAAACTGACAGGTGAATATTCAATTGTTAAAGTTGTATATACGATAACAGATCCATTGTGTGACCAGGAATATTCAGGAAATAGAATAACAATTGCAAATGATAATCATAAAATTGAACCGGTTAAGATGATACCATACATATATGAGCCGATTGACCCGAAACATTTTCATTATACCTTAGAGAAGAATGTCATTCAGGAATTTACTAATTATTATGTAATACCTGATAACTATCTAGATGAATCGCAGAAATGGACTACACATATATTGATTAATCCTAATGGACTTCCAACAAATTATGACTATAGACCATCAGGAGTTACAGATTCAATGTTTTTTAAGGTGTATTTAGGCTCTTTTGAGGGAAAGCAGGTGGATTAAATATGTTTAAGTATGAGTTCAAGAGGGCAATTAAGACGCCTGGGTTTAAATTTGGAATTATACTGGCTACATTTGTTGCAATGGCTGATTATTTTATAAATGTACTTCCGCTGATTATATCCAATCACAGGTTATTAGAAGAGGGCAATAGTCTGTATGAGATAATTCCTCTTAACAGTTATGAAAAATGGATAGGAGGGGGAGATACCAGTATTGCAGTCGCATTTTTTCTCCTTATACCATTATTTGCTGCAATCCCATATGGAAATTCGTATTTTAAGGATATGAACATGGGAATGTCTAATTATATATTGTTAAAATGTAGTAAAAAGCAGTATATTAATGCAAAGTATCTGGCAACATTCATATCGGGTGCCATTGCAGTAGGGATTCCGCTTATTGTCAATTTTCTTGTCTGTACCATGACAATGTCAACCTTCAATCCATTTCCGGATGATGGAATGAATATGATGATGCCGAAGTCCAGCATGAGTCTATTATATTATAAGCAGCCAATGCTGTACTTTATCATATCAGTTATTATGATTATGATATACGCAGGTAGTATGGCGGTTGTTGCTATGTGTTCATCAATATACACGAGCAGGATTTATGTGGTAGATATATTTCCAATGCTATTCTCTATTGCTGTTGTTTCATTAGGAGAGATAATAGAGAATTCAAGTGTTATGCCAATCAATTTTATCAATCCGGCATACTCATATCCAAGAATAATATATTACATTGTTATTGTAGGCACTGTTATTATATTTACATATGCAAATGTTATGTTATTGGGGAATATACGAAATGAAAAGTAAAAGTATAAAAAAATATGCTTCTCTGTTAACTGCTCTGCTTGTCGTAAGTCTGGTGTTTGCAATGCTGGATATTTATGATTTTACAGCAAGAGTAAAGAATATGCCGCTTGATGTGTGCGTGTTTGATTATTTTACCAGAGCCTCCTCTTCAATAGTGGCGGGAATTAATTTTTATATATTTGCGGTAGTTCTGATAGTGTGTGCAGTATTTATGATAGATGAGGACTATCATTATTGTATTTTACTCAAGCGTGGAAAAAGAGGTATGTTTGTAAATCAGATTACAAAAATATTTCTTATGGCAGGAGGATTTTCACTGGTTTTTTATGCGGCAGTATTGATTATCTCATGGAGAATAGCAGATGTTTTTTATAATTGGAATGACATTAATGGATATCTGTTTTATTCACACAAATATATTATTGAGTTGAATCCGTATCTGTTATTACTGTTAATTTGGCTTCAGATATTTTCTTTTGCTTTAAGAGTGTTTTTGCTTTACATGAATTTGAAATGGATTTTTTTTAAGAAGAATGAGGCGGTAATGGCGGCTATTGCCCTTATCACACTAACAATTGAAAAATTGTGTGGAAAGACAATACTTTATGTCAGTTCGGGGACAATACATTCAGGTTTAGTGTATGATATGGTGCTCATAAATGGAATTATCATTATACTGGAGATAATTCTGTTAAATGTGTTAATTAAGAAGCGGGATATATAGTGGGGGATATTATATGGTGGAGCAGTTAAAATATGATGTCGTTTCTGGAATATGGCATCATAAGAAAAGAATGCTCATATTGGTTGCGGTAATAATCGGAATATATATTTTTATGGCAGTCACATGCCATGGCTTTCTCACATCTCAGGAATATATAAAAATATTGTTTCGGGGGATGCCGTATACAACTGATGAGAGAAAGTTTATATTGCCTAACGGATTGTGGCTTGCAGTAAATATTGTTCTGAGTCTGTATGTAGGAATGCTTGTAAGTGATGACCTGGATACATATGGAAAACTCCGGCTTATGAGGCTTGGAAGTAAGATAAGATGGTGGCTGTCAAAGACAATGATTATTATGATAAGTGTTGTGTTATATTATTTTCTAATTATTGGAACAGCGGTATTATGTGGCTATATTCCAGGTCTGTTTAAGGCAGAATATGCTGTGGCGAATATAATAGGCGAGATATCATTGCATATGCTTGCTACGTACATGTTTAAGATGACAATGGTATCGTTAATGGTTAGTATGGTGCAGGCTGTGATAACCCTGATAGACTTAAAAGCTGGAATAGTAACAGTTGTAGTATTTCTTGCGGTTGTCATGTATGATAGAACGCATACATTTCTGGGAAATTATCTTATGGTAGCAAGAATGTATGATGGTATAGGAAATACATGGACTAATATGATGATTATTATTCTGACTATAGTGGCGGCAATATTATCAGGGATATATCTTGTAAAAAAGAAATCAACGTATATATGGAGATAGAATATGAGTAAGATAGTTGTAGAAAATGTATCAAAAAAATTTAACAGGCAGTTAGTACTTGATAATATTAATCTTAAACTGACATCAGGGCATATCTATGGGCTTGCGGGAATAAATGGTTCAGGGAAAACAGTTCTAATGAAGTGTATATGTGGTTTATCTACTCCTACATCAGGAAGGATTCTGATAGACGATAAGCAGGTAGGAAAGGATATAGATTTTCCGGAAAGTATAGGGGCGCTTATTGAATCACCTGGATTTATAGAGCATTACAGTGCATATGACAATATGCAAAGCCTTGCATCAATCAGAAAGAAAACAGGTAAAGAGGAAATAAAAAGTCTGTTAGAGAAGGTTGGACTTAATCCTGATGAAAAAAAGCGCGTAAAAAAGTATTCATTAGGTATGAGGCAGAAACTTGGAATAGCAATGGCACTGTTGGATAATCCGGATATAGTAATACTGGATGAGCCATTTAATGCGTTAGATAAGAAAAGTGTGCTGAATGTTAAGGACATTATTCTCGGTTTAAAGAGCGACAACAGACTTGTTATATTATCAAGTCATGATGGGAAACTTCTGGAAGAAGTAACTGATAAGATATATGAAATTGAAGAGGGGAAAATAATTGAATAAAAAGAAAATAATAATAGGGATATTCAGTGTGGCTGTGTTTATAGGAATATATACAAATGCATGCATATATCAGTCCAGAAAGTATCCGGACCCTGTATTTGAAAGTGTTGAGGCAGGGGAGGAGATAACCTTTGACGAATACAAATATAATGTAATTGAGGCAGGGTTTGTAAAAGATGAAGATGTTCATAGGCTATGGGAAAAGGATATACAGTCCTTAGAAGATGTGCGAGTAGTGTATGTGAGATTTGAACTTGAAAGAACTGCAGATATGAGATATAATTCAAAAACAGTTCAGCTTAGTGATTTTACACTTGTAACAGACACATATAATCAGGCAGCTGATTTGACAAGATATGCATATTTCAATTCTCCGGAGGAAATGGTAAAGACACATAATAATATTGGAGATAAGAAAGAAGTATGTCTAGTTTTTTCAATCCCAAAGATACAGTTTACAGATAAACAATGGGACGAAATGAAAATAAGCGATTTTAAACTGCATATTTCAAGATATCCTGTCATTAAAGAAATCAGATTAAGTTGATATGAATATATGATAAAAGAATATTTGGGTTGTAAAGATTTATGTAATATGTTATATTAGTTGAGGCGTTGAATTGGGGACACCACTTTTCAAGACCGGTAGGATATTGATTCTGCGAACATACAACAGGCGTCGGTAATATATTATTTCCGGCGGTTTATATATTGATTTTAAGCAGAACCAGCTGGAAAGAGGTTCTGCTTTTTTACATGCAGCCAGACATGTAAAAGGAAACAGACAGTGAGGCATGCGAAGATGAATCAAGCGAAGGGAGGCACAATGATACAGATCAACGGTGATAAAGTTGAAGATACTTCAATTATAGGGAAAACACTGCTTGCTTATATTACAGAGGCGGGATATGACCCGTTGGGAATAGTTATTGAAAAGAATATGGAGATAATCCATAGGGAAGATTTTGACAAAGTAAATATTGCCGATGGAGATGTAATTGAGATATTGCATTTTGTCGGTGGAGGCCAGTTCTAGCTGGTGTGACGGTCATTATATGACTGGTTGAGATTAGATAGCTATCAGGGAACTGAATTACTGATTACAAGATGTCGATTTGGAAAACCTATAAGAAAAAAATGTATTTTGGTAGGTAGTTATATGGTAAGAGAATATTGAAAGACCTCAGGAGGAAATTAAGATGGAAGATATGAATAAGAAAGAAGATAAGCTTATATTAGGTGGACATGAGTTTAACAGCCGTTTCATACTTGGCTCAGGAAAATATAATGTCAATCTAATTAAAGCTGCTGTAGAGCAAGGTGGAGCAGAGATTATTACTCTGGCTTTAAGAAGAGCGAACACTGATAACAAGGAGAATATTCTTGATTTCATACCCAAGGGAGTGACATTGCTTCCTAATACTTCCGGGGCAAGAAATGCTGAGGAGGCTGTAAGAATTGCAAGACTAAGCCGGGAGATGGGATGTGGGGACTTTGTCAAGATAGAGATAATGCATGATGCAAAGTATCTTCTTCCGGATAATTATGAGACAGTGAAGGCTACAGAAATACTTGCAAAGGAAGGGTTTGTTGTAATGCCGTATATGTATCCGGATCTTAATGTGGCAAGAGACCTGCAGAATGCCGGGGCTGCATGTGTAATGCCGCTGGCATCCCCGATAGGTAGCAATAATGGATTGTCTACGAAAGCATTTATACAGATACTTATCGATGAAATTGATTTGCCGGTAATTGTGGATGCAGGAATCGGAAAACCGTCTCAGGCTTGTGAGGCCATGGAGATGGGAGCGGCTGCAATTATGGCAAATACAGCAATTGCAACGGCAGGTAATGTACCGGCTATGGCAGAAGCATTTAAGAAAGCTATAGAAGCGGGAAGAAGTGCATATCTGACAGGGATGGGAAGAGTGCTTGCAAGAGGTGGAAGTGCATCTGATCCATTGACGGGCTTCTTAAGATAGGAAGAGCCGGGTAATAATGCATGAATAAGGACTGGAATTGAGGAGAAAGAGACATGAACGAAGAGAATCAGGTTTATTTCATAGACAGTGATAAGCTTCCACAGGCCGCATTGGAACGCAAACACAGGCTGGAACAGGACCCGTCATTCAGGACAGACCATATGAAGTATCTGGATGATATGGAGATAATTGAATCCGATGTGAAAGATAAAGTGTTAAAAGCAATGGAAGAATATGACTACAATTCATATACTTCAGAAGATGTTTTAAGGGCATTGAGCAAAGAAACCTGTAACATAGAAGATTTTAAGGCGCTTTTATCACCGGCAGCCGAACCATACCTTGAGCAGATGGCAAGGAAAGCAGAGAATGAGACAAAGAAACATTTTGGTAATACAGTATATATATTCACTCCATTGTATATAGCTAATTATTGCCAGAATTATTGCGTATACTGCGGATTTAACTGCTATAACAATATTAACAGGAAAAAGCTGTCAAATGAGGAAATTGAGCATGAGATGAAGGTTATAGCCGATACGGGAATGGAAGAGATTCTTATACTTACAGGTGAGAGTAGAAAATATTCCGATGTTGAATATATTGGAGAAGCAGTTAAGATTGCAAGAAAATATTTTAAAAATATTGGAATTGAAATTTATCCTGTAAATGTAGACGAATACAGATATTTACACGAGTGCGGAGTTGATTATGTCACAGTATTCCAAGAAACTTACAACCCTGTTAAGTATGAGACTTTGCATTTATTAGGGCATAAAAGAGTATGGCCTTATAGATTCGATGCACAGGAGAGAGCGCTTATCGCGGGAATGAGAGGGGCAGGATTCTCAGCTCTTTTAGGACTTGATGATTTCAGAAAAGATGCGCTTGCGACAGCTCTGCATGTCTACTATCTTAACAGGAAATATCCTCATGCGGAATTAAGCTTAAGCTGTCCACGTCTTCGTCCTATAATTAACAACGATAAGATTAATCCGAGGGATGTGGGAGAGAAGCAGCTATGTCAGGTTCTATGTGCCTACAGACTGTTTTTGCCTTATGTTGGAATTACGGTTTCAAGCAGAGAAAGTGCAGAATTTCGTAATGGAATAACCAAGATATGTGCAACGAAGGTTTCAGCCGGAGTTTCAACAGGAATCGGAGACCATGAAGCAAAGTATACAGGTCATGAGGATTCAGATGTGGGAGATGAGCAGTTTGAGATTAATGACAGCCGCTCCTTTGATACAATGTATAAGGATATGGAGGATGGCGGGCTTCAGCCTGTCGTGAATGAGTATATATATGTATGACTACAGCAGATACATTTGTGTGACTAACAGGCATCTGTACAGGGACGCCGGTGGCAGCGAATGTACTATTGATGAGTATTTACAACAGCTTAAAAGAATTTCAGCATTACATCCCTTTGCAATAATTCTCAGAGAAAAGGATATGGAAGATGAGGAATACTGTGAACTGGCAAAAAGAGTGATGGATATATGTGATAAGGAGAGAGGATTAATATATGTCCACAGTAATATTAATGCTGCAAAACAGTCCGGGTGCAATAATATACATTTTTCAATAGGTGAATTGGGAAGGGTATATAGGGAAGACATGCATATTCTTGATACATTTGAAAATATAAGTGTATCCTGCCATAGTATGGAAGAGGTAAAAGAAGCTGTCAGTATGGGAGTTTCTCTGATTGTGCTTGGAACCATATTTGAGACACAGTGTAAACCCGGACTTATTGGAAAAGGGCTGGATTATGTAAGAGAAATCTGTCAATATGTAAAAGGAGAAAATCAGGATATCAGGGTGTTTGCGATTGGAGGTATTAATCCGGGGAATATCAATAGAGTAATTGAAGCCGGAGCCGATGGGGGATGCATGATGTCATGGTTTATGCAGAATAAATAGGGCAGGAGAAAGTTATCTCCTGCTCTTCTTAACAAGGGACATCTTCCATAGAAATATTAATTAGAAGATATGTTTACTTAACAAGAAAAAAGATTGCTTTTTACAGCAAAAAAATGTTATACTGTTTACCGAATTAATTACATAGGATGTATTTTATAAGTGAGAATCTGAGATATTGCAGGAGAGGAATACACAAGTGAATAGGCGTAATACAATGCACAGATATGCCACTGTTGTGGCGATAGCGGCTGTTGTTGTCGTATCATTGGCAATAACAGTATTAGTAATTAAGAATAGAAATAAAGTCAGAAAAGCAGCTGATAATGACACATCTGCTTCACAGGTAACAACGCAGATAACAACACAGGAGGAAACAACAGCGCAATCTGAAGAAGATACACAAGAGACAGAAGTGGAGACTACACCGATAGAAATTGTACAGGATTATGTAGTAGAGGGTTTTTTTGAAAATGAAATATCAACAGAAGACCAGGAGGCTTTAGAATTGCCGCCAAGGCAGCTTACATCGGAATTCATACCTTATGATGGGGTAAAGAGAAATATATCCTATTATGGGGATAGTATGGTTGCAGGTGCAGGTTGTGCAGGAGAAGCGTATGCTAATGGAATGGACATAACAGGATGGACATCACCCAGAACAATTCAGTACTTTACTCATATTAATACATATAATATGGGAGTTTCGGGGGAAAATTCATATCAGATTGCATTCAGAGCAGGTGGAATCGGGGTATATATAGACAGAGATATAACAATTAGTGAGAGCCAAACGGCGTTAGCCAGATTAATAGATGATAATGGGGATGTATTTACAAGTAGTGACTATAGCGGGTATGGCTGGGATACTAATCCGGATGCCGGAACAATGTATATTAATGGATATTTATGCGATGTAGAAAATGCAGATGATGATATGGTGAGTATAAAGCTGACGAAGGGCTATGCTGCATATAGCGGCTCTGCAGAGCCAAAACAGACTGCGAAGAACATTGCATTTTTAACTGAAAAAGAAACGGAGGGCAAAGAAGGGGATACATCTGAAGTTCCAACAGAAACACAGACAGAGCCGTCTACAGAAGTTCCGACAGAAACACAGACAGAGACACCTACAGAAATGCCATCTGAGATACCAACAATAGGGAACGTCGATATACCAGAGGGAACAAGAGCAGTAACTAAGGCCGCTAATGATCGCAGTGCCAAGGATATTCTTATATTGGAGATTGGAAGTAACGGAGGCTGGGGAGATAATTATCAGCAGCTTATTCTTCAATATGACAGTATTATTCTTAATGCCGGATGTAAATATTATATTATTGTCGGGGATACTGATGACCCGGGTACAAGTGCTGATATACATCAGGGAGAATATAATGAGGATGGATCTTATGTAGGAATTGGAGATACAGCCTGGGAAGCAGCTTTAAGAGAAGCATATGGAGATCATTTCTTTAATACAAGAACGTATATGATTCAGCATGGTCTTGATGATTGTGGGTTAAAAACCACAACACAGGATTTGGATGATTACCTGCGGGGGAATATATCTAAACAGTTGAGATATGATTGGACACATTTTAATGCATATGGATATTATTCCAAGGGTAAAGGGATATATCAAAAAGGTGTTGAGCTCGGATATTGGAGCTGATATCAATAGTTAATGGACTTATCAGACAACAGATAAGTCCATTTTAATTTTACATAATCTTTATGCAAATGTGGTTTCTCTCTTTACATTGCCGGGTTATTATCATAAAGCATGGAAGAAAGAAACAGCTAAAAAGACGGGTTTGGGTGTTTCACGCTTCTGTGGGAATATGCATAATATACAGTATTATATGGAAAGGAAGAGCAGATATGGAAGTAACTATAAACAACATAGACAAGGTACGTAAGTTTGTAGATATTGTGTCGAGGTTTGACTGTGACATTGATCTTGTCAGTGGGCATACAATGGTGGATGCAAAGTCGATACTTGGAATATTCAGCCTTAATATAATGAAGCCCATGACAATGATAATTCATGATAATGCTGAAAATGCAGAAGTAATTAAAAACAGTCTTAAAGAATATGTGGCATAATAGTGAGGCCTCCACAATCCTGCAGCGTAAGCTGCTTTTTTTATGTCCCTGATAAAGGGGCAATGTAGAGAATGTATATACTTTCCGAACATTGGAATTTGATTATAGATAAGATGCATGATACAATTACAGAAAATGTATTGCAGGACATGGTATAGAAAAGAATTGTAGTTATGTATAATAAGTTTAAGAATATTAGAATAATAGGATTAATAGTCATTGCATTGTGTATAATCGGGTTCTTTGCTGCTAATGTAAGAATTCAATCTGTAAATGATTATAAAAAATCTAACAATGGCGCCATCATCGGTCAGAATGTGGAAACTAAGGAAGCAGGTATTACTAAAGACAGAGAGGATAACGCAGAATCTTCATCGGATATCATAAATAATGATATATCACAGACTCAGAGTAATATTGAGCCAGACAGTGGTGAGTCATACATAAGAGAGTCATACAACATTGAGGAGGGTATCAGCGGACCGGGAGAAAGTGATACTGGAGGGAATAAAACTGAGAATGATAAGAGTAATACTGGCAGTAGCAGTGACAATAAAGGTGACGACAAGCCCTCAGGCCCTATAGTAACATGCACAATAGAGATAAGATGTGATAATGCGTCCAGAAATAAGGATAAAGTTACTAATCCCGGCGCGTTACAGTACATTCCGGATGATGGAACAATACTTGCTGTAACATCATATTCGGCAGTTTCAGGATATACAGTTTATGATGTGCTGGCGGATGTTGCAAAAGCACATGACATACCAATTTCGGCAACATATGATAAATCTTATGTCAGAAGTATCAACAATCTGTCTGAGAAAGATATTGATGTAAGAACAGATAAGACAAAGCCTAATACCAGTGGATGGACATATCGTGTAAATGGGGAACTGGTAATGTTGTCAGCCAACAAATGTACTATTAAGGATGGAGATGTAATTAAATGGATATACGTGTGCCAGTGGGGAGACAGTTGACAAAACAATATTCTGGATTTGCTTCAATGCATCCATGGACTAACTTTATATTTCTGGCAGCAGTGATTGTGATAACTATGTTCACAATGAATCCTGTTATTCTGGGGATTTCATTTGCAGCGTCACTGGTGTACGGAATACGGCTAAACGGTATAAGCTTTCTTAAGAGAAATATAATCATTGCAGTCTGGGTTATTGTATTTTCTGTTCTGATACAGCCGCTGTTTACACATAGCGGGTCAACACCATTGTTTTATTTAAATGATAATCCGGTCAGTCTGGAGAATATGATATATGGTGCGGTAATAAGCTTAATGCTGCTCTCTGTAATACAATGGTGCGGTTGTGCAGCCTGTATTTTATCTTCTGAAAAAATGATGTTTCTGTTTGGAAGTTTTATTCCCTCTGTGGGTATGATATTTTCAATGATATTAAGATTAATTCCTCTAATGCGCAGGAGATTCAGACAGATACATGAAGCGCAGGAGGGCTTGCGTGGGAGCGGGAATCATAATGGATTTATTGAAAAAATCAGACATTTTATAAAAGAGTTCTCAGTGTTAATCACATGGTCGCTGGAGAGTTCTATGGAAACTTCTATGTCCATGGAGAGCAGGGGGTATGGACTCAAGGGCAGGACAAGCTTTAGCAGATTCAGATTCACACGAAGGGATACAACCGCTATTATAGTTATTATATTATTATCTGCATGTACAGCATCCGCTGTGGCAATGGGAACGCTTACTGTATATTATCTGCCAATGGTTTATTTTACACAGATTAATACACGGGGAGTTGTGGGCATCATTACATTTGCAGTGCTTGTGATGATTCCCGTTGTGACAGACATATATGGAAGTTTAGTTTATAACAGACGCTGTGCATGGAAAGATGACAGGATGGAAGATACACAGGGAGGAATAGTCGGATGATAAACGTTTCTAATCTGTCTTTCGGCTATGCCGGAAGTGAGGAATTAGTTCTTAATGATATAACATTTTCTGTAAATAAGGGAGAGGTGGCTCTTGTTATTGGAGAATCGGGAAGCGGTAAAACGACGCTTCTCAAAATGCTTAATAAGAGTATGATTCCTGCCGGAAGATATAGCGGAGATATCACATTTGACGGGATGGATATAAGAAATCTTGACAACAGAGTGAGCGCAGAAAAGATTGGATTTGTAGGACAGAACCCCGATAATCAGATAGTAACTGACAAAGTGTGGCATGAGCTTGCATTTGGACTGGAGAATCTCGGGGTATCCAATTCGGATATAAGAAGGCGTGTGGCTGAAATGGCTGAGTATTTCGGTATAACAGACTGGTACGGGAAGAAGACAGACGAGCTGTCCGGGGGGCAGAAACAGCTTCTTAATCTTGCTTCTGTGATGGTTATGAGACCGGAAATTCTGCTTCTTGATGAGCCGACGGCACAGCTTGACCCACTGGCCAGAAAGAAATTCATAGATACAGTCCTTGAATTAAACAGAGACTTTGGGATAACAGTAATATGTGTTGAACACAATCTTTCACAGATATATGGAATGGCAGATAAAGTGCTTGCACTTGAGGATGGGAAGCTCATATGTGATGCGACTCCAAAACAGGCCGCGAATATTCTTGCAGAAATTAACAGTCCGTTGGGTATTGGACTGCCCGCTTCAGTGAGGATATATAATGGCTGCAACAATACTAATGTGTCAGACTGCCCACTGACAGTAAAAGAGGGAAGAAAATGGGTTGAAAGCATTGGGATAGCTCATCTGAAAGAAGAGAGACAACAAAAGACCAGGGAGCTAAATATAACTAATCCGGCTATCTCTGTAAAAAATGTTTTCTTTAGATATTCAAGAAATGAGAGGAATGTGCTTGAAAATTTAAGCTTTGATATTGAGGAAGGCAGTATTACAGCACTTCTTGGAAGTAATGGCGCGGGAAAGACGACACTTTTAAGGCTGATGTCAGGCATACGAAAGCCCTTATCCGGGAAAGTAAAGATATATGGAACCAAAGCGCTGCTCCCACAGAATCCGATGGCTCTTTTTACTGAGATAAGCGTAGAGGAGGAGCTGGCAGCGGTTGTGATGGACGGTGCGAATGCATCGGTTCAGAGACTGGATAAAGCTGAAAGAATTGATAAGGTTGAGAAGATGCTTGTAAGGACTGGTCTTGATAAGGTCAGAAAGCGGCATCCGTATGACCTTAGCGGAGGACAGCAGCAGAAGCTTGCATTTGCCAAGATACTCCTGTATGAACCAGATATAGTATTTCTGGATGAACCGACTAAAGGACTTGATCCGTTCTTTTGCAGAGAGTTGGGAGAATGGCTTAAGGAACTTAAGAACGAGGGAAAAACAATCGTGATAGTCTCTCATGATGTGGAGTTCTGTGCGGTATATGCGGATATGTGTGGACTGATATTTGACGGGAATATAGAAAGTTATACAGATGCACATAGTTTCTTTGAGGGTAATATATTCTTTACCACAGATACTAACAGGATAATGTCCGATTCTTTCAATGATTGTATTATATGTGAAGAGGCCATATGTAAGATTAATAAGAGCCTTCAGGGGATAAATATATATGAGCGTTAATTATATGTTGATAAGTATTGTCATTCTGGCAGTTGCAATCGCAATTCCCTTTGTGACATTTGAAAAGAAGAAGCCGAAGGCAAGGCAGATTGTAATGATTGCGGTCATGTCTGCCCTTACTGTTGCAGCTAACATAATATGTGCCTGTACAATACCACTTCATGCGGGAACTGCACTAGTAATAATAAGCGGTATAGCATTCGGGCCGGAGTCGGGATTCTTAATCGGCGTACTTTCAAGATTTGTATGCAATTTCTTTATGGGACAGGGAATGTGGACCCCTTGGGAGATGGCTGCCTGGGGCATACTTGGAGCACTGGCAGGAATAGCATTTTATAAACCGGAAATATCCGGACATTTTGATGACAAGAAGGAGATAATGAAAAAGAAAACCCAGAAGGGATTGTCATATATGGCGGTTCCTGTGGTGTGTATGTTACTTTCTGAGCTTGCCGGATATATTGTGTATATATTTACTGCCACAGAGGGAGAGACTTTCTTTGGATGGAGGCTTTATGCCTTCGGGCTTGCCGGTATAGTCATATCGGTGATATTGATGCACAGAAGGATTCCGTGCAATTTCGTGACTGTGACAATATTTACATTTGTAAGCGTGTTTGTAATATATGGCGGATTGATGAATATCGCTGCAATGATGATGAACAGCACTCTTTCTGATTCAAGGAGCAGCCAGGTGTCCTGGGAGGCGCTGAAACTGCTCTATATAACAGGCGCACCCTATGACGCAGCACATGCCTTAGGAGCATCAGTGTGTGCCTTTCTGTTTGGAGACGGGCTTCTGGATAAGCTGACGCGTGCCAGAATTAAATATGGATTAAGTTTGTAATCAGATGTGGAATAGTTCAAATACCATCTCTGCTGTAGTATATATATAGGACATCTGTTTCAAAATCACCTGCCTGTTCAAGATATGTCTTATGACTGTTTTTCAAATATTCCAACACTGCCGTTATGGTCATTTTATTATCCTTTTTACCAGATAATAAATAGTTTCTCTCGCTTAAATAATTTGACAGTTTTCTCTCGTACATAATATGCTCCGACAGATTTCCTTCAAATACCGGGTTGTGCGTAAGCGTATAAAAATCCTCCACATAGTGGAGCATATATCCAAGCATCAGATACGAATATCTGTTATTTCTGCCATTCATTCCAAGCTCGTATATTTTTTTGCTGATATTCTCAAAGGAGCTCTCCCAGGTATGCCCTTTCAAATAGGTATAGAACAGAATGTCCGGTAAGATACTTCCCAGCAACAACCACCTTCATCAATTTTGGCAATAATATAAATTATCAGAAACATGAACCGGTTCTTTGCAAATCCCAGACTAATACAGCCCACTGCACCGACGATAAGAGATATTGTAAATATTGGCTTTTTATATCCCTTTGTATCTGCCATGGTGCCGAATATCGGTCCCATTAAAGCTACAACCAGGGTAGCAATAGAAGCTGCATTTCTTTATAATTTCCGGTCACAGTCAAAAGCGATTTAATCAATAAACGTTTTCCCTTAGAAGGAGCGGTCAGCAGGTTGTAATTTTTTATCATTTCCTTATTCTATTATAATTTCTTTTTAAAAGTAGAAATACCATAGCGATGTAAACCCTGTGTAATTTTTGAGTAATATAAGGTCAGACCTCAATCCGTGAAACACACTGCGACGCAAAATAAAAAAAGCCTCGTGTCTACACTCACGAAGCTTTTTGTTATCTATTGTAATCAGACATTTTCTCTGCACTTACTGCGGATTACCGCACTAATCATTGAAGCTGCTCCGGCACAGGCTATTAATATATAAAGGTATATATTGATGTCACCTGTCTGTGCTGATGTCTTATTATCGTCAGTTGAAGCTGATGTGGCTGCCTCTGTGGAATCTTCATCCGGAACATCAGATGAAGAATCTTCTGCCGGATTATTCTTTGCATCTGCAATTGCTTTTACTTCATAAGAGACATCAAATGGATTGCTTTTTTCTTCAAGTGCATACAGATAGGTCACAAGACCAATCATTGCATCCTGGGTTGAGAAAAGGCTGTCACTTCCAGAGAATGTAAATGCTCCATTATTTGATGCGGATTTGAAGTTGTTTATAAGTCCATTGTAGGTTAATGCAGCAACGGCGCTGTCACAATATTGAGCGTAAAATGCAAGGGCGAGAGCAGTGGAATCACTGTTTGGTGCACCCCAGCCTACAATAACACCATTTTCATTAAGCAGCGATTTAGTATATACAGAAGCCGAATCAATCTTGTTCTTTACATTTTCATCAGAATTATACATAGATGAGAATAAAGGAAGAACTAAACCATTGTTATCCGCGCTGTTTCCCCAATAATTAACGCCATTGTCACTGTCACATAAAGCCAGCAGACCGGATTTTATTATTGCAATGGCGCTGTCAGCATTCTGCAGCTGTGGTTTGTATGAGTAAACGGCACTATAGAATGTGCCGATATGATATGGATTAAGATTGGCAGATGACACATCGGTAACTGAAAGAGTTCCAAGAATCTTATCAAATGCAGTAACAATATCTGCACCGTTGAAATCAGATGCGTCATTTCCTGTTACAGCAAGAACCATAAGAAGGTGGGCGTAGCTCGATAAAATATTATTGGGTTCTGCCCAGGATGGATTCTCAATGTTCAGTGTTCCGTCAGTATTTACAAGGGCTTTAACGCTGTTGAGGTAGGTATTTACCTGCTCTGAACAGTTATACCCTGAACGGATTGAGAGAAGAAGATTTCTCGAAGCATTATAAAATGTGCTTGTGTCAGAAATCTGTGTGAAATCAGTATTAGCCATAAGATAAGATGCAGTAAGCTGTGCCTCATTTCTTACGATGCCGGCAGCGGGTACGGTGGTGTCCGGGGCTGCGGTTGTCTCTGCAAATACAGGTACAATGCTCATGCATATAAGGCACAGACTGACCAGTAATGCAGTGATCTTTTTTTTATAAATATTCATGTTTCCTCCTTAGCCATCTCTCACCAGATGACGTGAAATGTTATAGTGCAGTAAATATCCTGACTTGCCGCTTAATGCCGCTCCCAGGCCTTCCCGCGCACAGCGCATTTGCACATATTAAGGATGAATGTGTAGATGGTTCAAAATATATGCTGCTACTGATAACAGTGGCGTTTTCCCGGTGTGTCCGGTATGGGATGCGTATCGGCATACAGTAGAGTGAGCTGTTATGGATTCTGACCATATTCCTTACTGCAGAGTAGATTGTACATTTAAGCTGGTTTAGTGTCAATCTGACAGAAGGTTTTTTATGAAATATATTTACATAGTTTACATTCGTTTTACCAACCTTTTACATTACCCCGATAGTAGATTTTACAAAAAGGTATGACAATTAATCTGAGTGCTTAATAGCGGAGAAAGTATCTGCGGAATGAGGATGATATGGGATTCACGAGTATGAAAAAGATGTTTTCCAATTATTTTTTTAGGAAAAAGGAGAATGGGGTAATGAACAACGAGAACAACAAATCAAGCGTTAAAGAAACAGTATGCTATACAAACAGAGAATTATCATGGCTGCAGTTTAATGAGAGAGACCAAAAAGGGAAAGAATAAGATTGGCATTGTTCCATGTTCAAATAGTGTCTTCAAGAGACTGATTGAGATACCTACAAGACCGGGGACATTCATGCTTTCAGAGGAGATTATTCTTCATTTTGTATCCAAGCTTTACGAAAAGTATGAAATCCGCGAGAAGTCTATAATGAGAGTTATCAGAAATGCAGACATAGACGCAGGATCTGTGTATGATGAAGACCTTGATTACCGCAATATGATGGAGCATATGATTAAGCAGAGAAACAGGCTTAATCCGGTATGTGTCCAGTTAAGCAGAAAAATAAACGACAAAGCAAAGAAAGAACTTACAGAATACCTCGAAATCGGTATGAAACATATAATAGATGAGTATACACCTCTGGATTTATCTTTCGTTTTCCAGTTACAGTCAGTACTTAAGGAGAAGACAGAGCTGTTTTATAAGAAGCTTGTTCCACAGCATACGGCAGAACTTAACCTTAATGAGGAGATTATTCCTCAGGTAGAGAAAAAGGATGTAATACTCTCATATTATTGTTCTTATTGAGCTGAGAGCAAGGTTTGATGAGTCCAATAATATTGAAATGTCAAGAAGGCTTGAGGAGGCCGGATGTCAGCTTCTTTACGGTCTGGGTGACTATAAGGTACACTCTAAACTGTGCCTGATTACAAGGTCAGTTAACAATGAGCTCTCATATATAACTCAGATAGGAACAGGTAATTACAATGAAAAAACATCCCGTTTGTATACAGACCTTTCCTTTATTACTGCTAATCAGGCAATCGGGGCTGATGCAGCAGCTGTATTTGCAGCCTTGCAGAACCTCGCGCCTTCCATTTAAATATATCAATGATCCGGATGAGAAAGGCAGAGATAAGGTGGCAAGTATGATTGACACATACCAAAGTCTTAAGCTGGACTGTCTTGTTGTACTTGGAGGTAATGGCTCTCATAAGACGGCGGCGCTTCTCTCAGAGAAAGGACTTAATGTGGTAACTCTTCCAAAGACTATTGATAACGATATTGAAGGAAATGAGTTAAGCTTCGGATTTCAGTCTGCCATTGATGTGGCTACAAGAACCATTGATGAGATACATACAACTGCAGCATCTCACAGCAGGGTATTTATAGTGGAAATTATGGGGCATAAGACCGGGTGGCTTGCGCTGTATTCAGGAATTGCCGGTGGTGCAGATATCATACTTATTCCAGAGATACCATATAATATCGAAGAGGTATTAAAGACAATTAAGGTACGTGAGAATATGGGCAAAAAGTTCACTATTATCGCAATGGCAGAGGGAGCCATATCTGATGAGGAGGCAAAGCTTACTAAAAAGGAATTAAAAGAGCATAGGAAAAAATTTGCATTTCCATCGGCGGCTTACCGGTTAAGTGATGAAATACAGAAAAAGTCGGGTCAGGAGGTAAGAGTTACTATTCCTGGGCATGTTCAGAGAGGCGGAATTCCAAGTTCTATGGACAGAGTACTTGCAACAAGGCTTGGGGTTGAGGCAGCGGCTATGGTATTAAGAGGGGAATATGGTAATATGGTGTGCATATCCGGCGGAAAACTGGGGAAGATTCCACTCTCAGAAGTAGCAGGAAAGACACGTATGATTGAACCTGATAATGAGCTTGTGCGTCAGGCAGAGGAGCTTGGAATAAGCATGGGAAGAAAAGCCTTATAATTAATTGAGATAAATGTAGATTTTATTGTAATCTGAGTATATAATACAAAGCAAATGCTTCATTAGAAAGAGGAAAATGCTTTGAAGAAATCAGACAGATTAAAGATAATAATTATAGGAATTGCCGGACTTTTGATTCTTATTGCGACGGGAATATTCATTTATACCGGACAGAGTATATGCACAATGGCAGGAGTTGGACTCTTTGTGGTCGTATGCATTGGTATGGTGTGCATCAGTGGTCATAAGGATGACCAGACTGAGATTATTGAACAGCTCAACCAGACTATAAGCGAGCAGAGCCGCAGAATTATGACGACAGAGGGACAGCTTGCAAGATGCAAAAGAGAACTTGCACAGATGTCAGGAAAGAATGAGGCGTAGAATAAGTTAAAGCATGAGGAGGGAATTATGATAATTGAGATTTTGAAGGCGATTCTTTTCGGTATAGTCGAGGGAATCACAGAATGGCTGCCTATAAGCAGTACTGGACATATGATTCTGCTTGACCAGGTTGTTAAGCTTAATGTATCAGAAGATTTTTACAAGATGTTTCAGGTTGTAATACAGCTTGGGGCAATCATGGCAGTAGTTATTCTTTTCTGGGATAAGTTATGGCCTTTCCGTATGAAGAGTACGAAGGAAGGGAAGAAAGTTGCCTGTAAGAAGGGAGCAATCCCTATGTGGATTAAGATAATAGTGGCTTGTATTCCTGCTGCTGTTGTCGGACTGTTGTTTGATGATAAGATTGATGAACTGTTTTATCATCCAATCCCTGTGGCGGTTGCGCTTATTGTTGTAGGTATTCTTTTTGTTGTCATAGAGAATATGAAGAAGGACAGCAAGCCGGTAATAAACAGCATTGCAGAGATATCTTACAAGTCGGCAGTCATAATAGGAATGTTTCAGCTTCTTGCTGCTATTTTTCCCGGAACATCACGCTCAGGAGCAACCATTATCGGTGCTCTTATTATCGGAGTATCGAGAGCAACAGCAGCTGAGTTTACATTTTTCCTTGCAGTACCGGTAATGTTTGGAGCCAGTCTGTTAAAGATAGCCAAATATATGCTTACAGGTATGGTTATGACGGGAGCGGAATGGGTTGTTCTCATAGTTGGAACGCTTGTAGCATTTTTCGTTTCGGTATTTGTCATCAAGTTTCTTATGGGATATATTAAGAAACATGATTTCAAGGTGTTTGGTGTATACAGAATCGTGCTTGGTATAGCGGTTATCGCATTGAGCTTCGTGTTGTTTTAGTAAGCTGCCTCCGGTGCAGAATGGGTATTACACGCAGTCAGAACGTATAGTTAACGGACAGAGAGAAAAGAGTTATATACATATCCCTTTGTTCCATTGTAATCAATTAAAGAATAATATTCACCCACAGATATTATGGAACCGGTAGTTCCTTCTGGCACAGATGCAAAGGAAGAACTGCCGGTTTTATCTATATGCATATTGACATAGGATGCTCCGGTAACAGTGTATTCCTTAAGGGTGGAAGGGGTATTCATGTGTCCGTTTGCAAATATATAAGCCGGCTGTTTAGTCTGTGTTTCTTCTGTAGTCTGTAGCAGTGTTTCTTTAGTTTCCGGAGCGGAGGTTGTACTTGCAGCGGAGGTTGTTTCGGCGGCAGAGGTTGAGCTTACAGCAGGGGTAGTTTCAGCGACAGAAGTTGTGCTGACGCCAGCCGTTGAACTTGTAGCAGTATGAATTACAGGCTTGGTTTCAGTCTGCGTATCAGTTACCTTGTCCGAATGTACAGTACTTTCAAGACCATGACCTTTAAAGCTGATTCTTTCAAATACAATCACTCCGGCGATAATGACAATAAGATATATGGTTAAAAACATTTTAATCAGGATATTATTCTTTTTCATGAATATGTACACCTCGTTCGGTTAAAGTTATTATTAATTTTAATTCTTTTTTGAAAAGCGGTCAATCACGAAAGAGACATAATGCAATAGATATTTACTGTGTGCTGTTGTATAATCTGGCTTATAAGATAGTGCGAGGTTTGGATATATGGATATTATTGGGCATATTTCAACAGATTTTCCTTCTAAATTCGGAATTCCGAGGCAGAGCGGGCTTGTTGAGGAATTGAAAGGTGTTGTGACATTTGAACCGGAATACAGGCAGGAGGCGGCTTTCCGGGGGCTTGAAGAATTTTCCCATATATGGGTTTTGTGGAAATTTTCAGAATCCCACAGAAAGAACTGGTCTGCTACAGTGACGCCTCCGAGACTGGGAGGAAAAGAGCGGGTTGGGGTGTTTGCAACAAGGTCGCCCTTCAGACCGAACGATATAGGTCTGTCCTGCGTTAAACTTGACAAAATTGAATACGATAAAGAGCAGGGGCCGGTATTATATATTTCAGGAGTTGATATGATTGACGGAACGCCTGTATATGACATAAAGCCTTATATCCCATTTACGGATGCGCATCCGGAAGCGGCCAAAGGGTATACTAAGGATACATTTGGAAAGAATCTTAATGTGGATTTTCCGGCAGAACTGCTGGATATACTGCCAGAGGATAAGCAGAGGGCAGCGGTAAAGATTCTGGAGCAGGACCCGAGACCGGCATATGACACGGACCCTGACAGGGCATACGGTGTTGATTTTGCCGGGTTTGATTTAAGGTTTAAAGTATGCGGTAATAGGCTTACCGTATTTGAGGTCGTAGATAAATTATCGACAGATGAATATAAAAAGGTCAAGTAATTTCTTGATTAACATTGCAAAATGTGGTTTACTTATATGGACTAGGTGCAATGCACAGAAAATGGAGGGACATATGAGAGTTGGAATGGGATACGATGTTCATAAACTTGTTAAAGACCGCAAGCTGATTCTTGGCGGTGTGGATATTCCCTATGAATTAGGGCTGCTTGGACATTCCGATGCAGATGTACTTCTTCATGCTATTATGGATGCACTGTTAGGTGCCGCAGCACTTGGGGATATTGGAAAGCATTTTCCGGATACCGATGACAGATATAAGGGAATATCAAGTATCAAGCTTTTAGAGGAAGTTGGCAGAAAGCTTGAT
The DNA here is from genome assembly GCA_945939115.1 of uncultured Eubacterium sp. Classification (GTDB taxonomy): domain Bacteria; phylum Bacillota; class Clostridia; order Lachnospirales; family Lachnospiraceae; genus Lachnospira. Next base: position 26,662 of record CAMEVC010000023.1, read on the forward strand.
GATGCCAATTATGTGATTGAGAATATTGATGCCACAATAATTGCACAGCGTCCTAAGATGAGACCTTATATTGAGGATATGAGAAAGAATATTGCGGATGCATTAAATATAGATGTTGACCGTGTCAATGTAAAGGCTACAACAGAGGAGGGGCTAGGCTTTACAGGAAGTGGAGAGGGAATATCTTCACAGGCTGTGTGCAGTCTTAATTCTGTGTCTAATTATATATACGGAGCGTCGGACATGACTAACTGTTATCCTGGCTGTGGAGGATGTGGAGGATGTCAGAAATAGCTTATATAATATGGTATTTGTGACAATACATTTCGCACCTTATTCATATAATAATAACGAGGATAGTATAATATTAGGATGAACATATTTATGAGATATAGAGATTATGTAAAGCAGGAGATTGCTGTGATTAAGGACAGAGACCCTGCAATTAAGTCGGATAAGGAGGTATATCTTTATCCAAGTTTTAAGGCAATCCTTAAGTATAGAAAGGCTCACAGGCTTTATCTTAAGGGTGAGTATTACAAGGCAAGAAAGATTTCGCAGAAGACTGCCCGTGAGACAGGAATTGAGATACATCCAGGAGCCCAGATAGGCGAGGGACTTTTTATTGACCACGGACATGGCGTAGTAATCGGGGAAACAGCGGTTATCGGTGATAATGTAACACTTTATCAGGGAGTTACTCTTGGAGGAACCGGTAAAGAGCAGGGGAAGAGACATCCTACTCTTGGCAATAATATTATGGTTGGAGCAGGAGCGAAGATTCTTGGCTCCGTGACTATAGGTGATAACTGCAAGATAGGAGCTGGTTCAGTGGTTCTTAAGGATGTGCCTGCTAATTCAACAGTTGTTGGCGTTCCGGGAAGAATTGTAATTCAGGACAGTGTAAGACTTATTGATGACCTTGACCAGATTCATCTTCCGGACCCTGTCATGCAGGATATTGAGAATCTCAAAGCTGAAAATGCAAGGCTTAAGAAGAGACTTGCACATCTGGAGAACAGTGTGAACGAGAGCCGCAGTTCAAATGATGATAACTAAAGGATAATCAGGAAAGGAAATCTGACATGAAGATTTATAATACTTTATCAAGAAAAAAAGAAGAATTTCAGCCGTTAGAAGAGGGCAAGGTCAAAATGTATGTCTGCGGACCTACAGTTTATAATCTTATCCACATTGGCAATGCAAGACCTATGATTGTCTTTGATACAGTAAGAAGATACCTTGAATATAAAGGGTATGATGTGAATTATGTATCTAACTTTACAGATGTAGATGACAAGATTATCAAGAAGGCCAATGAAGAGGGAGTTTCAGCACAGGAGATTTCTACAAGATATATTACAGAATGTAAGAAGGATATGGAAGGCATGAATATTAAGCCAGCCACAACCCATCCTTTGGCTACCCAGGAAATTGACGGAATGATAGATATGATACAGACTCTTATTGACAAGGGATACGCTTATGCTGTCAATGGTACCGTTTATTTCCGTACAAGAAAATTCGATGGTTATGGGAAGCTGTCTAAGAAGAATATAGATGATCTTGAGGCAGGACACAGGGATGAAGCCCACAGCCTTAAGGTTACAGGCGAGGATGAGAAGGAAGATCCGCTTGACTTTGTTCTCTGGAAGCCAAAGAAGGAAGGAGAGCCATACTGGACATCACCATGGAGTGATGGCAGACCGGGATGGCATATTGAATGCTCAGTCATGTCCAAGAAGTATCTCGCAGATGAGATAGATATTCATGCGGGAGGAGAAGACCTCATTTTCCCACATCACGAGAATGAGATTGCCCAGTCAGAGGCAGCTAATGGAGTACCATTTGCAAAGTATTGGATGCACAATGCATTTCTTAATATTGATAACAAGAAGATGTCTAAATCAGCAGGCAATTTCTTCACAGTAAGAGACATTAGCAGGGAATATGACCTTGAAGTTTTAAGATTCTTTATGCTTAGTGCGCATTATCGCAATCCGGTTAATTTCAGTCATGAACTTATGGAGTCTGCCAAGAATGGACTTGAAAGGATTCTTACATCTGTGGATAATCTGACACATTTGTCAGAGAGTGCTAAAGATATGCCGATGACAGACGGGGAGAAAGATTTAATCGCATCTATTGAGGATATCTACAAGAAGTTTGAGGATTCAATGGAGGATGACTTTAATACGGCAGATGCAATATCTGCAGTATTTGAGCTTGTAAAGCTTGCCAATTCTAACAGCAGTTCAGATAATTCCAGAGAGTATATCAATACTCTGAAGAATAAGATAACTACACTTACAGATATTCTGGGACTGAAGACCGAGAAGAAAGAAGAGATGCTTGATGGTGATATAGAGGCGCTTATCGCAGAGAGACAGAAGGCAAGAAAAGATAAGAATTTTGCCCGTGCTGATGAAATCAGGGATGAGCTTCTGGCTAAGGGAATTGTTCTTGAAGATACAAGAGAGGGTGTAAGATGGAAGAGAGCCTGAAAAAGGATCTGGTAGACTGCATATACGACAATCTTAACATTGAGGGTACAGACCCTTCACAACTGTCACCTCTGGTGTTAGCCTATATCGGTGACAGTATATTTGACCTTATCATTAAGACATGGGTTATATCCCAGGGGAATATGCAGGTTAACAAAATGAATAAAAAGACCAGCAGTATTGTCAAGGCACAGACACAGTCACAGATGGTAGGAATTATTGAGCCTTATCTTAATGAACATGAGGAGGCTGTGTACAAAAGAGGGCGCAATGCCAAGTCTTATACATCAGCTAAGAATGCAAGTGTCGGGGATTACAGAAGAGCAACAGGCTTTGAGGCACTGATGGGGTATCTCTATCTTAGTGGGCAGTATGACCGTATGACAGAGCTGGTTAAAAAAGGACTCGACAGTATTGAGGAGTGAGATGAGGGTACAGATATGAAATATAATGAATTGACCTTTCAGGGAAGAAATGCAGTATTGGAGGCTTTCCGCTCAGGAAAGACCATAGATAAACTGTTTATTCTTGATGGCTGCCAGGATGGCCCGATAAAGAGCATTGTCAGAGAGGCAAGAAAGACAGATGTAATAATTAATTATGTTGATAAAGAAAGACTGGACAGACTTGCAGGAACCGGACATCATCAGGGTGTTGTTGCCATAGGAGCGGCATATGAGTATGCTGAGGTTGATGACATTCTGGATGCGGCAAGAAATAAGGGGGAGGCCCCATTTATATTCATTCTGGATGAGATAGAGGACCCGCATAATCTTGGCGCTATTATAAGAACAGCCAACCTTGCCGGTGCTCATGGCGTAATAATTCCTAAGCGGAGAGCTGTGGGGCTTACTGCAACTGTGGCGAAGACTTCTGCAGGGGCAATTAATTATACACCCGTTGCAAAGGTTACCAATATTGCCCAGACTATTGAGGAACTAAAGAAACAGGGACTATGGTTTGTGTGTGCGGATATGGGCGGAGAGACGATGTATAATCTTAATCTTACCGGGCCGATAGGTCTTGTTATTGGCAACGAGGGAAATGGCGTCAGCCGTCTGGTAAAGGATAAATGTGATTTTATAGCGTCAATTCCTATGAAGGGTGACATTGATTCACTTAATGCGTCAGTTGCTGCCGGAGTGCTGGCTTACGAAATAGTGCGTCAGAGAACTATGTAGCCTTGGAATTAAACAGTTTACGCCAATTATGGGAGAATATATATGAGGCATTTGGAAGATTGTCCTGATGAAGAACTGATAAAAATGTATCGCGCCGGAGATGAACAGGCTATTGAATGCATTTTTGAAAGATATAAGCATATAGTTAGAAAGAAAGCCAAGGCCATGTTCCTTGCCGGAGGAGACAGCGATGATTTAATCCAGGAAGGAATGATTGGCCTATATAAGGCTGTCCGCGACTACGATGAAAAAAGCACAGCATCATTTATGACATTTGCAAGTATGTGCATAAACAGACAGATTCTCAACGCGGTTACTGCATCTAACAGAAAGAAGAATGTACCGCTGAATTCATATGTATCTTTTGATGAGCCGGTTGACCCGGACAACGATACACAGATAAAGCTGGTTGACATTCTAAGGTCAGACAGGGAACAGAATCCTGAGAGAATATTCATTGACAGGGAGAATGCTGACAGTCTGGAGGACAGAATGAATGATGTTTTAAGTGATTTTGAAAAAAATGTATTGGAATTGTATATGAGCGGGCTTAATTATATAGCCATATCAAAGTCTTTGGGAAAACCGCCCAAATCAATAGATAATGCGATACAAAGAATACGGAATAAAGTTGACAAAATAACTAACCTATAATATTATTGATTGGTGTGTTAAGACACATGCTATTGTAGCTCAGGGGTAGAGCACTTCATTGGTAATGAAGAGGTCACGGGTTCAATTCCCGTCAATAGCTTAACGGGTAAACCCCATCGGATTGAAGATTTCTAATCCGATGGGGTTTTTCTTTATTTTTGGGTAATAATCTGATACAATGAGAGAAAATTTGGGCACGTGAAAATAATAATTGTGTAAAGTTTTTTATAAGTTGAAATTTTTTTAAAAATTATAAAACCTATGCACTGTTCTGCTTGTTGTAATAATAGGAGCACAGAAAAGCTTTAATAAAACCAATAACAGTAACAGCATCAAAGACATTAACAACAAGGGAGGAATAGTATGAGTAATTTTTTTGGATTCAGAGGAAACAACAATATTGATGGGGGCAATGATATTAAAAAGTCATTGTTTTCAAAGCTTGATAATGCGGCTGGTATGCTCAACAACATGATGGGAGAAATGAAAAGCTCTACTAACTGCGATTCACTTATAGACGGTGCCAAAAGATTTGACATGTCAAGTGTAAGACAACTTGTAGCTATGTATGAGTCAGACCAGAATGGTTCAAAAGACCCTTCAAGAGCGTTCTTCTGGGCAAGATATGGTGCGGAATATAAAGATGCGGAATGCAGTTACAAAGCAGGAAATGCTTATTTTAACGGGTTCGGAGTTAATAAGAACCTTAAGAATGCATGGAAATTTTTCGAACAGTCATACAGAATTGGAGGATATACCAATGCCTGGGAGGCTATGGATGCCATAAAATCAATGGTGCTTCCTATTCCAACTACTGAAAATTATATTCAGGCACTTAGAAATGCTCCTGAATATAACAGTAAAACGGAAGAGCTTATCAGTAATCTTATTAAGGCACAGCAGGGAGATACTTATGCTTCAATGCTTGCCGGTAATTATTATTTAGACGGCGATGGAGTGATAAGAGATGGCATAAGAGCATATTATTTATTCAAATGTGCTTATGAAGATGTTAGTAATGGTATGCATGCATTTGCAAGCTATAACATGGGAAGATTGTATGAATGTGGCAGGGGTGTGTGTATAGATTATAATGCAGCAGTCAGATATTACGAAGAAGCCGCCGGTATGGGACATACAGAAGCTGCCAAGAGAGCAGGTATGTTGCGAAAGAGAATGAACATGACAGCGCAGGAGTATCATAATTATGCAAGGGATGCAGTTAAGATAAGTAATGATATTAATAGCTATTTTGACCATGGAATGTATTATTACTTATGCCATTATGGAGTGCAGAAGGGATGTAATTATCTGACATTTGAGACGGGAAAGGCATATGCGTCAGGAAGATGTTTTAATCTTGACTACGATGAGGCCAAGTTCTATCTGGCTGCATATTTATTGTTTGATGAGAATAAGAATTGTATCCTGCTCACAAAGTTGTGCTTCCTTACAGGAGAATCTGAACAGTTAGTGAACTATCTGTTTGATATTGCAAGAAAAAATAACATGAACTTCTTTGGTAAGTATCAGAGTTTTGAGGATTATAGAAGAAACAATCCGCTTCCGGCAGATACTTATAAATTATATGAAGCGTATATAGAGGGATTATCTGTGCCATATGACTGGAATAAGGCCAGTGAGTATCTTGAAAAGGCAATAAGGGAAAATAATATTGCTGCATTTTACGAAAAAGCAATGAATATTGTTTATGGGAATTACGGTTCTAGGGCGACAATAGAAGAAGCTGTTACCGTATTAAATAAAACTTACAATGTTAAACCACAATACTATGATTCATATTTAAGAGGGCTGATTGTGAATCAGTACAATAGAAAGTATGGAGGTACATATAAATATCTTGACGCAGGGCAGTTATTGGAATTATTGCGGGATGCATTGGGAGAAGATAAAGTTAATTACGCGAATGGAGTAAGACGTTATATCAGTTTTTTTAATATAGCGGATGCTAATTCCAGAGCAGATAGTATGATTGCTGAGTACAATAATAAAAAAAACAGGAAAGATTGGAGCCGGAAGTTGAGCCTGTAGACAGACATGGGGTCGTATGGGACAATTTTGAAACTCTCAGACGACTGATTGCAGAAAATGATGCAGAGAATCTTTGTGATCTTGGAGATCAGGCGGATGAGGCAGATGATTACAGATTTGCGGCAACATGTTACAAAGAATCGGCACTCAGGGGTAATGTTTATGCTTATATTGCATTAATTGATTATCTGTATAAAGAGAAAGCTATACCTTACGGATATGAAAAGGCAGAACGAATGGTGGACAGGCTGCTTAATGGTAAATGTGAACTTGATGATGAGATGTACGAGTATCTGACCGGTACGAAGGAGAACATTCAAAATGACAAGGAGTACTATGCATCTATAGATATTGATGAGAGACGCAGGCTTTCAGATAAATATATAGAAACTGCCAGAACAGTAGAAAAGGAACATTACACAGAGGAGGAGTGGCTCTTATATGAGATATATCATGCAGCTACCCGTATTATGGCAGCAGATGGGGCGGTGTATAAATCACAAGACAAGTATTATAGCAAGAGACTGGATTGGGATGTCCTTATTAATATGCCTTGGGAAAGCATTTTGAGTCAGATAAATGACAGCTCCTGCGATTCTGAAAAGCAACCGGATTATTTGTCTAGTTTAAAAAAGACAGATGCTCAGGACGGAACACTTCCGGATAATCTTGATAAATATTTTGAGGGTATGATTGGTATGGAAAAGGTTAAAGAACAGCTTGATAAAATATACCAGTCAGTAAAGATGCAGATTGAAAGAAATAATATCATGAGAGAACAGGGACAGGATATAGTAGACAGCGGAAAAGGATACAATTTCCTGTTGCTGGGAAATCCGGGAACCGGAAAAACAACGGTGGCAAGAATTATTGCACAGATATTATTTGACATTGGCATTAGAAATTCAGATACATTTATTGAGATTGAGCGTTCTAAAGTAGTGAGTGACCACGTTGGCGGAACAGAGACAAGAATGAGGGAAATACTTGATAATGTCCAGGGTGGTACATTATTTATTGATGAGGCCTATGCCTTGTATAGAGAGGATTCAAGTAATGATTTTGGTCAGGAAGCCATTGATGTTCTTATGAAAGATATGGAGGACAGACGTGACTCATATTCTGTAATAATGGCGGGATATAAAGAACCTATGCTCAATATGGTGAAAAATGCCAACTCAGGATTTACCTCAAGATTCTCATATACTATTGAGCTGCCGGATTATTCGGATGATGCATTGATTCAGATGGCATATGTGTATATGGAGAAGCAGAAGTTTGTTCCATCAGGCGATGTGGAGACGGCAATAAGAAAATGCATTGCCCATGATAAAATTGATAAAACATTTGGAAATGCGAGATATATAAGAGAACTCGTAAACCGTGCCATTGAGAACCAGGCGCAAAGACTTTCCAATAAAAGCGGGTATGATAAAGAAGAACTGTTTGAATTATCGGGTATTGATTTCTGGAATGAGGATCCAGAAAGTAAGGGTGTTAAGGAGTATCTTGAGGAACTTAATTCTTTGACGGGCCTTGCTTGCGTCAAAGAGGAGATTAATTCTCTTGTAAGTATGATAACAGTACAGAAAGAGATGGAGAAGAGGGGAATCGCTGTCAACGGCAATATAGGTACGCTTCATATGGCATTTAAGGGAAATCCGGGCACCGGCAAAACCACTGTTGCGAGAATAATTGGGAAGATATATACAGCTCTTGGGGTGTTGAAACGGGACGATGTATTCGTCGAGTGTTCAAGAGCAGATCTTGTAGCTGAATATCAAGGCCAGACAGCAACAAAAGTGAGCAAAGTGGTTCAGTCAGCACTGGGAGGAATTTTATTTATTGATGAGGCGTATTCCCTTGTCCAAAATGAATCTGATACATTTGGACACGAGGCAGTAGATATGCTTGTTACAGAAATGGAGAATAACAGAGACAATCTTGTTGTTATACTTGCGGGATACAGCAGCGATATGGACAGATTCTTTATGAACAACCAGGGGCTAAGAAGCCGTGTGCCTAAGGACATTATATTCGAGGACTACTCTTTGGATGAATTGTATGACATTGCCGTAAGTATGCTTAAGAGTAAGAAGTGTATTTACGATGATAATGCTGGAATGGCATTAAGGCAGCGGCTGGTAAGGGCAAAAATGGAAAATCGCGATTTTGGTAATGCCAGAGGAGTGAGGAATATAATCGATGATATTATTCGTAAACAGAACGTCAGAATTGCAAATGTGATGATGAATCATCCGGAGCAGGTCACTGACGAGGAAATTGTTACAATTAAAGCTGATGATATTCTATCAGATGAAAGGCCATTTTAACCTCTGGAAGAGGCATAAACCAAGAGACAGTCATGAAAATATACGGAGGAAAAGATCATGTCCTATAATTACAATAATAATTACATAAGAAACGCAGACAGACGTGCTAAAACCAAATTTGAAAACGGGAAAATGCCTTTGCTGGGCTCCAGATTCTATATTAATATCAGGATGAAGTCAGACAGCTATCTGTCTTTGATAGTTGCCATCGGAATATGCATTATCGGATTGACACCAATGATAATACTGTATCAGATGGGCATGAACGAAATGAATGCTATTACAAGCGCTGTGATTTCACTGATTTCAAGGGGATTTTTCGTTGTGGTTTTATTTCTTGTAGTGTTTGATGCGGATACATTTGAGTGTTATACATTTGGTTATAATAAATCAATATATCACAGAGCTACAGGTGTTAATAAGAATGAAATAGCCCATGATAAGGGACTTATAGGTGAATATAAAGCGTATGTGCTGCACAGGAAGATAAAAGTTCCACACAAGGTATTGTTTAATGTGTGTGTTCCAATGCCCAATGGAAATTATCAGGAAGTTGACGCTGTCATAATTACAAACAATATTATCTATGTACTTGAATGTAAAAACAGAGGCGGCAGATTTGTCGGCAATTATGAGGATAAAAAATGGAAACAGTATATTGGAAGGCAGATGAATGATTCTGAGAATATCTATATCCAGAATCAAAAGCATACGATGGCAATTGACAGGTTTCTGCTTGAGCAGGGCATTATTTCAAATGGTCAGAATGTGTGTATGAATGTCGTTTTCTCAAGTGGTAATATGACGCTGCCAAAGAATAATGTCCCTTTAGATTTTATATTTGGCGACTTAAAATTCATTGCTAACTATATTAATCGTCATGATAAGGTTTTTGATGATGGCACAGATACAACCCAGACGATGGAAAGAATATATTATTCCCTGTTACCATATTCGTTATATACGAAACAAGAGAGAGAAGCCATGCTTGAGGAGAGAAAGATAAGAAGTGAACGCAAAGAATTTGCGATAGGAGATTTCTATGTCGAAGAGGTTCAGGGCGATAAAAAAGGAAGCGGTTCAAAGTTAATTGTAAGGCATAATAAGATTTATACCCAGCTTTATATTAATGACGGCAGAGCCGGCTGCTGGCAGACAAGAACAGATTTAGGAAGAAAAGTCGGATATAACCGTTATCAGATATCTAAAGGCGTGGGAAAACAGAGAGTTCAGGATTTTCTTAATAAGACAGGGACAGAACGGCCTTTAATTATAAAAAAATGCTGTGTGGCATTTTTGGTTGTAAGTCTGGCAATAACAGTTTTAATAGGTTTATAGATATGTTTTTGTGAACTGAAAACATTTTTATTTAATTATAGCTGAATAACCATTGATTGAAAATGATAAGATGTGGTATTATATCAGTTGTGATTTTATTATAGTACATATTAGGATAATGATAAGAAGAATCACATAAACTTATTTGCTTATATAGCGGGATGGAGGAAACTATGGTAAAAGCTATTGTTGGCGCTAACTGGGGCGATGAAGGTAAAGGCAAGATTACAGATATGCTTGCAGAAGAATCTGATATCATCGTCAGATTCCAGGGAGGAAGTAATGCAGGACATACTATTATCAACGATTATGGTAAGTTTGCTTTACATTTACTGCCATCAGGCGTTTTTTATAATCATACAACAAGTATTATAGGTAATGGTGTAGCACTTAATATCCCTTATCTGATTAAGGAGTTACAGAGTCTCACAGACAGAAATGTGCCTATGCCTAAGATTCTTGTATCTGACAGAGCGCAGATTATGATGCCTTATCATGTTGATTTTGATACGTATGAAGAAGCAAGACTTGCTGGTAAGTCATTTGGCTCAACTAAGTCAGGAATTGCTCCATTCTATTCAGATAAGTATGCTAAGATAGGATTTCAGGTAAGTGAACTGTTCGGAGGTGAGCAGGAACTGAAAGATAAGATTGCCAATGTATGTACATTAAAGAATGTTATGCTTGAGCATCTTTATCACAAGCCGTTGCTCAAGGAAGAGGATATATTCAATACACTTATGGAATACAAGGAGATGGTTGAGCCATATGTATGCGACACATCAGCTTATCTTCATCAGGCGCTCAGGGACGGAAAGAAGATTCTTCTTGAGGGACAGTTAGGTTCCTTGAAGGACCCTGATCACGGTATTTATCCTATGGTTACATCATCTTCAACATTAGCGCCTTATGGTGCAATCGGTGCAGGTATCCCGGCGGCAGCAATCACAGATGTTGTGACAGTTGTTAAGGCCTACTCATCAGCAGTTGGTGCAGGTGCATTTGTAAGTGAGATATTTGGCGACGAGGCAGATGAATTGAGACGCAGAGGCGGAGATGGAGGCGAGTTCGGAGCAACAACAGGTCGTCCAAGACGAATGGGATGGTTTGATGCAGTAGCAACAAGATACGGCGTAAGAATGCAGGGAACAACAGAAGTTGCACTTACAGTTCTTGATGTACTCGGATATCTGGATGAAATCCCAATGTGTGTCGGATATGATATTGATGGCAAGGTTACTAAGGATTTTCCTACAACTTCACAGCTTGAGAAAGCTAAGCCGGTATTAAAGACTATGCCTGGATGGAAGTCAGACATAAGAGGAATAACAAAGTATGAGGAGCTTCCTGTAGAGTGCCGCAACTATATAGAGGCTATTGAACAGGAGATAGAAGCTCCGATAACAATGGTTTCCAACGGTCCGGGAAGACATGAGATTATACATAGAAAGAGCGCTTTATCTAAATAAAATGTTATACCGTATTTGTGCAAAGATGCATAAGCAAAATTGCACAGATACGGTTTTTAATTGCAAGGAGGAGTGACATATGAAATTTAATAAGTATTTTGACCATACTAATCTGAAACCGGAAGCAACAAGGGATGATATAAGAAAATTGTGTGAGGAGGCAAAGACGAATGATTTCGCTTCTGTGTGCGTCAATGGCATATACACAGCATACGCTAAAGAGTGCCTTGCCGGAAGCGATGTTAAAACATGCGTTGTTGTAGGATTTCCTTTAGGAGCCATGAGCACAGATGCCAAGGCGTATGAGACACGCAAAGCTGTCGAAGATGGTGCAGATGAGATAGATATGGTTATTTCTGTCGGACAATTAAAGGCCGGCAGTTATGATGAGGTATATGAAGATGTAAAGGCTGTAAGAGAGGCATGTCAGGGAAAGGTTCTAAAGCTGATATTTGAGAATTGTCTGCTTACAGATGAAGAAAAGATAAAAGCATGTGAAATAGCTGTGAGAGCCGGAGTTGATTATGTTAAGACATCGACAGGTTTTTCTTCAGGAGGGGCGACAATAAGTGATGTGGCTTTGATGAAAGCTCATGTGGATGGCAAATGTAAAGTGAAAGCGGCAGGTGGAATAAGAGATTATAACACTGCAATAGCAATGATAGATGCTGGTGCAGACAGGTTAGGTACAAGCGCAACGGTAAAGATAGTAAACGAGAGACAATAATAGGGCAGTGTGCGTCTATTGACGCACATTTCTGCCCTTGAGAAATCTGTATACAAGCATCATTGCGTATATTACTACCGGAAACACTATGTCTGTGAACAGCAGACCTGTAAATATATTGTGGCATGCTTCGTTATCAATAAATGCAAGCACAACAGTTGCAATAATCATGATGCTCCAGAGAATAACAGCGACAAGTGCTGCGGCTCTTTTTAATCGGTTCATTATCATATCCTCCAGAATAGGTTACTTAATAATATACAGCACTAATGGAAAGTACTCAAGATATTTATAAAAATGTTGCGTAAGAAATAAAAAATGCTATAATTATAAAAGGCAGGGAGGCCGATGTAACTAGTGAATGGAATCGGAATCAGTTTCTGATTATTTTGCAAAACAGGGAGGTATGCATATGGCGACAATAAACTCATATAATTCAAGTTCAATATCTACATTGTTTTCAGGGCTTGGGTCTTCACAGAATTCATACGGAATTGACTTTACAACATATAATTCCATTAAGAATGGTTCGTACAGTAAGCTGATGAAGAAGTATTACAGCAATATATCCGGGAACAATATTGAGAGTACATCCAATAAGTCAGATAAGACACAGAGCACAGATGTTCAGAAGAATAACGCTGTAAGAAACCGTGATAATGCGGCAGCAGTAGTGGATTCTGCTTCGAATTTTAAGTCTTCAGAACTCTGGTCTGAGACGGATGAGGCATATAAAGCTGTTACGGATTTTGTGAAGAATTACAATTCTCTTGTGTCATCTACGGGAGATTCTACCAGCAGGTATATTCTTAATACAGCGTCAACAATGGTAAGATATACTAAGGCTAATTCAGATTTGTTAAAGCAGATTGGCATTTCTATTGGCTCAGATAATAAGCTGACAGTAGATGAGGGTAAGTTCAAGTCGGCTGACATGGCTGTTGCCAGGTCTGTTTTTACAGGCGCTGGTTCTTATGGACAGACGATTTCAGCGAAGGCTTCAACTATATACGGGAATGCAGTATCGCAGTTATCAGAACTTGCAACCAGGAATTCTTATACATCTGACGGACTGTATTCATATGTATCTGGTGCGACATATAGCCAGTATACATAATACTATAATATTAATATTTGAAAGGTAACAATCAGACATGGCATTATTAGAAACATGGAGAAAACTCGCATACGAGACAGAGATGGATCAGAAGAACGCTTCACAGTTCTGGGGTTCGTATTTCAATCAGGAGAAGGCTATATATGAACAGATTCTCTCAGACCCTGATACAGTAGTTAAGGGAACAGTTAAGGAATTAGCAGATAAGTACGAAGTAGAAGTGCTTATGATGACTGGATTTCTTGATGGCATTAATGACAGCCTTAAGACTCCTAATCCGATTGAGACTATGGATGAGGACACAGAAGTAAGTCTTGATTACGATAAGGAAAAGCTTTATTACAATATGGTGGGATGCAAGGCTGACTGGCTTTATGAATTACCACAGTGGGATAATCTTCTTGATGAGGAGACAAGAAAGAGCCTTTACAAGAAGCAGAAGCTTTCTGGTACAGTTGTCAAGGGTAAGAAGATTGGAAGAAATGATCCGTGCCCATGTGGAAGCGGCAAGAAATATAAACAGTGCTGCGGCAAGAATGCATAGTTATCAGAACATTTTGACCTGCCATTAATATGGCAGGTCGTTTTTTTATGGGTCGTGACCCTGTTGAGCTCGCGAAGCGTGCGAAATATAAACCACCCGCTATGCGGGTGCGCGGTGTTTGTTATACAAAAAAATCACCTTTCCGTTATAATAAG
>CAMEVC010000024.1 GCA_945939115.1 uncultured Eubacterium sp.
ATTGTTGGAGAGGGCGCGGTTGTGGGAAATTCCACAGAATTAAAGAATGTTATTCTTTTCAACAAAGTACAGGTACCTCATTACAATTATGTTGGGGATTCAATATTGGGCTACAAAGCACACATGGGAGCCGGTTCTATAACATCTAATGTTAAGTCTGATAAAAAGCTTATTACAATCAAGGGACCGGACGGCAATATTGACACGGGAATTAAGAAAATTGGAGCATTCTTAGGCGATAATGTTGAAGTTGGATGTGGAAGTGTATTGAATCCGGGAACTATTGTTGGCAGAGAGAGCAATATTTATCCACTTTCAAGTGTGAGGGGATATGTGGCTGAAGGTTCGATATACAAGAAGCAGAATGAAATTGTAGCAAAGAGATAAATAAACACCACCCGGGAGATTGATGCTTATGAAAAATATTGTGTTCGTCGGAAAGAGTAATTACATTTCGGAAGACATTGTTTCCGAGCTGCAGCGCTATTATCTTGTTAAGAAATATGATTTTAATGGGACAGATGCTGAGACAATCAGTGAAGAGATTAACAATATTTCCCCAATCCTTGTGATTATCAGTATGATTGGACTGGATATTCATGTAGGAGATGAATTATTTACTTCAATTAAGCATAATAACAGTTCTGTCCATGTGCTTACAGTGGGAAGTGAATACGAGTGCGGTCCTTATATGGAATATTATAAGAGTCCACAGTTTGTCAATCTTACAAGACCTGTTTCCAAGGAGACAGTTGTGAATACATGTGCAGAAATAATTGAAAGTATTTCTCCAGATCATGACAATGGTCTTAGTGGTGGGGACAGAAAGCATATACTTATAGTTGATGATAATGCCATGATGTTAAGAAATCTTAAAAATTTATTGCAGGATCAGTATTCTGTGGCAGTGGCAGCCTCAGGAGCGCAGGCATTTACCCAGATTGGAAGAAAGAAGCCGGATATAATTCTTCTTGATTATGAGATGCCGATTATGAATGGAGAGATGGTGCTTGAAATGATACTTCAGGATGAGGAGACCAAGGATATACCGGTAGTTTTCCTTACCGGAGTTTCAGATAAAGAAGTTGTAAACAGTATAATACAGTTAAAACCGGCAGGGTATATATTAAAGCCTCCAAGCAGGGAAAGACTTTTAGAAACGATAGGTAAAGTTCTTCTGTCAGGAAGGAGATAATGAAATGAAAGTGAAACTGCAGACAGGCTGTATAATAATTCTATTTGTTATACTCTTTTTATTCTTTATGTCAAAGCCTAAGAAGTCGAAGACGCATTTACTTTTTCTGACAACAGTATCTACTATAATAGTTCAGATAATACTTGATATCATGACTGTTTATACGGTTAATTCTTTGGATACAGTTTCTTTGTGGGTTAACAGACTGGTTCATAGATTTTTTTTCCTGTTTTTCTTTTTGTCATTCTTTTTACTTTATAATTATTTTGTTAATCTGATATCGGAGCAGTATGATAAAAAATTTAATGGTCTTAAGATAGTTGGATGTGTTCTTCTTGTTATAACCGTTGTGAGTGAATTGTTTCTTCCTTTCGAGTTCATTGAGACGCCGAAGGGAAATTATTCAATGGGTCCGGCTGTATATATGATATACGGAAATATTATTGTTTATGTGATTGTTATGGCTTACATATTAGTCAGATATGGTAAAACTCTTGTCAGAAAGACGAGAGCTGCTCTTGGAATTACTTTTTCTACATTTATTATTATATCAATATTTCAGGCTATAACACCTACAGCGTTGATTTCAAGCCTTGGATTCACCATTATGTGTCTTGGATGTTACCTGTCAGTGGAAAATCCTGATTCTATACTGGCTGAACAGCTACGGGAGGAAACAATCAGAGCAGATAATGCCAATAATGCGAAGAATATGTTCCTTGCCAAAATGTCTCATGAGATAAGAACGCCAATTAATACGGTACTAGGAAGTGATGAGATGATTCTTCGTGAATCGAATGAGAAGCACATAAAAAGGTATGCGGCAGACCTTAAGTCAGCCGCGAATTCAATTCTTTCAATTATCAATGATATTCTTGATATCAGTAAGATTGAAGAGGGAAAGCTTTCTATAATTCCTGTTGAATATGATGTGAGCAGCATGATTCATGATGTAATTAATATGATAGGCTTTAAAGCTAAGGCTAAAGGATTGGAGTTTAACTGTCATATTGACAGTGCTCTTCCATGTCGCCTGTATGGTGATGATATAAGAATACGCCAGATAATTATTAATATTCTTAATAATGCGGTTAAGTACACTGAGAAGGGCAGTGTTTGTTTTAAGGTGTCTTTAATAGATTGGGATCAAGACAGTGCAACGATTAATGTTAGTGTCAGTGACACAGGAATTGGCATGAAAAAGGAAGAGCTTGGAAAGCTTTTTGAGCCTTTTGAGAGACTTGATGAGAAGAGAAACCGCAATATTGAGGGCACGGGACTAGGCATGAGCATTTCCACCCAGCTTTTAGATATGATGGGGAGTTCTCTGAATGTTGAGAGTATATATGGGGAGGGAAGTACATTTTCTTTCAGACTCAAACAGGGAATTGTGGATATTACCCCGTTGGGAAATTTTGAAAAGCGAATGGAGCAGCTGGTTAGTACAAATGTTACATCCACAAGATTCACGGCTCCGGATGCAAAGATTCTTATGGTTGATGATAATGCCATGAACAGAAAAGTATTTGCCCAGCTTCTTAAGAGGACAAAGGTTAAAGTAACTTTATGTGAAAGTGGAAAGGAATGTCTCGACCTTGTCAAGAAAGAATATTTTGACATGATATTTATGGATCACATGATGCCTGACATAGATGGTATAGAAACTTTTCATTATATGAAGGAACTGGGAGACTATCCGTGCAAGGATACCCCTGTGATTATACTTACAGCTAATGCTGTTACCGGAGCTAAGGAAATGTATCTTAAAGAAGGATTCAATGATTTCCTTTCTAAACCGATTGTGCCAGAAAAACTGGAACAGATGATTGAGGAGAATATAAGTAAGTCTCTGATACATGATGCCGCAGATACATCTGAAGATGATATGCAGGGGAATGTTAATCCGGATATACAGGATATGCCTGTTATTGATGGAGTTGATTATGAATTGGCAAGAACACATTTTGCGGATGATGAATCTTTGCTTGATATGTTCAGAATGTTCAGGGGAATGATAAACGATGATGCAGATGAATTGGAGAATTATTATGGACAGACACAGAATGGCATGTTTAATGAATATCGTATAAAAGTCCATAGTATGAAGAATTCTGCTGCGACAGTTGGAATTGTACCGCTGGCAGGTATGGCTAAGGTGCTTGAAGACGCAGCGAGAAATGAAGATATAGAGGTCATAACCAGACTTCATGGCATATTTATTTTAAAATGGCATGAGTATTATGATAAGCTGGATGAATTGTGTGGCAGTTCAAGCGGGGATTCAGAAGATGATGGCAAAAGAACTGCATCTGATAACCGGGAAGTTATTGCAGATTTACTGAAAAGGATGTTCACAGCTGCACAGGAGATGGATATTGACCTTATGGACAGTATAATGAAAGAACTGGATGATTACAGTTTTTCCGGAGAAGAAAAAGAAAAAATCCATAACTTAAGAAAAGCAGTTTCAGATTTTGATGTGGACTATATTACAGAAAATCTTAAATAATAACGATGTTTTTATATTTATAATGTAAAAAAGTTGCGTCTTACATTGACTAATGGAAAAGTTTGTGAGAAAATAAACAAGGCTTGGACGGCGGGATATTGTCGTTATTGCATTTATAGTACATATTATGTATTACGAAAGGAGTAATAAGATGATTTACACACAGGAAGTAGAGAATATGTGTCCGGTTGCACAGGGCGTTCATCATGGAGCAGCTCCAGTGCCAACAGAAGGTAAATGGGTACAGAATAAGAAGGTTGAAGATATTTCAGGATTTACACATGGTGTAGGCTGGTGTGCTCCTCAGCAGGGTGCCTGCAAGCTTACTCTTAATGTTAAAGAGGGTATCATTCAGGAAGCTTTAGTTGAGACTATCGGATGTTCAGGAATGACACATTCAGCAGCTATGGCAGCTGAGATTTTACCAGGTCTTACAGTTATGGAAGCATTAAATACAGACTTAGTATGTGATGCTATTAATACAGCTATGAGAGAGCTGTTCTTACAGATTGTATACGGAAGAACACAGAGTGCTTTCTCTGAGGGTGGTCTTGCAGTTGGTGCCGGTCTTGAGGATCTTGGTAAGGGACTTCGTTCACAGGTTGGTACTATGTATGGAACATTAAAGAAAGGTCCTCGTTATCTTGAGATGGCAGAAGGATATGTAACAGGTATTGCCCTTGATAAGGACGATCAGATTATCGGTTACAAGTTTGTAAGCCTTGGAAAGATGACAGACTTCATTAAGAAGGGTGATGACCCTAACACAGCTTATGAAAAAGCTTGCGGACAGTACGGCAGAGTTGCTGATGCTGTTAAGATTATCGACCCAAGAACAGATGAAGAAGTTAAGTAAGGAGGACAGGAAGAATGGCTTTATTTGAATCATATGAGAGAAGAATAGATAAGATTACTTCAGTTCTTAATAGCTATGGTATAGCTAATATTGAGGAAGCTGAAAAGATTACTAAGGATGCCGGATTAGATGTATATGCTATGGTTAAGGGTATCCAGCCTATTTGTTTTGAGAATGCATGCTGGGCTTATACAGTAGGTGCAGCTATCGCAATCAAGAAGGGTGCAAGAAAGGCTTCAGAGGCTGCTGCAGCTATCGGAGAAGGTCTTCAGGCATTCTGTATTCCAGGTTCAGTTGCTGACCAGAGAAAGGTTGGTCTTGGACATGGTAACTTAGGAAAGATGCTGCTTGAGGAAGAGACAGAGTGTTTCGCATTCCTTGCAGGTCATGAGTCATTTGCTGCTGCTGAGGGTGCTATCG
Source organism: uncultured Eubacterium sp. (assembly GCA_945939115.1). Lineage (GTDB taxonomy): Bacteria > Bacillota > Clostridia > Lachnospirales > Lachnospiraceae > Lachnospira. The sequence continues at coordinate 4,981 of CAMEVC010000024.1, forward strand.
GTATTGCAGAGAAGGCTAACAAGGTTAGACAGAAACCACTTAGAGTTATCCTTAACGGTCTTGGTAAGGATGCTGCTAAGATTATCTCAAGAATTAACGGATTTACTTTCGTAGAGACAGAGATGGACTACTCAACAGGCGAGGTTAAGGAAATCTCAAGAACACCATACTCTGACGGACTTCGTTCTAAGGTTAACTGCTATGGTGCTAACGATGTAACAGAAGGTGTAGCTATCATGTGGAAAGAGAATGTTGATATCTCAATCACAGGTAACTCAACAAACCCTACAAGATTCCAGCATCCAGTTGCAGGTACATATAAGAAGGAAAGACTTGAAGCAGGCAAGAAGTATTTCTCAGTAGCTTCAGGTGGTGGTACAGGACGTACACTTCACCCAGATAATATGGCAGCAGGTCCAGCTTCTTATGGTATGACAGATACTATGGGACGTATGCATTCAGATGCACAGTTCGCAGGTTCATCATCAGTTCCAGCTCATGTTGAGATGATGGGTCTTATCGGAATGGGTAATAATCCTATGGTTGGTGCTACAGTTGCAGTTGCTGTTTCCATCGAGGAAGCTGCTAAGAATGGTAAGTTCTAAAGATAATGAGTAGTGTATAAGCAAAAAATGACTGGTCAAGTTCGCTTGAAACCAGTCATTTTTTATGCTTACATATGGCGAATGCCAGAGACCGACTAGGCGTGAGGCGAAGAGGAGGTTCGCACGGCGAATGGAGTAAATAAAAGTTTGATTTCACGGGCTATTTAGAAGATACAATTTGATCGGAAGAATTTTATAATTGTAAGAATGATAGCGGGGTACAGATGCATGTTTTGCAGTATCTATACCCCGCAGACAAGAAATTTTTGTGCTTTTCATTGTTCTTAGAACTAACAGACGTCTTTTCAAATTGTAAAAGAAAAAATAAAACACCCTGTAATGCAGTAAAGTGAATCTAGCACAATACTGACATTACAGGGTGTTTTGGAGAATAATTATATGAAAATCGGCGTGACAGGATTTGAACCTGCGACCTCGTAGTCCCGAACCACGCGCTCTACCAAACTGAGCCACACGCCGTTATGAAATATTGCGAAAACAAGTGACTTGTATATTATAACTCAAAATAAATATTGTGCAATAGGAAATTAATTAATACTTGAAAAAATGTTTGGGAAAGGGCAAAATAATGTATAAGACGATTAAAGATGAGGATAGATATGAGAAACAAAATATTAATTGCAGTTCTGATAATCTCTTCTGTTATGTGTGTATTTGTTTTTGGAGTATATGTGAGTACAGGCAAAGAAGAGCGTGAGCAGATTAATGTAATAGCAGAAACAATATCCGGTGACAGGGATGAATATAATTCTCAGGTTGTAACTGACAGTCCAATAGAGGAAACAACACAAGCTCTTCCTGATATATCAATGGATAGTATAAGACAGAGCATTGTAGACAGTATACGCAATAATATATCCTCAAAGACAGAGGTGTCTCTTCCTGTTAATATAATTTACCAGTATCCTGATATGCCTTCAGGATGTGAGATTACTTCACTTACAATGACACTTAATTATATTGGAATAAATGTATCCAATAAGTATCTGGCAGACAATTATCTTGATACGACTGAATATGATATGTTCAAATCATTTGTTGGGAGTGTTTATGATGACCATTCCTTTGGATGTTTTGCTCCGGTTATTGTTAAGGCAGCTAATAGTTTTTTTATGGACAATAATATAAATGCAGAGGCTGTTGATATTAGTGGAAGTACAAGAGAAGAAATATATGATTACATTGAAGACGGAGACCCTGTTATCATATGGAATACAGAAGATATGCTTCCAACGAAAAATGAAGTATATTATATAGACGGTAATGAATTTATTTGGTATGACAATGAGCATTGTGTAGTAATATGCGGTTACGATAAGAATAATAATACTGTGGAGATAGCAGATTCTATTGCCGGTAAAGTGACAAGAGATGCGGATACATTTTTTCAGCGATATGAGGATATGCTGAGCCAGGCGGTTTATATCAGGGTAAAATAAGGAGATTTAATGCGATGGGACATGAACTTACAAAGAATGATATCAGAAAAATGGAAGAAGAAATTGAATATAGAATTCATGAGGTCAGGAAGGCTGCTCTTGATGATGTGAAGGAGACGAGGGCGCAGGGAGATTTAAGCGAGAATTTCGAATATCATGCGGCCAAGAGATTTAAGAATAAGAATGAAAGCAGAATCAGGTATCTTCAGAGAACAATTAAGAATGCTACTGTAATTGATGATGATTCTGCTGATGATGAGATTGGGATTAACAATACAGTTGAAGTGTATTATGAAGATGACGAGAGTACTGAAACTATTAAGATTGTAACCACAGTCAGGGCGGATTCTTTAAGCGGGATGGTGAGCATTGAGTCTCCGTTAGGAAAGGCTCTTCTTGGGCATAAGAAGGGCGACAGAGTTCTCATTCAGGTAAATCCTCAGGTGGAGTATTACGTTGTGGTGAAAGACATTACTAATACAGATGATTCAGATGATAAAATATCTAGCTATTAGATATAAAAATATATTAAAAGAATTGACAATACACCACTATGCTAATATAATATAAATGTGCTTATATTATTATTAGAAAAGTAAGAGGTGCTTTTTGTTTGATTTTTAATCCGGCTCAGAAGGAAGCAATACAACATAATACAGGTCCCTGCATGGTACTGGCAGGACCAGGCTCAGGAAAGACTGCGGTTCTTTCGAACAGGGTAAAGTATCTTATTGATAATTATGAGGTACATCCATCAGATATCTTAGTAATCACATTTACTAAGGCGGCTGCTGTGCAGATGAAAGAACGTTTTCTTTCACTTTCAGAGGGAAGAGGAGCAGCAGTTACATTTGGAACATTTCATGCGGTGTTTTTTACTATTCTTAAGAATGCCTATAACTATTCTGCGAAGAGTATTATTACCTCAGATGTACAGCAGGACTATATAAGGGAGCAGATGTGTGCGTTAGAACTGGAATATGATGATGAGTCAGAGGCGGTGGCGGATATAATAGCGCAAATAAGCTGTGTGAAGAGTGGTAATGTTAATATTGATACATATGAGTGTGGCATTATTCCACCGGAGAGTTTCAGGGTTATATTCAGGAATTATGATAGGATGTTAAGGAATAGAGGACTGCTTGATTTTGATGATATGATTCTGATGTGTCTTGAGCTTCTGACACAGCGAGAGGATTACAGGAATGCGTGGCAGGACAGGTATAGATATATTCTGGTGGATGAATTTCAGGACATAAACCGGGCGCAGTTTGATGTCATCAGGTTGTTATCAGGTAAGTACAACAATTTGTTTGTTGTTGGAGATGATGACCAGAGTATATATGGCTTTCGTGGCTCTGACCCCGGTATAATGCTTCAGTTTTCAGATACATACAGTGATGCTAAAAGGATTGACCTTAACATTAATTACAGGTCTACAGGCAACATTGTATTAGCTGCAAAGTCAGTTATAGAGGAGAATGAGAAGCGTTTTTCTAAAGATATTGAGACAAACTCTGCGTGTGGTGAAGCAGTTGATATATATGAATTTATTAACCTGAATGATGAGAAGAAGTTTCTGGCAGAAGAGATAATAAGACTTAAGGAGGGTGGCATAGACTACAATGATATTGCTGTCCTTTCAAGAACTAACATTGTGGGTAATCTGTATATGGCAAGACTTAAGGGAGAGGGAATTCCCTGTGTCAGTAATACAAGACAGGAAGATATTTATGACCACTGGATTGCTAAGGATATTTTTTCTTATCTGAGGATTGCACAGGGGAGCAACAGCAGAAAGGATTTTTTGAGAATTATTAATAAGCCTCTGAGATATATAAAACGTTCCTATATCAGTGAACCTGTTGATATGGATGCACTGAAGATAGCATATACAGGCAATGTATCCATGTGTGAGCGTATTGACAGACTGATATTTGATATTAAACTCCTGAGGAATATGAGTCCCTTTGCCGCATTGAATTATATCCGTAAAGGAATTGGATATGATGAATATATAAGTAATTACATCTATGAACACAAGGCCAATAAAGAGGAGATTAATAATATTATATCGGAATTGCTTCACAGGGCAGAAAAATGCAATACTGTCAGAGAATGGCTTGAGGATGCAGAATCCTTATCTAATGATATACAGACAGAGTGTAAGAGAGGTATATCCGATGAACATAAGGGAGGGGTTCATTTTCTTACTATGCACTGTTCTAAAGGGCTTGAGTACAAGGTCGTTTTTGTGACGGATGTGTGCGAGGGTATCATCCCGTATAATAAAGCTGTTCTTGAAGACCATATCGAGGAGGAGCGGCGGCTGTTCTATGTTGCAATGACTAGAGCGAAAGAAAAGCTGTATCTTATGTATCCTAAGCTAAGATACAATAAAGATACAGCCAGATCCAGATTCATTGAAGACATATTGACTACTCGTTATCCTCATCTTCATACAGTTCTTCATACTCCATAGCGTCAAGTTCCTCATCAAATGCTTCTGCGACTATTTCATATTCCTCATCTGATTCGATATTTTCAAGGACAGGCTCATTGTCTCCTTCAACTATATATCTGTAGAGGTAAACTTCTTCGTTGTCGGCTGCCTCACCCTCAAGTGGAAGAAGGGCGATGTAGTCCTTGTCACCAGCCGGGAATATGCGAATAATTGCACATTCGCATTCGGTATCGTCCTCGAGCATAAGTGTTACTGTGTTGTATTCCTGATTATTATCCATGATTACTCCATTCTGCCTGTTTCAAGCGTTAATATTTTCTTTACTCTAACAAATATTATGTACAAAAGCAATGAAAAGAAAGAAAAAAGACTTGCTATTTTATTATTTTAGGTGTATAGTGTACCCAAGTTAATATATTAAGTCGACGGGGACAATTTTAGCAGCATAGCTAGAATTGTCCTTTTTTGCATAATTATTGACTATTATTTTTGCTTTGAATATAACAGAAATAGCTTTATCAACCCGGGAGGACTAATTATGGACAAGATTGACAAGAAAATAATTACACTTTTACAGCAAAATGCAAGGATGCCGCTCAAGGCTTTAGCAGAGAATGTATTTCTTTCATCACCGGCAGTTTCTGCAAGAATAGAAAGACTTGAAAAGGAAGAGATTATTGAAGGTTATGAAGTGAAAATTAATCAGCTAAAGCTGGGATATCATATAACAGCATTTATTAATCTGGAGGTCGCTCCGGTACAAAAACCGGATTTTTATCCATTTATCAAGTCATGCCCGAATGTAGTGGAGTGTAACTGTGTTACAGGCAATTATTCTATGCTTCTTAAGGTTATGTTTCCGAGTACAATGGAACTTGATACATTTATCGGGCAGTTACAGAAGTTTGGAAGGACAAGCACACAGATTGTTTTTTCTACTCCTGTTGCACCAAGAGGAATTGATGTAAATCAGGAAATGCCGACAGATAATTAGATTTCATTAAAAATTCATAAATATTTAAGCAAATAGCACTGTCCCGGACTTGTGTCGGGGGCAGTGTTTTTGTTATACTTTACTAAAATATTATGTTATATGTATTGGAGGAGCCATGAACAAAGTTACAGATATATTACAAAATGTCAGCAGTGTTATCATTGGCAAGAATGATGTCGCTGAACTTGTGATGACAAGTATTATTGCGGGTGGACATATTCTTTTGGAGGATGTTCCGGGAACAGGAAAGACCATGATGGCGAAAGCATTTGCCAGAAGCATAGATGGAGAGTTTTCAAGGATACAGTTTACTCCGGATCTTCTTCCTTCAGATATAACAGGTGTACATATTTTCAATCAGAAAGAAGCAGATTTTGTGTTTAGAAAGGGACCTGTTTTTGCAAATGTTATTCTTGCAGATGAGATTAACAGAGCTACTCCAAGAACCCAGTCAGCTCTTTTGGAATGTATGGAAGAACATCAGGTAACTGTAGATGGAGAATATTCTAAGCTTAATGAGCCGTTTATTGTTATTGCAACCCAGAATCCGATTGAGACGGCAGGAACATATCAGCTTCCGGAGGCTCAGCTTGATAGATTTCTTATGAAGATAAATATGGGGTATCCGGGAAAGGATGATGAGGTACATATTCTTAACAGATTTTTAAAGAGTGACCCATCTAAGGAACTTAATTCTGTTGCAAGCTGCAATGATATCATTGATATGAGGCAAGAGGCTAAGAATGTATATATTCATCCGGTTCTTATTGACTATATTGTTGAGCTTGCGAGACAGACAAGAGAGGTGGATAATGTGGCAATCGGAGTAAGTCCGAGAGGCACACTTGGAATGCTTAATGCAGCAAGGGCATATGCATATGTCAAAGGCAGAGATTACGTTGTGCCGGAGGATATTAAGACTTTATCCGCCGCTGTATGGGCACACAGAATTGTGTTAAAGTCAGGATATATGAATAGAGATAATAATGAACAGATAATTAAAGGAGTCGTTGAAAAAACTGCGGTTCCTACTGAAGAATGGACGAAATAATGAATGTATTGTTTATGTTTGCAGGTGTGCTTATTGTATACCTGATTGTAAAACTTGTATTTCGTTATAACTGGAGTAAGGGACTTTCTGTTGATGTAATGTTTGATAAGAGTCATGCAGTCAAGGGCGAGACAAGGGAGCTTGTCGAGGTGGTGACTAATAACAAGAGGCTGCCTCTTCCCTGCATTAATCTTAAGTTCCAGATTGGCAGGGAATTAGTGTTTATCAATTCAGATACCAATTCAAGTGTTTCAGATAAGACATACCGCAATGATGTATTTTCATTTCTTGCTAATCAGAGGATAACAAGACGAATTCCTGTCAAATGTACAAGAAGAGGCGTGTTTAGAATCTCCGGACTTGAACTTACATTTTCAGGACCATTTATGAACGAAATAAATGTGATGAAATTTGATAATAACTGTGAGATTACAGTTTTTCCGAAAGCCGCAGAGGTCAATAGGCTCAACCCTGTAAACAGCAGAGTTATGGGGGAAATGGAGAGAAGAAAGTTTCTGTTAGAGGATCCTTTTGTTTTTCGGGGAATAAGAGATTACAACAGCAATGACAGTCTTAAGAATGTCAATTGGAGGGCAACAGCACGAACGGGTAATCTTATGGTTAATGAATTTGATGAATCAGTAAGCCGTAATGTATGTATTCTCCTTAATCTTGAGGAGGATGGGGCATTAAGGTATGATTCTGTCAGTGAAGAAGCAATCAGTGTGGCTTCTGGCATGGCACAGATGCTTATTGCACAGGGAGTCAGTGTATCTGTGATATGTAACGGAAGAGATATTGATACAGGAGAGCAGACTGTTATTACGAGAGGTTCCGGAATGGGACACCTCAATAATATTAACACTGCTTTGGCAAGAATAGACCTCGATATTCCTATGGAGGAATATTCAGATATGCTTACTCGTCTTATTATTGAAGGGAATCCAGACAGGCATAATGAGAATTGTGTGTATGTTGTTGTATCCGCCAGCCGCAGAAGGAAACTGCAGGAGGTATTGTCAGAGATTGTCGTAAAACAGGACGATTTTATATGGATTGTACCCCATCTTCCAGGATGCGAATATGAACTTGAATACTGCAATATTACGCCAATAGGATGGAGCGTAAATAATTAGGAGATTATTATGGGAGAGTCAAAAAAGGCTTCAGACAACAACCAGACATTGAGAAATGTGCGTGTGTTAATTGATATACTCAGCCAGTGTACAGTGTATATTGCATTTGCTGCATTTATTATTCTTGGAGTGACACATAAAACTGCTGAATATATACCATATGCGTTTCTTGTGGCTGTGCCGGTTGTTGTTACATATTTTATAAGAAAATATGTACATCCATTGTTCTTATTCACTATTATACATGTTGCTTTTGTTATTGGAGCAGTGCTGCTTGGAAGGACAGAAGCGGAGATGACGGCGTATTTTGTGAGTGTGCTTGTAGTGTGTATCCGTTCATTTGGAATAAGACTTGCAAATGTAAGAAAAACAGAATATATAAATACTTCCAGATTTAGTACTGATATAGAGGATGTCAGCGAGGATGAAAAGAAGGCGACACTTCAGGCTGGAGAAAGAATGTCAGTACTGTATTGTGTTGTTATGGTTATAGGAAGCATAACAGGTGCAGCAGTGGGAAGCAGGGTTTTAGTCAACATAGAAACTGTGCTGTTTGTTGTATTTGTGCTGCTTTCATTTGCAGGTAACCAGTTTAAAGAGCTTAATGAAATGTTTATCAGCAATACAGGAAAATCAGAATTTCCTGCAAAAAGAATAACGGGAATCAATATAATTATGATTGTCGTAATATCAGGACTTATGATAATTGGAATGCTGGTGTTCTATAATGGAAAGTACGGTAATATATTTTCTGTGATGGGATCAGGAATAATGTTCCTCGTGAAATATTTGCTTAAGTTTCTGCTTACAATCATGCATGAGAAGGATGAAGAGATAAGTATGCCGGAAGATCCAACAGATGCACCAGGAGAAGAAATTGGGGAAATACCAGATGATCTCTGGCAGGAGAACAGTACGATGAGTGCATTGTTCACTGCATTTTCAGTTGTAGTTATTGTTGCTTTAGCAGGACTTGTTATTTACCTTATCTACAAATATGCCAGAAAGTTTAAGACTGCTAAAGATGATAATGGCGATGAGATAGAGTTTATCGGGAATAGCAGAAAAGAGGAACGAAGGATTAAAAAAGCCAGAAAACAGGCAGAGAAAGCTGATATACCAGTCAATGTGCAGTACAGAAGGGCATTTAAGAAGGCTGTTTTATCTGACAGGAAGAAAGAACATGACAATGAAAGTCTTATGAGTATGCAGCCGGAGGATATTACTAAGAGCAGAATTACTTCTGAAGCAGATACCGCAGCTAAGATTACAGGAGGATATGAGAAAGCCAGATATTCTGATAAGAACATATCGAAAGAAGAACTGGAATTTATGCTTGACTTTACGAAAAAGGACAATTATAATAAGCACATATAATAAGTAAATGCTATGAAGAGGACTATTAGATAGGAACCAGAGTCAGAGAGCTGCCGGGTGGTGTGAGGCAGTGGAAGGAACTTATTGAACTCGCCTTGGAGCTGCTACCTGAAATCATTACAAGAGAGTGAGAAGTAGGAGTAGCCGGAAGCCAACCGTTATTGTGGACAGAATATAATACAAGTTTTTGTACGTATTCAGTGAGTGCATAGTATATCTATGAAGAAGAGTGGTAACGCGTGAGATTTTGTCTTTCGTCTCTTCGGGCTGTCAGCCCCGGGACGAAAGATTTTTTTATGCTTACATTAATTAAGGCTTTTACTTATTAAGTTAATATTATTTATTTTCTTTAGGAGGTTATGAGATGTTTGATTACAGACAGTATGAAAGAGGCTATTTTATGCCACCGGTTAAATGTAATGACTGGGTGAATAAGGAGTACATTGATAAGGCACCAATATGGTGTTCAGTTGATTTAAGAGATGGTAACCAGGCTCTTGTGGAACCTATGAGTCTTGATGAGAAGCTTGAATTCTTTAAGATGCTTGTAGAGGTTGGCTTTAAGGAAATTGAAATCGGTTTCCCTGCTGCATCAGAGACAGAGTATGAATTCTGCCGTACACTTATTGAGAAGAATATGATTCCGGATGATGTTTCAATTCAGGTACTTACACAGGCAAGACCGCATATCATCAAGAAGACATTTGAAGCTGTAAAGGGCGCACCTAAGGCAATTGTTCATGTGTATAATTCTACATCGCTTGCACAGAGAGAACAGGTATTCAAGAAAGATAAAGAGCAGGTTAAGCAGATTGCTATCGAAGGAGCTAAGCTTTTAAAGGAACTTGCAGAAGCAGATGGAGGTAATTTCCTCTTTGAATACAGTCCTGAGAGTTTCACAGGAACAGAGCCTGAATATGCTCTTGATGTATGTAATGCTGTTATTGATATCTGGCAGCCAACGGCGGATAAGAAGTGTATTATTAACCTTCCGGCTACAGTAGAGATGTCTCTTCCACATGTATTTGCAAGTCAGATTGAATATATGTCTAAGAATATGCACAATAGAGATAATGTTATTTTATCTCTTCATCCACATAACGACAGATCCACAGGTGTTGCAGATGCAGAGTTGGGTATTCTTGCAGGAGCAGACCGAATTGAAGGAACACTTTTTGGAAATGGTGAGAGAACAGGTAATGTAGACATAATTACGCTTGCTATGAATATGTATATGCAGGGAGTTAATCCGGAACTTGATCTTTCAGACATGCCACATCTTGCAGAAGTATTTGAAAGACTTACCCAGATGAAGATAGATGATCGTCATCCATGGTGTGGAAAGCTTGTGTTTGCAGCATTTTCAGGTTCACATCAGGATGCTATTTCTAAGGGTATGCACTACAGAGTTGAGAATGACCCTAACAAATGGACTGTTCCATATCTTCCTATTAATCCTGAGGATGTTGGACGTACATATGATTCAGATGTTATCCGTATTAACAGCCAGTCAGGTAAGGGTGGTGTAGCTTATGTACTTGAGCATAATTATGGAATGATTATTCCTAAGGCAATGAGAGAAGACCTTGGATATGCAGTTAAAGATGTATCTGATGTCAATCATAAGGAGCTTTCTCCTGATGAGGTACTTGAAATATTTGAGAGAAGATATAAGAAATATACTCCTGTATTCAAGATTACAGAGGTACATTTTAAGCAGATTGATGGTATCCAGACAATTGTTACTATTGAAGAGAATGGAGAGAGGAAGAATATTGAGGCCGGAGGTAACGGAAGACTTGATGCTGTAAGTAATGCACTTGCTAATCATTTTAATAAGCCATGCGACATATTCTGTTATGAGGAACATGCGTTAAAGAGGGGGTCAGACTCAAGTGCTATAGCGTATGTTGGTATTACAGGAGAAGATGGAAAGAGTTACTTTGGAATTGGTATTGACCATGATATTATCAGAGCTTCCATTGATGCTTTAGAGTCTGCCATGAACAGAAGCCTTGAAGGTAAATGATTAAGATTATAACTAAATAACACATTGATAAAACTCATGTTACGATACACTTGGATAATACTGTGTGTCTGACATGAGTTTTTTTGTGACACACCTTAACCCACACAAAGATGACATAGTGCCTTAGCACTGATTTTACTGTTCGAATGAATAAATACAGTTAATTGGGGAATTATGGAAATAGTCTTTATATGGAGGGTGTAAAATGTTTTTAGTGAAAAAATCAGGCAGAAAAGGTAACGGAATTAAGAAAGTGTCAGTAGCTGTTCTTGTATGGGTGGTAGCTTTTGCCTCTGTATTTGCAGGAACATTGGTGAAAACCAGGGCATATTCACAGACACAGGAGGTACTTAAGGATTTACTTGGGGCTGCTAAACCATACGGAGTTGTCGCAGAAGAATTCCAGAATTCAAATCACAATCAGACATGCTTTGCAACTAATAAACTTATAATAACAGACCAGTGGATAAGCGCATGGCATAATAAGAGTGTAGGAACAACATACATTAAGGATTTTGATAATTCCAACTCTTCCTGTGTCAAAATAGAAAAAAATGCATTTAATAATCTGGTGCTTGGAACAGATTATGAATATGTACCTGTAGAGAATAAGTATTATATATTAGATAAATATGGCAAAAGAACAGGCGCAGTGATTGATGTAAATAATTGTAAGGATACCATAAATGTGTTTTATTCAGAGAAATATATGGATGTGACAGATACACTTCACAAAGTTTCTGAAAAATTTAAAAGATATGCAGCAATTACAGATGATGAGGCAGATATTATTATTGGCGTCAATGATGAGAAGAGAATCGACCTTGCAGCTTTTAAGAACAAACAGATTGTTGTGGTCAATATGTATGCCGGCAATTATATGGACTGGCAGGGCAATCCCGCCTCTTCTTTCTATGGTGCAGGAGAGCTTTATATAACCAATAAGAAAGATGATCAGTTTGTAATTATTAATATGCTTGGTGCTACTGGAAATACTGAGTTTGGCAGATTCTGTGTCAATGGGAGGTTTACAGGTGGTTTGTCAGACCCGAATATTGCTGATACTGTTATTTTCAATGCGGTAAATGTGCCGGGGAATATAAGTATGTCTGAATTATGTGGGATTCTAGTGGCACCTGAATCGGATGTTACACTGGAACACACATGTACAGGAAGGGTTATAGCAAATTCTTTTGTAAATATTTCGGGGGAAATGCATTTTATATCTGAAGACCAGCAGGCAGAGACGACACAGGCAGAGACAACACAGGCAGAGACAACACAGGCAGAGACAACACAGGCAGAGACAACACAGGCGGAGACAACACAGGCAGAGACGACACAGGCAGAGACGACACAGACGGAGACAACACAGGCAAAGACGACACAGGCAGAGACAACGCAGGCAGAGACGACACAGACGGAGACAACACAGGCGGAGAAAACATCAGTGACAGAAGCAGAGACGACAATAACACAGGCATCGGAAGAAGCGGAGGTTGCAGCAGATGAGGAAATTGTAAGAACGGGTGAATGCAGCCATATGGGAGCTTATATTGCAATACTTGCCGGTACTGCTGTAATATTCATGGCTGTATTATTCATAACTAAAAAAAGAATGATTTAACTGATGTTTGATTTGGAAAAACTAACTATTGCAGGGATACAGAGCGGGATGTTCTGTATCCTTTTTTAGCTTTGCACAAGCAAAATATTATGATATAATACAAAATGTATGAGCAAAAGTGGGCTCTGACCACAAAATGCAGTAATGCATAAGGAGATTATTGGACATGAAACATTTGATACTTGCTTCCGGTTCACCTAGAAGAAAAGAATTAATGAGTCAGGTAGGGCTGGTTTTCGAGGTTATATCAAGCGATGCAGATGAGAATATAAGCGTCAGTCAGCCGGAAGACTATGTGATGGAGCTTTCTTCATTGAAAGCACAATCAGTTCTGGATACTATTTCAGAAAATGATGATTCAGTCGTTGTCATAGGAGCAGACACAATTGTTTATCATAAAGGGAATATTCTTACTAAGCCTGAAGATAAAGAAGACGCTTTCAGAATACTCAGGGATTTAAGTGGGGATGTTCATCAGGTATACACTGGAGTGAGCATTTGTTCAACGAATAAGAAGGTCAGTTTTTATGAAAAAACAGATGTGTGGGTGTATGATATGACAGAAGATGAAATAAGGGATTATATCGGCACAGGGGAACCGATGGATAAGGCCGGAGCCTATGGAATACAGGGCAGATTTGCAGCGTATATTAAAGGCATAGAAGGTGACTATAACAATGTGGTGGGGCTTCCTGTTGCAAGGCTTGTCCATGAATTGAAAGCTTTTTAGATTAAATGTAATAAAGAGGAGACATACATGATTAAATTCGTAGCCTGTGATCTTGATGGAACTTTGCTGCTAAATGGTGCGCAGAGTGTAGATGAATCAGCTAAAGAATGTATAGGCAGAATGCTTGATAGTGGCATTATATTTGCACCAGCAAGCGGCAGACAGATAACAAGCCTTAAGAGACTGTTTGAACCCTTGAGTGACAGACTGGCATATATAGCGGAGAATGGTGCTTTAGTTGAGTATAGGGGTGAGGTTATAGGAAAAACACCGCTGGACAGAAAGCTTGCACTTGAGATTATCGAAGATGTCATTGAACAGCCAAATTGTGAGGTTCTTGTTTCAGGAGAACACACAGCATATATTAAGCCTAAGACAGAAGAGTATCATTACAGAATGACGAAAGTTGTTAACTATCATACCACCCTTGTGGACAAGTTTACTGATATTGATGAGGATATTTTAAAGATTGCTGTATGTGACCTTTCAGGAATAAAAAACTCTAAGGAGCATTTCTTTGAAAAATGGAAAGGTAAAGCCTCGGTTATGGTTTCAGGGGAGCTGTATCTTGATTTTATGGATTTATCAGTAAATAAGGGTAAAGGATTGGGACAGATACAGGATTACTTTGGATTGACCCAAGATGAATGTATGGCTTTTGGGGATAATTATAACGATATTGCCATGCTTGATATGGTTTCAGAGTCATATGTCATGGAAAAAGCTGTTGATGATATCAAAAAACATGGAAAGTATATTACAGGATTGGTTGAGGGCACTTTAAGAGAGCGGTTTAAGGATATTATGTAACAGACTAATAAGAATAATATGAGATGAATGGAGTGGATTAAGATGGAAAAACATATTGATGAATGTGCAAAAGTTTTTTTAAGAGATCAGAGACAGTTATTTGATGAGCCTGTAGCCTATGATATTGAGGAGGCAAAGGAATTTCTTGAAGAGTGTATGGCGGTATATTGTAAGAATATCAAGGAACTGCGTGAAGTTATGGATGATGAAGGGATGGATGTGTCAGACTTAAGTGATGACGACCTTACTGAGCAGCTTGAAGTATTTAAGCTGGATAATGGAGCATATTTGTTTGTGGAAGGATAGAAAATGCGAATCACAGTTGTTTGTGTTGGAAAGATTAAAGAAAAATTCTATACTCAGGCTGTTGATGAATATTTGAAGCGGCTGACAAGATATTGTAAGATAGACATTGTTGAGCTTCCTGATGAGAAAACGCCGGATAATGCAAGTGAGCTTGTTAATACGCAGATTAAATGCAAAGAAGGGGAAAGGATTCTTGCAGCAATCAGGGATGATTCTTATGTGTGTGCACTTGCTATTGAAGGGAAAATGCCTGACTCAGTGGAATTGTCAGAGAAGATTGAAAGACTTGGAATTGATGGTGTAAGCAGCATAACATTTGTTATAGGAGGCTCATTGGGATTATCAGATGCAGTACTTAAGCGCGCTGATTATAAGCTTAGTTTTTCTAAGATGACGTTTCCGCACCAGCTTATGAGAGTTATTTTGTTAGAACAGATATACAGAGCTTACAGAATAATGAAAAATGAGCCGTATCATAAGTAGTATTAAAGAGGATGGATTTATGAAGAGAAGAAAAATGAATATCATTATTTTAGTGATATTTCTTATTGTTGCGCTTCTGATTGCAGGGTATATTAAATTCTTCAATGGAAAAGGCGTATTTTTTACAACCGGAATGAAGAAAGATGAGCTTATTAAGGTAAATAACAGTGTGACATATACCTGTGAAGCAGAGATTCTTATGTCAGATGTACGCAAAGAATACGAAGAGATGTTTGGCAGTGACATATGGAAAGAAAAAATAGGTGATGCAGATTTTGAAAGTTATATTAAAGACCAGATAAGAGTTAAACTTTTAAGGGTCAGAACTATGAATGAAAAGGCTAAAGAGCGGGGAGTTGTTCTTGGCCGGGAGGAACGGGATGCTGTAAATAATGCTGTGGATGAGTATTATAATATGCTGTCTCAATCACAGATTGAAGGTTCTGGTATTACTAAGGATATATTAAACAGTATGTTTACAGATTTTGCGGTTGCCAAGAAATTATATTCTGATTTAACTTCTATGATGGATATTGAAGTGAGTGCTGATGAAGCCAGAGTTATAGATATTCAGTACATTGTCACAGATTCTAAAGAGGATATTGACAGAGCGTATAATATGGTGACGTCAGGAAGTTCTTTCTTTGCTGTTGCAAAGGAGTTTAATCAGGACGGACAGTATGAATATGAACTTAAGCGTGGAGAGATGGAAGAAGCATTTGAAAATGCAGCATTTAACCTTGCAACAGGTGAGATGAGCAAGATTATTGAGGCTGGCGGCAGATATTATATTATCAGATGCACATCGGACAATGATAAGGCCAAGACGGAAGTTAACAAAACAGCTATTCTTGAAAAGAGAAAACTGGAACAGTTTAATGCTGATTTTGAAAAATATGAATCAGAGATTTATATGGAATTTAATGATAAGGTCTGGGATGATATTAAAATATCAGACTGCTATATATTTGAAGGAAGCTTTGAAGATATATTCAACAGCAATTTTGGTAAGTAAAGAGGGAAACAGGAGGAAGTATGTCAGGAAACAAATATGATGCTACCAGTATATCAATTCTGGAGGGACTTGAAGCGGTAAGAATGAGACCGGGAATGTATATTGGAAGTGTTGGCACAAAGGGACTTAATCATCTTATATATGAGATTGCAGACAATTCAGTGGATGAGCATCTTGCGGGTTATTGCTCTGAGATAAGTGTCACTCTCAATGATGACGGAACAGCAACTATTAAGGATAATGGACGTGGAATTCCAATAGGAATTCACCCAAAGGCTGGAATCCCTGCGGTTGAAGTCGTGTTTACTGTACTTCATGCAGGAGGAAAGTTTGGAGATGGGGGTTATAAGATATCCGGAGGTCTTCACGGTGTTGGCGCTTCTGTAGTAAATGCATTGTCAGTATGGCTTGAGGTTGAGATAAGAGTCGACGGTGGTGTGTATAAGCAGAGATATGAGAGAGGAAAGGCAACAGCACCACTTGCCCAGATTGGTACATGCAGGAAGAATGATACTGGAACAACAGTTACATTTTTGCCTGACCCAGAGATATTTGAAAAGACAAGATTCAAGGCAGATGCCATAAAGAGCAGACTTCACGAGACTGCTTACCTTAATCCCGGACTTACTATTAATTTCGAGGATAAGAGAACAGGGAGTGAGGAAAAGGAAGTTTTTCATGAGCCGGAGGGGCTTAAGGCATATATAAAGGATTTAAACAACGGAAAAGAAACTGTTTGTGATATTGTATATTTTAAGAAGAAACAGGAAGACATAGAAGTTGAGGTGGCTTTTCAGTTTGTAAATGAGTTCGAGGAGAACATACTTGGATTTTGTAATAACATTTACACTCAGGAGGGTGGAACACATATTACAGGATTCAAGACAAAGTTTACCAATATAATCAATCAGTATGCAAGAGAACTGGGAATCCTTAAAGAAAAGGATGCGAATTTTACAGGTCTTGACGTGCGTAACGGAATGACAGCAGTTGTTGCAGTAAAGCATCCTGCACCAAGATTTGAGGGACAGACAAAGACTAAGCTTGATAATCCTGATGCTGGTACAGTTGTTGCTAATGTAACAGGTGATGAGGTACAGTTGTATTTTGACAGACATTTGGAGGATCTTAATGCTGTCATAGCCTGTGCAGAGAAATCAGCTAAGATAAGAAAGGCTGAGGAAAAGGCTAAGACTAATATGCTTACTAAGCAGAAGTTCTCAATTGACAGTAATGGTAAGCTTGCTAACTGCGAAAGCAAGAATCCGGAGGAATGCGAAGTGTTCATAGTTGAGGGAGATTCAGCCGGAGGCTCAGCTAAAACTGCAAGAAACAGACGTACTCAGGCAATTCTTCCAATAAGAGGTAAGATTCTAAATGTTGAGAAAGCCAGCATAGATAAGGTGCTTGCCAACGCTGAGATTAAGACAATGATTAATTCCTTTAACTGCGGATTTCTTGAGGGTTATGGTAATGATTTTGATATTACTAAATTACGATATAATAAAATTATTATTATGACAGATGCCGATGTTGATGGTGCTCACATTGATACACTGCTTCTGACATTCTTCTACAGATTCATGCCTGAACTGATTAATCAGGGACATGTATATATTGCAACCCCACCTCTTTATAAGGTCGTTCCTAAGAAGGGAGAAGGGGAGTATCTGTATGATGACAGGGCGCTTGAGGATTATAGAAAGAAGCATGAGCCTGGCACATTTACACTGCAAAGGTATAAAGGACTGGGAGAGATGGACCCGGAACAGCTCTGGGAGACAACCTTAAATCCTGAGACGAGAATATTAAAACAGGTGGAAATTGAGGATGCAAGGCTTGCCACAGAGGTTACTGCCATGCTGATGGGCACAGATGTACCTCCAAGAAGACAGTTTATATATACACATGCTAATGAAGCAGAGATTGATGCATAAAGAGTAGAAGGAGACTAAGATGGCTGAGAAGATAATAAGGACCGAATATTCAGAAGTAATGCAGAAGTCCTATATAGATTATTCCATGAGTGTTATTACAGCCCGTGCGCTTCCTGATGTAAGAGATGGGTTAAAGCCGGTTCAGAGAAGAGTTCTGTATGCTATGGATCAGTTGGGACTCAATTATGATAAACCGCACAGAAAGTCGGCACGTATTGTCGGTGATACAATGGGTAAGTACCACCCACATGGCGATAGTTCAATATATGAGACATTGGTGGTGCTTTCACAGGATTTCAAGAAGGGAATGGCTCTGGTAGACGGTCACGGAAACTTTGGCTCAATTGAGGGAGATGGAGCCGCTGCAATGCGATATACTGAGGCTAAGTTAAAGAAGTTCACACAGGATGTATATCTTGCAGATCTTGATAAGAATGTGGTTGATTTTGTACCTAACTTTGATGAGACAGAGAAAGAACCGGAAGTCCTTCCTGTAAGAGTGCCTAATCTGCTAGTGAATGGAGCTGATGGTATTGCTGTTGGAATGACAACCAATATTCCTCCACATAATCTTTCAGAGGTTGTGGATGCTGTATGTGCTTATATGGATAATGAAGACATAACAACGCAGGAACTGATGGAATTATGTCCTGGACCGGATTTTCCAACAGGAGGTCTCGTAATAAATAAGAGTGACCTTGCAGCTATATATGAGACTGGAACAGGAAAAATCAAGTTAAGAGGTAAGGTTGTATTTGAGCCGGGCAAGAACCGTCAGGAAAGAGATAAGCTTGTTATAACAGAGATTCCTTATACTATGATTGGTGCTAATATAGGTAAGTTCATATCCGATGTTGTTGACCTTATTGAGAGTAAGAAGACAACAGATATTGTAGATATATCCAATGAGTCATCTAAAGAGGGTATAAGGATAGTTCTTGAACTTAAGAAAAATGCTGATGTCAAGAATTTAGAAAACCTCCTGTATAAGAAGACTAAACTGGAGGATACATTTGGCGTTAATATGCTTGCCATAGTTGATGGAAGACCTGAAACTCTTGGTATCAAGGATATTATCAGACATCACATTAATTTCCAGTATGACCTTGCCACAAGGAAATATACAACACTTCTTGAGAAGGAGAAGGCTAACAGGGAGATTAAAGAGGGGCTTATCAGAGCCTGCGATATTATTGACCTTATCATTGAAATATTAAGAGGAAGTGATAATCTTAAGATGGCCAAGGACTGCCTTGTTAACGGCAATGTTGATGGAATCCGTTTTAAGTCAGAACAGTCCAAAAGTCAGGCTGCAACTCTTGATTTTACAGAGCGTCAGGCAGGTGCAATTCTTGAAATGCGTCTGTATAAGCTTATAGGTCTTGAGATACTCAATCTGCAGAAAGAGTATGATGAGTGTGTCAAGAAGATAGAAAAGTATGAAAAAATTCTTGGCAGCAGGAAAGAGATGGCTAAAGTTATCAAAGCAGACCTGATGAATATTAAAAAGGAATACGGTGTTGCCAGAAGAACAGTAATAGAGGATGGCGAGGAAGCTGTATTTGAGGAGAAGAAGATTCCAGAGATGGAAGTTATGTTCATCATGGACAGGTTCGGATATGCCAGAACAATTGATATGTCTGTTTTTGAGCGGAATAAAGAAGCGGTGTTTAATGAGAACAAGTATGTTATTCCTGTTATGAATACGGACAAGATATGCATATTTACAGATACGGGAGACCTGCATCAGCTTAAGATAAAGGATTTACCTTTTACCAAGTTCAGGGATAAGGGAACGCCTATTGATAATCTGTGTAATTATGACAGTTCTAAGGAAGTCATAGTATACATCTCTCCATTTGAAAGACTCAAATCACAGAAAATGCTGTTTGTTACAAGGCTTGGAATGATGAAGCTTGTGGACAGTGAAGAATTTCAGGTTGCAAAGAAAACGGTAGCCTGCACTAAGCTGGTTGAAGGAGATAAGCTTATTGGTATCTATTCAACAGATGCGAGAGTTGAAGTGTATTCAAAGTTTTCACTTGATGGTGAAATCAAGGAAGAGGAAGTTATTGAGAGCAGCCAGAATGTCATACTGCAGACTGCGGGTGGAGTCTTCCTGAAATTTCCACTCACAGATATACCTATGAAGAAAAAGAGTGCAGTGGGAGTTCGTGGAATAAAGCTTTCAAAGGACGATTCAGTGGAGGATGTCTTCCTGCTGACAGAGGGCGATGAATTCACAATGGATTACAGAGGCAGAACATTAAGCTTTGGAAAGATGAAAATAGCCCACAGAGATACGAAAGGTACTAAGATAAGGGTGTAATTATTTTACAGTTCTACAGTCGAAGGTGTGCTACCTGCTGTCACAACTAAGATAAGCTGCCTTAGTGGCTGTATATGGCGGCATTTACAGCCACTAGGTCAGTTTACTTAAAGTTGTCGTTACAGTTAAACTCACAGACTGTACACCCTGAAATAAATTAATTTTCTTCCATATATTTATCGTAAATAGCAATTACTTTATTCATCACATCCGGTCCCGGAGCACCTAATGTAAGCCTTTTATCTACGCATGTCTGAAGACTTATGGCATCGTATATATCTTCATCAAATACAGGACTGATGGCCTTATATTCATCAAGTGAAAGGTCATCGAGAGCAATATTTTTCTCAATACACATGAGTACAAGCTGGCCTACAATACCGTGGGCTTCTCTGAAAGGAACTCCCTTCTTTACAAGATAATCAGCAGCATCAGTGGCATTTGTAAAGCCATTCTTGGCAGAGTCCTCCATACGCCTGTTGTTGAATTTCATGGTATCAATCATACCTTTGAAGAGGCTGATGCAGCCCTTAGCTGTATCGATGGCATCAAAGGACAATTCCTTGTCTTCCTGCATGTCCTTGTTATATGCAAGAGGAATTCCCTTCATAGTTGTGAGAAGGCTCATAAGTGCCCCATAAACTCTGCCGGTCTTGCCTCGTACAAGCTCTGCAATATCAGGATTTTTCTTCTGTGGCATGATAGAACTTCCTGTACTGAAAGCGTCGTCAAGTTCAATAAATCTATATTCATTAGAGTTCCAGATACATATTTCCTCAGAAAAACGGCTAAGATGCATCATAATAGTAGATAATGCAGACAAGAATTCAATAAGGTAATCCCTGTCTGAAACAGAATCCATACTATTAAGAGTAGGGCCGTAGAATCCAAGTAAAGAAGCAGTTAATTCTCTGTCCAGAGGATAAGTGGTACCAGCAAGGGCTCCGGCTCCCAGAGGACAGTAGTTCATTCTCTCATAGATATCATGAAGTCTGCTTCTGTCGCGTTTAAACATCTCGAAATAAGCACCGAAGTGATGGGCAACAGTCACAGGCTGTGCCTTCTGAAGATGGGTAAATCCCGGCATAAATGTATGTGTATTCTCCTTCATAATGCGAAGAATAACAGCCATAAGCTCCTTGAGCTCTGCGTCAGTATTAGTAACCTCCTGTCTTGTGTAGAGTCTCATATCAAGGGCAACCTGATCATTTCTGCTGCGCCCTGTGTGCAGTCTCTTTCCTGCATCCCCGATACGTTCAATTAATGTTGCTTCCATAAATGTGTGAATATCTTCATATTCATCAGTAATCTCAAGCTTTCCGTTCTCTATATCGGCTAATATCCCCTTAAGTCCTTCAACAATCTGTTCGCTTTCACTCTCCGGGATAATTCCCTGCTTTCCAAGCATGGTAGCATGAGCAATGCTTCCCTCAATATCCTGTTTGTAGAACTTCTGGTCAAAAGAAATTGATGCATTAAAATTGTTTACAAGCTCATTAGTCTCTTTAGTGAATCGTCCACCCCAAAGTTTCATTTATAAGTCCTCCTTAATATCTGCGTTATCCGGATAGTCTGCGTCATCCGGATAGTCGGTGTCATATTCTGATGAATCATTCTCCTCCGGTTCTGGAATTTCAAGATTATCAAAATCATTCATATGATTAAGAATAGAATTTTCTATATCCTCAAAATCATCAGCATCCTCATGAATAAATTCATCTTCTTTTATCTCTTCTGGAACTGGCAGTTCAAGATACTTCTTTATAGGAACCGGCCATTTGTCCGTCTTAATCTTTCCGTTCCTTATAAAACGGCTGCATAAATATATGCCAATCAATATAATAATGCTAAATGCTGTTATAAGGCAACCTGTAATTAAATTATATGGGCGGTATCTTAGCTCAACAGTATGTTCACCTTTAGGAATATCAACGCATAAGAGAGCCTTCTTCCACATATACGAAGTTACACGCTTGCCGTCAACATACACAGCCCAGCCATCATCAAATGGAATAGAGAATAAAAGTGTTTTGTCTTCTGAGACATTAATAGTTCCCTTAAATCTTGTGTCAGAGAAGGATTCAACCTGATATGACTCAGAATTGAGCTTGTTGTATGCCTGAATAAACTTATCATTGTCGAGTATATATGCTGTAAGATTCATTCCTGAATCAGCGGTAACATTTATCTTATCTGTTGCGTTGACATATCCGGCATCGACAATACGGTTATTGTTCTTTAAATTGCTGTATCCATACTCGCGTTCAGTTCCATTGATGGATACTGTAATATAATCAATAGACTTATTCTCAATTGTGAGATAAAGATGACCGCTCCTGCCAGGTGTAATAGTACATTCTGACTGTGTAGGGAATTCATCAACAAACGCAAACACATCATTTATCCCTGTCATAGACTGAATCATAACATTCTGATTCTCTATGCCGTTGTTAGATGATGATAAATTCATATGTGTTGCAGCTTCTTCATTAATCGCATAGCCAATAGGAAGAGTGTAATTATTCTTATATATGAATTCGCCATCACTTCCGGTGTAATAGCTTCTGAGATTACTATCTGCCAGCAGCCTGTTGCTTATAGTATATTTTACAGAGAACAGTGAGCTGGTTACAGCAGTTAAGCCATTGCATCCATATGCATTAGTTGAATTCTCGAGACCGAGATAACTGTAAAGCTTTGACATTCCGGCATTGCATGTAGATGAAAATGTTGAAATTGTCCTGTAATTGTGCCATGCACCATCGTTCTTGGAACGGGCTCCAAATATTTTATCCATTCTGTAGAAGGAATCATCGTTATCAGCTACAGTCTGGGTAACGGTTTTGACAGCGTCATAGTCAAGAAGATATGAAGTTCGGCTGGTCGTACCGATACCGGTTGCATCCATATTCATAGTACATTCAATTATAGAAGCAGAATATGTAAGCATGAGTATAAGAGGTATTCTTAATTTCGCATTGTTATTAATAAATATAAAAAGAGCGTATATAAGAATAAATAATCCGCTTATATAAACACTGGTGAAGGAATATCCGGTGTCATCATTGATAAATAGCTGCTCAATAAGAAGCAGAAGTCCTATTGATATCCACAGAGATATTCCAAGCTGCTTATTGCTTATACTCTTTATATTATGCACAGCCTCATAACACATTGTAAGAAGAAAGAATATGTATATGAAAGACTGGCGGCATGGAAGACTGTTTGGGAAATGGAATCCATGCCAGATATAATTCGGTATATTTAAGTTAAATGCGGTAAGAAAAATTAGAAGAATAATACATTTTCCAATTCTCTCACGGATATTTATTTTCTTGCACATAATATAGAGCGGAAGCAGCAGAAATACAGCGACACCGCAGTATATATTAGGAAGATGATCAAGTCCCAGATGGACAGGAATATCTATAAGCTGTCTTGAAAACATTGAAAGTATGCTGAAATATGAGTTAAGCTTCTCCGGAAATGTTGTTTCACTTGATGCTGAAAGTGAAAATGTATAGAATTCCGGCAGAAGAAGGCAGGCACCTAAACCGCCTGAAAGCAGTGAATATACGCAGAAATTGATGAATTTCTTGACATACTGCATAGGATTTTTAGGACCATCGTAGGAAATCATAAGCACAATATAGTAAATTACCACAGATAAACAGACCATGATAGCTATATAATAGTTAGTAAATATACATAGTCCAAGAGTAATACAGTAAAAGATACATTTGTTTTCATTAACAAGTCTTTCAAGACCGAGCATTATCAGTGGAACAAGAATAATACAATCCAGCCACATAATATTCCAGCTATACGCAGCAATAAATCCGGACATTCCGTAAAAAATACCAAAGAGAGCTGCAATACAGTTCTTTGTTTTGAAATGCTTTGTAATATAGTATGTCATAGAAAGGCTGCTGCCGGCTATCTTTAAAATAATAAGTGAGTTCATTATCTCAATCATGAACTTCTGTGGAAAAAGTACAATGAACCAGTTGGCAGGACTGGCAAGATAATATGCAAAGAGGGAAGAGAAATTTGTTCCCATTCCTATGTTCCATGAGTATGTAAGGCTTTCACCATTTCTTATCTTGTGCCATAGTTCAGAAAAGAAAGGTGCATATTGGTGATACATATCAGATCTTAAGTAACAGTCTGTTCCCCATGGGAATATTCCTCTTGTATAGTAAAGTGCTATCATCATGACAAGTGGCAGCACAAATGCTATAACATATGTAAGATTTGAATTAAGAATATTTTTTTTTGATGAATCCATGGCTTTCCTCCCTTAGCCGTTAATATTGTTATTTTACCAAAGAAGAAAAAAAGTGTAAACATTAATAAAAAAAATAGACTTGTATTCGATATGACAATTCTGTAAAATAGAAAAGTACGCAGAGGGGATTTCCTTGGCTTACTGCTAAAGGAGATTGTACATGGATTTTAAGAAAATATTAGAGAAGTATAATAAAGCTGTGAAATACAGCACATTTGCATTATTTATCATTGCTGCAGGGGTATTTTATGTTATGTCCGGAAGGGAATCTGACAGGGGAAAGGATACATTTGCAGATACAGCTGTCGAAAGTACTAAAGAATACATCGAATATGAAAGCAGCACACACAGCCAGGACATATATGTATATGTATGTGGATATGTGAACTCGCCAGGTGTGGTAAAATGCGAGGAACAGATGCGGATATATGAGGCTGTTGAACTTGCAGGAGGTGTAAGTGAGGAAGCAGACCTTTCATCTGTTAATCTGGCTGCACAGTTAAAGGATGGGGACAGAATATATATTCCCTGCATAGGTGAGACTGTTGTGGCACAGATGGAGAGTTCAGAAACTTCCAGACTTATTAATATTAACAAGGCAACTGAGGCGGAGCTTATGACACTTCCAGGGATAGGCAGTTCAAGGGCAGCAGATATTATCAGTTACAGAAATACGAATGGCAGATTCGCAAGAACTGAGGATATAATGAAAGTCACAGGTATTAAGGAAGCAGCTTATAATAAGATTAAAGATTATATATGTGTGTAAGTATGGATAAGTAGTACGAATAATTATTATAAGCAAGAATAAGGATTAGGAAAGAGGGGACGGATTATGGCAGGCAAAGTTTTGGTAGTGGATGATGAGAAGATGATTGTTAAAGGGCTGAAGTTCAGTCTTATGCAGGATTACAGTGTAGTGGACTGCGCCTATGATGGGGAGGAAGCACTCGAATACGCCAGAAATAATGAATATGACATAATCCTTCTGGATATTATGCTCCCTAAACTTGACGGATTGTCAGTATGCCAGCAGATTAGAGAATTTTCTAATGTTCCTATTATTATGCTCACAGCCAAAGGCGATGATATGGATAAGATTCTTGGCCTTGAGTATGGTGCAGATGATTATATTACAAAGCCATTCAATATTCTTGAGGTTAAGGCAAGAATGAAGGCAATATTAAGAAGAAATACACCTAAGAACAGCGGCACTTCTAAGAGTAACATAATAACTGCAGGAGACATGAAGATAAATTGTGACAGCAGGAACTTATATATTGCAGGAAAAGAAATCAATCTGACAGCCAAAGAATTTGACCTTCTAGAGCTTCTTGCCCTTAATCCGGGCAAGGTTTACAGCAGGGACAACCTTCTTAAAGCTGTGTGGGGTCAGGATTATTCAGGAGATGGAAGAACAGTTGATGTTCATATGAGAAGACTTCGTGAGAAGATAGAGGAGAATCCAAGTGAACCGAAGTATGTTCACACTAAGTGGGGAGTAGGATATTATTTTAATGTTTAGAAAGAATAAAGACAGGAATGATCGCAGAAGGATTCTTATGTACAGAATCCTTAAAGGTTTTACACGATTTATTAACAGATATTCAGTACGACAGTTCCTGATAGGAGCGGTTATAATAGCAGCAGCGGTAATTTTTACATTTGAGGGTTTTGAGTTAATATACAAATCCTCAGTTATCACAAGGCAGACTGCACTTATACAGAATGAGGCTGTTCTCATTTCTGCTGAGTATTCTAATTATGAAAGTCTGGCGGAAGCTGAGCGCAATTCAATGAATAGCAGGCTTAGCAGTTATTCCGCCCTGAATCAGATTAGAATAAGGGTTGTTGACATGAATTATGTGGTGTGTATGGATACATATGCCATTGATACGGGAAAGACAATCCTTAATTCAAGAGTATTCGATATATTCAGATCACACAAGAACAGTTCAGGATATGATAAGAAAACGGGGAATATAGAGGCAGCCGTGCCAGTCTATAATTCCACAGGGGATTTTATTGCAGTACTTATTGCAGATCTTGATTATACAGAGATAGATGGTTTGTTTCATGATGTAAACGGACAGAATAATAATATTAAGCTTGTTATTATTACAGTTAGCTTTGTTGCCCTGATTGTGGGTATATATTTTATGAACAGACCTCTAAAACGAGTTATAGAGATAGTAGCCAATGTAAGTGCAGGACATACGGACGAGAGAATTCCGATTAAGGGGTATACAGAAATCAGGGAAATAGCTGACGATTTCAACAATATAATGGACAGAGCCAATGAAACAGACCAGTCAAGAGCAGAATTTGTTTCTAATGTGTCCCATGAACTTAAGACTCCGATTACATCTATCAAGGTTCTTGCGGAATCACTTAACACGCAGGATGATGTTCCGATAGAAGTTTATCAGGAGTTTATGCAGGATATTGTTTCGGAGATTGACAGGGAGAGCAAGATTATAGAAGACCTTCTGACGCTTGTGAGAATGGATAAGTCTGCATCCTCTCTTAATATTTCTTCGGTTAACATGAATGACCTGATGGAGTTGACTTTGAAACGTCTTAAGCCTATTGCGCAGAAGAAGAATATTGAACTTTTATTTGAAAGCTTCAGACCGGTAGTGGCGCAGATTGATGAAGTTAAGATGACACAGGTTATTTCTAACCTTGTGGAGAATTCAATTAAGTATAATGTTGATGAAGGATGGGTACATGTATCATTGAATGCGGATTATCAATATTTCTATGTCAGAGTTGAGGATTCGGGAATTGGTATCCCTGAGGAGAGTATCAATAAGATTTTTGAGAGATTTTACAGGGTGGATAAGGCTAGATCA
This sequence comes from uncultured Eubacterium sp., assembly GCA_945939115.1. GTDB lineage: Bacteria > Bacillota > Clostridia > Lachnospirales > Lachnospiraceae > Lachnospira. The sequence goes on from CAMEVC010000024.1 coordinate 32,477, forward strand.
CGTGAGACAGGTGGAACAGGACTTGGGCTTGCCATTGTAAAGAATATTGTCTTAATGCACCATGGTACAATTAAGGTTCATAGTGAAGAGAACATTGGTACAACATTTACAATGAGAATTCCACTCAATTATGTTGATAATCAGCAGTGAACACAGGTATTATAATCAGAAGGGAGTGAGGCTATGAGTACATCAGGAACAGTACATAGGAAGATTTTGTGTATTATTATGGCATTGGTTATGTTACTTATGGCTTCATGCAAGCCGGAGGAAAAGGGTACGGCATATTCGGTATATTTCTTAAACAGTCAGGGAGATTCTCTTGTAGAGAAGAAGATTAATATTGAAGAGGATGACCAGAGAAAAGTTGCAGAAAAGATGCTTGAGATGATGGATTCTACGAGTGACAAGCACACAAGTGTAATCAAGCCGGCGGAAGTTACATCTCCATATGTGGAATTTAACAGCATATATGCAGATGTTTATTTTGACAGTTCATACTACAGCATGGAACCACATACGGAAGTTTTGTACAGGGCAGCAGTGGTGAAAGAGCTTACCCAGATGGAAAATGTTTTATATGTCAGATTTTATGTTGATGGCAAAGATGCTGTTTATGCAGACGGCAGTAATATAGGCAGTATGAGTGCAGATGACTTTGTTGATGCCTCTGAGGGAAGGCTTGCTGATGTTCAATGGAAGACAATTAATCTGTATTATTCTAATAAGTCAGGAGACGCCCTTGTCAAGAAAAGTAAGAAGATGTGTTATAACAAGAATGTATCAATTGAGAAGGTTGTTGTTGAGCAGCTTATTAAGGGAACTACAGAGTCAGGATGTTATCAGAGTGTACCAACGAGTACCAAACTGTTAAGTATATCTGTTATAGACAGGATATGTTATGTCAATTTCAGCCAGGAATTTGCCATGGATATGGTTAATGCTAAGAGTAATGTGACAATATACTCTGTTGTTAATTCTCTCGCAGGACTGGAGGGAATTGATGGTGTCAGGATATTTGTAAATGGTAGTTCAAGTGTTATGTACAGGGATGTTATAAGCTTAGACACTGTGTTTCATATGAATAATGATATTATTGAAAATAAATAATATGAATAATGTTATGTAAAATTTTGCGATGATTTCCGGAAAGGAAACATTTGAAAAGACCTTTTTTAGTGGCGGCGCTGCTTAGTCTGACCGCCACATGTTTATCTGTATATGCCAAGGCATATATCATTGTAACAGCCGGAATACTGGTTTTGTCAGGTATTGCGGTTTTCTTAAGGCGCAGAAAGGTTCCGTGTTTTTTCGCGCTGGTTTTTATATCTTTCCCGGTTATGGTGTTAAGAACTAAAGAATGTAGTAAGAGTATGTGTTATCAGGGGCATCTGTCGGATAAGACATATACAGCACAGGTTACCGGTCGTGTCACGTCAGTATCAAAGAAATCCAATAATTATGCAATCCGGATAGGAAATGCTGCAATCAGACCGGATAATTGGGGAGATGAAGTTACAGGTGGAATTATTATATATTCAGATGGGGAGTTCTGTAATCCGGGTGATTGTATTGATGTTAAGGTATGGCTTAAGGATTTTGATACAGGAACTAATGAGGGAGAGTTTAATGCAAGGGCTTATTATAATTCACTTGGGATTAATTATCAGGCATCTTTAACTGATGTTATCAGTGTGGGAAGTGAAGATTATAATTATATATCTTGTATATATAAACTATCTGACTCAATAAAGAATACATATGAAAAAGTGTTTTCTCACAAGAATGCAGGACTTATGGAATCAATTGTTTTAGGGGATAAGTCTCAACTTGATAATGAGATTAAGATTCTTTATCAGAATAATGGAATTGCACATATTCTTGCCATAAGTTCACTGCATGTCACATTAGTTGGGATGCTTGTATACAGATTTCTTAAGAAAAGACTGAATGTTGTGTGTTCGGCATTTGTGAGTGCAGGAATTCTTCTGTCATATCTGTGTATGACAGGAAATAGTGTTTCTGCAAGCAGGGCAGTAATTATGCTTTTAGTCTTTATTGCTGCCGATGTGCTTGGAAGAACGAGTGATGGAGCTAATACACTTGGACTGGCTGTTGTGATACTTCTGTGGGTTAATCCATTTTCAATTCTAAATACAGGTTTCCAGATGTCCTTTCTTGCTATGGCGGGAATTGTTTTTCTAAGACCTGTTTTACACAATGAGGACAATATTCTTGTTTTTATAAAAAGACCTGAAGAGAAGGAACTTAGTTTGCTGGGATTAATCGCTGTTAAGGTTCTTGATGGAATTATTACCGGGCTGAGTGTGCAGATAGCAACTTTGCCGGTTATGCTTGTGACATCGGGCCAGTTTGCGGTTATAAGCCTGATTCTTAATATTATCGTTATACCGTTAATGTCTGTTGTTATGATAAGCGGTATATTTACAGGATTAGCAGGCATGGTTTCTCTGGATGCGGCATATCTGTTTGCGGGAGCTTCGGAACTGACACTTGATTTCTTTGAGTGGCTATGCAGGATGTCTTCACATTTTAAGAAGGCTGTGATTGTAACAGGCTGTCCAGACAGTACACAGATTATTATTTATTATTTGGTTCTTACAGTATGGTGCGGGATGTATTTCTGCGACTTAGGAAGCTTTCTACATATTACAGGAGAGAAATGCTTACTTAACAGAATACAGGTTGTGCTTACTGTTATGTTTGTTTTATCTGCAAGCAAGCTCTACTACAGGATTGATGATGGATTGAAGATATCTATGCTTGATGTAGGTCAGGGGGATGCTGTGGTTGTTCATTATAAAAATGGCTCGAAAAGAATGAATGTGATGTTTGACGGTGGCAGTATAAGTGAAAATGAGGTGGGTAAGTACAGAATTTACAGTTATCTGAAATATACGGGAGTGAGGAGGCTGGATTATATTTTTGTCAGTCACTCGGACAAGGATCATGTTAGTGGAATATATGAGCTTATTGAATTATGTGACAATACATTTGAAATTGGAACTATTGTACTGCCGGATATCTCGGGCGGAAAAGGCGATGCTTCAATGGATGAGCTGGCTTTGACAGCTAAAGAGGCTGGGATAGATGTGAAATATGCAACTGCAGGCGATTCTGTCAGAGCAGGCGGGACTGCGGGAGGAGTAGACATAGCAGGAAAAGCAGGCGAGACTGCGGAAAAAAAAGAGACCGGTTTGGAGATTACATGTCTGCATCCCTGTGAAGGTTACTCTTATGAGTCAACTAATGATTATTCAGCTATATATATGATTTGTTTTCAGGATTTTAAGATGTTAATGGCTGGTGATGCCGAGAGCAAGGCGGAGAAATGCCTGATGGAGGACTGCCTGTCGCAAAACAAGGAATTGTCATTAGGATTGAAGGTGGAAAATATCCTTGAGAAAGTGAATGTTCTTAAGGTAGGACACCATGGAAGTAAAGGTTCATCTTCTGAAGAATTCTTGAAAATATTGAGACCTGAAATTGCTTTGATTTCATGCGGGAAGGATAATTCTTACGGGCATCCGCATGAGGAAACGCTTTTGCGATTGAAGGAAGTAGATTCTGCCGTGTATCGGACAGATGAACTGGGGCAGATTCGCATTTATTGCAACAAAGCGGGCAACGTAAGATGCGAGCGGGGGACAGAATAGAGAAAAGTAGCATCTGTACCCCGCAGAAGCCAAAGGAGAAGCAGAAAAAGAGAGGTGTCGAGTTGAATGCAATTATTTAATTGTGAAATGGTTAGAAAGAAAATGATAGAAACCGAACAAAAGTATGAAATATCCTTCAGACGATAGAATAGTCGATTCGTTATTTCTACATAAAGGATGGAGCGAGCTGCTTCAAAATCATTTTATGTCTAAAAAACTCGAATTGAAAAAATGGCAAAACGAAGAATATGTATTATGCAAGAAGCATGAAGAAAACCTTATGTTCACCGGCACACAAGGAAAGAAACTCCGTTCCAAATCAGAAGTGATTATTGACATGCTGCTTTATAAATATCAGATTCCGTTCCATTACGAAGAGAGGCTTGTTCTTAACGGATTCGAAATGTATCCGGATTTTACGATACGACATCCTATGACCGGCGAAACCATGTATTGGGAGCATTTTGGACTGATGGATAATGAGATATACAGAAACAATGTATATCAAAAAATGAAAAGGTACTGCGAAAATGGAATTATTCCATCTATCAATTTGACAGCAACATATGAAACAAATGATCACCCGTTGAATATTGAATATATCGAATCAATCATAAAAATTTACTTCTTGTGATAAATGATATAAGAGTATTTTATGCAACAATTGGTTTGAATTTTTTGTAAATATATTGACAACCATCTATGCGTTGATGTAATATCTACAGATAGATGAACATCTATATAACAAAGAGGTGATAGAAATGACAAGAGAAGAGGTAGCAAATATCTGTAAAGCAATGTCAGACTCAAACAGGCTCAGAATAATAGAAATGCTTACGCAGGGAGAAAAGTGTGGATGCAATCTGCTGGAAGAACTGCAAGTAACACAGCCAACATTGTCTCATCATATGAAGGTTCTTGGAGATTGTGGTCTGGTTAGTTCTTATAAGGATGGAAAGTGGCAGCATTATTCAATCAACTGCGAAAAGTTCAAAGAGTACAAAGATTATATCTCAGCAATCACTTGTTGTGGCAATACTACAGGAGATATTAATTCAAAATGTTGTTGTGGATTAAAGCTTTAAAGCAACTGAATAGGATACATGAAATGCTGGTGCAGATTGTACCAGCAAAAAATAAAAAAATATATAGATGTTGGTCTATATAGATGGAGGTGTATATATGTGGACATTTATACAAGACCAGATTCTTGGTATGAAATGGTTAAGTGTCTTAATTGGTAAATTATTAACTGCACTAGGATTAGATACAACAGGAAAGCTTGGCGGAAGCATTCAATTTTTTATCTATGATGTGATAAAGATTGTATTTTTGCTTTGCATGTTGATTTTTATCATAAGTTACATTCAAAGTTACTTTCCGCCGGAAAGAACAAAGAATATACTCGGAAAGTTTCATGGAATCGGGGCTAATATCATAGCTGCATTGCTTGGAACAGTAACACCGTTTTGTTCCTGTTCATCGATACCTCTCTTTATTGGTTTTACAAGTGCCGGACTTCCGCTTGGAGTAACATTCTCTTTCCTTATTTCGTCCCCGATGGTGGATCTTGGTTCATTAGTTCTCTTAATGAGTATATTTGGTGCAAAAGTGGCTTTTTGTTATGTTGTTCTTGGTCTTGTGATAGCGGTAGCAGGAGGAACGTTAATTGAAAAACTTCATTTTCAAAATCAAGTGGAAGAATTTATTAGAAATACAAGGCAAATTGATGTGCCGCAGGAAGAACTTACAGTGAAAGAACGTTTGAAATATTCTGCACAACAAGTGGCAGGGACATTTAAAAAGGTATTTCCATATATCCTGATAGGTGTAGGTATTGGAGCTTTTATTCATAACTGTATTCCACAAGATTTGATTGTGAGATTCCTTGGTAATGGAAATCCATTTGGCGTAATTATTGCAACAATAGCGGGAGTTCCAATGTATGCAGATATTTTCGGCTGTATCCCGATAGCAGAAGCTTTGCTTGCAAAGGGAGCAAAGCTGGGCGTTGTTCTTTCCTTTATGATGGGGGTTACAACGCTTAGTCTGCCATCTGTGATTTTGCTTAAGAAAGTCATAAAACCCAAACTGTTAGGAGTATTTATAGCAATCTGTACGGTTGGAATTATCATTGTAGGATACTTCTTTAATGCGATACAATATTCAATCATCTAAGGATGTAAATATATATTATTAAAGAAAAGGAGATTAAGAACATGGGATTATTTGGATTTGGTAAGAAAGTTAAAGAGGAAGGTTGTTGTGCATGCGGAGGAAATGGATGTAATATCAAGGTTTTAGGAGCCGGATGTAAGTCCTGCCATCAGCAATATGAAAATGTAAAGAAAGCAGTTGCTAATATGGAGCTTGATGCAGAAATTGAGTACATTACAGATATGGAAAAAGTAATGAGTTATGGTGTCATGAGCATGCCTGCTATTGTTGTGAATGAGCAGGTAGTATCTATGGGTAAAGTATTAAGTACAGCTCAAGTTGAAGAACTTTTAAAATAACCTGGCTGCATATAGTATTGATTCAAAACTTTGCGAATAAAACAAGGAGGTGGTTTGAGTAGTGAAAAAGAAAAAAGTTGCATTTATCTGTGTGCATAATTCCTGTAGGAGTCAGATTGCGGAAGCACTTGGTAAATATATGGCAGGAGATGTATTTGAGAGTTATTCTGCCGGAACAGAAATAAAACCTCAGATTAATCAGGACGCAGTCCGTATCATGAAAGAAATGTATGGAATTGATATGGAGAAGAGCGGTCAGCACAGTAAATTAGTAAGTGAAATTCCTGAGCCGGATATAGCAATTTCAATGGGATGTAATGTTAAATGTCCCTTTATCGGCAGACCATTTGATGATAACTGGGGATTACAAGATCCAACAGGACAGGATGATGAAACATTTAAGATGATAATTAAAGAGATAGAAGCAGATATAATTAACTTAAAGAAAAATTTGCAAAAATAAAATATAGTGAAGATAATATATTTTGCAACATAAGATTAATCAAATAAAAACTTAATCTGCATCCTTAAGACCATGGCTGGAGGTCGCCAAAAGTGAATTTCTGTGTTATACTATCGGCATGGTTATATAGAATAAAGTTTATATTTTTATATATAGAATATTGCAAACGGAGGCGGCAACCTTGAAGGTCATTAATGAGGATATTAAAAAGGGCGAATTTAAAAGTGTTTATCTTCTTTATGGAGAAGAAGAATATCTGAAGAAGCAGTACAAAGACAGGCTTAAGAAGGCTGTAGCTGGTGATGACACCATGAATTATTCTTATTTTGACGGGGAAAGTGCCAATGTAAAGGATATTCTCGATGTGTGTGAAACCCTTCCTTTCTTTAGCGACAGAAGACTGGTGGTTATGGAGGATACAGGATTTTTAAGGAGTTCTAATGATTCCCTGGCTGATTATATTAAGAACATTCCGGATTATCTTATAATGGTATTTGTCGAGAAAGAAGTGGATAAGCGTAATAAAGTATATAAGGCTATAGATTCAGTGGGCTATGTATGTGAGATGAAAGCACAGACACAGGCTACTCTTGAAAAATGGATAGCAGGATTATTTGCTAAAGAAAATATGAGAATAAGCAAAGATGCGTGTGAACTTCTGCTTAACAAGACAGGTGCCGGAATGGATTATATAAGACAGGAAGTGGATAAGCTTGTGAGCTACTGTCAGGGAAGAGAAGCTGTGACAGCAGAAGATGTAGAAAAAGTCTGCTCTACACAGACTACAAGTCATATATTTGATATGATAAGTGCAATCGCAAGTAAGCAGCAGCAACAGGCTCTGAATCTGTATTACGACCTCCTTGCGTTAAAAGAGCCGCCAATGAGGATACTGTACTTAATAGTGCGTCAGTTTAATGGAATACTTCAGGTAAAAGACCTGTTGTCGAGAGGTGTTACAAACAGAGATATTGCATCACGAATAGGAGTTGCTCCCTTTGTTGCCGGGAAATATCAGGCACAGGCAAAGCTTTTTGATATGAATACATTAATAGACGCATTAAACGAATGCGCCCGTACAGAAGAGAGTGTTAAGCAGGGAAGAATCAATGATAAGCTGGGTGTAGAGCTGCTTATCATAAAATATAGTGAATAAAATACAAACAAAAAAGAACCGGATGCGAGTGGGTGTGAGCATCTGGTTCTTTCTAAATTCATAAAAAGTTCTGATTAAGCTAAATTGTTGACAGCTTTAGTGATGTGAGAAACTTTTCTTGCAGCAGCGTTCTTGTGGAAAATTCCCTTAGAAGCAGCCTTCTCAATCTCAGCTATGGCAACAGGGAGAACTTCGTTAGCAGCAGCCTTGTCACCAGCAGCAACAGCAGCCTCTACCTTCTTGATATAAGTCTTAACTCTAGACTTGATAGCCTTATTTCTCTCAGCTCTAACCTGACTTGTAATAACTCTCTTCTTAGCAGATTTAATGTTAGCCAATCCGTACACCTCCAAATCATAATTCAATAAT
>CAMEVC010000025.1 GCA_945939115.1 uncultured Eubacterium sp.
AAGCATCCTCTTGAAAGATCGTTAACCGGCATAGAAAGTCCCTGAAGAACAGGACCATAAGCACCAGCCTTAGCAAGTCTCTGTACAAGCTTGTATCCTATGTTACCTGACTCAAGGTTAGGGAATACAAGTGTATTAGCCTTACCAGCAACAGGACTCTCAGGTGCCTTAAGAGCTGCAACTTCTGGAACTAAAGCTGCATCTAACTGAAGTTCACCGTCAACAGCAATATCCGGATATTTCTCCTTAGCAATCTTTACAGCATCGGCAACCATAGTAACTCTGTCATGCTTAGCGCTTCCATAAGAAGAGAAGCTGAGCATAGCAACCTTTGCATCCTTGCCAACAAAACTCTTAAATGAATCAGCAGAAAGCTTAGCAACCTCAGCAAGCTTCTCTGAATCGTAATCTGGGCTTACTGCACAGTCAGCGAAAACAAAAAGTCCATTCTCTCCAAACTCACAATCAGGAACTTCCATGAGGAAGAAACCAGAAACTGAGCTGATACCTGGCTTAGTCTTTAATAACTGAAGTGCCGGACGGATTGTATTGCCTGTTGAGTGACATGCACCAGATACTGCTCCATCAGCATCTCCACACTTACACATAAGACATGCATAGTACATATAATCCTTCTCCATCTGTTCCTTGGCAATCTCAGGTGTAACACCCTTCTTGCTTCTTAACTCAACGAATTTATCAATATACTTCTGCTTATTAGGATCGTTAAATGGATCTACGATTGTGGCGCCAGAAATGTCATAGCCCTTACCATACTTCTCGATCTCTTCAGGAGTACCAATGATAACTAAATTAGCAATACCTTCCTTTAAAATCTTCTCAGCAGCTTCATAGGTTCTCTTGTCCATAGACTCCGGTAATACGATAGTCTTCTTGTCTGCCTTTGCTCTTTCTTTAATTGTGTCAATAAATGCCATGATTAATGACTCCTCCTTATAAAAAGTATAATTTCAGTACAACAACTGATATCTGACAAGAATTATATACCATATTTTTACTTAAAACAAGGCAGACAAACACTTTAAAATGTTCTTATAAAGATACATTAGCTTATTTTTTTATTATTTTTGACATAAATGCTTCATTTCAGTAAAATATATACTATTACACAAATGTTTTGTAAGGAGTTTTATAATGAAAGCGTGCGGAATTGTTGCAGAATATAATCCATTACACAGTGGTCATGTATATCAGATAAACATGGCAAAACATATTTCCGGAGCAGATTGTATCATTGTCGTAATGAGCGGTAATTTCGTCCAGCGCGGTGAACCATCTGTAATAGATAAATACGCAAGAACCAGAGCAGCTCTTATGTCTGGTGCTGATATCGTTATTGAACTCCCCGTTTTCTATGCACTCTCCAGCGCAGAGAATTTCGCCAGAGGTGCAGTGCTTACGCTTAATGCCCTAAAGACTGATTCAATCTGCTTTGGCGCAGAAACAGATAATCCGGACACTCTCACAAGAATATCCGAAGCAATTATTTCAGAAACAGCCGAATATAAAACAGTGCTTAATAAAGAATTAGCACAGGGAGCATCATTTCCGGCAGCAAGACAGGCAGCTCTCTTAGAATGTATCCCTGAATCCAAAGATATTATTGCAGGTTCCAACAATATTCTGGCTCTTGAGTATATTAAGACAATTTTAAAAAACAATCTGGCTATCAAATACTTTCCTGTTCTTCGTCAGGGAGCCGGATATAATGATGAATCTGACTTAGCAGAACATGCCAGTGCCTTTGGAATAAGAAAAATGCTTATATCTGGCGATTACAGTAAAGCAAAGGCATTTCTAACTCCTGATATGTACAATGAAATAATCAGTTCTTGCAATTGCCCCATTTTTCTTGATGATTTTAGTAATATTTTCAATCACAAAATGCTGTCACTTAAACAAGCGTGCGCATTAAATAATTTTTCTTTTGCTGAAAAACTTGCAGAATATGAAGATTTAAGTCCGGACATTGCGAAACGTTTTGCTAATACATTTACAGGAAGATGCTGTATAAGTGAATTTGCCATGAATATTAAGACTAAGAATATTGTTTATTCAAGAATATGCCGTTGTATTATGCACATCATTCTTGAAATCACCAAAAAGCAATCTGAAATATACAATATTAACGCAGTTCCATATATAAGATTGTTAGGCTTTAACAAAACAGGACAGGAATACTTAAGTTTCGTTAAAAAGGATTTAACAGTGCCACTTATCACTAAAACGGCGGATTACAAAGAACTTCTTGCATTTGACCTTGCATGTTCTGATATATATTCACAGGTGATATATGAGAAATTCGGAACTGAACTAAGGAATGAAGTATTACAGGGTGTTATACGGGTATGAAATTGCAATTTACCATTGTGTCACCTATAGCCAGCTATTTTAGAGAAAACCCCTACAAGATTACTCCTTCTACGGTAATCTTGTAGGGGTTATATTGTTTTATTATTTATAGCTTTCAATTGTGTTATATTTAATTCTTAAAGCTGTGTATAGGAGCCGGAATTCTTCCCTCTCTGTTCACAAATGCTGAGCAGTCAAACTTGTTGACAGGCATTATAGGTGCATAGCCTAAAAGTCCACCAAACTCTACTGTCTCTCCAACGCCTTTTCCTATAACCGGAATAACTCTTACAGCAGTCGTCTTCTGGTTAACCATACCTATTGCTGCCTCATCTGCTATGATTCCTGAGATTGTTGTTGCCGGAGTTTCACCAGGTATTGCAATCATATCAAGACCAACTGAACATACACATGTCATCGCCTCAAGCTTTTCTATTGTAAGAGAGCCTTCATTGACAGCATCAATCATTCCCTGATCCTCTGAAACCGGGATAAATGCGCCACTTAATCCGCCAACATATGAAGATGCCATTACGCCACCCTTTTTAACCTGATCATTAAGCATGGCAAGTGCTGCTGTTGTTCCGGGAGCTCCCGCTCTCTCAAGTCCGATTTCTTCAAGAATCTCTGCAACTGAATCACCTACAGCCGGTGTAGGTGCAAGCGAAAGATCAATTATACCAAATGGAACACCAAGTCTTTTTGATGCTTCCTGAGCGACAAGCTGTCCAACTCTTGTGATTTTGAATGCTGTCTTTTTGATAGTCTCACACAGAACTTCAAAACTTTTCCCACGGACACTTTCAAGCGCGTATTTAACAACACCGGGACCACTGACACCAACATTTATTATAGCATCATCCTCTGTAACTCCGTGGAATGCACCAGCCATAAACGGATTATCGTCGGGGGCATTGCATAAAACTACAAGCTTTGCACAGCCTAAAGAATCCTTATCCTTTGTCAGCTCTGCTGTTTCCTTGACAATTTCACCCATAAGTCTGACAGCATCCATATTAATACCTGTCTTGGTAGAACCAACATTTACTGAACTACAGATAAGCTCTGTCTGGGCAAGAGCCTGTGGAATTGATCTAATAAGGAGTTCGTCACTCTTAGTCATTCCCTTAGATACTACAGCAGAAAATCCGCCAATAAAGTTAACACCAACTGTGTGGGCTGCCTTATCCAGAGTCTTTGCGATTGTTACATAATCCTCCGGTGTCTTGCATGCAGATGCTCCAACTAAAGATATAGGAGTTATGGAAATTCTTTTGTTAACTATTGGAACACCGAATTCTTTGGCAATTTCTTCACCTGTTGAAACCAAATCCTTCGCAAGTGTTGTAATCTTATTATATATTTTCTCATTAACCTGGGCTAAATCAGGACCTGCACAGTCAAGAAGGTTAATACCCATTGTGATAGTTCTCACATCCAGGTTCTCCTGCTCGACCATCTTATTGGTCTCTGTTACTTCCATCATATTAATCATTATATATGTCCTCCGCTAATTCACGCTATTAATTAGATACGATGCATCATATCAAATATTTCTTCTCTCTGACATTTAATAACCACACCGATATCCTCTCCCAGCTTATCAAGGTCTTCTGTGACATTATCAAAATTCTTCAGGGAACCAGACATATCTACTATCATCATCATGTTGAAATATCCGGATACAATAGTCTGTGAAATATCAAGAATGTTAATCTTAGTATCAGCAAGATAAGTACATACTCTTGCAATAATACCTACAGTATCTTTTCCAACAACAGTAATAACACATTTTTTCATAAAACAATCCTCTTTCCGCACATAAACTGTGCATTATATTTCGCAAATACCTGACAGTATGTCACGCTTTGCTACCTCTATATCAAAATCCGAAGATTTGAATGAGTTATCTCCCATATCAATCTCAAGCCTTACAGTTTCATAGGCAAGCTTATCATAATTATTCTCCTTGCTAAGATGCCCGAGATATATCTTCTTGAGATTATCATGAAGCAGGGAATTAATAAGCTTCCCCGATGATTCATTGGACAAATGTCCTTTCTGCCCAAGAATTCTTTTCTTAAGGTAGAAAGGGTATGGACCAACCTGCAGCATATTGATATCATGATTTGCTTCAACAAGCATAATATCAGATTCTCGCAAATTATCAACCACATAATCATCAAAATATCCAAGGTCAGTGACAACTGACGCTTTCTTAAAGCCATCTGCTTTGGACATTGTCATAGTATATGCCACTGGTTCATTAGCGTCATGGGATATCCTGAAAGGATGTATACATATATCACCATATACAATATCTTCATCCGCTTGAATCTCGTTTAGAATTCCTTCCGGAATTGAACCAAGTGTAGTATTATCAGCAATTCCGCTTATCGTTCCCGGAGTTGAATATACCGGTATCCCGTCTTTTCGTGATATAACACCCAGCCCTTTAATATGGTCTATATGCTCATGTGTCACAAATATTGCATCGATATCCTTAATACTAAGACCAGCCATATGTAAGCCCTCATCTATTCTTTTGCGGCTAATACCTGCATCCAACAGTATATGTGTGTTATCTGTGCCAACATATATGCAATTTCCGCTGCTTCCACTGGCAATCGGCATCATTCTCATTTCTTAATTTCCTCCCAGCGCAGTTCAATAGTATCTCCATCGCACAAAGGTGAAGAATAATCTGCATCACTGCCATTATGTAAAAAAACAAGATTACCCCTGACCATAGTCAGGTCAAAAGGATAGAACTGGAACAGGTCAACAACTATATAATCAGTTTTACCTGATAATACAACATTCTGTCCATTTACCGTGATTGTTATATCAACATTTTCTCTCACAGGTTCAGAGGATTGTTCTGTGTCATTCTTTTCTGTTAAATCCTCATCCTGTATGTCAGCTTCAATATCATCTTCAGATAAAGAATCACTTAAAGTATCGCTCTGCATAATGCTTTCATTATACTCCTCAAGGGATGATGTCCTCACAGTAAAATTCTCATAAACCCTTGTATTCTTGTCAGCAGGCTCGTTGTTAACCGTAACATTAAGTGTTTTATAGTCAAGGTCAAGAAACTCAAAAAGCTGTGCAACAGTGTAGAAATTCTCCATACGGATTTTGTCACCATCATTAATATCATAGAATTCTGATTTTAATTCCCCATTCACATAAGCAAATCTAGGACAAACAATAGTTTTATCGTTTACATTAAATGTTATCTGTGAATCAAATTCTTCAAGCTGTCCTATTGTAATGCTTGCAGGTTCTCCAACAGTTGATTCCCTGATTTCTATTACATCATTCTGCTCTATAGAAGAATGAAGATTTGCAGGTCTTCCGTTAAGTCTCACAACAGCACCCTCTCCGGCACTTCCGCGCACAAGTCTCGCCTTTCCGTTAACTGTGAAATTAATCTCTGCTCCGCGTCTTGGGAAAAGCTTCTCATTCGGGAATCCTACCTGCATAACAGCATCCACAACAGTGAGATTGCTTGTGTCATAGAGCTTAATTCTTTCATTATTGACTGTTACGAACACAAAATTATTCTTCTGCGTGTAGTAATTAGTACATATTCCAACAGGTGTAACATATAACGAATCTTTCTTAAAATCAGACACTTCAAAATCCACGGTTGTGAGTACTTCCTCACCTCTTACCGCAACTCTCTGATGAGGAATTCCAAGACAGTCAGCTACCTTGTCAGTGTAGCCCGTGATCTTTCCTCCGCCTCCCACAACAAATACAGCATTAACCGGCTTTCCGCCGTTAAGTTCAATAATCTTATCAGCAACATCCTTAGCCATCTCTGCCACAACATCAGATGCAGCATTTCTTATCTCAAGAGCATCTACCTTCTGTGTAATACCCATAATATCCTTAAATGTAACCAGTCCTTTTTTCTTCTGACTGGCAGAAACTTTAATCTTCTCGGCAGTGTTAAAATCAACAAGATATGTCTTGGCAATCCGTTCAGTAATCTCATCCCCGGCACATGGAATCATGCCATATGCAATTATGCATCCATCCTTAGTAAGACATATATCCGAAGTTCCTGCCCCTACATCCACGAGTCCGATATTGAGGAGCCTGTACTGCTCAGGAATAGCAATATTCATAGCGGCAATAGGCTCAAGAGTAAGATTGGCTACATGAAGTCCGGCATATTCTACAGCCTCATATAATCCATCCACAACTTCTTCCGGTAAAAATGTAGCAATAAGCTCAACTGCAATTTTATCCGCCTTATGCCCTTCAAGATTATTGATATCATAACCGTTAAGCTGGTATCTTATAGGTGTACTGCCTACACAGTAAAATTTGGTTTTCTCATCCTTGCTGTTAATCTTATTGTGAGCATTCTCAACAGCGAGAAGATTGAGTGAATAAATATGTTCCTGAGTAACTCTTGTCTCCTCTTCAAACTCATAAACAGCATCTGAGTTAACAGTCTTTAAGACACGTCCGGCAGCCGCAATACACACATCTGTCAGAGTGCGGTCAAGCTGCTTCTCGAGAGAATTCTTTACCTTTCTGATAGTGTCACCAACTTTATATATATCATGTATCTGTCCATCAAGCATGGCTCTGGTCTCATGCTCCTGCTGTGCCATTGCAATGACTTTAAATCTGTCACGCTCAATATATCCCACAACACCTACAATATTTCTTGTACCAATATCCAGTCCAAATACAATGTCTTCTTTTATCTGCTGTTTATTCTCCATACAATACCCCTAAAACAAACATAAAAATATGTATAAATGTAACATATCTAGAGCATAATCTCAAGCTGAGTGCGAGTATTTTCAATGCTCAGACTGTTATCAATAATTTTATCCGCATGCATCCTAAATTCAGAATCCTTCAACTGGCTTTCAAACATTTCAGTAATTTTCTCATCTGAATAACCTCGTGAATCCTTCAATCTGGCTCTTCTTATATCCTCCGGCACATATATATACCATATTTCATCCATAAAAACCTCATAATGGTCTTCAATGAGAAGAGCTGCTTCAACAAAACAATAATCCACATCACCCGCAATTTTATGATTATTGATAATATTGATAATATTCTGCTTTACTAATGGATGTACAATGCTGTTAAGAACAATCCGCTTATTATTATTCTTAAATATAATATCAGCAAGATACGGTCTGTCTATCTCTCCGTCTTCACCAATAATCTGAGTTCCAAAGAAATCCACCACTTCATTAAACGCAGCATTTCCTGACATCATAAGTTCTCTTGCCACTTCATCTGCCTGAATTATACAGCAGTGGCACATTTCCTTTAAGGAGGAAAGGACAGATGACTTTCCTGCCCCCACTCCGCCTGTAATTCCAATAACCTTCATCAGTGTGCCTCCAGCCAATCGCTTCCAGATTTCATATCAACCTCAAGCATAACCTTGAGACTTGCCGCATTCTTCATCCCATCAAGCATAATCTGCTTAACAACATCAACTTCATCCGCTGCAGCCTCAACTAAGAGTTCATCATGAACCTGAAGTATGAGACGCGATTTAAGATTTCTGTTCTTCAATTCATTATATACATTTATCATGGCAATTTTGATAATATCAGCCGCAGTTCCCTGAATAGGAGCATTCATTGCAACCCTCTCGCCAAAGGAACGCTGCATAAAATTCTGCGACTTTATCTCAGGTATTTCCCGTCTTCTGCCATACATAGTAAGAGAGTACCCCTTCTCTTTGGCATCCTTAACCAATCCGTCAATAAATGTCTTGATTGTCGGATATGTTGCAAAGTATTTGTCAATATATTCCTTCGCTTCCTTTCGGGAAATACTCAGATCCTGACTAAGTCCGAAAGAACTCATTCCATAGATAATTCCGAAATTAACAGCTTTAGCATTTCTTCTCTGTTCCGGTGTGACATCTGAAAGAGGAACCCCAAATACTTCTGATGCTGTAGCTCTGTGAATATCTTCTGATGAATTATATGCCTGTATAAGCTTTTCATCTCCTGACATATGAGCAAGTATCCTAAGTTCAATCTGGGAATAATCTGCATCTATAAACACATAACCATCCCTTGGAACAAATACTTTTCGTATTGCCCTTCCCATCTCCATCCTAATCGGAATATTCTGAAGGTTAGGCTCCGTACTGCTGATTCTTCCCGTAGCCGTTATTGTCTGGTTAAATGTTCCGTGTATTCTTCCGTCCTCTGCAATATACTGTGTGAGACCATCTGCATAAGTTGACTTTAACTTTGCAAGTTGTCTGTACTCAAGAATATGGCTCACAACAGGATAATCCGGTGCCAGCTTTTCCAGGACATCGGCGGCTGTTGAATATCCACTCTTCGTCTTCTTTCCATTAGGCATCCCCAGCTTCTCAAAAAGAATTACACCGAGCTGTTTAGGTGAATTAATATTAAATTCCTCTCCCGCTTCTTCGTAAATCTGTTTTTCGAGAACTTTTATCTTATCACCTAGTATTTTTGAATAGGTATTCAAAGCCTGCTCGTCAACTCTTATTCCCTGCTGCTGCATATCAAAAAGCACGAAAATCAACGGCATCTCAATTGTTTCAAATAATTCGGACATATTTTCATTCTTTAATACATCCATAATCTTGTCTGCGGCAGAATAATATGTGTAAGCTTCAAGGCAGGCATATTTCACAAGGTTATCCTCGCATTTTTCCAGAGCCTGACTGAAATCATTCTTGCCGAGAAGTTCCGACCTCGAAGGGAAAGTGAGTGATAAAAACTCTCTACCAAGTGCCTCATAATCATACTTATCATTGCTTGGATGAATAAGATATGCAGCAATCGCAGTATCAATAAATGACTTCTGGTCAAACTGCGGATAATCGCTGTTATTATCAACAAACAAGTCCAGATAATCCTTTATATTCGCTGACGCAACATTTCTATTGCTGCTTTTGTTAATCACTTCAGAAAGTCGTGAGACAAGGTAACTGCCTGTTATAAATCCTGAAACCGGAATATAATATATATCTGTCTCTGATAAAGCAAGACCAACAGCAATAAGCTCCTTCTGCCTGATTACTGACAATCCAACTTTGCCCTTATCCTCTGAAATCATGGCCGAAGCCTTGTTAAATATTGTCTCAGCCTCACCGAAATCAGTAACTTTATGAAAATGCTGATAACATTCAGGATCCTTTGTAACAATATCCGTCTGTTCAAACTTTTTCAACATATTCTTAAAGCCATATTTCTTAAACAGTTCATAAGACTTCGGATTAAAATAATCTCCCGTCGCTGCATCCTCAATATTATATTCAAGTGGAACATCCGTCTTAATTTCTGACAGGAAACGGCTCATCCTTATCTGCTCAACATTATCACTTATTGATGCTTTAGCCTTAGGTGGCTTAATCTCATCAATATGTGCAATAACATTATCAACAGAATGATACTGTGATATTATCGCAGATGCTGTTTTAGGTCCAATTCCCGGAGCTCCCGGAATATTGTCGGATGAATCACCCATAAGTGCTTTAACATCAATAAACTCCTGAGGAGTGACACCATAAAGTTCATATACATCCTTAGGATAATAATCCTCAACCTCAGTAACCCCTTTTTTAGTTTTAGGGATTCGTATTTTAATCAGTTCATCTGAAAGCTGCAGTAAATCTCTGTCCCCGGAAATAATAGACACATTTATTCCTCTCGATGCAGAGCTTTTTGCAATAGTTCCAAGAATATCATCTGCCTCATAGCCCTCAAGCTCTACTATCTTAATATTCATAGCCTCAAGCAGCTCCTTCATAAGCGGAACCTGCTGCTTTAATTCAGGCTGCATAGGTTTTCTTGTGCCTTTATATGCGTCAAATGCTTTGTGTCTGAATGTAGGCGCTGACAAGTCAAAGGCAACAGTAATATAATCCGGTTTCTCCTCATCTAAGAATTTAAAAAGAATATTGAGAAATCCATATAAGGCATTAGTGTGTATTCCCTCGGCATTAGTAAGGTCAGGCACTCCATAAAAAGCCCTGTTTAATATGCTGTGGCCATCTATTAATATCAACTTCTTATTATCCATTATTTTCTCCAATCTGATATTTTAAAAAAACCTGATTATTATAAGGAGCAACGTTGTCAGTGCCATAACACCTGATACAAAAAAATATCTTAATCTGTTAAAACGGCTCCACTGGGATATAAACTCACATTTCTGCTTGCTGTCCTTTAACTTCTGCTCCACAAGACCTGTGAAATCTAAAGAGTCCAGAAATGAAATATAATGTGAATCAATTGTTCTATTCTCCTCGTCATCATCAAGGCCATATGAAATTATATAATAAATCTCCATCTCTTCACGGCAGTCACTACAGCCAAGAATGTGATTTGTAAATGCTTCCTCATTCTTTAATGATAGTTTCCCCTGCTCAAAACACTCTATTCTGCTTTGGATTTCTTTGCAGTTATCCATAATTCCTCCCGGTTTTGTAAAACAAGCTTGATTTTTATTAATTCATATGATAGTATATTTAAGTCGCGCAGGTGTGGCGGAATGGCAGACGCAGCAGACTCAAAATCTGCCGGTGGCAACATCGTGCGGGTTCAAGTCCCGCCACCTGCACTATTAAAAAGGAAGTTGCATTTCGCAACTTCCTTTTTTTAAGAAAATGCTAAAACAGGTCTTAAACTATTAAAGAGAATTATAAAGTTCTTCATATTTTCTTGCTGAATTATTCCAAGAGAAATCCATCTTCATACCCCTGTCAACAATCTTATTCCATTCTCTCTTGTGGTTATAATATACATCCTTAGCATAATTAACAATTCCAAGCATCTCATGTGCATTGTAATTAGCGAATGAAAATCCTGTTCCTTTATTCTCATATTCGTTGTAAGGTTCAACAGTATCTTTAAGTCCGCCAGTCTCTCTGACAATCGGTACAGTACCATATCTTAAGCTCATTAACTGTGAAAGTCCGCATGGCTCAAATAATGATGGCATAAGGAATGCATCACAGGCAGCATATATCTTATGTGACATATCCTCTGAATAATAAATATTGGCAGAAACCCTGTCATTATACTTCCAATCGAAATGTCTGAACATATTCTCATATCGTTCTTCACCTGTACCAAGAATTACAAACTGAACATCCTCTGCACAGAGCTGATCCATTACATAAGATACAAGGTCAAGACCCTTCTGGTCTGTAAGTCTTGACACAAGACCAATCATGAACTTTCCTTTATCTTCTGTGAGACCAAGCTGTCTCTGAAGGTCCACCTTGTTCTTCCATTTCTCTTTTCTGAAGGTAATCTGATTATAATTATGTCCAATCTTGGTATCCGTCTCAGGATTATACTCTTCATAATCGATACCGTTAACTATACCAGAAAGAACATTAGACCTTGCTCTCATAAGTCCATCAAGATTCTCTCCATAAAATGGAGTCTTAATCTCTTCTGCATAGGTTTCACTTACAGTTGTAACTCGGTCTGCATATACAATACCGCCCTTAAGATAGTTGGCATCCTTATATGCCTCAAGCTTATCAGGTGTAAAATACTCATCCGGAAGACCTGTAATATCCTTAACCTTCTTGAGATTCCATATTCCCTGGAATTTAAGGTTGTGTATTGTCATGATAGACTTTATTCCGTGATAGAAATCGCCCTGTGAAAATCTCTCCTTAAGGTATACAGGAATAAGACCTGTCTGCCAGTCGTTACAGTGAATAATATCCGGTCTGAACCCGAGAACAGGAAGTGCTGAAAGAGCTGCCTTACTGAAGAAAGCAAACTTCTCGATATCCTCATGAATCCAACTGTATGGCTTAGGACCACTGAAATAGAATTCATTGTCAATAAAGTAGAAAATAACACCATTCCATTCAAGTTCAAACACTCCGACATATTGTGTTCTCCATGCAAGATCTATGTAAAAATGTGTCTTATATACCATTTTCTCACGATACTGCCATGGAATACATGTGTACTTAGGTATCATTACTCTGACATCAAATTGCGACTTGTCAAAATACTTTGGCAGAGAACCTGCAACATCTGCAAGTCCTCCTGTCTTAATAAAAGGCACTGCCTCTGATGCAATCAATAATACATTCTTCATACATTAATCCTCATTTCTTAATAATATAGTCAAATAATACCAACTGATTCAGCAAGTAAAAAAGTGCAGTTAATAAACTGCACTTATTATACCACATATATTAACAATTTACCAGTAACGTCTTATTGCAATAATACTCATACCTATCGAATTAACACCAACAAGTCTTACTGAACCACCGGGTACATTGGCATGGATCATCTGGCCACCGCCAACATACAGTCCAACATGTCCCGGATAACATATAATATCGCCCGGCTGAGCCTGTGATAAACTTCCAACATTAATTCCACCATATGCCTGTGCGCTTGAAGACCTTGAAATGGTAATTCCATGCTGTCTGAACAGATATGATGTGAATCCGGAACAGTCAAATCCTGCCGGAGAACTTCCACCGCTCACATATGGTGTTCCTATAAGGGAATAAGCAAGAGAAACAACTCCGTTAGCTATAGCAGAATTCTGATTTCCTGAACTAACATAATTATTCTGATTCTTGTTAGCTTTTTCAGCCGCTAACTGTGCTGCTTTTCTTGCGGCAGCTTCAGCAGCCTTCTTGGTTGCAGTGGCAAGCTGGCTTTCAACATTGCTAACAGTTTTCTGCTGTTCCTCAATAGTCTTATACAGAAGAGCCTGTTTTTCCGTAAGCTCAGTCTGCGCTTCATCTAGCTCTCTCTTGTCATTCTCAAGTTTATTCTTAAGTTCCTTGATTTCTGAAGCTGTCTTAGCCATCTCATCTAACTTGTTTCTATCGTAGTTATACACTTCCTGCATGTAGACAGCTTTGTTAAGCATAGAACCCATATCAGAAGCAGTAAGAAATACTTCAGCAATTGATACCGACTGGTCTTCATACATATATTTGATACGTAGTTTCATATCTTCATACTGTGACTGCTGAATCTTCTCAGCCTCCTCCAGCTTCGCATTAGCATCACTTATCTCATCTGATTTGCTTGCCATTTTAAGTTCAAGCTCATCCATCTGAGTGAGAAGATAAGCCCAGTCATCCTCAAGATTATTCAGCTTCTTCTGCTCTTCTTCCTTCTGTTGCTTTAATTTGTCAACATCATCAGCAAAAACAGTAGACGCAGTTATAGTTGTCATTAATAAAACGGCAGCAATACCTTTAAAAATTCTCTTACGCATATATACCTCTATATAATTATTTGTTACAAAATTGTTAATTTTACTTTACGATTTTGTAATTATAATATAAATATCCGTATATATCAAGGCTTTATATAAAATTATACATGAAAATTCTGTGAATTATCTAATATTATACTGTAGTCTTATCTTATCTGATATTAAAGCAATAAATTCAGAGTTAGTTGGTTTACCTTTTCCGCAATTAATTGTGTAGCCGAATAAATCATTAAGTGTATCTGTATTCCCCCGGTTCCATGCCACTTCGATTGCATGACGGATTGCTCTTTCCACCCTGCTTGAAGTCGTATCATACTTCTTGGCAATAGTAGGATACAGAACCTTAGTCACACAGTTTATTATATCTGCGTCCTTAACAGATAAAATAATAGAATCTCTGAGATACTGATATCCCTTAATGTGAGCCGGAATTCCAATATCGTGAATAATATTGGTTATATCATTTTCCAGATTTCTGTCTGAAATAGATACCGGTTCTAATGCAACATTTTTAACTTCCTTCTTGTTATGCTGATTTCGGATATATCTTATTCTGCTGATTAGAACCTCATTATCAAAAGGTTTCATTATGTAATATGCCGCACCCATATTAAATGCATCCTCAGTCACACTGTCTCTGCCAACAGCGCTGATTACAATAAAATCCGGTTTAGAATTAAGTGTCTTATCCTGTCTTACCTTCTCCATTACAGTTATGCCGTCTATCCCCGGCATAATAAGGTCAAGAAGTACGATATCAGGTCTGCTCTCACGAATCATCTTAACTGTATCCGCCCCATTTCCTGCAGTTCCTACGATTGTCATATCATCTTCATCATCAATGACATTCCTAAGTGCTTCCAGAATATTCTGATTATCATCTGCTATAGCAATTCTAGTCCTTTCCATACCTTTTAAGCCCTTTCATTAAGTCACATATTCATCCGACTAATAATTTCACAACAACTATAGTATAGTTATTAAATACGCGGACTGCAAGCATTTTTTATCGCAAGATATCACACTATCCGACAAAATTCGACAAAATTTCCCATTATTTTCATATAAGCCCATCAACTATAAGGAAAATAATTACGACAGGAAGTAAATATTTAAGGTAAATTTTTAATGCTTTCGGCATTCTGATACCTTTTCCGGTGTTAACCTCTTCCATAAAGTTGTCAAATCCCCATCCCCATTTTGATGTGCAGAACAGGAGGATAATTAAACTTCCTACAGGAAGAATAATGCTGCTCACAATAAAATCTTCCAGGTCAAGCACATTGCTTCCTGCTCCGAATGGTGTGAATCCACTTAGAACATTAAATCCAAGAATGCAGGGAATGCTCATTACTATTATAACAAATAAATTAATTAAGCATGCCTTTTTTCTGCTCCAGCTAAAAGCCTCCATATTGCAGGCAAGAATATTTTCAAGCACTGCTATCACAGTAGACAGAGCTGAGAATGTCATAAACAGAAAAAACATTGCACCCCAGAATCTTCCTCCCGGCATATGTTCAAAAACTTTAGGGAGTGTAACGAATATAAGGCTCGGCCCGCTGTCCGTCGGTATATTATATGACATACACGCAGGAAATATGATTACTCCCGACATAATTGCAACAAATGTGTCAAGAATTGTAATCTGTATACTCTCTCCTGTGAGTGCTCTCTCTTTTCCGATATAGCTTCCAAAAATCATCATGGAACCCATTCCTATGCTCAACGTAAAGAAAGCCTGTCTCATAGCCTCAATAACAATATTAGCAAAACCGGTCTCCCTTATTCTGTCCATATCCGGCACAAGAAAATATTTCATTCCCCTGGAAGCACCACTTAATGTAAGACTGTGAACCGCCAGAATAACAATAAGTGCCAGAAGTGCAAGCATCATATATTTAGTAACCTTTTCAACCCCATTCTGAAGTCCCATGCTGCACACAACAATAGCAATAATAACAATAACAGCCATCCATATAAACATTGTGATAGGACTGGCTGTCACATCTGCAAAAAGCTGCTTACTGTCTGTAGTTTCATTTATACTGCCTGTGACATATTTGATAAAATACCCAAGCATCCATCCTGAGACAGTCGTGTAGAAAAACATAAGCATATAATTGCCGAGCATTCCAAAATATCCATGTATATGCCATTTACTCCCCGGTTTTTCAAGTTTATTATAAGCTCTAATAATACTGCACTTAGATGCACGTCCAACAGACAGTTCCATTGCAAGTATCGGTATTCCGAACAGCAACAGAAACAGCATATAAAGCAGTACAAAAATACCGCCTCCATTATTACCTGCTACATAAGGGAAACGCCATACATTTCCTATTCCAATTGCACAGCCGGCACTTATAAGAATAAATCCCAGTCTGCTTCCAAACTTTTCTCTTTCCATTATAATCCTCTTCTAGTTATTTTTCTTATATTCTTCATCAAGCATTCTATCAATAAATATGCCATATCCGCAAGTAGAATCATCAACAAACACGTGAGTGACAGCTCCCACAATTCTTCCATTCTGAATTATAGGGCTCCCGCTCATCCCCTGCACTATACCGTTAGTAAGCTTTAACAATTCTGGAGAAACAACCTTGAATGTTATATTTTTTGATTCTCCGTATTTCAAATCAGTAATCTCAATTTCGTAATCGTGAAACTTACCATTATTATAAAATCTCACACTGGCAGTCCCCTTGCTCACCTCATAAGAACCTCCTGCCCTCATAAGTTCCGGCGAGAAGTCGCTACATAGTTTAAATGCGTCTTCCCCATATATACCTTTATTAGTATTATTGTTTATTCTGCCAATTATGTTCTCGTTTTTATAATCAATAGTTCCAAGCAGTTCCCCCGGTTCGCCATTCTTCCCGGGAACAACAGACAATATTCTTGTCCTATATATTCTTCCCTCACTTATTTCAAGAACATTTCCTGTTTCATTATCAGAAATACCATGCCCCAATGCTGCAAATGTTCCATCTTCGCATACATATGTCACAGTGCCGACCCCCTGTGTATCGTCTTTTACCCACAGTCCAATCTTGTACTCTCCTGCCACATTCTTAACCGGAGTTATTTCAAAATTCTGTTCTTCGCCGTCTCTTCTCACAAGAAGTTTAATACTCCTGCCCTCTGATTTAGCAACGATATCAGACAACTGCTCCTTGGAATCAAGTGATATTTCATCTGCTTTCAGTATATAGTCTCCCTTATTAATCAGGCTCTGGGACGGAGCAATATTCTGTCCATCGGCAGTACATATTTCCTCAGTATTCACAACATAAATCCCATCACATTTAAGATATATCCCTACCTGAAATCCTCCGGAATAGACATATTTTTCATTTACAACCTCGACATCTGTTCTTGCAATAGGCAGCAGTCCGAAAAGTTTATAATCTACATAATACTTTCCGATATCACCAGAGCAGATAGTAACCTTCCTGCTGAAGTCAATATTTTCAGCAAGGGTATTATAACTGCTGTCATACACAGTTCCAACCACAGGGATATCCATTAAAAAAGCTGCATTATCCTGTGTATAAATATACAGCTTGTCCGGTATTTTTTTCTTAACAGCATCCAGAAAAATAAGTCCGGTAACAATTAAACATGTAAGTACTACGCTGACATAAAGCATCCCCTTCTTAAAAGCTTTCATATACTGTTCCTCCATCAATATAATATTAGTATTGACTGAAGAAAAGCTTTTAAAAAAGGGGATTACTGTAAATTAAACTCTTTTTTAGAAATTTGTTACTGAATGAAATGTGCTTTTGTGTTGCTTTACAGTCTGCAACAATATATCAAAGCTCATTCCTAAAATACACATTTCAAAAGTGAAAAAAATCATATATTTTGATTCTTGATACTACGGGCAGTCTGTTTTAACTCTCTTGCATTACCCAGTACAGCATCTGTTATATCTTTGCCGCCAAGCATACGCGCCAGTTCCCGAACGCTCTCATCCTCTGATAATTTCCTGATGCTGCTTATAGTTCTGTTATCCTTTGTCGATTTCTCAATCAGAAAATGTTCATCAGACATAGCTGCAATCTGTGGAAGATGCGTTATACATATAATCTGGTGATCAGATGATAATGCACTCAGCTTTTCAGCTACCATCTGGGCAGTTTTACCGCTTATTCCGGCATCAATTTCATCAAATATAAGAGTTTTGCTTATATCTGATTCTGACATTACGCTTTTGATTGCAAGCATAATTCTCGAAAGCTCTCCACCGGATGCAATTCTTGCAAGTGGCTTCATATCTTCACCTGAGTTAGTTGATATCATAAATCTGACACTGTCAATTCCGCTTGAATCAGGCCCCTTTTCTGTGAAATCCACCTTGAAATCCACATCTGAAAAATTAAGTTCACCTAAAGACCTTTTTATATCTTCTGCAAATTCATCTGCTGCTTTAATTCTTAATTCACTAAGCTTTTCTGCTGATAGCATCAGCTTCTTATATGCCTGTTCAAGCTCTGATTTCCTTCTTATAACAAGTTCATCATAGTTGTTATATTCTTCAAGTTTCTTTTTCTTTTTCTCAAGACTGTCAAGAATTACCTCAATTGAATTGCCGTACTTCATCTTAAGGGAATTGATAAGATTCAGACGTTCCTCAATCTCCGTAAAACGGCTCTGGTCAAAAGAAAAAGATTCCATATATCCTGAAATATTGCAATAAACATCTGAAATCAGACTTTCCACATCAGATAAAATATCGCAATTATCCTTAAGGCTTTCATCGTACTCACTTGCTTTAATCATATTTCTTAAAGCCTGACCTGCCATATCACTTATATTATCATTACCCTCATTTAAAAGCATGACAACCTCGGAAAGATTATCCGCAATCTTCTGAAAGTTACTCATCCTTCTGTACTCTGATTCAACCAGTTCATCTTCTCCCGGTTTAAGTCTGGCAGATTCCAGCTCGTTAACCTCATACTCAAGAAAAGATACTTCTTTCAGTCGCTGTTCATCGTCAACACATATTTCGTCAAATGCTTTTCTGCACCTGGTATATTCCTTATAGTCTTCTTTGTAAAAGTTAAATATACTGGTTATATAATCCCTGCCATATTCATCGATAACTCCCAGATGGCTGGTCTCATCCATAAGCATCTGATTATCATGCTGACCGTGTATATCAATGAGTTCCTGAGCAAGCATCCTTGTCTGTGCCGACGTAAAAGACTGTCCATTGACTTTAATCTGCGACCTGTTAGGCATAATTTTCCTTGAAATAACAAGTTCGCCATCCTCACATCCATCTACGCCCCGCTCTCTTAATAAATCTATCTTATCTTCAGGTACGGCAAATGTTATCTCAGCAAGACCATACTCACATCCGGTTCTGATAAAATCCGGAGATGTCTTGGCTCCCAGTGCTGCATTAATTGAACCAAGAATAATTGACTTACCTGCTCCGGTCTCTCCTGACAGAATATTAAGTCCATCCTCAAAATCAATATCCTCTTCTTCAATTAAAGCAAGATTCTTTACGTGTAAATTAATCAGCATATTCTACCTTTCATCATATTACTAATCATTTTTCTTAATAAGTTTCTTAATCTTGTTCATCACTAACAATGTATCATTAACAGTGCGTACTGCACACATAATAGTGTCATCGCCGGCTATGGAACCCACAATTTCATTCCATTCAAGTGCATCCAGAGCAGCACACACAGCCATTGCCATACCGGGAGCTGTCTTGATTACAAGAATATTCTGTGCCATATCCATAGACACATACGCTTCCTTTAATACTCTTATAAACTTGTCCCCGGATACAGGTTTGTCCTTCATCAGAGTGGCATATCTTGTCCTTTTACCATCCACTGAAACCTTAGAAAGATTAAGTTCCCGGATATCTCTTGACACTGTTGCCTGAGTCACATTATATCCCTCTTCATTAAGAATCTTGGCAAGCTCTTCCTGTGTCCCTATATCATATTTGTCAACCAGTTCCAATATCTTTTTATGTCTGTCTGTCTTCATATTCATCCTCAACTACATTTTGTTTCTTATTCTCTCAAGAAAAGAAATTCTGCTGGTCTTAACAAATCTTGATATTCTCTGGGATTTGTTAATAATAATCCTGTCTCCGGTAAAAAGCTCGCAGAAATTCTCCCCATCAAATGTGGCAACTCTGGCACTATCGCTCTTAATTGAACCTGTTTTTCTCCCCGATGCACTCTTATTATCCTTCATAATAATCATAATCTCATCTTCTGCACCAAATATAATGCTTCTCTGGTTAAGTGAATGGGCGCATATTGGGGTTACCATAATAAGTCTGGCTGTGGGCTGAATTATCGGGCCTCCCGCTGAAAGGCTGTAAGCTGTCGAACCGGTTGCTGTAGACACGATAACACCATCTGCTGAATATGTATTAAGGTATTCACCGTTAACATATATATCAAAGTCAATAATTCTCAATGCTCCGTTTCTGTTAATAACAACGTCATTGAGTGCCATATCAGAAAATATACGCTCACCATTACGGTAAATAGCCCCATCAAGCATCATTCTGCTGTCGGTCTCATAATCATCATTCAGCAAACAGGTGGCAGTCTCCTTAAAACGCTCCATATCAGTATCTGTAAGATATCCGAGTGTACCAATATTAACGCCAATCAGAGGAATATTCTTGTCTGACAATTCTCTTGAGGCCTGTATAAGCGTGCCATCTCCGCCAAGAACAATGACACATTCAGTATTATCCGGAACAAGACTCACATCGCTGTAAGACTCATTCTCATCCTTAAAAGCCTCCTCCTGATCTATCTGACAGACGCACTCCGCCCCATTAGAATGTAGATAATCTGCAATCTTGCGGGTGTGAACTCCATCGGGATCTTTGAATCTGTTAGTAATTATATAAAAATATTTCATGCCAAACCTCATTTAGTATACGAAAAGAATTAAATATATATTACAACACCTCGTGTGCTTTTTCAACAACATTTTCGACAATAAAAGGAACTTCCCCTTCTTCCGGTTGTGAAATCTTCTGAAGATGAAGAAGATACTCTATATTTCCCTCCGGGCCTTTAACGGGACTGAATTCAAGATTAAGTATCTTAAAGCCTATTGAAGCTGCATATTCAATGACCTTATTAATAACCTCAATATGGACATCCTTATCTCTCACGACACCATGTTTGCCGACCTTTTCACGTCCAGCCTCAAATTGTGGCTTAATAAGGCATACTATCTGCCCATCATCCGTGAGAAGATTTCTTACAGGAGTAAGAACCTTTGTAAGAGAGATGAAAGATACATCTATACTTGAGAACTGAATTCTGTCCGGAACATCATCAGGGGTAACATAGCGTATATTTGTCTTTTCCATACAGACAACACGTTCATCGTTTCTCAATTTCCAGTCAAGCTGTCCATGGCCTACATCCACTGCATATACTTTCACTGCACCATTCTGCAGCATACAGTCTGTGAAACCGCCGGTGGAAGAACCAACATCCATACATATCTTCCCATCAAGTGTTACATCAAAATTCTGCATAGCTTTCTCCAGCTTCAAACCTCCGCGGCTTACATATTTAAGAGTTGTCCCGCGAACCTCAATAACAGCCGTATCCGGAAATGACTGTCCGGCTTTATCTTCCTTCTGCCCGTCAACATATACATTACCTGACATTATTATAGCTTTGGCCTTTTCTCTTGATGTTGCAAGACCTTTATTTACCAATAAAACATCTAATCTTTCTTTACTCATTATCCTTTTCCTTATTCAAAACATTTGCCCATCTGTTAAGTACCTTCTGAACTACAGAATCCCTGTCAACGCCAGATTCCTGACGAAGTATATCCACATTGCCATGCTCCACATAATCATCCGGCAGTGCAATATTTAGAACGTCAACATCTAAACCGCTGTCAATTACATACTGGCATACTGTTTCACCAAATCCTCCGGAAAGAACATTCTCTTCCATTGTTACAATAAGCCTATGACTTTCAGAAAGTCTTTTTATCATGTCAATATCAACAGGCTTAACAAAACGCTCATTTACCACGGTAATTTTGTATCCTTTTTCCTTCAGCTTATCACGGACTTCCAATGCCGTAACCATCATATTGCCAACTGCCATAAGTGCAATGTCAGACTCTTCTATTATCATCTCGGCTCTTCCGTACCGTATTGGTTCATTGTAATCT
The DNA here is from genome assembly GCA_945939115.1 of uncultured Eubacterium sp. Lineage (GTDB taxonomy): Bacteria > Bacillota > Clostridia > Lachnospirales > Lachnospiraceae > Lachnospira. The sequence goes on from CAMEVC010000025.1 coordinate 21,847, forward strand.
TCAAGTCCATCAAAAGCCTGTCCCCTCGGATATCTTACAGCAACCGGAGAATTAAAATTAAGCAGTGCAAATTCCAGCATCTGTGCTAATTCCCTGCCATTCTTAGGTGCCATAACTGTCATATTAGGAATAGAAGTAAGGAATGACAGGTCGAATATGCCCTGATGTGTCTCACCATCACTTCCTACAAGTCCGGCTCTGTCAATAGCAAAAACTACATGCAGATGCTGGATACACACATCATGAAGAATCTGGTCATATGCTCTCTGTAAAAATGAGGAATAGACCGCAAACACAGGTTTCAACCCACCGGCAGCCATTCCTGCTGAAAATGTAACGGCGTGTTCCTCTGCAATTCCAACGTCAAAGAATCTGTCCGGAAACCATTTAGAAAACTTATGAAGCCCTGTACCGTCAGGCATTGCCGCAGTAACGGCCACAATAGACTTATCTCTCTTTGCCAGCCTGCATATAGTGTCAGAAAAAACATCTGAATAAGTTGGCTTGTCTGAAACATTCAATTCATTACCCGTTGCTATATCAAAAGGGCCAATTCCATGAAACTTGGCAGGATTTCTCTCAGCTGGTTTATAGCCATGTCCCTTGTGGGTTACAACATGAACAATAACCGCGCCATTAATACGTTTTGCAACATGAAATACCTTGATAAGCTTCTCTATGTCATGCCCATTGACAGGTCCGAGATAGGAAATACCCATACTCTCAAACATCTGTCCAGGCAGAATTATCTGTTTAAGATTACTCTTTGTCTTCTTGATTTTTTCGACAATATGGTCGCCGCCCGGCAGTTTATAAAGTGTGTTTGCCACATTTTCTTTTAAATCATAGTAAGAATCAGAAGACCTGATATCACTTAACATATGTGGAACACCGCCGACATTCTTGGCAATAGACATAGTATTATCATTTAGTACGATAATAAAATTAGTCTTAATCTGTGAGGCATTATTGAGCGCTTCATATGCCATTCCGCCTGTAAGGGCTCCGTCTCCGATAACTGAAATAACATTGTAATGTTCATTCTTTAGGTCTCTTGCTTTGACAAGTCCAAGTCCTGCTGAAATCGATGTAGAACTGTGTCCTGTATCAAATGCATCGAAATCACTCTCATTTCTCTTAGGGAATCCGCTCATTCCTCCGAATTTACGAAGCTGGTCAAACTGATTCTTACGTCCGGTAAGAATCTTATGAGTATATGACTGATGTCCCACATCCCATATGAGCTTATCCTGAGGTAAATTAAATGCCAGATGAAGAGCCATAGTAAGCTCAACAACACCAAGATTAGATGCTAAATGTCCTCCGGTCCTGCTTATCTTTTCCAATAAAAATTGACGAATTTCATCCGCAAGCTGATTATATTCAATTGGAGATAATTGTTTTATATCATTTGGTTTATTTATCTTTTCAAGAATCATAATACACCTGCTTTATTTGTTTCGATTAATGAGGTTGCAAACAAGTTCCTCAAGGAATTCATTGTTTCCAATACTCTTAATTATATTGACGGCCTCATTTGACATACTCTCAACATCCATCTCAGACTTTTCCAATCCATATAATGTAACATAGGTCGTCTTGTTGTTCTTCTCATCAGAAAACACCGGTTTGCCAAGTTCTTCTAAAGAACCGGTTACATCAAGGATATCATCCCTTATCTGGAAAGCAAATCCTATCAGAGCAGCTGCCTTCTCCAGTTTTGAAGCTGTCTCATCATCACATCCGGCAAGATATCCACCCGCAAGAAAGGCTGCTTCAATTAATGCGCCGGTCTTTAATCTGAAAATAAAATCAAGCTGTTCTTCTGTCAATGGTTTTCCTGTAAGTTCTACATCGACAGCCTGTCCTCCAACCATTCCGTAAATTCCGGCCTTTCTTGCAATAATCTCCATCGCTTTGGCCTTCTTATCAATCTCACCCTCTCCTTCAATAAGAGCCTTCGCCATAATCTCATAGGCATGGTTAAGAAGTCCGTCCCCTGCTAATATACCAAAATCCTCTCCAAAAACCTTATGTGTTGTAAGTCTGCCTCTTCTGTAATCATCATTATCCATTGCAGGAAGATCATCATGAACTAATGAATATGAGTGAATAAATTCAAGAGCTGCCATAAAAGGATACACCTCAAGAAAGTTATTGCCACCACAAAGCTTATAAACTTCCAGCATAAGCATAGGACGAATTCTCTTCCCCCCTGCATTGACACTATAATTCATTGCTTCCATAATCTTCTTATCAATCCCTGTCTCATCCGGAAGAAATTTCTCAATTATATCATTGATAAACCCCACTTCCTGTTCAAGTTCTGTCTTAAAATTATTCATCTTCCTGTTCTCCATCACCACTTAAAACTATTATCTGTTTCTCAACCTTATCAAGCTGTGTGTTACAACTCTCGATAAGCTTCATTCCCTCCTGGTACATTTTAAAGGACTGGTCAAGAGTAGTATCACTCTTTTCCATCTGTTCAATAATCTGTTCAAGTCTTTCAAAAGATTGTTCTAATGTTTTTGCCATGCTTCTCCTACCTCTATAACCCTGGTTCTTATACTTCCGTCTTTAAGATAAACCTTCATCTCATCATCAGGTGACACCTGGGAAACTGATATAATTCTATTATTATCAGTATTCTCAAGATAAGCGTATCCAAGCTCCAGCTTCTTTAATGGGCTTAATCCCTCCAGCCTTGACGCATCAAGTCTTAACCTGTTTCTCTCTGCCAGAACTTTATTCTTTATAATCATCAACAGTTTCTCTTCGATGCCCATAAGCCTCTGTCTCTTATCATATATCTGATTGACAGGATTAAGATATTCCATCTTAAGCTTTAAGCGTTCAAGATAATCTCTTCTGCCCGACAGCTTGTAGAGCATCTGCTGCCTTAATCTTCTCTTATAATCTGAAATAGTATTCTCAACTGCAGCAATCTCACATACTGCAAGTTCTGCTGCAGCCGACGGCGTAGGCGCTCTTAAATCCGCCACAAAATCAGTCAGTGTAAAATCTGTCTCGTGTCCCACAGCAGATATTATAGGTGTTGATGAATTAAACACCGCCTCAACAACCTCAGGCTCATTAAATGCCCATAAATCTTCTATAGAACCTCCGCCCCTGCCTACAATAATACAGTCAAGTCCCATTTCATCAAGAGTTCGTATTCCTCTTACTATTGATAGCCTGGCATGTTCTCCCTGTACATAGGCAGGATAAAGAACAATCTGGATATATGGATTACGTCTGCGTGATATATTAATAATATCCTGTACAGCCGCACCTGTTCTGGAAGTTACCACTCCAAGTCTTTTAGTAAATGCAGGTATTGGTCTTTTATATTCACTGGCAAAATATCCACAGTCATCATAATACTGCTTAAGCTGTTCATATTTCTGATATAATTCGCCAATACCTTCCTGTTGAACCTTATTAGCATAAAGCTGATATTTCCCCGCAGCATCAAACACGTCGATACGCCCTGACACAATCACAGACATACCATCCTTAAGCCTGAAAGAAAGGCTGGCTGCCTGATTTGCAAACATAATAACAGATAAAGAGGCATCCGCATCCTTTAATGTAAAATAAATATGACCGGATGTATGATACTTGCAATTGGAAATTTCCCCCTTAACAGAAACCGAGTTAAGCAGAAAATCCTGCTTAAACATATTCTTAATATAGGAATTAACCTGTTTTACAGTATATACTCCAGCCATATATCCTCACTTCGAATGTGGAATTCACATTACTCTTTAATTAACTTAGCTAATACGCCGTTTACAAAAGCCGCCGTGTTATCCGCGGAGCCATATTTCTTGGCAAGCTCTACAGCTTCATCAATTGCAACATTTACAGGAATGTCATCATCATATAACATTTCATAAACTGCAAGTCTCATTATAGAAAGTTCAGTCTTTCCAAGTCTGCTTGTCGGCCAGCCCTCTGAAACAGAATCAATTCTTTCGTCAAGCTGCGGAATAAGTTCTGCAATAGCTAATGTCTTATCCTTAATATAATTGTATTCTTCTTCCTTAAGTGTAGAAGCATCAACCATATCCGCATCTGCGAAATACAGTTCAATCTGCTCCTCGTAATCATTCTTATCGATAAAAGGAGCTCTGAACAATAATTTAAAAATATGCTCCCTCATTGTAGATCTGGTCATTGCTAAACTCCTGATATTAATTTTCTACATTAACACTTGCAACCTTAATATTGACCTCAGTTACCTGCAGTCCGGTCATTGTTTCAATTGCTGACTTAACTTTCTCCTGAACCTTAGCTGATACCTCAGGAATCTGTGTTCCGTACTTAAGATTAAGAGTAATATCAACAAGTACACTTGACTCATCAACAGTAACCTTAACCCCCTTAGAAAGATTCTTCATACCAAGCTTGCTTACAATCTCATTAGTAATATTGCCACCAAGACTGTCAACGCCCTCTATTTCAGTAGCAGCAAGACCTGCAATAATCGCTACAACTTCATCGGCAACCTTAACTTCTCCAATATTAACATTCTCATGTATGGAATAAGTTGTACCTCTATCTTCAAACTCTTTTGTCATAACCGTCCTCCAATATTATTATTTAACTCAAAGTTAATCAAATTATACCATAAACACTAATTATTGCAAATGTTTATTGTTATCTTGTCTGCTGTAAATCCTGTTTTCCTCTTAATAATATCCTCAATCTGGGCTTTGTCCGTATCTGACAATTCAGAAACATTCACTACAGCATCTACATTATTATCCGAAACAGTTACGACTGAAGAGTCAAAACCTTTAGCTGATAATAACAGTTCTATGGCAGTCTCTTTGTCTGCGTTATCCTCCAGCTTTGCAAGCTGGTCTACTGCGGATTTCTTAGCCTCATCAGATAAAGAACTGTCAGAAATAATATTTTTAAGATTCTCAATACCGGAAGCCCTTACCTGTTCACGGTTAAGCTTTGCCGTGGCAACAGCTTCCGACTTGACTCCACCCGAGGTAAGAATTACAGTCCCCGGTTCATCTGTGAAATCAATGTTATCTGTAGATAATATATCATCTGTGTCAGTATTATCTGTTTTCGCATTGTCAGACACTGCCACAGCAGCCTTTTCTTTATCCTTAATCTGAATTATATTATCTAAATCTCCTGCATAATTAATATACCCGGCTGCCGCTATCATTATAGCCAAAGCCGTAATTATAATATGATTCTTTTTGATTTTTTTCAAAACTGCCTCCAAATATAATTATTCCGACATTTTCATCACTTTAATTTTATGTACAGGAACACCTAAAAGGCCATTTATCGCATCAGTTATATATGCCACAAGATTCTTATCATCACCTCCCTCACACACAACCATAACACCTGTCACTTCACGCTCATCCGATGTCTTTAGCAGGACTTTCACCTCGCCAACGCCTTCTATATTGCCCAACATCTCCTCAAGCTCCTTTCCCAGCGTCTGGTCATAATCCCCCGAACTGTCCGAATATATTGAACCTGTTGTGACTGTTTGGGTTGAAGAGCTTTTTGTCGGCATGGCAATAACCATCATAAGTACACCTGCTAGTATTACTATAAATATTTTGTCTCTCTTCGTTTTATTCAGCATATCAGTAAAAAATGAAGCTGACTTTCTGCCCTCCTCCACATTCATACCTCCTTAAGATATACATTTCCTGCATCAAGGTTGTACTTTAATGCTGCAAATGTTTTAAAACCTGCCGGATTACTGCTGTTTTCATCACATTTGACACGGAATATAATTTTCCTGATTACAATCTGCCCTTCCACCATCTCTGTATCACATTCAACAGATATAATCTTAATACCATATTCTGAAGCCTCAGCTTCTATGTCCCTTCTTATGCAATCATTAATTATGACCTTTTCATTGTCATACTGCATAGCCTCTTCGCTGGCGTAATTGTTATAGTCAGCTTTTATATCCGAAAATATTTTATCAATATAATCCGGATTTAATCTTAACAGAGGTGCTATAACAGCTATTATTAGTACAAGTTTCATTACAAAGGCAATGCTTGTCTTGAATTTCTCCGGAACAAGTTTCAAAACTATCTGTCCTGTTATCTCAAGAATAAATATTGTTTTAAACCAGGCTATTACAATCATCCTCCTGTCTTTGGCACTATATAGAATACAGATTAATATTTGTTGCAAAACATATTATTGCCAGAGTAAGACACATAAGAACCACCGTTACCGCTATCATATAAATCATATTCTCAAGACTTCCTGACAGCACCAGCACAGCTTTCACAATGCGTTTATCTGCAACAGGCTCCAATATTGCACCCAGAAACTGATAAACCAACGCCATGACAACCAGCTTAAACAGTGGAATTCCTATGATTACAAGCATTACTATAACTGCTGCCACTCCGATAGAATTCTTTATAAGAACTGCTGACCCCACAATTGTCTTAGAAACTGTGGATGCGCTGTTTCCAAGACCCGGAATCATAGAGACAGCTTTGAATAAAACTGACATTTTCATGGAGTCTCCAAAGGGGATTATCAGGCTTTTAATTCCGTTAAGTCCCAGAAAAAACATAAGCATTCCTTTAACTGAAATCTTAATAATGTTCTTTATAAGCTGACACATTTTTCCAAACTTTTCTTTTTCGCCAAAGGTGTCAAGGATACCGAGAAACATATATGCATAATTACATTTGAATAAAATGTTTTTAACAAATACATTTACCAGATACATAAGAAAAAGTATTATCTCATAATATGCAGCTGCACTGCCTGTCCCACAGGAATAGGATACTGCAGGGAAAAACACAGGACATAACGCCCTGTATATATCTACTGCCATCTGGACACATCTGCTTCCGGTTTTCGCAGCATTAATATATACAGCTATAAGAAGTGTAATCATTATAAAAGATACAAAAAGCATGGCTGCATCAGATGCATTTTTATCTAGTACACTTAAGAACATTGTACTGATTGCAAGAAGAAGTATCTGTATAATAACAGTTCTATTCTCAATTATCGTCTGTGAAATAGTGCTTACAAAATTATAATCTGAAAAGCCTTCGCCTTCAGCAACCGACATAACCAGTTCTTCAAAACTCTCACCCTGCCATCCATAATCCTTAAGCACTTTTTCTATCTGCTCATAATCCGACTCATAAGTATAGTCTTTTTCCGATGCTTCTGTATAATCAGAAAACACCAGTATATATGCCAGAAATAATAGTAAAGTTACTGCTATCTTCCTCACTAGCTTAAGCATTGACTCACCATCTGGAATAACGTAATTACAACAGGAAGACACATTCCAACAATAGAAATTCTGGCATATATTTCCATAATTGAAGCCAGTGCCGAGAAACCATTCTCCTTGCAGATATTTGAAGAAATTTCTGTCACATAGGAAATTCCTATTACTTTAATAATAAGTTTTATATATCCCTCATTGATTTGTGACGTAAACACGTTTATTTTGGAGTATATATTCATCAGTCCACTGAAAACTATCATAGCAGTACATACAGACAGAAAGACAGATATACACACCCCTATATCAGAGCCTGTACTTTTTAACACAAGAGTTAGTATTACACCTGTAACAGCGCATATAGCGAGTGATAAAACATTTATTCAGACCACCCCCTGACATTACAATTCAAACAGTTTTTTCATTGTTGTAAACAATTCCAGAATATATGGCAGTATCCAGTAGATTACTATAAGAAGTCCCGCAAGTCCGGTGAGTACTGCCTGATCTTCCCTTCCATTATGCTTTAGAATCTGGTTAAGTATTGAGACGACAATTCCCACAGCCGCTATCTTAAAGATTATGCTAACTTCCATAGTCCCTCCGCTCGTCATATAAGTGTAATTACCAGTATAAGTCCCACAGATAATCCTGTTATAATATATGCTTTCATCTTATCGGGTGCCCCCTCTTTAACAGTACTAAGAATCTCCTTAAGTTCATATCCTGCAGATTCAATAAGCTTAATCTGGTTTTCTTTATCAAGATAATCACTTATACGTCCTGTCTGTGCAATTACACTGATTTCGCTACTTTTTAATATTCCTGTAAAGCATTTTTTCACAGCACTTGTCCATATCTGTTCAAATGTTTCAATGTCCGATTTTTTCAATTCGATCAGAATACTTTTTATAAATCCATTAACAGCAACAGAATATTCATATGTATCAAGTCTAATAAATATATCTTCCATCTCCAGCATGGAATATCCCATAAACCCTTTCATACGGTCAAATACATTTATCATATCCCTAAGAATCTCTATTCTCTTTTTAAGTCTTATGCTATAAGTCATTCCATAAACAAAACAACCTGAAAGGATTAGCAATCCTCCAGCAAATCCAAGCATTCTCCCACCTCGCCACATTTTTTTAATATCACTGCCCTTGTAAATCCTCCCTCTCCAAACAGATTTTTCAATTCCTTGTCTGTATCATCTATTCCTGTTCCATGAGCTGTTCCAATTACAATACATCCGCTTTTCATACTGTATCTGATTGCTGCCACATCTGCTTTCCCGCCTATTTCATCCATTGCGATAACCTGCGGAGAAAGAGCTCTCACAGCCATATACACAGCAACCGATTTCTCACATCCGTCTATGACGTCAGTACGCATTCCGATATCATTCTGTGGCACACCATTAATGCAGGCAGCTATCTCCGAACGCTCATCAATAAGTGATACATTCATATGTCTCTTATCCGAAATCTGCCTCACAACATCTCTTAATATTGTCGTTTTACCAAATCCCGGTGGGGAAATTATTATTGTGTGCCTCAATTCATCAGCAAAAAACTTATCCATTATGTAATCTGCACAACCGGGTATCTGTCTGGCAATCCTTATACATAAAAATGTTATGTGTGAGAAATTCTTTACCCTGCCATCCTCCCATATAACCTGTCCTCCAACGCCAATTCTGTGTCCTCCCTTGATTGTCAGATACCCCTTGGAAATATTAGACTCAAAAGCATATACAGAATAACTTGTAGCAAGGGACAGAATTCTTCCAATCAGCTTTTCTGTAACATCATAATTCCCTATTATCTCTTTTCCATAACACACAGCGATGGGTTTTTTCCCTATCCTAAGACGAATTTCGCGTATATTCTTCAAAGCATTTTCATCAATAAGCAAGTCCTCTTTAAGATTATCAGGAAGAATTTTTAACAAAAGATTGTTGAACAACAAAATGCCCTTTCATTATTGTTTTTCACAATATATGAAAGGGCTGTCCGATTTATTCAGATATTAAATTGAATTTCACTAAATCTCTTTTAGGATTTGTGTTCCCGAATGAATTTTGCATATTCGAGTGCAGACGCGCTCTCGCTCGGGACGCAACGTAGCGGTACTAAATTCGCAAAAAAACGCTCATTAAGTACCGACGTTGCTTTACGGTCTGCAATCGAATATCAAAATTCATTCTCAAAATAACAAATCCGAAAAGTAATAAATATAATCACTCTACGGACTTTAATGACTCAACCATTGGCAGCTTGTTGAGCAATGGATACATGGCAAGATTGACAATTATAGAAAACAATAATGTTATTAAATATGACATAATAAATGTTGATGGCTTAATATAGAATCCAAACATTATTGCATCCATCTCAACCGTCTTCATAATATAAATATGCAGAAGTCTTCCAAGCCCAAGTCCAAAAAGCCCTCCGATTAATGTAAGAATTATATTCTCTCTGTACACATACATTCCAACTTCCGGATTAAAGAATCCAAGCACTTTGATTGTGGCAATTTCACGGCGTCTCTCAGATATATTAACATTGGTGAGATTGTAAAGCACAACGAAAGCCAGAAGGCCTGCTGATATAATAAGCACCCATGTAACAAGATTTAATGATTTAATCATATTTTCAAATCTTGTCACATTTGCATTAAGGAAACTAACTCCCTTGATATAATCACGGGTAAGATAAGCTTCACCTACATAATTCTCCAGATTATCTTTATCTTCTGCCAGCACTATAAACATACGGTTATCCTCAGGTACAGATCCGAATAAACTGGTATAATAATCTGAATCAATATAAATGTAATGATTAACATACATTTCTACAATTCCTGATATAGTGGCAGCAGCTTCTTTTCCACTCTTATCCCGCACTGTAATTGTATCTCCGGCTTTAACGCCAAGGTCATTTGACAACTTTTCTGTGATAACTACTCCATTATCTGAAAGCTCTACAGGAGTGTGTTTTCTTCTAGTCCTCAGAGTAACATAATTCTTGAAATCTTCCTTATCTCTGACAATAATATATTCTGCAGTCTGAGTTTCATCATTTCCCTTAACTTCCTCTGAATATCCACAGTTCGACATATAATCAGTTATATTGGCATCTGCGGCTATATCTGTTTTCAGAATATCAGTATCTTCCTCTGTTATACCGTCTGTATAAGTAATTATGCTGTCGTAATGTATAAGCTCACCATACTGGTTATGTATAAGGCTTTCTACACTATTCTTAATTCCAAAACCGGCTGTCATAAGTGCTGTACATCCAGCAATTCCAATAACAGTCATAAAGAATCTCTTCTTATAGAGGAACAGATTTCTCATGGTAACCTTAATTGAAAATGAGAGTCTCTTCCAGATAAATCCTATATGCTCCAGGAATATTTTCTTGCCGCTTTTAGGAGCTTTAGGTCTCATAAGTTCAGAAGGAACTTCCTCCAATGCACTGTAACATGAAACAAGTGCTGCAACCACAGTTACAATCACCATGCTCGCTATTGCAACAATCGACAACACCAGATGTTTTGTATACTGTATAGACGGAAGCTGGTAAATTATATTCCATGAATTATAAATTACAAGTGGAAATAGCTTAAGACCAATAATGCATCCGACAATTCCACCCATCACTGACGCAATAAATGCATAGGCAATATATTTGAATGCAATTGCTTTCTTACTGTAACCAAGAGCCTTGTAAGTTCCTATAAGTCCGCGTTCTTCCGCAACCATTCTCGTCATGGTCGTTAAGCATACCAGTGCCGAAACAACGATAAAAAATATCGGAAATACTGTGGCAATTGCTTTCATTCTGTTGGCTGTTGACTCATAATCCTTGTATGAATACTGCTCTTGTCTTGTAAGCTCATACCATTTCCATTCATTGTAATTGCCATATCTGCTCTCAAAATCCTGCTTAGCCTGCTCTTCAATATAGCTAAAATCATATCCGGCAAGGGCTTTCTCATAAGCTGGCTGAATATATGGCTCAATAATTGAAGAAACATCCATTCCTATAAAGTAGTTGCGGTACTGCTCTGTAAGAGATTCAACCACATGTTCATATATCACTGCCTCAGCCTCTTTCATGGCCTGAGCCAGAGCATCCTCATACATCTTGTCTATTTCAGCTTTTCTTTCGTCAATCCTTTCGTGTGAAATTGAATGAATCCTGTCTGCTGTCTCCTTTACCTTATCCTCATATTCCTCTGTATATGTATCCAGTTCCTTTGCACCTTCTACTGTGGCAAATATCTCATTGAAATAATCGGACATAAATTCGTCTTCTGAAATATACATTAGATAATTAATCTTACCACTGCCCACATTAGTCGTTCCAAGATCATATGAAATATAATATGGAGTATATACAATTCCAACTACAGTATATTCCACGTCATTAAGACTGTCAGTGATATCCTCCTCAGTACCTGATGCCAGCGTGATTACATCACCAATATTAAAGTTATTCTTCGTATTCTCATAACGGACCACACACTCACCTGTTTTCTGTGGAAGTCTGCCCTCTTTTATTCTCAACTGGTTAATATAATTCTCATTATCCGATGATGTATTGTCTGGAACTGACATAATATGGACTGCTGTCTCAAGACTTTCCTTCTTAATTAATGCATCAAGTGAATATGCCGGACAAATACCCTTTACACCATCCACCTGACTTACTGCAGCCACATCATCTTCATTAAATCCAATTGATGACAAAATCCTTAAATCACTCATATTGTAATCATCATAATAGGCGTCTGTCGAATTCTTCATATCACCGGAAGATGCTGTAACACCTGCAAAGAAAGCTACTCCTATAGCCACAATTGCGAATATCGCAAAAAACCTTCCAAATGTTTTCTTAATCTCCCGAAGAAGATCCTTAATTACTGATTTTCCCATATACTGTCATCCTCCAACGTCCTACCACTCAATATCATCTACTGAGACAGGATTATCATTGATGACAACACTGTCTACAACGCCATTCTTAATCTTTATAACCTTATCTCCCATGGCAGAAATAGCCTGATTATGAGTAATAACAACAACTGTAATGCCATTATTCTTACAAGTGTCATAAAGAAGCTTTAAGATAGTCTTACCTGTATTGATATCCAATGCGCCTGTCGGTTCGTCGCACAGAAGCATCTTAGGATTCTTTGCCAACGCTCTGGCAATGGCAACTCTCTGCTGTTCTCCACCTGATAACTGTGATGGAAAATTCTTAATTCTGTCTGACAATCCGACTGCTTCAATTGTCTCAACTATATCCAGCGGATTCTTACATATCTGTGTTGCAAGCTCAACATTTTCCCTGACAGTAAGATTCTGTACAAGATTATAAAACTGAAATACAAATCCAATATCATATCTTCTATATGCTGTGAGCTGTCTGGAATTATACTCATCAATCCTTTTCCCATCAACAGTAATCTCTCCTGTAGTACATGTGTCCATACCTCCAAGGATGTTAAGTATTGTGCTCTTTCCAGCGCCACTTGGACCTAATACTACAGCAAACTCTCCTTTATCTATCTGAAAATCCACACCATTAAGTGCCCTAATCTTCACATCTCCCATTCTGTATATCTTCTTGACATTATTAAACTCTATATAACTCATCTGTTCCTCCGTATCTACATAAGTATTAAATAATTTCTACATAAATAATAACGCAAACTGCTCATAATATCAAAGTATTTCCATATAATCGTAATAACACTTTCTTGGAATATATTTATGAAATATTGTAAACCTCTCTTTGCAATTATACTGACAATATCTATTCTATTCATTTATACTTTCTATCCTTCTAATGTTTCAGCGGAGACATTATATTCCCGTTATGCGGCACTTATTGACGCAGAATCCGGGAGACTTCTCTATGGCAAAAACGAAAATACTGCTGCGGCAATGGCAAGTACAACTAAAATCATGACTCTTGTCACCGCCCTTGAAATATGCCCACCTGATATGACTGTCACAGTTTCCCCCTATGCAGCATCAATGCCAGATGTCCAGCTTAACGCTTACCCCGGAGAACAGTTTCGGCTGGAAGACCTTTACTACTCACTTATGCTGGAATCCCATAACGATTCAGCCGTAATTATTGCAGAAAATGCAGCTTATTTCTATCTGTGCAATAACAATGACGAACGCGGTCAGATAGATTTTATCGAAAAATATGACAATAGCACTATATTTTTATCAAAACTCACAGAAGAAGAGAGCATGAAACTTGTTTCAATATTTATCGGACTTATGAATAGCAAGGCAAAAAATCTGAATCTTACAGACACACTGTTTATTACTCCAAATGGGCTTGATGCTGAAAACGAATATGGATTTCACCATACAACAGCATATGAACTGGCACTTATTATGTCTTACTGTATAAGAAATGATGATTTTCTCAATATTACACAGACAAAGTCGTATACAATAACAGATTTATCCGGAGGAAAAGTATATCAGGTAAATAATAAAAATATATTATTAGATCCCAAGAGTGGTCTTATTTCAGGAAAAACCGGTTTTACCTCCAAGGCCGGATACTGTTATGTATGTGCATACAAGGATGATGAACGGACAATATGCATTGCAATACTTGGATGTGGCTGGCCGCCGCAGAAAAACAAAAAATGGAGTGACACTCGTTTTCTGCTTGCACTCGTTTCAAAATATAATAAAAAAGCATTATTTGACGGCACACTTACATTCTATATTCCGGTTAATAACGGAAAGAAAGACCTGTGCCGTCTGTCATCAGATTTAAAATATGAAATGCTTCTTTGCGATGAAGACAATGTTTCCTACTCTCTTATTCTTCCCGAAAAATTAAATGCCCCTGTTCATAAAACCCAGACCTGTGGAAAAATTGATATCTATATAAACGATGAATACTATTATTCATTTGATTTATTTATTGTAGATGATATTCCAAAAAAATCTTTTTTCTATAATTTTTTGAAAATTACATGACATGAATAAAAATGTGTTATATAATTATATAGATTTTATTCGAACATACACTATATATTGATGGAGATTACAAAGCTATGAACAAAATATACAAGGTTTTTCCAGGTGGCAAGTTCAAGGTTCTCACTTTCAGCTATGACGATGGTAAGCTGGAAGACAGAAAGCTTGTAAGTATTTTCAATAAATATAATCTCAAAGCCACTTTCAATCTTGATTCCGGAATTATTGATCCTAAGATAAGAATTCCTCAGGAGGAATGGCTTGAGCTTTATAAGGGACATGAAATTGCAGTACATACCTGCACACACCCAACTATGATCAGGCTTAATGATTACGGTATTTTAAGAGAGATTCTTGAAGACAAAACTAATCTCGAGAAGATTTTTAAAAGACCTATATATGGTCTTGCTTATCCTAACGGTTCATGTGATAACAGGGTTATAGAGATTGCTAAATCTGCAGGCATCAAATACGGCAGAGTTGTCAGCGACAAATACGCTGCTACTAAGGCTGCTGAAGAGTATGCTAAATCTGCTGACGGGCCAATACTTATCGGTGATGAGAATGGTTTCTGTATGCCGGAAGATTATATGCGCTGGGTTCCAACCTGTCATCATAATCACAACCTTATGGAATTCGGCAATAAGTTTATGGCTCTTAAGAAGAAACAATATCTTTATATGATGTATGTATGGGGTCATAGCTTTGAATTTGAGAGAAACAATAACTGGAATGTCATTGAGGAATTCTGCGAGGCAATTTCTAATCAAGACGATATATGGTATGCAACTAACCTTGAAATTGTTGAGTACAATGAATTATTTGACAGACTTCAGTTCTTTGCTGACAATGAGTATGTATATAACCCATCAGTCAAGTCAGTATGGCTTATGGTTAATGACAAGAATCTCGTTGAAGTTAAAGGCGGAGAGACAGTAAAATTATCATAATAATCAAAATAATTCCCGGGCAAAGATTTTTTCTTTACCCGGGAATTTATTTGTATCGGCAATAAAAATAAACCACCTGCTATGCAGGCGTGTTCCCAGAAAGC
>CAMEVC010000026.1 GCA_945939115.1 uncultured Eubacterium sp.
CGGGTGGTTTATATTTCGCACGCTTCGCGAGCTCAACAGGGTCACGACCCATAATAAAAAGACCTACTAAAATATCATTTCTGATATTCTAGTAGGTTTTTCATCTCATATTTTGTTTAAATCAAACTTCAAAAGACCTACTAAACTCATGTAAAACACATTAATTGTAGGTAAGCAGTCAATTCAAAACATAAATTACTGCATAAAAACACTGTAACAAATCCCATTATTAACAGTATTAAAGTGTTACACCCTGCTTAAAGATTGCAAGATCATGGAATCCTGCAACTTCGGCCTTAACCTTCTTACCTGAAGCAACATCTAATACGAGCTGGAAAAGCTCCTTTGCTGCATCCTCAAGAGGGAGGTCATCTGTAACAATTCTTCCAGCATTGAAATCAATCCAATTCCCCTTATTACCTGCAAGTCTTGAATTAGTAGCAATCTTAACTGTAGGAACAGGTGATGCAAATGGTGTTCCACGTCCTGTTGTGAAAAGAACCATCTGAGCTCCTGAAGCTGCACATGCTGTAGCCGCAACAAGGTCATTTCCAGGTGCGCTGAGAAGATTAAGTCCTTTGGTAGTAACAGGCTCTGCATATGCAAGAACACCCTTTACAAGAGAACTTCCTGACTTCTGTGTACATCCTAAAGACTTATCCTCAAGCGTTGTGATACCGCCATCCTTATTTCCAGGTGAAGGATTCTCATAAATTTCCTGTCCGTTCTTGATAAAGTACTCCTTGAAATCATTAATAAGATGAACCGTCTTATCAAAGAGTTCCTTATTAGCACATCTGTTCATGAGAATAGTCTCTGCTCCGAACATCTCCGGAACCTCTGTAAGAATAGTTGTACCTCCCTTAGATACAAGCATATCTGAGAACAGACCAACAGTTGGGTTAGCTGTAATACCTGATAAACCATCAGAACCACCACATTTCATACCAATTATAAGTTCCTTGGCATTGACCTTTTCTCTCTTAAAGTTAGCAGCATAAGCCATAAGCTCGTTCATAAGCTTCTCTGCCTCTTCCTGCTCATTCTCAACATCCTGAACCTGAAGGAACTTAACTCTGTCAGGGTTAACTTCTCCGATATAATCCTTAAGAACCTCTATACGGCTGTTCTCACATCCCAGACCAAGCACAAGGACTGCACCTGCATTAGGATGATTAATAAGGTCAGCAAGTATTTTTCTTGTGTTCTCCTGATCCTCTGTAGTCTGTGAACATCCATAAGGATGAGTAAATGCAACAACCTCATCTACTCCCTCCGGCTTATTAGCTCTTGCTGTAGCTTCAATTGCTCTTGCAATAGAATTAACACATCCAACAGTAGGTACAATCCATACCTCGTTACGAACACCAACCTTACCATTCTCTCTCATATAACCTTCAAAATATGCCGGTTCAGTAGGCTCAACATCCTTATGTCCCTCTGGCTCATAAGTATAGTCAAGCAGCTCCCCAAGACCTGTCTTTAAGTTATGAGTGTGTACCCATCCGCCTACAGGAATATCAGCCTGGGCAAATCCAATTCTGAAACCATATTTGATAACAGGATCACCATTCTTGATAGCTTTAATAACAAACTTATGTCCCTGTGGAATATCTTCAATAGTTGTCACTTCTGTTCCTGCAACATTAACAGTTGTCCCCTTAGCAATAGGCTTGAGTGCAACTGCCACATTATCATCTTTATTGATTTTGATAAAATCCTGCATAGAATAATCTCCGTTTCTGCGCTCTGCGCATTATCTTATTAAGAAAAGGGCGGATGAATTAACACCCGCTCTTATTAAAATACATTGTAAATGATTACTTGTTAACTACATCTGTAACAACAGCTCTCATACCTCTTTCTCTGATATCTGAGATGTAACCTGTAATAGTATCCTCAAGACCGGCAATCTTAGTAAGATCCTCACCACCGAAGAACTTAGTATTGCTTAAATAAGCATGAGTAAACTCTGCCGGAGACTTTCCTGAGTTATCTCTGAAGAAATCAAGAACAGCCTTATCGTCTGTAATGTTATATTCCTCGCCGTTTCTGTCACCCTTTAATACAATACCACCGTTGAACTCAGCCTCTGTCTGTGATGTATAGAAGCTCATGAGTGCTGCGATTGAGAATGTAAGGTATTTAGGAAGCTTGTCAAACTTCTTAACATATCCTAAGAATGAAGGTAAGCATCTTGCCTCCCACTTAGATACAGAATTAAGTGAAATACTTAATAATCTGTGATCAACAAACGGGTTAAGGAATCTGTCAATAACAGCCTTAGCAAATCCTTCGCAATCCTCCTTAGAAAGTGAAAGTGTAGGAATTACTTCATCATAAAGAGTCTCTTCCATATACTTTCTGATTGTTGGATCCTTCATAGAATTCTCTACATTATCATTGCCTGCAAGGAATGAAGCCAATACAAATGATGTATGAGAACCATTAAGAATCCTAACCTTTCTTTCCTTGTATGGATGATGATCCTTTGTAAATACTACATTAAGTCCAGCTTCCTTGAATGGAAGTTCTTTCTCAAGCTGCTCAAGCGGAAGGTTAGAATCACTCTCTACAACCCACAGTCCAAATACTTCAGCTCTGTCGATAAGCTGATCCTCATATCCCCACTCCTCGCAAAGCTTGGCAGCATCTTCTCTAGGATATCCAGGAACAATTCTATCTACAAGTGTTGGGCAGAATGAGCAGTACTTATTAACCCAGTCCTTGAATCCATCCTCAAGTCCCCAAAGTTCAATGAACTTCATGATGCACTTCTTTAATTCAATACCATTATCAGCAATAAGCTCACATGGGAGTAAGATAAGTCCCTTATCAGATGCTCCATTGAACTTCTGATATCTCTTATAGAGAAGCTGTGTAAGCTTTCCAGGATATGTCTTAGGAGGACGTGCATTAGGATCGTTATCTGTCTCATCAAATACGATACCAGCCTCTGTTGTGTTAGAAACAATGAATCTGAGAGTATCGCTTGTACCATACTCAATGTACTTGTCATAATCTTCGATAGCTGCAACAGCATCTACTACAGATGTAATCTGACGAGTAATTTCCTTAGGCTCTCCATCAACGAAACCTCTTAACTGAAGTGTATACTGGCATTCCTGATCATGGAATCTCTCAAGTGTACCGAACTCGATAGGCTTAACAATAACAACGCCACCGTTGAAATCTGTCTTCTCATTAGTAACATCGAAGATATAATCTACGAATGCTCTAAGGAAGTTACCTTCGCCGAACTGCATAACCTTAACAGGTCTGTCAACTGCATGTGTAATACTCTTGTTTAATCTCTGCATCTTAAATCTCCTTTTTTCATTGGGAATCAGCCGGAATATCCGTTCGCCCCCTAATTATTAACCAGTAAATGGTATGTAAATAAGTGCATGTAAGCGCTTTCATAAATAAAATATACTTAAAAACATATTAAGTCAATACATTTTTACACTTTTTAAAAAATTGCGTCTACGCACTTGTTTTTATTATAATACCATTGTATAATTATTTTATCAATATGTAAGCGCTTACATTTATTCATTTTTTATCAATTTTTGTTAAGCGATACATTTACATTCGTCAAGAGATGAGGTCGCACATGAATATTAATATATATGATGTTTCTAAAAAAGCTGGTGTGTCCATAGCAACTGTCTCAAGAGTACTTAACGGCAACGCCAAAGTTTCGGAGAAGACAAGAGACAAGGTTATTAATGCAATGAAAGAATTAGACTACACTCCTAATGTATTTGCAAGAGGATTAGGTCTTAATACTATGAAGACAATTGGCATTATGTGCATAGATTCATCTGATATATACCTTGCCAACGCTGTTTACTACCTTGAACAGGAGCTTCGTAAATACAACTACGATTCTATTCTTTGCTGCACCGGTAAAGATTACAATAATAAGAAGAATTATCTCGAACTTCTTTTAAGTAAAAGAGTTGACGGAATTATTCTTGCCGGTTCACAGTTTGTAGAAAATACCTGTGAACATAACAACGACTACATTATTAATGCAGCTAAAGATGTTCCTATAGTTCTGGTCAACGGCTATCTGGACGCTGACAACATTTATTCAGTAATGTGCAATGATGAAGAAGCTGTATACAATGCAACAAAACTCTTGATAAATAATTCACATCGTAATATAGTTTACTTATATACTAGTACTTCATACAGTGGCATGAATAAGTACCGCGGCTATCTTAAAGCAATTAATGAAGCCGGTATTACTCTCCCGGATGAATTCCATCATCTGTGTGGCAAGAACATATCTCATGCCAGAGATTATCTTACATATCTGTATGATAAAGGTACGAAGTTTGATGCCGTTATGACATCTGATGACTCTATCGCTGCCGGTGCTGTCAAGTTTGCACATACCCACGGAATCAGAATTCCTGAAGATTTAGAGGTTATTGGATACAATAACTCTGTTCTTTCATTATGTACAGAACCTGAGCTTACCTCTATTGACAGTAAGGTTGAGGAACTATCCTCATGCGCGGTAAGCGTGCTAATGAAGGTTTTATCCGGTGAAGATGCTGACAATCACAGTATCATCGCCGCTGATATAATAAAACGCAACACAACAATATTTTAATTCACAGGAGGATTATGAATCATGAAACAGTTCATGGACAAAGACTTTTTACTTTCAACTCCAACAGCTCAGCATTTATTCCACGATTATGCAGCTAATATGCCAATACTTGACTATCACTGCCATATCAACCCTAGAGAAATCGCTGAAGACAGAAAGTTTGAGAACATCACACAGGTATGGCTTGGTGGCGATCATTACAAGTGGCGTCAGATGAGAACTAACGGTGTTGATGAGAAGTACATCACAGGTGATGCTTCTGACCGCGAGAAGTTCCAGAAATGGGCTGAGACTCTTGAGATGGCTATTGGTAACCCACTTTATCACTGGAGCCACCTTGAACTTCAGAGATACTTCGGATACAACGGTATTCTCAACGGCGACACAGCTGAGGAAGTATGGAATCTCTGTAATGCAAAGCTTCAGGAAGATTCTATGTCAGTTCGTAACCTTATCAAGCAGTCAAATGTTACATTAATCTGTACAACAGATGATCCTGTTGACTCACTTGAGTGGCATCAGGTTCTTAAGGATGATAAGACATTTGACGTACAGGTACTTCCTGCATGGAGACCTGACAAGGCTATGAACATTGAAAAGCCTGAATATCTTGATTATCTTGAGACATTATCTAATGTAAGCGGAATTAAAGTTAATTCATTTGCTTCATTAATAGATGCTCTTAAAAACCGTATGGATTTCTTTGCTTCTATGGGATGCTCAGTATCTGATCACGCTCTTGAGTATGTAATGTACAAGCCATACACAGAAGAAGAAATCGAAGCAATCTTTGCTAAGAGATTCTCAGGTTCTGCTATCACTACAGAAGAGATGAACAAGTTCAAGACAGCATTCATGGTATCTGTAGGTAAAGAATACAACAAGCGTAACTGGGTAATGCAGATACATTATGGTACAATCCGTGATAACAACAGATTCCGTTATGACCAGTTAGGTCCAGATACTGGATTTGACTGCATTAACACATATGACTGCTCTGCTGAGATGGCTCAGTTCCTTAACGCACTTAATGCTACAGATGAGCTTCCTAAGACAATCATTTACTCACTTAACCCTTCAGTTAACGCTGCTATCGGAACAGTTATCGGATGCTTCCAGGATTCTAAGGCTGTTGGCAAGATTCAGCAGGGTTCAGCTTGGTGGTTCAACGATCATAAGGTTGGTATGACTAACCAGATGACAAGCCTTGCTAACTTAAGTCTTCTTGGTAACTTCATCGGAATGCTTACAGATTCAAGAAGCTTCCTCTCATACACAAGACATGAGTACTTCAGAAGAATCATGTGCGAGCTTATCGGTGGATGGGTTGAAAACGGTGAATACCCTAACGATGAGAAAGCATTAAAGAAAATTGTAGAAGGTATATCATACAATAATGCAGTAAGATACTTCGGATTTGATCTTTAATTCTGTAAAATCAATAACCATATGCAATACAGGACAAAATGGCACTAGGACTCGCATCCTAGTGCTATTTTGTCTATTAATCTCATAACACACATGTAAAACCTGTACATTCTACAGTTGTCTGAATCATTATGTATACAAAAGCTTTTATTTTCTAGAATTCATTTCCCGGAAATCTTGGAATACCATTGATACCCAGTTGCAATTCTGCATCAGTTGGAATATAATCTGACATCTCTCCATCGTTGAACTTTCCGTAAGCAACCATGTCAAAGTAACCTGTACCGGTAAGTCCAAATACAATAGTTTTCTCTTCGCCTGTTTCCTTGCACTTAAGTGCTTCATCTATTGCAACACGGATTGCATGACTGCTCTCAGGTGCCGGAAGGATTCCCTCTACACGTGCAAATTCTTCTGCTGCTGCAAATACATCCGTCTGTTCAACACTTCTTGCCTCAATAACACCATCATGATAAAGCTGTGAGAGCACCGAATTCATACCATGATATCTAAGTCCTCCTGCATGATTAGGCGATGGAATAAATCCGCTTCCAAGCGTATACATCTTCGCGAGCGGACAAACTTTTCCTGTATCACAGTAATCATAAGCAAATACTCCCCTTGTAAGGCTTGGACAAGATGCCGGTTCTACTGCAATAAGCTGATAATCATGCTCACCTCTTAACTTCTCTCCTACAAATGGAGCTATCAGCCCGCCAAGGTTAGAACCACCTCCAGCACAACCTATAATCATGTCAGGAACAATATTATACTTATCAAGTGCTGCCTTTGTCTCAAGACCTATAACAGTCTGATGAAGAAGCACCTGATTAAGAACACTACCCAAAACATAACGGTAACCCTCCTGCTTAGATTCTGCTTCCACTGCTTCAGAAATTGCACATCCAAGACTTCCTGTTGTTCCCGGAAACTCTTCCAGAATTTTTCTTCCGATTTCAGTTGTTGTACTTGGTGAAGGAGTAACAGTTGCCCCATAAGTACGCATAACTTCACGTCTGAACGGCTTCTGTTCATAAGAACACTTAACCATATACACCTGACAGTCTAGTCCAAAATAAGCGCATGCCATCGAAAGTGCTGTCCCCCACTGACCTGCTCCTGTCTCGGTAGTCACACCTTTCAATCCCTGCTTCTTAGCATAATAAGCCTGCGCAATCGCCGAATTAAGCTTGTGGCTTCCGCTTGTATTGTTTCCCTCGAACTTATAATAAATCTTCGCTGGAGTTCCAAGCTTCTTCTCAAGACAATATGCCCTTACAAGCGGTGATGGACGATACATTTTATAGAACTCAATTATTTCCTCTGGAATCGGGATATACTGAGTTGTGTTATCCAGTTCCTGTGCGATTAACTCATCACAAAACACCGCACTAAGTTCATCTGCCGTCATAGGCTTTAATGTCTTTGAATTAAGTAATGGAGCTGGCTTATTCTTCATATCAGCACGCATATTATACCAATACTTTGGAAGCTCATTCTCTTCAAGATAGATTTTATAAGGTATTTCCTGATTAATATTCATAATCTCCTCCAATATTTATAATTATTTTATTATTGTACAACAATTTCTCTTATATGTATATAACACTATTTATTCTTTCTGCTTCTGCTCCAATTATTTCTGTAATTCTTCCGCTTTAGAAATAAGACCACAAACTGGTGATGTCCCCCAAAGGTTACATTACCGTCTCCTATTCTCCTTCTTACTATCAACATTATCTAATGTATGCATCTTTCCAGATGCATCTTTTTTAATCTTTGGCTTTTCGCCGGCATTTTCGATATAAAATCCCATAGAATCCCCCCTGTTATGCTTTGCAACACAGGCTGGGCAATATCTTCCATATCGAATATCAGCCCCGCAATCCTCACATCTAATGTAAATATCCGAGCCATCGGGAATTTCAATTCTTCCCTCGCGCAAATATTTATTAATAACCGAAACCGCTACGCCTGTATTTCTAGAAATCTCTATCGCTATAGAAGGTCCATTCTCTTCTATGTAGTTTCTCACCTTACCAAAGTCAGTGTATTCCTCCTGTCCGCAATTATCACACAGAAACACTTCTCCGTATGCATAATGCATTAACTGCCCACAATTGGGACATACTCTTGCCTTATCATACTTAATAAGTGTGTCAATTTTTCTTTTCTCCAGTTTCTCTTTATGCCTTTCTTCTATCTCTCTCCAGTTATTCTTCATAATTAAATCTTCTTTCCTGTCTGTGCATCCCTGAATATATCTCTTCTTTCAGTCTTGCCAACGGTATTGATATCCCTGTTCGTATGTGTTCCGTCATTCTTGATTGACTTACTCTTATAATTCTTATCATCCTCTGTCTCGTCGATTGCTTTATCACCTTTTCCGGGTTCCTTTAATGCCTTTTCAAGCATCTCCTTGCTCTTGTACGCTGAATTGCCTCTGTTCATGGAAAGCATCTGTCTCTGCTTCTGATTAATATAGTGTTCAAGATTAGTATTATTGACACTTAACTGGCATCCATATAGTATCTTTGCTTCAGCAATGACAACTTTACGTACTATAATTCCCATAAGGCTGTATGGCTGATTAAAATCATTAAACACCAGACGGACAGGCATATTAATCACATTATCTATGTCTTCAGTTGAAACAAATGAGAACCCACTTTCGCTGACATCTTTAACAATGACATCCACAGCTTTCTTATTGATACCCATCTGTGCAACTCCTGAGATTCCGACAAATAATCTGAAAGCGCCTCTTCTGTTAACTTCAAAGCCTTCTCCGCCTGCAGTTATCCTGTAAAATGTTCCTTCCTTCTCATATGCTGAATTAATGGCTACACCTTTCCATACCATGGGCGACTTGCCATCTCTTACCATAATCAGGCTAACGGATATACGCTCCGATGTACTAAAGTTCAACACCTTTCCGTTAATTCTTATCGGCTCAGCATATATATCCTGTTTTCCCTTCTTGATGACCTTAGATGGAAACTCATACCTCTGCCCATTAATCGTCAGTTCTATTATTAATTTGTTATCTATCGGTATCTCAAACAAAAGCATTGTTTATCATCTCCATAATCACGTATATACTGTTAATATAATAACATATAATTGCTATACTCTACAAGTATATATTTGACCACACTGAATCTTAACATAACATGAATAATACCAAAAATCGTCTCAGCCCGTAAAAGGCCGAGACGATTTTTCTTAAAAATATATGCGGATTACTCCTCATCCTCTTCTGGTTCATTCCAGTTGTGATATACATTCTGTACATCATCATCTTCCTCTAACAGACCAAGTATTCTCTTCATCTTCTTGATATCATCCTCAGATGTAAGATCAACTGTAGTCTGTGGAATCATAGTAACTTCTGCTGAGGCAAATGTTATTCCGGCATCTGCTAAAGTCTGATTAACAACATCGAAATCATCCGGGGAAGTAAGAATCTCATAGCAGTCCTCTTCCTCATTGAAATCATCAGCCCCGGCATCAAGAGCTAACATCATAAGTTCGTCAGCATCTCCAGAGTACTCTTCCTTATCAATAATCATCTGTCCCTTATTATCGAACATGAAAGATACACATCCTGGAGTACCTACATTGCCACCGCCCTTTGTAAATGCACTTCTGATATTAGAAGCTGCTCTGTTTCTGTTATCAGTAAGAGCTTCTACAATAATAGCAGTACCGTTAGGGCCATATCCTTCATATGTAACTGACTCATAATTAGACATATCATTGCTGGCTGCCTTCTTAACAGCTCTGTCAATTGTATCATTAGGCATGTTGGCAGCCTTACATTTAGCAATTACCTGTCTTAACTTACTGTTATTGTTAACGTCAGGGCCGCCCTCTTTAACTGCGACCATGATTTCTTTTCCAAGTCTTGTGAACACCTTACCCTTAGCAGCATCATTTGCAGCCTTCTTATGGGCGATGTTTGCAAATTTTGAATGTCCTGACATTGTATTCCTCCGAAAATAATTACTTAATATTACTCTTAATCTTCTCAATCATCTCAGCATATTCAGCATCTGTAAGATACTTCTTATCTGGATTCATAAGGAAAACTCCACCCCATTCATACTCATCCTTATACTTAGGACACAGATGAAAATGAAGATGATGTCCTGTATCACCATATGCACCATAGTTTACTTTATCCGGATTAAAAGCTGCCATAATTGCTCTTGCTACTCTTGCAACATCTTCGAAATAAGCAGCTCTCTCCTCTGCTGTAAGCTCATTCATATCACCTACATGCTTTTTGTGTGCTACAATACATCTTCCAGGATGGCTCTGCTCCTTGAACAGATATACCTTAGATGTCTCAAGCTCACATATCTTAATACCGAATTTTGCAACGAGGTCTCCCTCAACGCAATATGCACAATTCTGATCTACCATAATAATTCTCCTTATTCTGCATCTTTAATAGAGAAGCTGATTCTTCCCATCTTATCCTTGCCCATGCACTTGCATTTTACACAATCTCCAAGTGTGAGAACATCCTCAACATGATTAATTCTCTCATTTGAAACCTTAGAGATGTGAACCATTCCCTCCTTACCAGGAGCGAACTCAATAAATGCACCAAATTCCTTAATGCTCACAACCTTACCTTCGTATATCTTGCCTTCTTCGAAATCCTCTGCGATAGTCTTGATATACTTCATTGCCTTGTCCATTCCAGCCTGCTCAACACCACACACTGAAACAAAACCGTCATCAGTAATATCAATCTTAACACCACATTCTTCAATGATGGCATTGATTACCTTACCACGCTGTCCGACTACTTCACCAATCTTAGCCGGGTCAATAGATGTCTGGATAATCTTAGGTGCATACTCACCAACAGTCTTTCTTGGTTCAGCAATTGCAGGCTTCATACATGTATCCATTATAAAGAGTCTTGCTTCTCTTGTTCTTGCAATAGCTTCCTCAACTATTGGTCTTGTAAGACCGTGAATCTTAATATCCATCTGGATAGCAGTTATACCCTCTGTTGTACCTGTTACTTTGAAATCCATGTCTCCGAAGAAATCTTCAAGTCCCTGGATATCTGTAAGAACAATGTAATCATCATCTGTATCACCTGTAACAAGTCCACATGAGATACCTGCAACCATCCTCTTAATTGGTACACCTGCTGCCATAAGTGACATACATGACGCACAAGTAGATGCCATAGATGTTGAACCGTTTGACTCAAAAGTCTCAGAAACAGCTCTTATTGCATATGGGAATTCCTCCTCTGATGGAAGCACAGGGATAAGTGCCTTCTCAGCTAAAGCTCCATGTCCGATTTCACGACGTCCCGGCCCTCTTGAAGGCTTTGTCTCGCCAACAGAGTATGATGGGAAGTTATAGTGATGTATATATCTCTTAGTAGTAACATTATCATCAAGTCCGTCAACCTTCTGGGCTTCTGATAAAGGAGCTAAAGTTACAACATCACAGATCTGTGTCTGTCCTCTTGTAAACATAGCAGAGCCATGAACTCTAGGAATAATATCTACCTCAGCAGCAAGAGGTCTTATCTGTGTGATAGCTCTTCCATCCGGTCTCTTGTGATCTTTTAAAATCATCTTACGAACAGTCTTCTTCTGGTACTGATATACAGCTTCACCGAGTACAGCAAGCCATTCTTCATTATCTGCAAAGGCTTCCTTCATCTTCTCAGTTACAGCATCAATATTCTTCTCTCTTGTCTGCTTATCATCTGTGAAAACAGCAACTTCCATTTCCTCTGGAGTTACAATCTTCTTCATAGCCTCAAACATCTCAGCAGGAACAGCACAGCTTACATAGGAATGCTTTTCCTTTCCAACCTCAGCTACAATCTGGTCAATAAATGCAATGATAGTCTGGTTGATATCATGAGCCTTATAAATAGCCTCAATCATCTTATCCTCAGGAATCTCATTAGCACCAGCCTCAATCATGATAACCTTCTGCTTAGTTGAAGCAACTGTAAGCTGAAGGTCACCATCCTGCCACTGTGCCTGTGAAGGGTTAACGATAAATTCCCCATCTATCATACCAATCTGTGTTGTTGCACATGGTCCGTCAAATGGTATATCTGAAATACATGTTGCAATAGCAGAACCAATCATGGCAAGCAGCTCTGGTCTGCACTCCTCATCTACTGACATTACCATATTATTAAGAGTTACATCATTGCGGTAATCTTTAGGGAATAATGGTCTCATTGGTCTGTCGATTACTCTTGATGTAAGGATGGCATTCTCAGACGCCTTCCCCTCTCTCTTGTTGAAACCGCCAGGAATCTTTCCTGCCGCATACATTTTCTCTTCATACTCAACACTTAATGGGAAGAAATCTATTCCCTCTCTTGGCTCCTTAGATGCTGTTGCTGTTGAGAGAACAACAGTATCACCATAATGCATTAATGCAGCACCATTTGCCTGTGCACAAACTCTGCCGATATCAACTCTTAATGTTCTTCCGGCGAGTTCCATCTCATACTTCTTGTACATATGAACTCCTTCCATAGATATAATATATTTAACAGAAGGAGCCGAAACAACTGAAACACACATCAGTCTGTACTACCCATGATATACATTTCAGTGGTCTCGGGGTATACCTTCTGCTATTAACTTATTCTAACATGCGCAAAAAGGACGGAGTGATACACTCCGTCCTGATTAATTACTTTCTTATGCCTAAACGCTCAATAAGACTTCTGTAAGATTCAATATCTGTATCCTTAAGATATTCAAGTAAAGCTCTTCTCTTACCTACCATCTTAAGAAGACCTCTTCTTGAGTGGTGATCCTTCTGGTTAACCTTAAGATGTTCTGTTAACTCAGCAATTCTCTCTGTTAAGATTGCAACCTGAACCTCTGGAGAACCTGTGTCTCCTGGCTTTCTACCATAAGCTGCAATAATTTCTGCTTTCTTTTCCTTAGATATCATGTCTGATTCCTCCTATAATAAAACTCTCCTGTCACTAAGCTTCAGGTCGGAGTGTCCTATAGCTGAGTGACGGCTCATACTTGGTTAGTATATCACACAGTATTATTTTTTGCAAGTGTTAAAACCCAAAGTATTTTCGCATAGTATTGATAGCATTGTCTCGCTGGCTTTTGTAGCATTACCTTGCTGGCTTTTGCAGCCAAAATTGTGTGTGAAAACACTTATATTTTTATGTTTGCCTACAAATGACAGTAATCTTTACAGTTTAGTAGGCACTTTTTTGCAAAAAATAATCAAGTTTCTTCGTTAATACTTACAATTAACACTAATACACATTGTTTAGTAGGCATTTTTGCCGGATTTTTCATTCTATTTTAGTAGTCCTATTCTAAAAATACCCACTAAATTTAATAAGATGCGACTACTTGTAGGTAACATAAAAATCATAGCTCACTACGTCTGCGTTTATCGAATAGGAATTTGACCGCTCATGTAGTAGTAACGCGAAAAACATCGTCCTCTACACCTACCGAAAAAGCAGCACGCACCAGAGACAAACCACATTACCCAATCAGAAACATATTTCTTGCAAATTCTGCATCTGCCATAATCTGCCGCTTAAGACTATCCATATCTTCAAAGCGCATCTCTGGTCTTATAAAATGCATAAATTCCACATTCACCTTCTTGCCATATACATCTGAGTCAAAATCAAAGAGGTATGTCTCCACGCTTATCTCTGTATTATCACTGACTGTAGGCTTGGTACCTAAGTTAGTAACACCGAAATACCTTCTGCCCTCTATCATAGTCTGGGTTGCATACACCCCATTAGGTGGCAGAAGCTTATATTCAGTAGGATAAATATTCATTGTTGGAAAATCAATCTTTCTTCCTAACTGGTTGCCCAGTGAGACAACCCCTGAAACACTAAAAGGTCTGTTAAGAAGTACATTGACTGTTTCCATATGTCCTAACTTAAGTTCTTCTCTTATATATGTACTGCTTATCTCCTTGTCCTGATACTTTTCCTTTTCCACAACAATCGTTGTGAATCCAGACTCTTCTCCGGCGCGGATAAGCATCTGGGCATCTCCTGCCCTGTTCTTACCAAATCTGTAATCTGTGCCGACAACAACATATTTTGCATGTAATTTTTCAAGAAGTATACTGCGTATAAAATCCTCCGGCTCCATATGCATGAACTCATTAGTAAATGGATATTCAATCTCTACATCAATTCCAAGTTCTTCGCATATCTGCCTTCTTTCTGTGCTTGTGGAGATAAAATGCTGATACTTCTGTGGACATATAGACAAGGGCAGGCTGTCAAAAGTAAAAAGTACTGCAAGAAGATTATCCTGCCCTGCCTTTTCCCTCACTATCTCAATAAGCTTCTGATGTCCCGTGTGAATCCCGTCAAACTTTCCAAGCGTAACTGCGCTGCATTTATTCAATTCAAAATCGTCTCTGCCTTGAATGTATTCCAAGATTATCACACCCCTTTATTATATTTAAGCCTCATAAAAAATCTTGACCGGAGAAAGTACTCCCTCTGCGAATATATATATCCCTATGAAAATATTATCAGAATCATATACTCTGTATCTGCTTCCCTCATTAACAATTATATCATCCGGAAGCTGCCCCGCTACGATTTTATTGCCATTATGCAGATAATTCGCATATTCTTCCGGCAATGTTATGCTCTCATAGTCCCTGAATATATCATCCACCGGAACAATCCTCTCCTCAATTTCACCCTTAAGAACAAGTGCTGAAATCTGATTAAGTGTCAGCGTATCATCCAACTGGAAATCTCCAACCCTGGTTCTTGTGAGCTTCATCATACAGGCTCCGCATCCAAGCTTCTTTCCTATATCATCACACAGGGATCTGATATATGTTCCCTTAGAACAGTCAACTGTTATAGTCACTGTCTTTTGTGTATCCGCAAGATTAATATCATTGACCCTGAGTGAATTGATATTTACAATTCTGGGCTTTCTCTCAATCACGATTCCCTTCCTTGCAAGCTCATAAAGCTTCTGTCCATTATGCTTAAGTGCAGAATACATAGGTGGAATCTGCTCATACTTCCCCACAAATTCATTGCATGCACGAAGGACATCCATTTCACTGACCGTCACTTCACTCCGGGACAGAATTGTTCCCGAAGTATCAAGAGTATCTGTAGTAGTTCCCAGAAGCATAACAGCTTCATAGGTCTTGCTCCAGTCTGTTATAAGGTCACACAGCTTCGTTCCCTTACCTATGCATACAGGCAGTACCCCCACTGCATCGGGGTCAAGTGTCCCTGTATGACCTATTTTCTTGATTTTAAGAATACCACGCAGCTTTGCAACTACGTCATGGGATGTAAATCCCTGTTCTTTATAAACATTTAAAACGCCATTCATGCATTATCCTCGTTATACTGTTGTTCAATCAGCTCGCCAATCTTGTTCACTATTGTATGAACCTTTCCTTTGGCTGAAAAACCTGCTGCCCTGACATGTCCGCCGCCGCCGAATTCGACAGCAATACGCGCAACATCTATCTCCTTCTTAGACCTCAGACTCACCTTGTATTGGTTTTCATCTGTCTCATAGAGGAATATGGCAACCTCAACGCCGTCTGTAAGTCTGAGCTGCTCTATAATGCCGCCAAGTTCTTTTCCTGTAACTCCATAGAAATTCATCTCATCGATAGTTACACTTGAAAATATACATTTGCCATCGTAAAACAGAACACTCTCCAGCAATGCTCTTCCAAGAATCTGATTCTGGATATATGTCTTCTTGTAGAAACTGTTATCAATTATACTTGAATAATCAATCCCCATCTCCATCATTCTTCCGGCAATATCCATGGTTCTTCTCGAAGTACAACTGTACTTAAACACACCTGTGTCATGCACTATCCCTGTATATATACACTCAGCAACAGCCTTATCAACCTTATCCTCATCGAAAGTAGTGTAAAGCACCTCACTTGCAGAGCTTGATTGTGGCTCTACAAGATTCACATCTGCAAATGAATTATTACTTATATGGTGATCAATACAGATTGTCTTATCCGCATTTTCAAAGCACTTTGCAAAAGGCTCAATTCTGTCATATGAACTGCAGTCAAGAACTATAAATACATCAAAATGCTTATCCTCTGCTTCAGTTTTAATCTGTTCTATGCCTGACAGATAATTAAACTCTTCACCGGGCTTCTCAAGATAAACTGTAACCTCACATTCCGGAAGATTTTTCCTGATGTAATTAAAAAGTCCCAATGTAGAGCCGACACAATCACCGTCCGGACGAACATGTCCTGTAATTCCTATAACTTTCGCATGTCCGATTTCTTCAATAATATTCATAGACAGCCCCCTCTGTTATTCAGTCTCCGAAGCATCCTCAACGTGCATTCTGTTATCATGTTCAGTAACCTCATCAATCAGTTTAGACATATTGATTCCATATTCAATAGACTGATCAAGTATAAATCTGATTTCCGGAGTATTTCTCAAATTGACAGTTCTTGCAAGCTGTCGTCTTATATATCCTTCAGCACTCTTAAGACCTGTTATTGTGTCCTGCTGTGATTTCTCATCGCCAAGTACGCTTATATAAGCTTTACATGTCTTAAGGTCCGGAGCCACCTCAACCGCTACGACCGAAGTCATAGGGTTGATTCGTGGATCCTTTATCTCACTTCTGATAATATTACTTAATTCTTTCAATACCTCGCCATTAATACGGGTATTCTTGACACTATTTTTTCGCATATATTCTCCCGCTCACAACTTATTCCTATCTTGGCACCTCGACCATGATATGAGCCTCAATCATATCCTCAGGCTGAATATCGTTGAACTTGTCGAATACCATACCGCACTCTGTTCCTGCCTTAATCTCCTTAACCTCATCCTTAAAATGCTTAAGTGATGCAATAGGTCCTTCGTAGATTTTATCGCTTCCTCTTGTGATACGTACTACAGAATCTCTTGTAATTCTTCCCTCTTCAACGATACATCCTGCGATATTACCAACACCTGAGGCTTTGAATATCTGCATAATTCTTGCATGACCGATAATCTTTTCCTCATAGATTGGCTCAAGCATACCTTTAAGAGCTGCCTCAACATCCTCAATTGCATTATAAATTACAGTGTAGAGTCTTAAATCTACCTTTTCTCTCTCTGCAACTATACGAGCCTGATTATCCGGCTTAACATTGAATGCTATAATAATCGCATTAGATGCAGATGCCAGCACAACATCGGACTCATTTACATTACCAACACCGCCATGGATAACCTTTACAACAACTTCCTCGTTAGAAAGTCTTGTAAGACTTGACTTGACAGCCTCAACAGAACCCTGAACATCAGCCTTGATAATAATATTAAGTTCCTTCATATTACCTGCCTGAATCTGCTCAAAGAGAGCATCAAGAGATACCTTATGCTTAGTATCATCAAGAAGCTTCTTTCTTCCCTCGCTGATAAATGTCTCAGAAATACTTCTTGCCTCTTTCTCTGAATCCGTAGCCATAATAATCTCACCCGCATTAGGCACATCATTAAGACCAAGTATCTCAACAGGCATAGACGGTGTAGCAACCTTAACCCTGTTACCCTTATCGTCAATCATCGCTCTTATCTTACCAAAGCATGCACCTGCTGAAACAGTATCTCCAACATGAAGTGTTCCCTTCTGTACAAGGATTGATGCAACAGGACCACGTCCTTTATCAAGCTCTGCCTCAATAACAATACCTCTTGCCTTTCTGTCCGGGTTAGCCTTTAACTCATTAACCTCAGCAGTGAGAAGTATCATATCAAGAAGTTCATCAATACCCTGCTTAGTATGAGCTGACACAGGAACAAATGTAGTTGAACCACCCCAGTCTTCTGCAATAAGACCATATTCTGTGAGTTCCTGTTTAACCTTTTCCACATTGGCATTAGGCTTATCAATCTTATTAACTGCAACTATAATCTCAACCTCTGCTGCCTTGGCATGGTTGATAGCCTCAATAGTCTGTGGCATAACACCATCGTCTGCCGCAACAACAAGAATAGCAATATCTGTTGCCTGTGCGCCACGCATTCTCATAGCGGTAAATGCTTCATGTCCCGGAGTATCCAGGAATGTGATAAGATTGCCGTTAACATCAACCTGATAAGCACCTATTTTCTGTGTGATACCACCAGATTCCTTTGCAGTTACATGAGTCTCTCTGATTGCATCAAGCAGGGATGTCTTTCCGTGGTCAACATGACCCATAACGCAGACAACAGGAGGTCTTGGAACGAGCTTATCCTCCGGTTCCTCCTCTTCTTTAAGAATCTCTGCTATAACGTCAACCTTCTCCTCATGCTCACATATACAGTTAAATTCAAGAGCTATCTCTTCTGCTGCATCAAAATCAATCTCCTCATTGATTGTAACAACCTTTCCCTGTAAGAAAAGCTTCTTAACAAGAGCAGCAGGAGCAACCTTCATCTTGTCTGCAAGTTCCTTAATAGTAAGAGTATCCGGAAGAACAAGCTGTTTGATTGTCTCCTCTTCCTTCTTCTCCTGCTTTGGTGCAGGTTTCTTCTCGAATCTGCTGTTGGCAAACTTAAGATTTTCCTTAGAGTCATTATCTCTTTTTCTATCGTTTTTCTTATTATCTATTCTGGAATCATGTCTTCTTGAATCCGGCTTTGCTGAGAAGTCAAATTCTTCCTTAGGCATAGAATCTCTTCTGTCATTGCCTCTTCTCTGTCCTCCGTTAAAGCTATTCCTGTTCTGGTCATTATCCTTCTTGAATCCACCATTGCCTCTGTTAAAGCCATTGCCTGAGTTCTGGTTATTATGACCATTTCTGTCATTCTTAAATCCGCCATTATTATCGCGGTTCTGATATCCTCCGTTGTTACGGTCATTCCTGAAGCCGCCGTTATTATCGCGGTTCTGGTATCCTGTGTTGTTGCGGTCATTCCTGAAGCCGCCATTGTTATCACGATTCTGATATCCTCCGC
The DNA here is from genome assembly GCA_945939115.1 of uncultured Eubacterium sp. Classification (GTDB taxonomy): domain Bacteria; phylum Bacillota; class Clostridia; order Lachnospirales; family Lachnospiraceae; genus Lachnospira. Next base: position 19,047 of record CAMEVC010000026.1, read on the forward strand.
TATTGCGGTCATTCCTGAAGCCGCCATTGTTATCGCGGTTCTGGTATCCTCCGTTATTGCGGTCATTTCTGTTCTGGTTATCTCTTCCCTTATTTCTGTCCTTTGAACTATTCTGTGGGAAATAAACCTGTGAAATATGTTTCTTATCCTCAGCCGGTTTACCGTTCTGTCTGTTCTGGTTAGAATTCTGCTGTGAATTCTGTCCCTGTGTATGCTGAGGCTTATTGCCAAAGCTATTCTGTCTGTCTGCTACCGGCTTGCTCTCTGTCTGCTTAATATCTGTCTGCTTAATATCTGCCTGCTTAGGCTTATCACTCTGCTGCACTGCCGGCTTGCTCTCATTCTTTGGTGCCGGAGCAAACTTCTTTCTCACGCTCATGACTTCTTCGTCTGTAAGTCCGCTGACTGACTTGTAAGTCTTTTCGCTGTTGCTGAGCATATCTGTGATATCCTTTGATGTTATGTTTAATTCTTTTGCTAACTCATGTACTCTCATATTCGCCATTTAACCTCTTTCCCAAATAATCTCCAAACAAGAGATTATTCCAAACCCTGTTCAAAATATTTTCCAATAGTATTCGCAAATCCTTCATCAAGGATTGCAAGTGATGCCCTGAATTCTTTTCCAATTGCGTGGCCAATTATCTCCTTCTCGCTAAAAAAATGAATTGGGACATTATAAAATGTACACATATCTGAAAACATTTTCTTAGTATTGTCTGAGGAATCTCCTGCAACTATGACTCTGTATGCCTTTCCGGTCTTGACAGCCTTCTCTGTCGAAAACTCTCCGCTTGCAATTTTGCCTGCTTTCTGAGCCAGACCTATCATATTAAGAATTCTCTGTTTATTATCCAATATTATTCAGCTCCTTCTTCAATTCATCATAGATACTCTGATCAATCGCCATCTTAAAGGATCTCTCAAGTCCTTTCGTCTTAAAAGCTTTCTGAAGGCATTCTTCATCAGGACATATATAAGCCCCTCTTCCATTCTTCTTGCCCGTCGCATCTATAACAATTGATCCGTCCTGTGTCTTTAAGATACGGATAAGCTCTTTCTTATCTTTCATCTGTCCGCATCCAATACACTGTCTCTGTGGAATCTTCTTTCCTGTAGCCACTATGCATCACTCCTAATAATCATTCTTCATCAAGGCTTATTTCAGATGGTTCTATATACTCATCATCATAATTCTCATCATCAGATGTCTCATCTGCATCTGCCTCGCTCTTAATATCAATTCCATATCCTGTAAGCTTAGCTGCAAGTCTAACATTCTGTCCCTGCTTACCAATTGCAAGTGAAAGCTGCTGTTCTGAAACGACAATCTTAGCCTTCTTCTCCTCATCATCAGCAACTGCTGAAACAACCTTTGCCGGACTTAACGCATTAACAATAAGCTGAGCTGAATTGCTGTCCCACTCAATGATATCAATCTGCTCATTTCCAAGCTCATTAACGATAGCCTTAACTCTTGCACCATTGATACCTACACATGCTCCAACCGGGTCAACATTAGGAACATTGGCACGTACAGCCATCTTAGTTCTTGAACCGGCTTCTCTTGCAATTCCCATAATCTCAACAACACCGTCTTTAATCTCTGTAACTTCCTCTTCAAAAAGCTTCTTTACAAGTTCCTGAGACTTTCTTGACACTCTTACAACAGGGCCGTTCTTCTCTCTGTTTATAACATCTACTACATAAAGCTTAATTCTGTCGCCCGGCTTGAATTCCTTATCCTTGAACTTGTCATCAGCCTTAAGAACTGTCTGGATTCTTCCAATATCAATTGTAAGATCTCCATTATCGTTTACTCTCTGGACAACTCCTGTGATGAGTTCCTTAACCTTCGAGTGATATTCTCTGTAGAGTGCATCCTTCTCCTGCTCTCTGATAGTCTGAACAATAGTATTCTTAGCATTCTTAGCTGCCTTTCTTGAAAACTCGTCAGACTTAACCTCAACAGTAATAATATCTCCTATCTGGCAATCCGGCTTAATCTTTCTGGCATCTTCAATTGCAATATCAGTTCCTGAAACATATTTTTCCTTCTTATTATCTCTGTTCTCTGGAATAATAACCTTCTCAACGACAGTTCTGTCTGAATAAATGTGGAAATCCCCAGTCTTTCTGTCTAATTCCACACGGCCATTGTCTGCCTTATCAAACTCTGCCTTATACTCATCCATAAGAGACTTCTCGATAGCTGCAAACATAATCTCCTTATCGATTCCATTCTCCTTCTCAAGAGCATCAAGTGCCATTATTAATTCCTTATTCATCGTAATCCTCCTTAATTTTGCGCAGCAAAATCCTTTAATATTTTCTAAATTTCATCTACGAAAGCCCATCTGATCATTGCCAGATTGCTTCTGTCAAATGTCTTATCGACATCATCTATACTTATAGTTACCGTATCTTTATCATATTCCTTAAGCACTCCGGAATATTCCTTGGACTTATCCACAGGTGAAAACAGTTTAATCTCAATCATCCTGCCGATACTCTTCTCGTAATCCTTCTCCTTCTTCAGAGGTCTTGTCAGTCCCGGAGAACTCACCTCAAAGATATACTGGTCATCAATATAATTCTCCCTGTCCAGTATCTCATTAAACGCCCGGCTTACATTCTGGCAGTCATCAATGGTAACTCCGCCTTCTTTGTCAATATAGACACGCAGATACCAGTCACTGCCTTCTTTAACGTAGTCAACATCAAAAAGTTCCACACCGTTTGCCTTGACAACAGGTTCAATAAGCTCTGCAGTCCTGGCTTCGTAGCTTTCTCTTTTTCCCATGCAGTACTCACCCTTTCTAAATATTCAGTTTTCTTATATATGAACGAAAGAGTGGACATCTCTGCCCACTCTTTCCGTAATCACATATAATAGCTTGTAGGGGAATCGAACCCCTGATTCCGCCGTGAGAGGGCGGCGTCTTAGCCTCTTGACCAACAAGCCATATGTTCTGCGGTTATCTTTACCGCGACAACAACGATATCTTAACTCATAATCACAATTTCGTCAAGCACTTTTTTTGAATTTTTTTGATATTTTTTAAAAAATTCTAAATCAATCAAGTAACAACCTTTTCAGAAAGGTGTTTCCGAATGAATTTGCATATTTGATTGAAGACCGTAAAGCAACGTCGGTACTTAAAGAGCACTTTGCGAATTTAGTACCGCTACGTTGCGTCCCGAGCGAGAGCGTGTCTGCAATCAAATATGCAAATTCATTCTCAACACCACAAATCCGAAAAGGAATTTATACAAAACTAAAAATTGCTGTAAACAATCCTGCACTGGCAATGCCCATTATTACTCCTGCAAGAAGTACTCCCAATAAAACAGCTATTACGCTTTTCTTAAATCCCATATCAAGAAAGCTTGCCGCAAGTGTTCCTGTCCATGCTCCTGTACCCGGAATAGGAATTCCAACAAAGAGCAGAAGCGCAACAAAAAGTCCTCTTCCAGCCTTTTCCTTAAGCTTTGCACCACCTTTGTGTCCCTTCTCAATACAGAAAGTAAAGAACTTACCTATATATTTCTTATCCTTTCCCCACTCTAATACCTTTCTGGCAAAAAGATAAATAATAGGAACAGGCAGCATATTGCCAATTATACTTACTATATAAGACTGAATCAGTGGAAGCTGAAGTCCCTGTGAAACAGGAATTGCTACTCTAAGCTCAATTAACGGTACCATTGAAATAAAAAAAACATATAAATATTTCTTTAACATACTATCTCCTACTAATTAATTATAGACAGTTATAGATAATACAGAAAAACAGAACAAAAATCAAGCCTGTTATAAATTCTCAATCTGCCAGTCAATTGGTTCCACTCCATTAGCCTCAAGGAATTCGTTGCACTGGCTGAAATGCCTGCATCCAAAGAACCCTCTGTATGCAGACAGAGGACTTGGATGTGGTGCTTTAAGAATCAGATGCTTGGGATTATTAAGCATTGCTGCTTTCTTTTGTGCCGGACTTCCCCATAGCATATATACTATTGGTCTGTCCTGCATATTAACCGCATTAATAACGGCATCAGTGAACTGTTCCCAGCCGTGTCCCTGGTGGGAATTAGCCTGATGTGCTCTCACTGTAAGTACAGTGTTAAGGAGTAGTACACCCTGATCTGCCCATTTCTTAAGATATCCATTGTCAGGTATGTAACAGCCGCAGTCATCATGAAGCTCCTTATATATGTTCTTAAGAGATGGTGGTGCCTCCTCACCGGGAAGAACCGAGAATGATAATCCGTGTGCCTGATGAACATTATGATACGGATCCTGTCCTAATATAAGCACTTTAACCTTACTGAGTGGTGTAAAATGAAATGCATTAAATATATCATCTGCCGGCGGATATACAACATATTTGCTGTACTCCTCCTTTACAAATGTAAAAAGTTCCCTGTAATAAGGCTTTGAATATTCACCTTTAATGGCAGGAAGCCAGTCATTATCTATCATTGACATAACTTATATCCTCCCGCTGCCTTACATTCTCATAGGAATTCCATTATCCGCAAGGTACTTCTTGAGTTCCATGATATCGAGTTCTTTATAATGGAATAACGATGCTGCAAGTGCCGCATCCGCTTTTCCCTCAGTAAATGCATTCAGAAAATGCTCTTTATTTCCGGCTCCACCTGATGCAATAACAGGAATTGATACATTTGACGCAATAGTATTTGTAAGTTCAATATCATATCCTGCCTTGGTTCCGTCACAATCCATACTTGTGAGAAGAATCTCTCCTGCGCCAAGCTTTTCTGCCTTCATGGCCCACTCAACAGCATCCATATGCATATCTATTCTTCCACCGTTCTTATATATGCTCCAATGACCGTCATTATTCCTCTTAGCGTCAATGGCAACAACCACACACTGGCTTCCAAATTTGTCCGCAGCATCAGAAATAAGCTGTGGATTCATTATCGCAGCCGAATTAATCGATATCTTGTCAGCTCCCTCTCTCAAAAGCACTTTAAAATCTTCTACTGTTCTTATTCCACCACCAACTGTAAATGGTATGAACACTCTCTCTGCTACTCTTCTTACAAGGTCAACTGTGGTATTCCTTCCGTCACTTGAAGCTGTAATATCAAGAAAAACCAGTTCATCTGCGCCTGATTTATCATACATTGACGCAACCTCAACCGGGTCTCCGGCATCTCTTAAATCAACAAAATTAGTTCCTTTAACAACTCTTCCATCCTTACAGTCAAGGCATGGTATTATTCTCTTAGTGAACATATCTTTCTCCTTTATGAAGCAATGCTTTACAACGCTGCAAAATTCTTCAGTATCTTAAGTCCAATATCACTGCTCTTCTCCGGATGGAACTGGCATGCAAACACATTATCCCGCTCAACGCTTGCATGAATATGTGTTGTATATTCCGTAGAAGCAGCAACAATAGCCTCATCGTCAGCTTTCAGATAATATGAATGAACGAAATACACATAAGGATCATTCTTAATTCCCTTAAAAAGCTTTGCGCCTTCCCTGATATCAAGAGAATTCCATCCCATATGAGGAATCTTGTACCCCTCTTTTGCAGGAATTTTTAATATTCTTCCCGGAAGAATGTCGAGTCCCTCTGCGCCCGGTGTCTCCTCACTTTCTTTAAAAAGAAGCTGCAGACCGAGGCATATACCTAAGAATGGGGTTCCTTTGGCTGTGACATTCTTAATAGTGTCCACAAGCCCGAATCTGTCAAGATTATTCATGGCATCACCAAATGAACCTACTCCCGGTAAAATTACCTTATCTGCCTGCATAATCTCACTCGAGTCTCTCGATACAACAACTTCTTCACCTAAAGAAATCAGTGCCTTCTCAACGCTTTTTAAATTACCTGCATCGTAATCAATTATTGCTATCATTGTGCCGCCTTTCCATATTCCTCTATTCTGTAATAATAATTAGTAAAATCCTTTGTTGATTGTGCAGCCAATCCTATTGCCTCTGTCTCATTCAGCTTAAATGTTTCCTGCAGTGCCTCTAAAACATTGTTATATGCCTGCGTGAACTTATCCTCAATTCCAAGTTCCTGAGCCTGTGACTTATATGTCTGATATCTGTTTACACCCTTAATCAGCGAATTAAGCGCCTCTGTTTTCATATCAAGCTTCATATAATTCTCATAGGATTCGTATTGAATCTGTACATACATAATCGTAGATGCCTGCTTGTAAAGCACTTCATCATCTCCGCTTAATTTCTCTCCATTAAGACATGAATAAGCCTTGGCATAATCGCCGTTAGTGTAGTATGCCTTAGCCTGTGAAACATTAGTGTTGTAATGAAGCATTGTATTAATTATGCATATAAGAACTACAATACCAGCCACAAAAAGCACAAACATAATAATAGACACCGGCTTAATCTTAAGAATATCTCCCGGTTTTGGTGGTTCCTTGACCTTCTTAGGCTTTTTAGGCTTGCTCTCCTTAGTTTTATTAGCCTTCTGTTCTTTCTTCTTCTCAGCTTCCTGCTTCTTCTGTTCTTTCTTCTCTGCAGCAGCTGCTTTCTTCTCTTCCTTTGCTTTCTTCTTTTCTTCTTCCTCCAGCCTTTCTGCCTCTTCTTCAGCTTTCTCTTCCTCAATCTGCTTAGCCTTCATCTGGGCAAGTCTGTATTTGAATCTTGCAATAAACCCTTTTTTAGGAACCTGTGAATCATCCAGAGTATCCTTATTGCCAAATACATCCTCTATAATCTGTTCATTCTCATCCTTAGGAACATCCTCCGAATCTGATGCATTTCCAGAATCTGCATTCTCATTAATATTAACGCCATCAGGAACAGGAGCATCCTCATCTTCAAGACTTTCAAAGAAGACTTTCTTAAGCTTTCCGAAAAATCCCTGTTTCTTATTGCTCTTGTCCTTCTTAGACTTCTTCTGCTCATTATCTGCCAAAGCAGTAACAGTATCAGTCAATAAATCTGTCGGCGCTTTACCGGAAGCATCTGCCCCTGCTTCACCGGGAACATCGGTGACAGACTTATCTGTGGCAGCATATTCTGCCATATTCACCTCACTGTTGCTTCCTTGTCCAAACAGTTCATCTATTGAGACACTGTCAGATTTCACATCATCTATAATATCGTCCAGCTTCATATTCATAAGTCTTGCCATATCATCCTCTGACAGTTCTGAATTGTCTTCTGATGTCAGAGTTGCTTCTGCGGCCTCCTCAATCGGAGTATTCTCGAGCATTTCATTAAGCACTTCATCTGCTTTAAGTTCTCTCTCAGAGTCATCCTCCTCTGTTTCCTTTTCAGCTTCCACTTTCTGCCTGACCATACGGGCAATTTCCTCTGGATCGTTGTCTTTAATCTCCTGCTGCCACGCCTCGCCCGCCTTAACTTCCTGATTCTCTTCCTCGTCCTTTATATCAGGCTGAGAATCTGTCTTTTCTTTCTCATCCATAGATTTCAGCAATTTATCCAGATAATCCTCTTCCATACCATTATCAGACACGATTCTCACCTCCACAATCACAAATATACATGAATATTACCATAAATGCATTTTCTTAACAACAATTTACAAGTTCTTTTACGAACCGGGAAGCATCCATATGAACCGGGATAGCTCTCTTACTTATCTCTCCCGGTATCTGGTAAAATGTATTGTTAATACGATATAATCTGGACTTCTGGTTAATCATTACCATTCTCTCAAAAGGCCATCTGATTACGTTGGGATTGGAAAAATCTTCTCCCAGTTCAATCACAACAAGCTTTTTGGCAAGAGATGATGAAAGCCATTTGTTATAGAAATCCCACTGTTTCTCCTCTTCTTCTGAGTTGTTATTATTTAGAGGGCAGACTATTCTCTTGGGATTAAACTCTGTATTTCTTATTCTTCCATCTTTATCTGTCGATACAATAAAATAATTCATATGCTCCTGAGAGTCCACTATTTTCATGAGATTATTATATGTATCCTCTGATGCAGAATTATATATCTCCTTACCCGTTCCAAAAAGAACATAATCGGCATCGCTTATGTCTTTCATTATATCATCATATATTGCAGTCATATAAATTCCTCCTGACATAATACTTATATTATATCTTTAATCCTGATTTGTTCAAGTGTAAGACCACTATTTAAAAAGGATGCCGCCCAGGATAGGCAGCATCCAAGTAAGAGGAAGTGTAAAATGAAGAAAATCATCTAAGTAACTTATCAATCTCTGAAACAAGCAGTCCAATCTCAGGCTTTGACAACTGGACATCTGCTCCAAGTGATTTACCTTTTGCTCTCATCTGATCATTAATCAGTGATGAGAATATAACAACCGGGATACTTTTCAAAGTATCATCTGTCTTAATAAGCTTCGTAAGCCTGTGTCCATCCATGAGTGGCATCTCTAAATCAGTTATGACACAGTCTATATCAAGCGGTACTGTCCCCGCCTTAGCCTCTGATATATAATCCCATGCTTCCTGTCCGTTATGACATAACGTAAGATTAGCATATCCTGACTTAGTCAGAGAATCTGATATAAGCTTAATAAGAAGCGGTGAATCCTCAGCTATCACAATGTGGGATTCACTTCTTGGTCTTCCCTCAAGCTTAGCTATATCTGATGTCTTAAGTCCTGTCTCCGGACTTATATCTGAGACAATTCTTTCAAAGTCAAGAATAATAATAAGCTGTCCATCAATCTTAACAATTCCTGTAGCAATACCATTGTCTGCTGTACTTATCGTAGCATCAGGAGTAATGATATCAGCCCATGAAACTCTGTGAATACCTAAAACAGAATGTACATGGAATGCAACATTCAGCTTATTAAAGTTCGTAATAATAAACATATCCTTGGAAATATCCGGCGATGGTGCGCTCTTTATAACCTTAGCCAAATCTACCACAGTAATCATTAAATCTCTTGGCATAAATATGCCTTCCACACAAGGATGTGAATTAGGCACCGGAGTTACGGGACTATAAGGAACTATCTCCTTAATCTTCGCAACATTGATTCCATAATGATTATTACCTATTGTAAATTCAAGAACCTCTAATTCATTAGTTCCACTCTCTATTAATATATTAGTTTCCATATGAAATTCCTCCACGCTGTTCACGTACAACTCTTATGTAAAGATTATAACAGAATACGATAAAAAAAACAATAAAATTGACATATTAATTATTATTCCTGTCTTATCATACAATATCCGATACCTATGCGCGTCTGTATACATCTGTTTCCATGATCTTCATTTTCTATTTTCTTTCTCAAAGTTGCAACATGTACCCGGAGCGAAGCAATATCACCTTCCAATGCGGTTCCCCATATTTCTTTTGCAATATAAGTATGTGTTAATACTCTGCCAATGTTTTTTGCAAGAATACATAATATTTTATACTCGATAGGCGTTATATGAACCTCGTTTTCTTTTACATAAATTGTTTTCATCTCAAAATCAATTCTTAATGTTCCATTTTCAAAATAAGGTCTGGCTTTATCTGTTTTACTCTCAGCATACTGAATTCTTCTGTATGCTCCTCTTATCCTTGAAAGAAGCTCTGCTGTCGAAAAGGGCTTGGTAATATAATCATCTGCACCTACATCTAATGCTTCTATACAAACCTGAGTTATATAAAATCCCATGTCAAATATTGTAAATAAAACATTAAGGTGCTATTATAAAAAAGAATATTTGTTGCGTTTACAATTAGGTATAACTACAAAATAAGAATGCGTATTGAATGGAGATAATAATATGTACGAATTCACTAGAGACTGTATGCTTAATATTGAGGAAATTGATAATGAACACCGTCGTCTGTTTCAGATGATTAATGAAGCGGTCGCAATGATTGAACAAAGTGATGATGTAACTTATATTGCCAACAGCCTTATAAGTAATCTTAAGGAATATGCTTCAACTCATTTTGCACACGAGGAAGCATATATGGAGAGTATACATGATCCGGAGCTTCCTATCCAGAAGAAGGAACATAAGGCTTTTACAGAAAAGGTTAATCAATTTGCAATTGATACATCTTCCCCAGGTGCAGCCAGAAGCTCTCTTGGTGAATTCATCACATTTCTTGTACGCTGGCTGTACAGACACATTTTAAGCAGTGATATGATGATAGGAAAGATGCCGCCTGCCGTGGATACATCTAATGATAATTTTGCTTTCAACGATATATATAAGACTGGAATTTCTCTGATTGACGATGAACACCAGCGTCTTTTTGAGATAATTAGTGAAACTAACGATTTAATACATGACGATATGATTCCAGACAAATATGATAAAATTATGAATCTGTTAACCCAGTTAAGGGAATACACTGAATTTCATTTTCATGATGAAGAATCCCTTATGGAACGCATTAAGTACCCTGAACTGGATTCACAGCTTCGTGCACATTCGGCGTTTATCAACCGCATAGTGGAAATAAAGGTTTCTGATCTTGATGATATGGACGACAACCAGCAGGAATACTTAATTAATCTGATTAATTTCCTCTCCGGCTGGCTTATCAATCATATACTTGGTTCAGACAAGAAAATCGGCGAATATATGCGACAAAATAATATTTCTGAATAATTTATCGGAAGAACCCAATATGCTATAAGCCATAGAACATTAACATCAATTGTTTTTCTTCATATAATTTAATAGAGACTTATGTAATCAGGAGAAAACTATGAGAAACGGACATGGCAGTCAACGCCCGTATGAGATGGTATAAGAATTCTGATGAGATATCTGCTTTTCTGGCCTCTATCAACCCCTGCTGGGATGAAGAAAAATGGCGGTGCATGATGTATAGTCATCTGAAAATGACAGAGAAGGAAACTTCTCTTCGTTTACAGGGCGAATATGAAGAAGATATACGCATATTCTATGAAATAGAAATAGAAGCGCTCAAAATGGCTGATTATATGTCATGTGGAATTATTAATCAGATGTATTAAACTACTACATCCTGTGCAACAAATCATTATGATTCTGATGCACAGGATGTTTTTTATATTTATTTAATTATTGAATCACTATAATTAAGTATATAATTAATTTTATTTCTACTGCTACAGAAAATATCATCTGGTATATTTTGAAGCCAGCTCAACAAGTGCTGCATGATTTTCTTTAATCCATGTATCATAAGTCATTCCCTGTTCTGCAATCATTCTTCCAAGCTCAACTAAGAATTTAGGAATATCTTCAACTGTTATTGATTTTCCTGTTTCAGCAAGCACTTCTTCTCCCTGCAAAGCTTTTCCACCCTCAAATATTGCAAATGCAGGTTTAGGTCCATCCGTCGTCTGCTTCATTGCACCTCTGAAGCCAAGAGCAGCTATCTGATGTGTTCCGCATGAAGAAGGACAGCCTGAAATATGAATCTTTGGCAGAACTCCATCAGGGAAGTTTTCCTTACGAACTGCCTCAATACATTTTTCAACAAGTCCCTGGGAATCTCCAAGTCCAACCTGACATATTGCACTTCCTATGCAGGCAACAGATGCTTCAAACAGGGTATTAGCTCCGTCTGATGTCGCTTCAAGCACTTTAACAGCCTCATCTGCATTGCAATTAATGAAATACATTCCCTCCTGAGGTGTAAGGCGGATTTCTACATCCTCCATATCTTTGATAAGTGTATATATCTGAAGAGCCTTCTCAGGTTTTAAATCACCACCAACAGGCTGGTAGAAAACAGAATAAAGCCCATCCTGCTTCTGTTCAATTACCCGTTTGTCTTTAATTATATCTGTACTGCCTTTCTTGTTAACAGCCCACTCACTCTCATCTATTTCAAAATCTAGATACTCAGCTTCAAAAACCTCATTAAGCTTTTCATTATATGCTTTGACAAAACCTTCCTGTCCCAATGTATCCTGCATATAACGAGTCCTTGCCTTTGCTCGGTTATCATAATTGCCATACTCAACAAATGTATTGACCATAGCTTTAATATAATAAAGAATCTTATCAGGATCTATATGTTCTGCGACTCTTATGCCAATCTTTGGATTATTACCAAGACCTCCGGCTGCATACACATCAAATGTATTATCAGCGTTTGCTACAAATCCAAGATCTCTGAAAGTAGCATGCGTTTCATTTTCTGAAGTACTTGAAAAACATACTTTTAACTTTCTAGGGAACTTTATCGCCTTAATAAAGCCCATCATATATCTGGCAGCCTCCTCAGCATATGGCTGCACATTAAAACATTCACCTTTCTGTACTCCTGATAACGGCGATGCCATAACATTACGAGGAAAATCTCCACCACCTCCACGTGATATCATGTCTGCATTCCATGCTTCCTCAATAAGACAGCACAAATCTTCTGCTTCCAGATTATGAAGCTGTACTGACTGGCATGTAGTAAGTTTAATCCTGTCAATATTATACTTATCGCAACTGTCCACAATGAACTTAAGCCTGTCCTTTGTAAGTCTTCCGCCTGCCATGCGAAGTCTTAACATATGTTTGTTTCCACCGCGTTGTGCATAACTGCCATATCCGCCTGAAAATCCCTTATATTCTACCACTGTCAGCTCCTTATTGTGAAACTGCATGGTCTTTTTTCTGAACTCCTCCAGATCAGGAAGGAACTCTGATAAATAATCCTTTGCCATAATATACAATCTCCTTAATATCTATTCCTCAACTCATGGAAATTTCTTACCAACAAGTTTATCCTCAGAATTAAATTTTATCCAATTTCCTATATGATATGATAATATATATCAAAATGTTTTGCAAAAAAAAAGAAGCTGAAAACAGCCTCTTCTATAATTGCTCCTTCAAAACTGCACATTAAAATTCTTACATCCGCTGTTATCCTAGAAT
>CAMEVC010000027.1 GCA_945939115.1 uncultured Eubacterium sp.
CTCCAAAGTAACAGATTTTTATATTTAATCTGTCTACTTTAGAGGTATCATATCAAAAATACCCGTGGGTGGCTTTCCTCATCTAAGGAAGTAATTATGATAAAAAAAGTATTGGTTAATGTATGTTACTGATTAGCGTTCTTGTGCTTCTTGATTATCTCTTCGTATCTTCTCTGGGAGGCTTTCTCTTCAGCAGACAGCTCCTCCGGTGCATCCTCGATATCCTTAAGCTGGTCAAATATGTCGGAAAGGTCATTGAAATCAAGTAAATTGTTGTTATCTGGCATAGATATCTCTCCCTTCATCACGGAATCTTATGAAAAAAGTCTTCCAGTCGTATAAATGTCCTGGTAAGGACTTCGGCCTCTTCCTTCGTAAGGCCCTTGGTTATATTGTCAATCATATCCTTGTGGAAAGTCTTATGGTGGTTATATGCGGCAATTCCTTTATCTGTAAGGGATGCGTAAACAATACGGCGGTCCTTCTCACCACGCTTCCTTATGACATATCCCTTCTTAACAAGTCCGTTAATTCCGACTGTGAGAGTACCCATTGTTACGCCCAGAGACTTGGAAATAGTCGACATGGTTCTGGGTTCTTCTATTCCAATAGCCTCAATGATATGCATATCTGTAACAGAAATATCTTGAAATTCTTCTGTTATGAGCGCTCTTTCTTCAATATTAAGGATATCATTGAAAAGAGTTACCAGCACAGAATTCAAAGACTCAAATATATCCATAAACACGCACCTGTACCTTACCTTTTAATAAATTTATTATAGCGTAAGTGAATTTAATATGCAAGTTTGCAATTTGTATAATATAAGTATTATTTGAGAATAATAAAATTGAAAAAGTGTCAAATTATATAATTTATTTCACGAAAAAGTGTAAAAAGAGCGATTAAATCTATTGAAAAAGTGTTGAGAAATGGTAATATTGTTATATGAGAGGTGACATTTAATGATTACAAGAAAAGCGGAAAAATATATAAATAATTGGATAGAGAATCCTGAGCGTGCATTACTGGTTACGGGGGCAAGGCAGGTAGGTAAAACATATACTATCCGAAAATGCTTAAGAGATTGTAAATGTAATTATATTGAGATTAATCTGATTCAGAACAGAGAGTATATTGCTGCTCTTCAACAGGCTAATACTGTAGAAGAATTAAAGTTGAATATATCTGCTCTTACAGATGCTACATTTGTAGATAATAAAACATTTCTTTTTATTGATGAAGTACAGGAGTGCAAAGACATTGTTACAAAAGTTAAATTCTGGGTTGACGATGGCAGAATAAAGTTAGTGTTGAGTGGCTCCCTGCTTGGAGTTGAATTAAAAGATTTAAGATCAGCGCCCGTTGGATATATGGAGGAACTTGATATGTATCCATTGGACTTTGAGGAATTTATTACAGCCAGTGGGGTTAAATCTGAAACAATAGATTATTTGAAAAAATGTTTTTCGGAAAAAGTGCCAGTTACAGATGTTATAAATAATAAAATGCTGACACATCTTAATCGTTATCTTGTTATTGGCGGAATGCCGGCTGCTGTAAATGCGTATGTTGAGACTGGAAATGTGGGAGAAGTATCTATAATTCAGGATAATATTATCAGACAATATAAGGTCGATTTTACTAAATATGAGACAGAGGACAAAAAACTTATGCTTACTGCCATATATGACCAGATACCTTCGCAGCTTTTAAGGCAGAATAAGCGCTTTAATTATTCAGATATTCAGAAGAAATTAAGATTTGAGAAGTTGGAAGATAGTTTTTTATGGCTTAAATATGCAGGAGTTGCAATTGCAACAATTAACGCTACAGAGCCCAGAATAGCACTCAACCAGAATGCAAAGAGCAGTTTAATTAAACTGTATTCATCAGATGTTGGATTATTAACATATCAGTATGGAAATGCCTTGCGCGCTAAAGTACTTTTTGGAGAAGATAAGATTAATCTTGGTGGAGTTTATGAAAATTTTGTTGCCCAGGAATTAAATGCGCATGGTTATCTGACATATTTTTATAATAATCATAATCTGGGAGAACTGGATTTTGTTATTGAACACAACGGTTCGGTATTACCAATAGAAGTAAAAAGTGGAAAAAATTATTATGTCCATAGTGCAATCAGTAAAGCAACATATAATGAGGAATATCAGGTGAAGGAGGCATTTGTATTTGCTAACTGTAATATAGAAGTACGGGATAAGATAGTATATTATCCTATATATATGTGTGCTTTTATCAGTGATGAATTTGAGTACCCGATTCTGTCCCTTGATATATAAGATAAGACACATCAAAGAAAGTAATATGCAAGTTTGCAATTTGTATAAATGTGGTGTAATATGTCATAGGAATATGCAAATTAGGTACTTAGTGTCCTTTTAATCTAATATGACATTGGAGGAAAACATGAAATTTATAGCAATTGGTGAGTTAATGTTGAGATTATCACCGCCTAATTATGAAAAGCTTGTAACAACTCATGACTTCAGAGTTAATTATGGCGGCGCAGAAGCAAATGTAGCGGTTTCTCTTGCTAACCTTGGAGTAGATTCAACATTTTTTACAGTATTACCTAACTCAGATCTTGGAAAGTCAACAATTAACTATCTTAAGTCTAATGATGTTCATACTAAGCACATTATAAGATCAGAAGGAAGAATGGGACTTTATTATCTTGAGGAAGGTGTTTCTGTAAGACCTTCCCAGGTTATATATGACAGAGCAGAGTCTGCATTTGCAGAGTATGACTATAAGGATGTTGATTTTGAAGAGATTCTTAAGGATTACGACTGGCTTCACATAAGCGGAATTACACCGGCACTTTCCTACAACTGTAGGAAGATGATGGATAAGGCTGTTAAGGCAGCTAAGAAGATGGGGCTTACAGTAAGCTTTGACCCGAACTGGAGAAGTACGCTGTGGTCATTTGAGACAGCGAGAGATGTATTGAGTAAGTATCTTCCATATGTTGATGTACTTATCGGAATTGAGCCTATCCATGTATATAGAGAAGATGGAACAGATGTTAAAGACGGACTTACGATGGACCCATCTTTCAAGGATATGGACAGGGTGTTTAAGGCGATAGATGAGCAGTATCATATGAAGGCTATTGCCAGAACTGTAAGATATGTACACTCAGGAAGTAACAATTCTCTGAAAGCTTTCTATTATACTAATGGAGAGACTTATGAGAGCAAGACCATCAATTTCGAGATAGTAGACCGTGTTGGTGGAGGCGATGCATTTTCATCAGGACTTATATATGCTCTTATGGATAATATGTCACCGGAAGATACAGTTAATTTCGCCGTGGCATCTTCAGTAATGAAGCATGCTATCAGAGGCGATACTAACATTACATGTGTCGACCACATCAAGAGACTTATGAAGAATTCGTCATTTGATGTGCAGAGGTAATTGAATAGTTTTTTAACCTGTTCCGTCATATGGGGCAGGTTTTTTTGCGGAGGCTGAATATGAATGATTTATTAGGTGTTCCACCGTTGTGGATGTGTATTCCCTTTGCGGGACTGCTGCTTAGTATAGCAATAATTCCATTAGTTAAGGGAGAATGGTGGGAGAAAAAAAGACCCTTTGTTGTATTGGGATGGTCATTATTATTTATAATACCGTTTGCTGTAAAATATGGTGTAGGAAGTGCGGCGGAAACAGTGCTGGAATGCATTGTTAATGATTATCTGACATTTATTGTACTGCTGTTCGGTCTGTTCTGTGTAGCAGGTAATATTACGGTAGAGGGAAGCCTTGTCGGCTCGCCGAGAGTTAATGTTATTCTGCTGGGCATAGGAACATTGCTCTCAAGCTGGATAGGCACTACAGGAGCTTCAATGCTTCTTGTAAGACCGGTTATCAAGATGAATTCATGGAGAAAACATAAAGCCCACATTATGGTTTTCTTTATCTTTCTTATATCTAATATGGGAGGAAGCCTTACGCCTATAGGAGACCCACCACTTCTCATGGGATTTTCAAGAGGTGTGCCGTTTTTCTGGAGTTTAAGATTCTTTCCTATATTACTTCTGAATATGGTTATACTCCTGACTATGTTTTATCAGATTGATAAGAGAGAGTACAGAAAGGATATTGCAGGGGGATATATGCCTGAAATCGAAGAAGAACCGCTTATCAGATTCGAGGGACTTCATAATCTGATATTTATTGTAATAATAATTGCAGCAGTTATTCTGAGCGGAGTGCTCCCTGATATGCCGCTGTTTCAGAATACAGCCGGAGAGGTGATATCTATTCCGATATTTGGCGAGGTAAAGCTGGCAGTTACTTCTATCATTGAAATTGCCATGATTCTTATTGCAGCATTTTTATCATTTAAGACAACCGATGTGCATATAAGAAAAAAGAACCATTTTACATGGGGTGCCATACAGGAGGTAGCTGTACTTTTTATAGGAATATTTATAACAATGCAGCCGGCTTTGCTGATTTTAAAGAGTGCAGGAGGACAGTTAGGTCTTACGCATCCATCAGAGATGTTCTGGGTTACAGGAGCATTGTCAAGTTTCCTTGATAATACGCCGACATATCTGGTATTTCTGACAACAGCAGGAGCGATGGGATTCATATCCGGATTGACTACAGCGCTTGGTATTGTACCAGTGAAAATGCTTACGGCAATTTCATGTGGTGCCGTATTTATGGGAGCGTTGACGTATATCGGTAATGCGCCTAATTTCATGGTAAAGTCTATATCCGATGAGAATGGTGTGAGAATGCCAAGCTTCTTTGGTTACATTTTGTGGTCAGTGAGCTGTCTGGTTCCGGTATTTCTTATAGACACACTGATATTCTTTATGTAGGAGGGTACTATGGCAGATAAGAATCAAATTATAGACCTTGCAAATAGAATATATAATCTGGATGAAAAAGTTTATGAAGCTACCGGCTCTAATCTGGGCCGCATATATCACGGAGATAAGAATAAATGTATCAACGACCTTGTAGAGCTGATAAGTTCCGAGGCAAACAGCTCTATACTCAGAAGCGAGCTTGCCCTAATAAGTAACATGGCAAGAACTATTAAGAATAATCCTGTGCTTCACAAGAAAATCATGAAAGAGTATGGCTCTATATTTGATGAGGCGATGGCTATTCAGGAGAGCATCGAGGGCGGGGACATAATTAACCCGGAAATTGCAGAACTTAATATGTCTAATCTGGAAAACAGATTTGGAAAGGACGATAACCTCATTATATGTATTGGGCGTTCATATGGGTGTGCAGGTACAGATATAGGTTTTAAGCTGGCTGATAAGTTAAGAATAAGCTATTATGATGTGTCTATTGTGAATGAAATCCTTCAGAGAAATGAAGAGCATGAGGAGACAGACCGGGCTTTATTCCAGACGAAGGTAAAGAGGACTCCGGCACAGTGGTGGAGAGATTTCAAGAAATATCATGGACTTTCAAGAGCAGATGTCGAGTTCTTCAATACATCGAGAAAACTTGTTGAGCTTGCAAAGCAGGAATCCTTTGTAATAATGGGAAGGTACGCAGAAAATATACTTACCAGAAATCATATTCCACACATAAGCATATTTATAACAGCGCCAAGAAAGTTAAGAATCCAGAGAACTTATCAGATAAGTAAGGAGAAGCTTACATATAAACAGGCTGCTAAGTATGTTATGAAAGAAGACAGGGCACACCTGAGAAGATATGCATTCTACACAGGAAAGAAGTGGGGTGAAGCAGACAACTACGACATGACAATTAATAGTGCTTCTTACGGAATTGATGGAAGTGTAGACCTTATTATGAGAATTGTTGCCAAGAACAGGGCCCATGAGGGATAATAACATTTTCTAATTTACAGGTTGACAACTATACATTTATTATATAAAATCTAGACAAATGCGTTGACGAAGACAGTAGGTTGGAGTGAAAAGCAAAAGCGAGCCGGGAGGGTGAGAGCCGGTGCAAGTACTATCCATCTGAATATCACTTCTGAGCATCTTCGCTGAAATCGTCAGGAGATTAAGCGGAGACGGTAATCCCATCGTAAGGTTAAAGCCAGGGACGCATATGATAGTATGTCGTAATCAGTCAGATTTCAGGATAAGTAAGTTACCCCTCTGTTGTATTACGACAGAGGGGTTTATTAGTATAAACCAGAAAGGAAGCTGCAATGATTTATCAGAAGGTTTCTGCGGATATGAAATTCGTAGAGAGAGAAAAGGAAGTTGAAAAGTTCTGGAAAGATAACGACATTTTTCAGAAGAGTATTGATAACAGAAAGGAAGGTCCGACTTACACATTCTATGATGGACCCCCAACGGCTAATGGTAAGCCGCATATTGGTCATGTACTTACGCGTGTTATCAAGGATATGATTCCAAGATACAGAACTATGAAGGGATATATGGTTCCGAGAAAGGCCGGATGGGATACACACGGACTTCCGGTTGAGCTGGAGGTTGAGAAGATGCTCGGTCTTGACGGCAAGGAGCAGATTGAAGAGTATGGTCTGGAGCCATTTATCAAGCACTGTAAGGAAAGTGTCTGGAAATACAAGGGAATGTGGGAGGATTTCTCATCTACTGTTGGTTTCTGGGCTGATATGGATAATCCATATGTAACATACGATAACAACTTTATAGAGTCAGAATGGTGGGCATTAAAGCAGATATGGGATAAGGGACTTCTCTACAAGGGATTCAAGATTGTTCCTTACTGCCCTCGTTGTGGTACACCTCTTTCTTCACATGAGGTTGCGCAAGGGTATAAGACTCTTAAAGAGCGTACAGCAGTTGTAAGATTTAAGATTGTTGGTGAGGATGCATACTTCCTTGCATGGACAACAACACCTTGGACACTTGCTTCTAATATTGCGCTCTGTGTTAACCCGGACGAATCTTATGCGAAAGTTAAGGCAGCAGACGGATTCACATATATTATGGCAGAGGCTCTTCTTGATAAGGTTCTTGGCGGAATCGAGAGAGAAGAAGGCACACCGGCTTACGAAATCATTGAGAAGTATAAGGGCAAAGACCTTGAGTATAAGGAATATGAGCCACTTTACCAGTGTGCTAAGGATGCAGCCGATAAGCAGCACAAGAAGGCATTCTTCGTATACTGCGATAACTATGTAACAATGGAAGATGGTACAGGTATCGTTCATATCGCACCGGCATTTGGTGAGGACGATGCAAGAGTAGGAAGAAAATATGACGCTCCATTTGTTCAGATGGTTGATGAGGCTGGTGTTATGAAGCCGGAGACACCATTTGCAGGTATGCGAGCTAAGCCAACTAAGAAGGAGATGGAGGCAGGCGCTATCAACTGTGATGTTGAAGTTCTTAAGGAACTTGAGGGAAGAGGAATTCTCTTCTCAGCACCTAAGGTTGAGCATGAATATCCACACTGCTGGAGATGTGATACACCGCTTATTTACTATGCAAGAGAGTCATGGTTTATTAAGATGACAGATCCGGAAGTTAAGGCTAACTTAATTGCCAATAATAAGACAATCAACTGGATTCCAGAGACAATCGGAACAGGACGTTTCGGAGCATGGCTTGAGAATGTACAGGACTGGGGAATCTCCCGTAACAGATATTGGGGAACACCGCTTAATATCTGGCAGTGTGAGGATTGTGGAGAGATGATGTCAATCGGAAGTATTGAAGAGTTAAAGGCTAACTCAGACAACTGCCCTGATGATATAGAACTTCACAGACCATATATTGATGCTGTTACTTGCAAGTGCCCTAAATGTAAAGGAATAATGAAGAGAGTTCCGGAGGTTATTGACTGCTGGTTTGATTCAGGTTCAATGCCATTTGCACAGCATCACTATCCATTTGAGAACAAGGATTTATTCGAGCAGCAGTTCCCGGCTAAGTTTATATCAGAGGCTGTTGACCAGACAAGAGGCTGGTTCTACTCACTCCTCGCCATCTCAACACTGCTCTTTAACAAGGCTCCATATGAGAATGTTATTGTTCTCGGACATGTTCAGGATGCTGATGGTCAGAAGATGAGTAAGTCAAAGGGTAACGCAGTAGACCCGTTTGATGCTTTAAAGAAGCATGGTGCGGATGCTATACGTTGGTATTTCTATGAGAATTCAGCGCCTTGGGTTCCTAACAGATTCAAGGATGAGTGGGTTGCAGAAGGTCAGAGAAAGTTCATGGGAACATTCTGGAACACATATGCCTTCTTTGTTCTCTATGCTAACATAGATGATTTCGATGCAACTAAGTATAAGCTTGAGTATGATAAGCTTTCAGTTATGGACAAATGGTTATTGTCAAAGCTTAATTCTTTAGTTAAGTTTGTAGATATTAACCTTGAGAATTATAAGATTACAGAGACAGCAAGAGCTCTTGAGGACTTCACAGATGAGCTTTCTAACTGGTATGTAAGAAGAAGCCGCGAGAGATTCTGGGCTAAGGGTATGGAGCAGGATAAGATTAATGCTTACATGACTCTTTATACAACACTTGTAACTCTTGCTAAGATTTCTGCACCAATGGTTCCATTCATGACAGAAAGCATTTACAGAAATCTTGTATGCAGCATTGATAAGGAAGCTCCTATTTCAATACATTTGTGTGATTTCCCAGAGGTTCAGGAAGAGTATATTGACAAGAACCTTGAGGAGACAATGGATGATGTGTTAAATGCAGTTGTTATCGGACGCGCATGCCGTAATTCAACTAATATCAAGAACCGTCAGCCAATCGGACATATGTTCATTAAGGCGGACTGGAAGCTGGATGAGTTCTATACCGCAATCATTGCAGATGAGCTTAATGTTAAGGAAGTTGAATATACAGATGATGTAAGAGCATTCACATCTTACTCATTCAAGCCACAGATGAAGACTCTCGGACCTAAGTATGGAAAGCTTCTTAATGCAATCAGAACAGCTCTTACAGAGGTTGATGGTAACGCAACTATGGATAAGCTTAACGAATCAGGAAGCTTTGAGTTAAATGTAGAAGGTCAGGTTATTGAGCTTTCTAAGGACGATGTTCTTATTGAGATGACTCAGAAGGAAGGCTTTGTCGCGAACAGCGATAAGGGAATTACCGTCGTTCTGGATACTAACCTTACTCCAGAGCTTATTGAAGAAGGCTTTGTAAGAGAGGTTATCTCTAAGGTTCAGACTATGCGTAAGGATGCCGGTTTCGAGGTTATGGATAAGATTAATCTTTACATCTCAGGCAACGACAAGATAGCTGATATTGTTAATAAAAATGCCGCTCAGGTTATGACTGTTGTTCTCGCAGAGGATATTATCACAGACAAGACATCAGGATTCACAAAGGATTGGGATATCAACGGCGAGAAGGTTACACTTGCCGTTGAGAAACGTGGATAAGGCTGCGATATACTTACTAAATATATCCTGATTTAATAACAGATTTGAAACCCTTAAGAATTCATGATAAATGAATTCTTAAGGGTTTTGTTGTTTTATTTATAAGTTCTGAGTGTGACCTCTAGATTATGTGTCTGCTTACAAGAAAAAATGACATTTCGTGCTCAAAAAATGACATTTGGTGCAGAGCGTATTGACAAAAGGAATTTTAAGTGATATATGGAGATTATAAAATTAGTTGTACGGGTTTAAGATAGATGGTTTAATAAAACGCATCTAATAGTTGCTAATGGTAATACCGGACAAAAACAGAAAGGACTTTACATATGAAAAAAATATGTTTATTCATAATAATTGCGGTAATAATTACGAGCTTGGGATGTGGAAAGAAATCGGTCAGCATCAAAGAAGGATGGAATAATGACCATACAATATACACTAATTTATATGGTGTTCACATAACACAGGAGGAATATGACAATATGAGGAAGGTTATTATTACCAAGAAAATGCAACTGGAAAATATTTAGACTATAAAATTGCACAACATAGTGCTAATTACAACGCATGGGCATCAGAAGAGAAAAATCATTGGGATGAACAAGAAGGGGAAGGTGCAAGGTATGGAAGAGTCAGAAGATAACAATATTGAGAAATTAAATATTTATAGCAACAAGTCAAAAAGAAAAAAAGTCCTTATTATAGTAATATCAGTGCTTTGCATTGTTACTGTAGCTGCCTGTGTAATAACCAAAATAATAACCACACCCAAAGTTGAAATTGACTATGGAACTTCAGATATCTATACACAAAAGGATATGGATAAAGCTATTAAGGTGATAAAAAGAAGAATTAAGAGTATGAAGGGCTTTGAACTTCATAAAGTTTATTATGTGGATGATAAGTATTGTAATTCCGATAGTACTTTGAAGTGGATAAATGATTTGGCAAAGCGAGATGGATGGACGGAAGAATTTACCCAGGTTATTTATTTCAGAAGTGATTTTCATACTTCGAAAAAAGAAAAAGATGTGGAAAATACCGGTTATGCTGTGGATGATGAGGAAATTGGTTTTGGCTGGTATCTTGCACGGACTGATGGTGGCAAGTGGAGAATAATATCAGGCGGGTATTAAGAAGAGATTTCGAGTATGAAAATAAGTAAATAAGTAAATAAGGGTTTATTATCTAATGCAGTGCCGCTTTAATGTTTAAAATCGTTAAAGCGGCATTACTATCGTTTTAAAGAAGTTATACAGTTTAAGATAGATGGTTTAATAAAACGCATCTAATAGTTGCTAATGGTAATACCGGACAAAAAACAGAAAGGGAAAAAAATTAAAAATTATAAAACCTTTTACATTTATCAGTTGTTGTTCTTAATGTAAGCAACAAAATAAGAAAGGACAACTGGTGGCAAATATGAAAGAAAAAATATGTTTATTATTGTTAGGTTTATTTTTTATTACAACGGTGGCGTGCACAGATAAGAAAGAACAAGGCAGCGCTTCACAGGATATTAGTGAAACGAGCGAAACCCTAAAAGATGTGGGATTATCTGAGAATAAGGAAAAAGACAATACGACGCAGAATAATTCCTCAGAAACAGAAGGTTCGTTAATGGATGCGGAAGAAACAATTAATGAATCTTACCAAATGGCAACGGGAGATAATAAAACCTCTGCCGCAGAAAATGAGTACCGGGAAGGTAGTGGTGAAGAAATTGAAGATACAGGCAGTTCTGATGAAGAGGTACGCGGAACATACGACGCGGGTAACTATGCTAAATATAAAAATGCTTATATCAATTCTACCACAGCAGGACTATCTGGAGATGAAATTACATTTTTCAATAACTTAAAAAACTGTCTGGACGGTGCAGTTAATTATACGAGGATGGTGGACAAGGAAAAGGCAGTATATGACTGGATAATACTCAATTGTCATTATGATACAGCATCAAATCATGGCGCATACACCTATAAACCGGAGGGCGTATTTATATATGGAGAAGCTGTATGTGACGGTTATACTAAGGCAATGAAGTTGTGCATGGACATTTTGGAAATACCGTGTACCAGAGTTGTAGGATATGCCACAGGAGGTCTTCATTCCTGGAATAATATTAAACTGGATGACGGCTGCTGGTATGAGCTGGATGTCACCTGGGGCGACCCTCTGCCGGACAGGCAAGGCCGGGTTAGTTATAAGTATTTTAATGTGACAACAGAATATATGAGCAGGACACATTACAATTATGAGTCCAATAACTGCACAGCAACTCAGTATAGCTATTGGAATACATATAGTAATGAAACTTATATTAAGGACTATGACGAATTTTATGAATATATCACTGATATGATAAAAAATGGAAGAACATCGGATACAATTGCTTTCGAGCATAGCGTATGCAATGATTTTGAGTCAGCATATGACTATACATATGTTTATAGCCAGACAGGAGTAAATGCAATATATACAATTGACAAGATTTACGAGGACAACGGAACAACACATTTTCCTAATGGCGCGGAATATGCTGATATTGCCATCTCTTACGGAACACTTGATGAAGAGGAAATAAATTTTATTAATTCTCAGGATGATTTGGACTCTATAATAATGAATATTTCGCCGGATGCAGAGGCTGGCTTCTGTTTCTGTATAAGTGCAGAGAATTATGCCAAAGGTGATTTTTCAAAACAACACATTTTAGATATGACGGCAAAATCATTATCATATTATTACATAAGTAAAGAGACTTATAATTACTTAATACATGTTGGATTCTGTTATAACGAAGAAGAAAAATTGGCAACCTCACTGGAGCAAATAGATGAATTAGTGGATGGAATGATGAGCCGGGGCGAGACTGAGATGATGTTGATTTATTATTACGGAGAAAACAGCTCAAGAACAGACACGGTTCATAACCGTATAGCAACAACATTACAGAACAAATATGGTTTGAGAGGAAATGAATATGCCATTGATTTCTATTCTTTAGCAAACAAGTCTTACAGAGTGACAATAAGTATACGAAGGGAAGGTGTGTAGTATGAGAAAAACAGCAGGAGTTATTGTGGGAAAAACAGCGAGAATAGTTGGTATGGCAGTGGCAATAATGCTGGTTTTTAATATATGCGGATGTACAGAAAATAAGGAAGATACAGATAATAAGAAAAATGCAGATAATAGCATTGTGGAAATTACAGATACTACATTTGAGATAACAGAAGTAAGCAGGGACACTGATAATAATATTACGGCAGAGACCATTACGTCGAGCGAAAACAGTGAGACAGAGGCAATAAAGACCACAGAGGCAATAAAGAACACAGAGGGAGCAGAGAATGCAGAGAATTCAAAATACTCCGAGGTGATAAAGAACACAGAGGGAAACGAAAACAATTCTGAGGGGATAACTATCATGGAATTGTATGAATTGCTTGGATGCAGAATTAATGACAATGGATATCTGTATACGGATAATACGGAGAGTGCTGTTAATTCCGGAATCGCCATGGCAGAATCCATGGAGGATTTTTATAAAATAGTTGAACAGGCAGTGCTGTCTCGAAAGGACAGCGTTGATATTTTGCTTAACATTTATTCTCTGGATGTAGATAAATACGGGATTTACAGGGAAGTACATGCGTCAGAAGCCCAAAAGGAAGATGGAAGCTACTATTATTTTGAAGACAGATGGGTGGGAGACGAGAGACCATTTGCAGATTATGAGAGAGTTATAAATAATACAGGTGTAAATGTTTTATGGGTTCCGGGGTATAATCAAAGTCTTTTTACTGATGTAAAATATGTATATTTTGAAGTTCAATTCACATACTTGGCAGATAAGTTATATTTCGCATATTCAAAGGAGGATGTGACATCTAAGATTAATCAGGCAATTAAGAATGGTGAATCCAGATTCAATATATGCAGGTATTTTACGACAGAAAACCCGGATACAGTGGAATATTCACAAGACTGCAGACCATATCTTTATAATCTGGCACAGAAAAGCAGCGAACCTTATTATGATGGCTGCCACATTTTAAATGTTGATTATTCTAATGATGAAATGATAGTTCTCAGTAATGATGGAATGAGTAGCGGGTGTCCTTTGTGGAACGAGTTAAGGTTTTCTTATGAACCTTATGGATACGATGGATATGAGAATTGTGGATGTGTGGCATATCTTACTGTTGATGTCAGAAATGTAAAGGATGACTTAGAGCTTAGGGAAGGGCTGACAAGGATTGACAGCATTGAACAACTGACAGAAATCAGAAACAGTTACAATTATGATAGTACAGTACACTGGCTGGGATATTTTAAAGGAAGCCAGGATGAAGCATTTGAAATGCACACTCAGATGGTATTAAAGGGAACTCCGGTAGCTTATGAAAGGGTTGCCGACGGATGGTATTATTTCTACTGGTAAAATGTGATGTGGGCTGTGAATATTATTGTTTGCATTTGTAAACATTTTTATGTATAATTATTTATTATATTGTGGGGCGAATGAAAAAGGAGGAGATTAATTAGTACATGGCAACAAAGTTATCACAGAATTTCAGCAAAGAAGAATTTAAGGCAAATGTAATTAGTAACTGCAAGTCTCTTTACAGAAAGAATATTGAGGAGGCTAATAAGCAGGAGGTTTTCCAGGCGGTTTCTTATGCCGTTAAGGACATTATAATTGATAAGTGGATTGCAACTCATAAGAAGTATGAGGAAGAAGATCCTAAGATGGTTTATTATATGTCTATGGAGTTCCTTATGGGTCGTGCACTTGGTAATAATATGATTAACCTTTGTGCTTATGATGAGATTAAGGAGGCTCTTGAAGAGCTGGGGCTTGATATCAATGTAATTGAGGATCAGGAGCCGGATGCAGCTTTAGGTAATGGAGGTCTTGGACGTCTTGCTGCATGTTTTATGGATTCCCTTGCAACATTGGAATACCCTGCTTACGGATGTGGCATACGTTATAAGTATGGTATGTTTAAGCAGGAAATCAGGGACGGATATCAGGTTGAGGTTCCTGATAACTGGTTAAAGGATGGCAATCCATTTGAAATTAAGCGTTCTGAATACAGATATGAGGTTAAGTTTGGCGGATATGTACGCTCTTACAGAGATGAGAAGACAGGAAAAGATATGTTTGTTCAGGAGGATTACCGCTCAGTTATAGCTGTACCTTATGATGTTCCAATTCTTGGATACGGTAATAATACTGTTAACTCCCTTAGAATCTGGGATGCAGAGCCGGTTAACACATTTAATCTTAATTCTTTTGACAAGGGTGATTACCAGAAGGCTATTGAGGAGGAGAATCTCGCTAAGAATATTGTAGAGGTGCTTTATCCTAATGATAATCATTATGCAGGTAAGGAATTAAGACTTAAGCAGCAGTATTTCTTCGTATCAGCGAGTGTACAGAGAGCGGTTGACAGATATAAGTCAATGAATAATGGGGATGTTAAGAATCTGTATAAGAAGGTTACATTCCAGCTCAATGATACTCATCCTACTGTTGCAGTTGCAGAACTTATGCGAATCCTTATGGACGAGAACGGTCTTAATTGGGATGAAGCATGGGATGTTACGACTAAGACAGTTGCTTATACCAATCATACTATTATGGCTGAGGCGCTTGAGAAGTGGCCTATTGAGCTGTTCTCAAGACTTCTTCCTAGAGTATACCAGATTGTTGAGGAGATTAACCGCCGTTTTGTAGAGGAGATTAAGGCTAAGTATCCGGGAGACCAGAACAAGGTTCGCAAGATGGCAATTATCTATGATGGACAGGTTAAGATGGCTCACCTTGCAATTGCGGCAGGATATTCTGTCAATGGTGTTGCAAAGCTTCATACCGAAATCCTGAAGAAGCAGGAGCTTAAGGATTTCTATGAGATGATGCCTGAGAAGTTTAACAACAAGACTAATGGTATTACACAGAGAAGATTCTTAAAGCATGCTAATCCTCTTCTGTCTGACTGGATTACAGATAAGATTGGTGACGGCTGGGTAACAGATCTTACGCAGCTTGAAAAGCTTATGCTGTATGTGGATGATCCTAAGGCACAGCAGGATTTCATGCAGATTAAGTATAAGAATAAGGTGCGTCTTGCCAAGTATATCAAGGAACATAATGGAATTGATGTAGATCCTAACTCAATATTTGATGTGCAGGTTAAGAGACTTCATGAATATAAGAGACAGTTATTGAACATACTTCATGTTATGTACCTGTATAACCAGCTTAAGAAGAATCCGGATTATGATATGATACCAAGAACATTTATATTTGGTGCTAAGGCAGCAGCCGGATATAAGCTTGCCAAGCAGACAATCAAGCTTATCAACAGTGTTGCTGATGTTATTAATAATGATGCTTCAATCAAGGGTAAGATTAAGGTTGTATTCATAGAGAACTACAGGGTTTCTAATGGTGAGATTATCTTTGCCGCAGCAGATGTAAGTGAACAGATTTCAACTGCTTCTAAGGAGGCTTCAGGAACCGGTAATATGAAGTTCATGTTAAATGGTGCGCTGACACTTGGCACTATGGACGGAGCCAATGTAGAGATTGTTCAGGAAGTTGGCGAGGAGAATGCACAGATATTTGGTCTTTCTTCAGATGAAGTTATCCGTTATGAGAATGAGGGTGGATATGACCCTATGGATATCTTCAATAACGACCAGGATATCAGAGATGTTCTCATGGAGCTTATCAATGGAAAGTATTCTCCGGACGATACAGAAAGATTCAGAGATATTTATAAGTCTCTTCTTAACAATGAGGGCGGAAGAAGGGCAGATACTTACTTCATCCTCAAGGATTTCCGTTCTTATGCAGAAGCTCAGAGAAAGATTGATGAGAGATACACAGATACTGCAGGCTGGGCTAAGTCAGTCATGATTAACACAGCTAAGTCAGGAAAGTTCTCTTCTGACAGAACCATCGAAGAGTATGCAACAGAAATCTGGCATCTTACTAAGACACCAGTTGAAATGTAGAATATTATATAGTGCGAGCGGAGCCGGTTATAACCGGCTCCATTTGCTTTTTTAAGTAGATGGGTTATTTTCCCGGAAAATATAAAGTTGAAAACAAACTAAGCCAAGTATAAACTTCTTAATTCTGGCAAACATATTAACATCAAAGCTTTGCGCAAGAAGGAGGATGTTAATATGGCGAATGTTAAGACGCGGGAAAGAGACAGAGTAAAGATCGTGTCAGCAGTAATTTCCCTGGGAATTATTGTTGCACTTGTTTTTGGTATATTTTCAGTGGTACAGAATGTGAACAAATCCAAGAACAATAATATTGTTAATCTGAATGAGACAGAGGGGAATGTGGCAATTAAGACAGATGACAATCCGGATATTCCGGTGGAAGAGCCGACTGTGGGAGATGACGATATTATAAATGCCAATGCAAGGGCAAGTATGTCCGACGATGGTGATGGAAGTGAAAAGCAGGTAACAGAACAGACTACATCTGAAGATGGTCAGACAGGACAACAGGCGACAAAGCCACTCACAGAAGCTGAGGTTATGGCAAATGCAATAAGCAGGTATACCTTTGATGTGGGAAGTCTTATGTACTGGCCTGTAAGCGGAGATGTTACTTTAGGATATAATATGGAATCCACAGTGTATTTTAAAACGCTCGGCATGTATAAATGCAGCCCGGGAATGGTGATTGCCTCTGATGTAGGAACAAATGTATGCGTGGCTGCATCCGGTGTTGTTATTGATGTGGATGACAGTACAGAGACAGGAAAGACAGTAAGAGTTGCAGTAGGAAATGGATATGAGACAACAACAGGTATGCTTGATAATGTAAATGTTAAAATAGGGGATACAGTTACAGAGGGACAGCTTCTTGGTACAGTAGCCGAGCCTTCGGCATACTATAAAGAAGAGGGGCCGGGAGTGTATTTTGCAATGACAAAGGATGGCATTCCGGTGAACCCTATGGACTACCTTGGAGAATAGAATCTACAATACGAGTAAAACAGGCACCTGCTTAAAGTTTTTACAAGATTTGTCTGTGGAGAATTGCCGGCAGTCTCCTGTTAATAAGTGGGATAGCGCCTTAGATGGCAGGCAGGTGCTTAATATAGATAAAGGCAGCGGAGTTTCTAAACGAAGCTTCGCTGCTTACATAGAATCTAAAGATTCTTACATAATTGCTACATAATTATACATCATTATGAAGTGGCATAAGCTTCCTGCCATAACGAATACATGAAAAATCTCGTGAGTTCCAAAATTTCGGTGTTTCGCATTGAAACCAGGCATTTTGACTGCATATATAATGCCTCCAACTGTATAGAATATTCCACCGGCGAGAAGCCACCAGAAAGCAGGCCCTGTAAGTGCTGCATATATTTGTGGGAATGCCATAATACAGGTCCAGCCCATTATAATGTATAGCACTGATGAAATCCACTTAGGGCAGGTTACCCAGAGGAGCTTGAATGCTATGGCAAGAGCCGCAATTCCCCAGACAATGCTAAACATTACATATCCATAAATATTGTGAAGCACAACAAGGCATACAGGGGTGTATGAGCCTGCAATAAGAACAGGAATCATGCAGTGGTCAAGCCTCTTAAGTCTTAAGTTGACATTTTCAGAGATATCAAATGTGTGATATGTCGTGCTGGCTGCATAAAGAAGAATCATACTTACCATGAATACAGTCATGGAAATAGTAGTCACCACTGTGCCATTGGACGCTGCCTTTAGAATAATAGGAAACAGTCCTGCGATGGCGCATAACATTCCAATAAAATGAGTGATGGCACTGCCGGGGTCCTTAATTATCATCCGGGCCTGTATTTTACTGTGTATATTATCATTAGATAAATGTAGTGCTGGTGCAAACGTTGTCATATCTATCCTCCTTTTTGCAACACATAGTTTCGAAAACTACTTGTTGACAACAAGATAATATAACATATGGTTTGATAATGCAAGTGTTTTTATATAAAAATTATAAATATTGACATACCTTATAAGTAGGAATTAAAATTTAAACCAAGTGAGGGAATTATTACGTTTCAAGAGAGGATATTATTATGTTAAATCAGTTTTCCAGGACAGAGCTCCTCTTCGGTAAGGAGGCTATGGATATTTTAGAAAAATCCCGTGTTGCAGTATTTGGCGTAGGAGGCGTTGGAGGATATACAGTGGAAGCCCTTGTAAGGAGCGGGGTTGGTGCTATTGACCTGATTGATGATGATAAGGTATGTTTAACCAATCTCAACAGGCAGATAATTGCCACGAGAAAGACAGTGGGACAGTACAAGACAGATGTGTGCATGGAGCGGATTCATGACATCAATCCAGACTGTAAGGTTACAGTGCATAAATGTTTCTTTCTTCCTGAGACAAAGGAACAGTTTGATTTCTCGCAGTATACCTATGTTGTCGATGCTGTTGATACTGTAACAGCCAAGATTGCCCTTGTTATGGCATGCCAGGAAGCAGGAGTTCCTATTATAAGCAGTATGGGAGCAGGAAATAAGCTGAACCCCGCAGAGTTTGAGGTGTCAGATATTTACAAGACATCTGTATGCCCTCTTGCCAAGGTAATGAGAAGAGAATTAAAGAAGAGAAATGTTAAACATTTGAAAGTAGTATATTCTAAGGAGAAGCCGGTGCGTCCGATAGAGGATATGGGAATCAGCTGCAGGACAAACTGTATATGTCCTCCGGGAGCAGAGCATAAATGCACTGAGAGACGGGATATTCCGGGGTCGACCGCATTTGTACCATCAGTTGCAGGTCTTATTATTGCCAGCGAAGTCATTAAGGATATTACTCATGATGCAATGATTAAAACTCGACATGAAAATGGTGTTGACATTGAAGCCTGATAGTGGTATTTTATATTCAACAACACATTTCCATATCAAGTTAGTAGGTTTAATGATGAAGCGAAATTCTATTCTTATTATGAGACAGGGATTTTGCTTCATAAAATAAGGAGGGTAATATGAGTAAAGTAATTAACAGCACATTGGAACTTATTGGTAACACACCGCTTCTTAACGCAAGTCGTTACGCTAAGAATGCAGGAATCGAGGGGGTAACACTCCTTACTAAGCTTGAGTATCTCAATCCGGCAGGTTCAGTTAAGGACAGAGTTGCTCTTGCCATGATAGAAGACGCAGAGAAGAAAGGCGAGCTTAAACCGGGGGCAATGATAATTGAGCCAACATCAGGAAATACAGGTATAGGTATTGCTGCTGTGGCAGTTGCCAAGGGATACAGAGCCGTTCTTACTCTTCCGGATACAATGTCTGTTGAAAGAAGAAATCTTCTTAAGGCATACGGTGCAGAGATTGTGCTGACAGAAGGTGCTAAGGGCATGAAGGGTGCAATAGCTAAGGCAGAAGAACTTAAGGAGCAGAATCCGGGTTCAGTTATCTTAGGACAGTTTAATAACCCTGCTAATCCGGCCATTCATAAGGCCACGACTGGTCCGGAAATCTGGGATCAGACAGAGGGAAAGGTAGATATATTTGTTGCTGGTGTGGGTACAGGCGGAACAGTATCCGGTGTCGGTGAATATCTCAAGGAGAAGAATCCGAATGTTAAGATAGTTGCTGTGGAACCTGCCACAAGCCCGGTTCTTTCAAAGGGAGAGGCCGGACCACATAAGATTCAGGGAATTGGTGCAGGATTCGTTCCGGATACACTCAACACTAAAGTATATGATGAGATAATCGCTATTGAGAATGATGATGCATTTGTTGAGGGAAGAAGGTTTGCCAAGAGTGAGGGAGTCCTTGTGGGTATATCTTCAGGAGCAGCATTAAAGGCTGCACAGATTCTTGCAGCACGTCCTGAGAATGCAGGAAAGACTATTGTTGCGCTGCTTCCGGATTCAGGAGACAGATATCTCTCAACAGCACTTTTTAATGAGTAATCTGAGAGTACATTAATGCGGAAATATAATATTATATAACAGGTATATGAGACCGTTACACTTAAGGGATTCTTAGTGTAACGGTCTTTTTCGTTGACAAGAAAATGTATTATTGTTATATTTAAAACATGCGTTGCGCAACAAGTGTTTTAGAAAATAGGAAAGGAGCAAAGGATATGCCGCCACGTGCGAAATTCAGCAGGGAAGAGATAATTAAAGCCGGATTAGATATTGTCAGAGAGAATGGACTTGAAGCTCTTACTGCAAGAGCATTGGGTGATAAGCTGGGAAGTTCATCGAGACCGATATTTACTCTGTTTAAGAATATGGAGGAACTCACAGGGAAAATTCTCAATGCAGGGAGAGAGATTTATGATGACTATATCAGGGCAGGGCTTTCCAGCGAACTACAGTTCAAGGGAATCGGTCTGCAGTATATCAGATTCGCAAAAGAAGAGCCGATTCTTTTCAGAATTATGTTTATGACACCCCGTGAAAAGCTTATTACATTATGCAATGGAGAGGGAATAAGTGAAAATGATAATAATTCAGAGGCAGTATTTGAATGTATCCAGAAGGGATATGGCATCAGCAGACAGAAGGCCGGATGGCTGTATGAGAATATGTGGATATATACACATGGAATAGCGTCGATGTGCGCAACCAGGGTGTGCAGATTTTCTGATGAAGAGATAAGTACAAAGCTGACTGAGGTCTTTAAGTCATTGCTTGCAGAGGTAATGCAGACAGAATAATTAT
Source organism: uncultured Eubacterium sp. (assembly GCA_945939115.1). Taxonomy (GTDB): domain Bacteria; phylum Bacillota; class Clostridia; order Lachnospirales; family Lachnospiraceae; genus Lachnospira. The sequence continues at coordinate 21,111 of CAMEVC010000027.1, forward strand.
ATGAGGAGGTTTTCTTGTGGAAAATGTTATTGAAGTAAAGAATCTTGTTAAGGAGTATAAGCAGAAACGGGCAATAGATGAGCTGTCTTTTGAGGTACATAAGGGGGAAATTCTCGGTCTGTTAGGTCCGAATGGCAGCGGCAAGTCTACAACAATCAACTGTATACTGGCACTTCTTAAATACAGTAAGGGAGATATCAAGATATTTGGAAAGGAAATGTCTCCTTCAGCGTATGATATCAAACGCGAGATTGGCGTTGTTTTTCAGGATGTGGCTGTGTTTAATGAATTGAGCGTATATGATAATATCAATTATTTCTGCGGCCTGTATGTGAAGGATAAGGCGACACGAAAGCAGTATATTGAGGATGCCATAGAACTTACAGGGCTTGAGGATTATAAGAAATTCCGTCCAAAGCAGCTTTCAGGAGGACTGTTAAGAAGACTGAATATTGCCTGTGGAATCGCGCATAAGCCACATCTTATATTTTTAGATGAACCGACGGTAGCGGTTGATCCACAGAGCAGAAACAACATTTTAGATGGGATTAAGAAGCTTCGTGATGATGGTGCGACAATTGTGTACACAACCCATTATATGGAGGAGGTTGAGATTCTGTGTGACAGGATTTTAATTCTTGATAAGGGTAAGATTATTGCCCAGGGAAGCAGCAGTGAGTTAAAGGCTCTGTCTCATATTGAAAATGCGACACTTAATGATGTATTTCTTGAGATAACAGGAAAGGAGTTAAGGGACTGATGTTTGTGCATAGTTTTAAATATGCCCTGAAGACTCTTTTCAGGAACAGAATGATGGTATTCTGGACTTATGCATTCCCGATAATAATGGGCACATTTTTCTATATGGCTTTTTCCAATATAGAGAAAGATGAAAAGTTGGATATTATCAATATAGCGATTGTTGATGATGAGGCATTCCGGGATAATGAAGCATTTGTTGAGTCATTTAGGGAATTGAGTGATGAGAATAGCGATAACCAGATGTTTTCTACAAAGTATGTGACGAGAGAAGAGGCAGAAAGCCTGTTAAAAGAGGGTGAAATCGACGGTTATCTTGTGATGGAGAAGAATGAGCCTAAGATAGTAGTTGTATCTAGCGGTATTAATGAAACTATATTTAAGTATGTGGTTGAGGAGATAGAACAGACCGGCAATATTGTTGAAAATGTGGTTCAAACCAGCATAAAATCTGCCACACCTCAGCAGCTAAGCAATATGGAAGAGTTTATACGCTCCCTCTATGAGGAGGTGCTTACCATGATTTCATCAGAGGATTCAGGGATTCATGACATTTCTTCAAAGAATATGAGCTATACAATGATTGAATTCTATACATTAATTGCAATGGCATGTCTATATGGAGGACTTATTGGAATGGTAGCGGTTAATGCAAACCTTCCTAACATGAGTAATATGGGAAAGCGTGTATCAGTGAGTCCGGTAACAAAGAAAAGTCTGCTCTCTGCCAATATTCTGGCAAGCTACATAGTGCAGATAATCGGCGTGGCACTGCTTTTTGCATATCTTATTCTGGCACTTAAAGTGGATTTTGGTGACAGATTAGGATTTATTATTCTTCTGGCACTGGTAGGAAGTCTTGCAGGACTGTCAATGGGAATATTTGTGGCAGGAATTTTTAAAACTAATGAGAATGCCAAAACAGGAATACTTATATCGGTTACAATGTTAGGCTGTTTTCTGTCAGGAATGATGGGAATTACAATGAAATATATTGTGGATAAGAATGTTCCGATAGTTAACAGGCTGAATCCGGCAAACATGATCACAGACGGGTTTTATGCATTGTACTACTATGAGAAGATGGATAGATTCTACTTTGACCTTGTGAGTCTGTTCGTATTCTCTGCAATATTAATCCTTATTTCGGTGATGGCACTAAGGAGGCAGAAGTATGATAGTATTTAAAACATTTATTAAAGTATTAAAGTCAATGCTTCCAATAGTTATAATGTATACTGTAATCCTCGTAGGTTTCGGTGCAGTGACTATCAAATCAGATGAGCAGAGCGGAACATTTTCTGCAAGCCGCCCTGATATATATATTGTCAATAATGATGAGGGAGACGCCTTTACAGATAATCTGGTAAAGTATTTATCAGACAAATGTAACGAAATAAGTCTTCCTGAGGGCGAGGATGCACTTAATGACGCGCTTTTTTATCGTGATGTGAATTATATTGTAATAATTCCGGATAATTATGGAAAAGATTTTCTTGATGGGAAAAATCCGGTAATTGATGTGAAAAGTACGGGTGACTATCAGGCGTCTCTTGCCCAGATGATGCTTGACAGATATATTAAAGTGGCGCGGATATACAGAGAGAATGTAAGTGCTTCGGGAAGCAGTACGAAGATTGCAGATATGACTGATTCAGAGGTATCGGCTTTAATTGATGATATTAACAGGACTCTTGAGAAAGAAGTTTCTGTGGATATGACTACAAAACTTGATACTGACTCCCTGGGGCGTGTGAGCAATTTCTATAACTTCGCTAACTACAGTCTTCTTGCAGGATGTGTATATATAATATGTCTGATTCTTTCAACTTTCAGGGAAGAGAATATAAAGAGAAGAACGGTTGTGAGCAGTATGAATTACAGGAAATTTAACATACAGCTGCTTATATCTAACGGAGTGTTTGCGATTGTATTGTGGGCGTTGTATGTTGCGCTGAGTGTTATATTTATCGGTGATATCATGTTTACAGCTCATGGCATCGTGTATATAGCCAACATGTTTGTATTCACAATGACGGCACTGGCAATGGCATTCCTAATCGGAAATATTGTATCAAATAAGAACGCACTTAACGGAATTGTAAATGTAGTAGCACTTGGCTCAAGTTTCTTATGTGGTGCATTTGTTCCAAGAGAGTGGCTGCCGGATGTAGTCAGTGCTATAGGACATATTTTTCCATCCTATTATTACATTGCAACCAATGACCTGTTAAAGAGCATGGAGGAGATTAACGTTACAACCTTAAAGCCTGTGTTTATTAATATGGGTATTATGGCGGGCTTCCTTGTGTTATTTGTGGTGATGGCAAATGTTGTTGCTGCAAAGAAACGGAAGAGTTGATTTTAATTACACCCGAAAAGCGTATCAATGTGTTGGAGAGATAAGGATAAAACAAGCGGTGGGGACAATTATGTCCTCACCGCTTGTGTGCCTTTCGGCGAATGTATTAATCAGATATTCAGCAAGTCACTGTATACCTTCAATGCTCCATCAGTGTCATGTGCAAGAACACGCTTAGCAAGCACCTTGCCGAGCTGAACGCCCTCCTGGTCGAAGCTGTTGACATTCCAGAGGAAGCCCTGGAACATAATCTTATTCTCGAAATGAGAGAGCAATGCACCAAGAGTCTTAGGAGTGAGCTTGTCACCAATAATAATGCTTGATGGTCTGCCACCCTTGAAATTCTTGTTTAAGTTATCATCAGACTTTCCACATGCAAATGCGACTATCTGCGCAGCTACATTGGCACAAAGCTTCTGCTGGCTTGTGCTGTCCTGAATGACAACATCAGTCTCAAGCTGGTTATTTCTAAAGCCTATGAACTGAAGAGGCACAATATCAGTTCCCTGATGCAGAAGCTGATAGAATGAGTGCTGTCCGTTAGTTCCCGGTTCACCGAAGATGACAGGCCCTGTTGGATAATCTACCGGTTCACCGAATCTGTTCACTGACTTTCCGTTGGATTCCATATCAAGCTGCTGAAGATGAGCAGGAAAACGGCTTAAAGCCTGTGAATATGGAAGAACAGCAGTGCATGGGTAGCCGAGAATATTTCTCTCGTAAACACCGATGAGAGCGTCCAGCATCTCAGGGTTCTCAAGAAGATTCTTATTCTTAGAGAGCTTGTCCTCCTCTGCGGCACCCTCAAGAAATTGTGCGAATACCTCTGGCCCGAATGCGAGTGACAGAACTGCTCCGCCTACTGAAGATGTAGAAGAGAAGCGGCCGCCGATGTAATCATCCATAAAAAATGCATCGAGATAATCAGCACTCTTAGCAAGTGGAGAGGTCTCGCTTGTAACGGCAACCATATGCTTAGAAGGATCAAGTCCGGCTTTCTTTAATGCGTCTTTAACAAAAGATTCGTTGGTAAGTGTCTCAAGTGTTGTGCCTGACTTAGATACAAGCACAAAGACAGAATGTGCAACATCCGTTGAAGCAAGCACTGCAGCTGCATCATCAGGATCAACATTGCTGATAAACTTAGCTTCCATCTTAAAGGTATTGTTCTTCTTAGCCCAGTTCTCAAGGCTTAAGTACATAGCACGAGGGCCTAAGTCACTTCCTCCGATACCAATCTGAACAACTGTTGTAAACTTTTCTCCGGCAGCGTTAGTAATCTCACCATTATGTACCTTGTTGGCAAATTCTGCAATGCGCTCCTGCTGTGTCTTATAGAAAGTTCTCTTGTCGACGCCATCAGCTTCAACAGGATTACCAAGCTGTCCACGCGTCATATGATGCAGGACAAGTCTCTTCTCACCGGTATTGACTACCTCTCCGTTATATAAGGTCTCGAATTTCTCAGAAAGCTGTGCTTCATCGGCGAGCTTAGAGAGAGTAGCGAGAACATCCTCATCAACCTGCTTAGAAGCGTAGTTGAAAGCAAGTCCACAAGCCATAGGTACGCTGTAATTCTTAACGCGGTCAGCGCCTTTCTCACCGGACATAACATCCGTAAGACAGACAGGCTTAATATTAGAGAGTTCCTTGAAAGATGCGAGTGTGTCTAAATTGTTCCATGTAACCATATGCAATTCTCCTTAACCAAAATATTAAATTTCACAATTAATCTTAACAGAATTATACTATTTAAATGTGTCGAATTCAAGGAAGAATGCTAAAATGTATCATTTTACAGCAAGGTCTTCAGGCGTGCATGGCATTGTACTCGTTAATAAATTCATCCATCTGTGCAGTGTTTCCGGAAAGTTCATCAAGAACAGCAGTAATTTCTTTAAAACGCTCGAAATTATCAGCACACATAGCATTAGTCTCCTCAGCACTGGCACTTATCTCCTCACTGGTTGAAGACAGGTTATTAGTGCTGTCTACAAGAGATTCATTAGAATCTTTAAGCTTGCGGACATTTTCACTCATGTTAATAGAGTTCTCCTTCAGGTCTGACATATTGGAGCGGATACCGTTAAAGTTTTCTTCAATATCATGAATCATGTCTGTTTGATGTCCGATTTTTTCAATTACAGTATCAATAGAATTAATAGTTGCAGATGCGTTTTTATCAAGCTCAGTGATGATAGTATCAATGTTTTCTGTTGAGTGCTTTGTCTGCTCAGAGAGAATTCTTATCTGTTCAGCCACAACAGCAAAGCCTTTTCCTGCATCTCCGGCTCTCGCAGCCTCAATGGAAGCATTAAGGGCGAGAAGATTGGTCTGGGAAGAAATTTCCTGGATCATGTTCGTGATTTTCTGCATGTCAACAGTGTGTTCATGTAGCTGTGACATATTATCCTTTACGAGAGCATTTTCCTGTTCAATTTCCTTCGTGTGGTCAACAATTATGCTTACCAGCTCCTGACCGGCTTTCACACTGGCACGGGTTGTCTTTGAAATAGTCTCAAGTTCATCTGCGGCGGTCATGGTTACATTTATAATGTCCTGAATGTGGGTTGCAACCTCTGCCTGTTCCTGAATACTGGCAGAAGTGCTTTCCATACCTGTTGCAACATCTGTCATAGCAATGCTGACAGAATTCGTAGATTCAGTAAGCTCGTTGATAAATGTATTAATATCCCGGGTTGATTTATTAACGGCAGAACCCACGGCCACAATGGAATCCATCATGCTTTCCTGTTTCTTTCTGTGTGCGTCAAATGCGGATATAACTTCCCTGTTATGAAGAGAAGACACCTCGGAAGCCAGAGAAACGCTTGTTCCAAGAAGAACGGAAAGTACACATGTCATAAAAATCTGGTTAATCTGATTAGTACCGGTATAACCCATGCCATAGTAAGAAAAGAATCCATTAAAGAAACAGCAGCACATTGCGATTACACAGGCCCGGATTTCAAGGCGCATATTAAAATACATAATCATGCTGACAAGAACCGGATATATGAAAATAGAGTATAATAGAATTGGTGAAAATATGCAGCTCGATTCGTAAGCAATAAGAAACAGTGTAAATGCAACAAAATGGAATCGGGCAGAATATTTGTTTATGTTGTACAGAACGAGGCAGAGAATAAGCACAATGGCAATTACAGCTGTAATAACTGCAGCCCTGAGAGGGTGATTGCCATTCATAATCTGTCCCAGATACATCATAATTAGCAGCGCGCAAACTAATGTTATAGTTGCCACAAGGGCTCTGTTAGCCCGTTTAAGCAAACGCAATTTTAAATCAGATTCTGTAGAGTTTTCTTGTAAAAAGTTAGTATTATCCATAGTAGTCCCTCCTTGGGTTTTCCTTTTGTGGTCCAAATCTCACGGTTTTATTTGATAAAACTATAAAGCTTGGAGTTAGTCCAAGGTCAAGGGACAAAATGTAAATTTTACAAATTAATTATGTGACAGGCAGAAATATTTCATAATAGTCTTTGATTTCGTTCTCTTTCATTATGCTGTACACATAGAAAACATAGGCTTCATCACCACATTTGCAGTTATTTTCATGTGCAAATGTAACCATATCAGAAAGGTCCCAGATGTCACGCATTGACATTCCCATAGAACGTACGGTGTAGACACAACGACAGCTTTGCCTTACGGGAAGCGAATCAACCGCGCAATTCCATTCCGTAAGACCAAGCATTGGCTTTCTCACCGCGAATTCAAGAGCCTTATTATGATAAATGCTGTTATCACCTGCGCTGAGAAGATAACCGAAGTTTCCATAAGAAAAAACAGGAGAGGTAAAAATATATTTTAAATCTTCATATAAAAGTGTGGTATTCTCCTGATGATGCAGAATGTAGCATGCGTCAAGGTCGCACAATGAAAATGTGTCGAGACCGGAATTGAGATGGTCAAGATGCTGTTTCATATATCGAAGCTTCTCATTAAGGATATTAAGCCTGTTAATCTCCTTCTCATTATCCTCAATAAGCCGGGAAAAATCATTGCTTATCTCGCTGAAACTCTCATCTTTTATCAGTTCCTTAATGTCAGAAATGCTGACTCCCAGCTGACGGTATAGGGAAATACCCATAATCCTGTGTATTTTGTCAAAATCATAATAACGATAGCCGTTCTGCTCGTCTCTGATTGGGTGGACGAGATCATTCTTCTCGTAAAGACGGATGGCATCTGCAGAAAGTCCAAGCAGGGCTGCCACATCGTGTATAGTGTATATTGTTTTCATATGTACCTCTGGGTCACGAAATATTTATTAATATGATAAATGTATGGTAAGGGAAAGTCAATATTTGCTCTTGACATGAGCGTACATAGTGTATATATTGAATATATACACTAATTAGTTGTCAGGTAAAGGATTATTATATGGATATTATCATTAGTAACAGCTCAGGTGTGCCTATTTATGAGCAGATTGAGGAGCAGATTAAAAGTCAGATTATAAGTGGAGAACTGGTAGAGGGGGACGCCCTTCCATCAATGAGAGTTCTGGCAAAAGAATTGAAAATCAGCATTATTACAACCAAAAGAGCCTATGAGGAGCTGGAAAGGGACGGATTCATAGAATCTGTAACGGGAAAAGGCAGTTTCGTAAAGGGAATCAATAGCGATATTGTAAAAGAAAATATGATGTTTGCTATTGAGGAACTGTTAGACAAATCCGTCGATAAGGCACTTCTTGGAAAAGTAAGCTGTGAGCAGCTTACACAGATGCTTGAACTTTTGTATAACGATAAGAAAAATTCATAAAAGTCTTTAGGCGGTGTCTCAGAAAGGTATTGGAATTATGGATGAAATCAGAAATGTAATAGAAGTTAAAAATGTAACCAAGGATTATGGCGATTTTAAAATTGATAATATTTCTTTTGCAGTGCCAGAAGGTTCAGTATGTGGATTTATAGGACAGAACGGTGCAGGAAAGACTACAACTATCAAGGCTATACTTGATGTGATTAATGTAGATGCAGGTGAAATATTCGTATTCGGCCAGGATGTTAAGATTAATAGTGCAAGGCTTCGTGAGGACATTGGTGTTGTCTTTGATGAAATGGGTTTTCATGAATTCATGACAGGCAAAGATATCAATATCATGATGAAGAATATCTATAAGAACTGGGATGAGAATGTCTTTTTTGAATATCTTAAGAAATTTTCACTTCCTTCTAAAAAGCCATGTGGTGATTTCTCACGAGGCATGAGGATGAAGCTTCAGATAGCAGTCGCACTTTCTCATAATGCCAAGCTTCTCATTATGGATGAGCCGACTTCCGGCCTTGATCCAATTGTTAGAAATGAGATGCTTCAGATATTCCGTGAGTATGTAATTGAGGAAGATCACACAATATTACTTTCCTCACATATTACGGGTGATCTTGAAAAACTTTCAGATGAAGTGGTTTTTATCAATGGGGGAAGGATTGTGCTTGCAGGAAATAAGGATGAGATTCTTGAAAAACACGGACTGCTTAAATGCAAAAAAGATGAACTTAGGGAGATTAGCGATGAATTAATAGTTCATACAGAGGTTGAGACGTTTGGAGTGACAGTGCTTGTTAATGATAAAAATGCTTGTGCAAAGCTTTATCCGCATATGGTGATAGAGCAGGCCTCCCTTGAGGATATTATGCTCTTTTATGTAAGCAGGGCGACAGCTTCAGGAATGGCTGCAGCTTCCCCAATAAATGAGTAAATGAGGTGGGCATATGAAGGGATTAATTATAAAAGACCTGATGTGTCTTCGTAAGCAGAGGGTTACTTTTTGTTTTACAGTTTTGTCGGTTATTGTGATTTCTGTAATGTTTGTACTTAGCGCAAAATTCGGAAACATTGCATCAGCTAATCAGGAAATGATGGCAGCAAATGGCATGAGCGATATTGACATTAAGAATCTTTCAACCATCGCTCTTATATTATTTATGCTGCTTCCGATTGCGATGGTGGGAGACGTGTCTACTGTAATTGTGGCGGATGGTAAGGCTGGATTTGCAAATGTGTCATCAATACTCCCGATTTCTATCAAAAAAAGGGTGTTGGCTAAGTTTATTACTATTATCTCAATGTTTGGTATTGGCGTAATTATAGATTTAATACTTTCATTTGTACTTTCATTGTTAACCGATATTATTTCATTTAGAGAATTCTTTGGAATAATCATCGCTATGGCAAGTATTATGTTTATTTATGGTGCGCTTACTATTGTTTTTAGCTATTTATTGGGATATGGCAAAGAAAGCTATGCCCAGATTGTATCTATTCTGTTAATTGTGTTTGGAGTAATTCTTATTAATATCGGAACTATAAAAGAAACATTTATATTGATTGGTACAAATAGTGGTACCGGAGATATCAATTTCTTCAATGATTTTATGGATTTTATAAAGTACAGGTCTTATATCTTGTTGGCTATTGCAGTCGTGGTATCAGTTGTATCTTATATTGCAACAGTAAATATTGCTAAGAGAAAGAGAGGGATTATATAATGGGTGGATTATTATATAAGGACTTTATTTCTGTTAATAAAATCGGGAAAATCAAACTTACATGGTTAATGGCCGCGCTGACAATTATTTACATAGTACTTAGAATGGTATTTCCGGGAACTGCTGATATACCGGAACTTATGATAAAATACGGGCAGGGTGAGATGGTTAATCTTCTGGATATCTTCTTTGTATCTTTTTTTGCGCTGTGGATAATTACGGGACTCGGAATCATTAATGGATTTATAGGCAAAATCGTAGATGGCGATGATAAGAACAAAATCAGAGGCTACATAAGCTCAATGCCTTTTGATATGCTCCCTTCTAGGTAGACAAGTGAAATAATAAAAATCACTTGATATTTA
>CAMEVC010000028.1 GCA_945939115.1 uncultured Eubacterium sp.
AACAGAAGAAGCGAGGAGCGCTTATCATAATTGCATGCCATGATAAGGAAGAACTAGAGATGCTGTCTGATGAGATAATCGAGATTAGTGAGGGAAGGATTTTAAATAAATAATTTTTTAGTGTGAATATATGAAATGAAGATTATAAATTTTATAAAAAATAATGCAAATAAAAATGAAGTACATGAGTCTGTCATAGAATTTGGATTAGAAATGATAAAGACAATCATAGTTGAAATGGTGCTTGCAATAGGTATTGCTGTTGTTATGCATGAGTTGTGGAAAGCAATGTTATTTTTGCTTATACTCATGCCTTTAAGACAATATGCTGGAGGTTTTCATATTAAGAGTAAGATGGGATGTGCTGTTCTTTCAACTATAATATATGTATCTGAGATATATGTGATTAAGTATGTGAATATATGCGCCTTGGCTCAGATTATTGGAATTTTTCTAAGTGGTGTGATTATTATAATTATGGCACCTGTAGAGAATTATAATAATCCATTAGATGCGACAGAATTACTATATTATAAAAAGAAAACACGGGAAATGCTTGTAGTTGCATTATTAATATTTATGGTTTTGTTTATTATTAATAAGAGAGATTGGTCAATGCTTGTTGTAATGGCTGTTGAATTGGTTGCTATATTAGAGATTATGGGATATATTAGTAATAAAATAGACAAACGGAGATATTAATATGGAATACAGGATTGGAATATGTGATGATGAGATTTCAACATGTTCTTATATGGAGATGGCAATACATAACTATATGCAATGGCATGGATATAAAGGCGATATATATGTATGGGATTCGGCAGCAACATTTATTGACGAACTCACTAACAAGATTGATTTAGATATATTATTTCTTGATATCAAGATGCCGGAAATCAATGGGGTTGATGTTGGCATGTATATAAGAGAACAGATTGATGATAGTGGAATGAAGATAGTATATATGTCTTCTGCAACGGATTATGCTCTACAGTTATTTAAAGTGCATCCATATGACTTTCTTGTAAAACCTTTTAATGACAAAGTGATTTTTGATGTTTTGGATAAATTAATTGAAGCGGATGAGAAGAATACTAATATGTTTATGTTTAGGAAACGTGGAGATAAAGTTAGCGTTCGTTTTAGCGATATAATTTATTTTCAAAGTGATAAAAAGCATATAAAAATTATTATGACAAACGAACGGGAAGAGGCATACATAGGAAAGTTGTCGGATGAGATATGTAAAATCCCATGTTTCTTTGCTTCAATAGGCAAATCATATATTATTAACCTGAATCATCTTTATGAGTGTCATGCGGAAAATGTTATTATGGATAATGGTCATATTCTGGGGATAAGTAAAATGTACAGAGATACATTTGGAAAGAGTATGGCACAGTTTAGAATATATGGAGGGGCAGAATGAGTTCAATACAAGATATATTAGTATCTGTATTAATGGAGTTGGTAAGAGTTGTAATTATAGTAGAGTATTTTCAGATTTTTTTTGACAAAGCTTCAACCTGTAAAAAAGTTGTGGCAGCATTGACATCCTATGTTATAACAACTGGATGTTATCTTGGGTTTCACAACAGTTTATTAAATATAATATCAACTATTATCGGCGTGTTTATAATAGCGTATATACATAATGGAAGTATCAAGAAGAAAATACTACATACTGCAATGTGTTTTGCGGTATGCTGCGGAGGAGATATGCTTGCCGCATTTGCACTTATGGAAGCACCACGCAGTGATAACTATGTTTTATTAAGTTCGTTTTTATCAGTAATTATTTTTTATGTGTTTGTGGTTGTGTTAAGAAATCTGTATCGAGGGCGTGACAGAGAAGAATTCTCGGGACAATGGTATTTTTTGCTGCTAATAGCACTTATGAGTATAAGCGTTTCATATGCATTGTTAAAAGATGAGCTTATATCAAGAATAACAGCCCTGACAGTTATCACAGTCATCCTTGCAGTTAATATTATGTTGTATTATTTCTACACTTCTATGCTTGACAGATTTATATACGAACAGGAGAACATAAGACTTAGAGAACAGATAGCAATATATGAAGCTGAGATTCGCACAAATGTTGAACATGATAAGAAGATACGCGCATTAAGGCATGACATGAAGCATCATTTAAGAGAGATATTTTCCTTGGCCAGGAGAGCTGGCAATAATGATATCATGGCTTATCTTGATCAGATGTATGAAGATATTGATGAGACGAAAAATGTTGTAGATTCTGGTAATTCTGTTTTTGATGGTATCCTTAATTATTATGCAGAAAAGATTAAAGAAGAGAAAAAGGGGAATGTTTCGTTCTCTACGAGGATAATAATTCCAGATGATCTTGAGGTTAACAGTTTTGATATTAATGTTATACTTGGTAATCTGTTAGATAATGCATTAGAGAATGTAAGTGGTGTGGTGGAAGCCCAGAGATTGCAGATAGCAGTTGTCATTGAGTATATTGAAGGACTTTTAAGAATTGAGGTCAGAAATACATTTGCAGGGAAAGTTAAGAAAGAAGGAGACAGGTTTGTAAGTCATAAAGGGACAGGACATGGGTACGGAATATCTAATGTGAGACGGACGGCAGATAAGTACAAGGGATATGTATTGCTTGAAGTAGTTGACGGTAATTTTGAGGCAGTTGTACTTCTTTATATGTAATTATACCTTTAGTATTTATAAGAAAGAATTGGGATTCATACCAAACCATAGTAATTAGCAGGTTTGGTATGAATCTTTTTTGATCTGGCAATTATCTCTGGACTTCATTGCCGGCGGCAGAGAAAGCAAGCTTCATAACTTCATCAACGGTTACGAGGTTGTAATCACCGCTTACTGTGTGCTTTAGGCAGCTCGCTGCGTTAGAGAATTCAACGGCTTTCTGTGGATCAAAGTGGTTGATAAGGCTGTATATAAGTCCGGCACAATATGCATCACCTGCACCGATATAGTCGAGAATGTGCATGAAATATTCTTTGCTGTAATATGCCTTACCTTCAGTATAAATCATTGACTGAAGCTTGAAAGTAGTGATAGAGGTTTCAGTTCTCCATACAGAAGCTACCATCTTGAATGGGAATTTCTTCATAAGCTCTTTGGCTATGTAAGCATTTTTCTCTTCGCCATTGGCATTTTCAGGATTCATGGAGAATATTCCTATTGCGTCATCTTCATTGGCAATACATACATCAACATACTCGCAGATGCGGCTCATGGCCTCACAGGCCTTCTCGCTTGACCAGAGCTTGCTTCTGTAGTTTAAGTCACAGCTTATTGTCATTCCTTTTTCTTTAGCCTTCTGGCAGGCTGTTATACAGATGTCAGTCATCTCATCTGAGATGGCAGGTGTTATTCCGGAAAAATGGAACCAGGTAGCCCCGTCAAATATTTCATCCCAGTCAAAGTCAGTAGCTGAGGCAAGTGCAAATGCTGAGCCATTTCTGTTGTAGATGACATTAGTAGGACGCTGGCTTGTCTTCTTCTCAAGGAAGTAGATACCAATCTGGTCTCCGCCGCGAACAATTCGGTCAACTCCAACTCCGAACTGGCGGAGTGAGTTAATAGCCGCCTGTCCGATTATATGTTTAGGAAGTTTTGTTACATAATTAACATCAACGTCAAAGTTAGCAAGAGATACAGCAGTATTTGCTTCTCCACCTCCATATACTGCCTCAAATGAATTACACTGGGTAAATCTTTCATTATTCTCAGGAGAGAGGCGGAGCATTATTTCGCCAAATGTAACAATCTTATCTTTCATGTTTGCTAATCCTTTCTTCAAGTAAAATCATTAAATAAATATACAAGAATGTATTCTACCACAGAACAGAGGAAAATGGGAGAAAAATGTTCTTGATTTGCTACATATTTTTTACTATAGTTACATATGAAGTTAAATCGGACATAAGAATTAACATAATTAATATTCATATGTCAGTCTAAAGAGGTAGAAATGTTAAGAAATGTTTCATTAGATGAGATTTCAGATGGGAAATTGTACACAGAGAATGATATGGTACGTGTTGATACTAATTCATGCCAGGGATGCCGTACAGTGTGTTGCCAGAATATGGGTAAAACGATAGTGCTTGACCCGATGGATGTGTACAGGCTTACTACAGGAATTTCCAGAACATTTGAAGAAATGCTTGGCAGAGAGCTTGAATTAAATGTTGTGGACGGGCTTATAATGCCTAATCTGAAAATGCAGGAGAAAGACGGGAAATGCATATTTTTGCAGGATGATAACCGCTGCAGTGTTCATGGCATGCGTCCGGGGATATGCAGAATGTTTCCATTGGGACGGTACTGGGAAGATAATACACATTTTAAATATATTGTCCAGAAAGGTGAGTGTAATAAGGATAATCTTTCGAAAATTAAGCTTAAGAAGTGGCTTGGGATAGAGGGACTGGCGGCTTATGACAGGTTTGTAATACTATGGCATCAATACATTAAACAGCTTCAGTCTGAATTATCCGGGCTTGACGATGAGCAGATAAGAATCCTTAATACATTTAATTTAAGATTATTTTATATTACGCCTTACGCAGAGTGCAGGGATGAAAGCAGCTTTTATCAGGAGTTCGACAAAAGAGTTGCGACTGCCAGAGAGAAGCTGGGATTATAAAGCGCCGGGGAAAATATGGATAGGAAAGGGAGGATTGATTAGGTTATGAAAGCAGATTTATTTCATATTGGAAAGTTCGTGGTTCATGGATATGGGCTTATGATTGGTATTGGCTTTGTGCTTGCACTGCTTGTTGGTGAGTACAGGGCTAAGAAAATGGGAATGAAGGAGGAGGCAATTGTTGATATTGCAATAATTGCCGGTGTTTCCGGTTTTCTGGGAGCAAAGCTTTTATATATAATTGTTAACTTTAAGGATTTTATAAAGGATCCGCTTGGAGTATTAGGCTCATCAGGATTTGTTGTGTATGGAGGACTTATAGCCGGGGTACTCTGCAATATGATTTATGTTAAGATTAAGAAATTATCGTTCTTTGAGTATTTTGATCTTGTTATGCCAGAGATAGCTCTGGCACAGGGCTTTGGAAGGATAGGATGTTTCCTTGCAGGATGCTGCTACGGAAGAGAGACTCATGCCGCATGGGGAGTTGTATTTCCCGAGAATTCTCTGGCTCCAGCCGGAGTTAAGTTGATTCCAACTCAGCTTATATCTTCAGCAGCCGATTTTCTTAACATGGCATTTCTTATGGTAATTGCAGCTAAGTTTTCATATACGGCGGTTAAGATGCGCCAAAAAGAAGGCGAGGAAAATATTAAGCATCTTGCGGCTGGAGACATTGGATTTCTCTACTGTATTACATACGGATTTGGAAGATTTGTAATTGAGTTCCTTCGCAACGATTACAGGGGAGAAGTGGGAATATTCTCAACATCACAGTTTATTTCGCTCTTTATAGTATTGCTTGGTGTAGTTGCCATTGTTGTTAACCATAAAAGAATGAAGATTAATAAGAAGCATAAGTTTTAATATTATGGTCTGTCCGGAGGAAGGCGATGTAAGAAATTCACAATTATAGGCAATGCTGTAATAAAGGACAAAACATCAGCAACTGGCTGTGCAAGCTGGATTCCAAGTGGACCAAGCATGGCATTTAGCAGGTATAAAAGTGGAATAAGATATAATCCGCTTCGTGTCAAAGCCAAAAATGTTGCGCTTGCCTTCTGTCCGGTACTCTGTAATGTCATATTAGACAGTACTATTATTGGATTTAGGAATAATGCCAGACACTGATATCTGAGTGCAGGCATTGCAAATGCAATTACGTCAATATCATCTCTAAAAATTCTGATTAATTCATTTGAAAAAACAAAACCTGCAATAGCAAACGTTCCCAGCATAATCTCGCCTGTAATAAGTGTAAAGCGAAAAGCTTTTTTTACACGGGTGAATTTGCCAGCACCGTAGTTAAATCCGCACACCGGTTGCAATCCCTGTCCGATTCCAATGCAGACTGCAAATATGAAAAAGCTGATTCTTGATACGATACTCATCGCGGCAACTGCCGGATCACCATATATTTTTGTCTGCTGATTTAAGATCATTGTTGATATCGCCTGTAATCCCTGACGTATAAGGCTTGGAAAGCCGGTTCCCACAATATCAAACATCAGACTGAATTCTCTTGTAAATCCGCGAAGCGACAGCTTGCTCTGTGTCTTTCCTGACAGAAACATATATAACAGAATACAGAAGCTTATAATCTGGGATAATGCTGTAGATAAGCCGGCACCGGCAATTCCCATATTAAGTCCAAACATAAATATTGGATCTCCGATAATATTAAGAACAGCACCAGACATAAGACCAATCATTGCTAATGATGCTTTGCCTTCGAATCTTAGAATATTATTCAATGTAAATGTGCTTGTCATAAATGGAGCTGCTATCATAATAAAAATGCTGTATGTCTTAGCATATGGAAGAATTGTAGCGGTGCTTCCCATCAGATATATTATTCGGGTATTGAATATAAGACCTGTAATTCCAATCAATGCGCCCATAAATAATGAAGAGAAAAAGGATGTGGAAGCTACAATTGAAGCAGTAGTTTCATCTTTATTCCCTAATCGTCTTGATATGATACTGCCTGCACCCTGACCAAACATGAAGCCAAATGCCTGCAGAATAGACATAAATCCAAATATAATTCCAACAGCAGCACTGGCGCTTGTACCAAGTCTGCCGACGAACATTGTGTCAACCAGGTTGTAGATATTTGTTACAAGCATACTTATCGTAGTCGGAATTCCAAGTGAAATAACCAGCCTGCCAACAGGTTCTTTTGTCATTTTGTCATATTGACTAACATATTTATGATTATTATGCATTTCCATCTTCCTTTTTGTCTAAATCTTTTATCTTATCATCCTAAGAAATTCCTCGTCGCTTATCTTAGAATTCTCGACAGCATTTTTTATTGCTTTGGACATTACATGTGCTGCAAGTGTGCCTGCAAAATTAATGTCTACGCTAAGTGCATCGGAATCTTTCTTTGCAGTGCTGGCGGCATAGATAGTATCGCCGTCGGCCATAGTGCCTACAGGATTAATGCAGCGGCTGTAAGCATTTCTTGCCATAGAGGCTATCTTATTAAGCTCTGCCTTTTTGAATGACGCGTTAGTTATAACAGCACCTATAGTTGTGTTGCCTGTAAACATGTCTCTAGGTGCCATAAAATTATACAGGCTCTCCTCACAGCTTATATATTCACTGCGGTCAGCAGTCTTAAGACCGGCAAGCTTCTTTCCTGTTTCGGCATCAAATATGTCTCCGAGGGCATTGACTACGACGATAGCCGTCATTGTGAATTCACCGGATTTTACAGAGTATATTCCAAGTCCTGATTTTTCAGCCTGCTTCATGCCAAATATTTTGCCAACGGTTGCACCTGTTCCGGCACCAACACAGCCTGTAAGATTGCTTGTCCCGGTAAGTGCCTGCTCACATGCAGCGCGCCCCATGGCACTGTCCGGTCTTATGGAAGATGAACCATACCCTAAGTCAAATATACATGACTGGCATACAAGGGGAACAAGACAAACGCCAGTATCATAGCCTATACCATGTTCTTCAAGACAGTTCATGACGCCGTCAGAAGCTGCAAGTCCATAGGCGGAACCACCTGACAGGACTATAGCATTAATTGGATTATCTGCAGTCATTGGCATTGTGAGAGGAGTTTCCCTTGAAGCCGGCCCTCCGCCGCTAATGTCACAGCCTGCGGTTGCTCCCTCAGGGAAATATATAACAGTCACGCCGGTTCCGGCTTCCTTGTCAGTAGCGTGACCAATGTTAAAATGTGTCAGTTCATTAACAGAAATCTCAGAAAACATAGGGCTATTACTCATGTGTATGTTCCTCCTTTATTATAATGTCCGATTTTTTCAATGCTTCTCAAAAAAGCCCGGGAGAATATCTCCCAGGCAAAATGCAAATTCTAATAGTCATGACACATTGTTTTGATTATTTCTGGTTAAGCTTTAATGCGGCATATAAAGCTCTTGAAACAACACTTCCAACAAGGAAGCAGATAAGAGCTTCGATTGCACCCTGTACACCAACGAAGACCACAACGAATGTAAATGGATTGCTCACACCAAGTGTTGAAACGAATCCCTGAATGTAGCTCGTGTTATAGAAGAAAATTATGAGAGAACTCATAAAAAGCAGGGTGTTAAGCAGTGGACAGCAAAGACAGGCAATGTAGTATGAGAATCTTCTTATGCCATTAATCTTTCGAAGAGCCTTGAATATAAGTCCTGTAAGTAAGCCTTCAAGAGTTCTTGTCACTACTGTTGTTACGAATGTGCCAAAAGGATTGATTCCCAGAAGAATTGTTCCCATTGTACCGCCAACAAAGCACTGATAAAAGCTTGTGAGTCCGAAAGCCAGACCACATATTGTGCCGCCGACAGGTCCTAAGATGATAGCACCTACAGCTACAGGAACAGTTAAAAGGGTAATTGAAAGTCCAGGGGTACGGATGTAGCCTAATGGGGTAAATGACATAACGAGTATTACCGCCACCATAAGTGCCAACTCCACCATGTACTTAGTGTTGAACTTCGTTAGAGAAGTTCGGGTTGCATTTGTTTTCATATTGTCTCCTTTGCGAAAAGGCTGGTTGCCCTTCCGGCTTGTTATGATACATCTCCGAAAATGGATGACGTTCGTCGAAATAATACCACATAAGCTGCAAAACATCAAATATTCTTTATAATTTGTTTATAAAAAATACATTTTACAATAATTTACTATATTGGAAATGAGTGTTAATATAGGAAGAACTTTGTTATACAATATAAGATAACATATATAGGAGTGGAGTGAATTTATGAGTAGAATTATTAAAAATGTACTACCGTATTGGAAGTCAGTAATTCTTATTATTGTCTTTCTTGTTATTCAGGCATTTTGTGATTTGTCGCTGCCTTCGTACACATCAGACATTATTGATGTGGGAATACAGAACGGAGGAATCGAGCATACAGTACCGGAAAAGATTACAAAGGAAGAGTTTGAACTTGCGAAACTTTTCATGACAGAGGACGAGAGGAATGAATGGGAGAAGTCTTATTCTCTGGATGAGAGTGACGGACTGTATATTTTTAATATCAAGAATGAGAAGAGAAAAGATGAGCTGGATGATACACTTTTCACAGCACTTATCATTAACAATCAGATGTCGGCTGTCACAGAGGAGGTATTTAAGAGCCGCATGGCTGAGCAGATGGGAGTAAGTGAAGGTGAGCTTGCCAATGTATCTGTGGAGGATATTGGGAAATCATTGGGTGTGGAACTTTCCACATTTACAAGGATGATGGAGGATTCTGATGGCAAGGAAGTGGAAACTGTCTGTGTAGATATGAGAAGTATTGTCAGGGCAATGGCAGATTCAGGTGCTATGAGTATGGATGATATTCTTTCTATGAGACAGGAATTCCAGAAAACTATAGATACAATGGGAAGGACACTTGTCTCTTCCATGGGAGTTGCATATGCCAAGAACATGGATGCGAAGGCAGGTATGGATATGGATGCCATCCAGACAAAGTATCTGTGGACAGCAGGACTTAAGATGGTAGTAATGGCTCTTCTTATGGCTGTTACATCAGTCTGCATAGGTTTCCTTGCATCAAGGGTTGGTGCAGGAATAGCACGTGATATGAGGTCAGAGCTATACACTAATGTTATGGGATTTTCTAATGCTGAGATGGATAGATTCTCAACAGCTTCTCTTATCACAAGGACAACTAACGATGTTCAGCAGATACAGATGGTTACTGTAATGATGCTTAGAATGATTATGTATGCCCCAATCCTTGGAATAGGCGGTATTATTAAAGTTATAGGTACAGGAGCCGGAATGGGCTGGGTTATTGTTATGGCAGTACTGGTAATAGTTGCATTTGTTGTACTTCTTATGGTTGTGGCTATGCCAAAGTTTAAGCTTATGCAGAAGCTTGTGGATAATGTTAACCTGGTATCAAGAGAAATACTTACCGGACTTTCAGTAATAAGGGCATTTGGCCGTGAGAAGAAGGAAGAGGAGAGATTTGATGAGGCCAACAAGAATCTTACTAAGACAATGCTTTTCACTAACAGGACAATGACATTCATGATGCCTGTTATGATGCTTATTATGAATGGCCTTTCTGTGTTAATTGTGTGGGTCGCTGCTCACAGAATTGATGCAGGAGTTATGCAGGTTGGATCAATGACAGCATTTATAACATATTCTATGATGATAGTCATGTCATTCCTTATGCTTACAATGATGTCGGTTATGTTACCAAGAGCTATTGTTGCGGCTGATCGAATAGATGAAGTAATTAATACGCATTCTTCAATTGAAGACCCAGAGGTACCGGAACAGATTACTGCAGCTAAGGGCGTTGTTGAATTTGATCATGTAAGCTTCATGTATCCCGGAGCTAAAGCAAATGCATTGGAGGATATTACTTTTACAGCAGAACCGGGCAAGACGACGGCTATTATAGGAAGTACCGGATGTGGTAAGTCTACTCTGGTTAATCTTATACCTAGACTTTATGATGTCACAGAGGGAAGAATCACACTCGATGGACACGATATAAGAGATATATCAATGCATGATTTGAGGAGTGTGCTGGGATATGTGCCTCAGAAAGGAGTTCTTTTCTCAGGTACTATTGCAAGTAACTTAAGATTCGGCAATCCTGATGCAAGTGATGAAGACATCAGAAAGGCGGCAGAAATTGCACAGGCTACGGAGTTTATCGACAACAAAAGGGATACCTATGACAGTCCGATAGCACAGGGTGGAACTAATGTGTCCGGAGGTCAGAAACAGAGACTTTCTATTGCTAGAGCAATAGCTAAGAAGCCGGAAGTGTTTATATTTGATGACAGTTTCTCTGCACTTGACTTAAAAACAGATGCGGCTCTTCGTAAACAGCTTGCCGAAAATGTAGCAGATGCAACGGTTATTATTGTAGCCCAGAGAATAAGTACGATTCTTCATGCAGACCAGATTCTTGTTATGGATGATGGAAAGATTGTCGGCAAAGGAACACATGAAGAGCTTATGAAGACCTGCGAGACATATCAGCAGATAGCAAGCTCCCAGCTTTCAGCTAAAGAACTTGGTGTGGAAGAATCTGGAAAGGAGGTCTAGCTATGGAGAATAAAGATATAAAGATGTCACAGAGAAAACATATGGGACACCATGGAGGAGGAATGGCTCCTGCAGAGAAAGCAAAAGATTTTAAAGGATCTATAGGAAAGCTGATCAGATATATAGGTAAATATAAGATTGCTATAATTGTGGTAGCTGTTATGGCAGTATGCTCTACGGTATTTTCTGTTGTTGGACCTAAGGTGCTTGGTAAGGCTACTACAGCTCTGTCAGAAGGACTGGTTAAGAAGATAAATGGAACCGGCGGAATTGATTTTACTAAGATTGGAACAATTCTTTTATTTGTTCTTGCACTGTACGCAGCGAGCGCCATATTTAACTTTATCCAGGGCTGGATAATGACAGGTGTAACGCAGAAAGTATGTTACAGATTAAGAAAAGAGATAAGCGAGAAAATAAACCGTATGCCTATGAAGTACTTTGAAAGCAGGACATATGGTGAGGTTTTATCAAGAATAACTAATGATGTTGATACACTTGGTATGGGATTAAACCAGAGTATTACAACAATCATAACTTCAGTTACTACAATGATAGGTGTTCTTGTAATGATGCTGAGTATATCTCCGCTTATGACACTTATTGCGATAGTTATTCTGCCTGTATCTGTGGGACTTGTTTCTTTTGTAGTTAAGAAGTCACAGGGATATTTCAAGACACAGCAGGAATATCTTGGACATATTAATGGACAGATAGAAGAGACTTATGGTGGACATATGGTTGTTAAATCCTTCAATAAAGAGCAGGAGATGATAGATACATTTAATAAGACCAATAATGTACTCTATAGCTCAGCATGGAAATCACAGTTCCTTTCAGGAATGATGCATCCAATAATGGTGTTTGTAGGAAACTTAGGATATGCATGCGTTGCTTTATCAGGCGGACTTCTTGCAATAAGAGGAGTTATCACTATCGGTGACATACAGGCGTTCATTCAGTATGTGAAGAACTTTACACAGCCTATACAGCAGATAGCGCAGGTAATCAATCAGGTACAGTCTATGGCGGCAGCTTCAGAGCGTGTATTTGAGTTCCTTGATGAGGAAGAGGAAGACCAGACCGTAAAGAACCCTGTATCTACAGAGGGAATTAAGGGCAGTGTGGAGTTCTCACATGTTAAATTCGGATATAATCCTGAGCAGACAATCATCAAGGATTTCAGCGTCGAGGTTAAGCCGGGGCAGAAGGTTGCCATTGTTGGACCGACCGGAGCAGGAAAGACCACTATTGTAAAGCTTCTGATGCGTTTCTATGATGTCAACTCAGGTGCAATACAGGTTGACGGACATGATGTAAGGGATTTTAACCGAAGGGAATTAAGAGACGCATTTGGCATGGTACTTCAGGATACATGGCTGTATAAGGATACTATAATGGAGAATATCAGATATGGTCGTCTTGATGCCACGGATGAGGAAGTTATTCAGGCCGCAAAAGCTGCCAATGCCCATCACTTTATTGAGACACTTCCTGGAGGATATGACTGTGAGCTTAATGAGGATGCAAGTAATGTATCTCAGGGACAGAAGCAGCTCATAACGATTGCGAGGGCAATATTAGCTGATAATCCGATTCTTATCCTTGATGAGGCCACATCTTCCGTTGATACACGAACAGAGGAGAGAATTCAGAAGGCAATGGATAATCTGATGAAAGGCAGAACAAGCTTTGTTATTGCTCACAGGCTTTCTACTATCAAGGACGCAGATGTCATTCTGGTTATGAAGGATGGCGATATAGTGGAGCAGGGCAATCATGAGGAGCTTCTCGCAAAGGGAGGCTTCTACGCAGACCTTTACAATTCGCAGTTTGAACAGGCATCGTGACCTAAGCTTTAGCACATAGATAATATAATATTAATATAAGCTGGCAGGAACTCCCCGCCGTTATACAGATAACGGTATGGGGAGTTCCTGTTTTGTTATATCTTGCACAATAAATATCTTCGGGATATAATAAAACTACTATAATGTGGGAAAAAGAGGATATCTAATGAACATACTGATATGCGACGATGACAGGCAATATGTAGATTTATTAAATAAATATGTGACATCTTTTTTCAGAAACCATAATATACCAGATTATAACATTTATAAATATTTTAGTGGAGAAGATGTTGTTAAGGATATGAAATACATAGATATCGCATTTCTTGATGTGGAGATGGATGGAATTAACGGTATTGAAGTGGGGAGAAGGCTGAGGCAGAAGAATCCGGATATCGTTATATTTATAATAACATCATATATGGGATATCTTGATGAGGCTATGGATCAGAGAGTGTTCAGATATATTAATAAACCTATAGAAAAACCGGCGATAATGCGAGGAATGCAGAAGGCTCTTGCACTTTCTTATAAGAAAGCCATGGGAAGAATTGTTATTACAGTTGATAACAGAGAGATTGTTGTTAATCAGAATTCTATCATATGCGTTGTGGCAACAGGTCACAGCAAATACATCTATACAGATGATGGTAATATTTATGAGAATAGCGAAAGTATGGCATATTGGAAGGATAAGCTGGATGATAATATGTTTGTCCAGACTAATAAGTCATATATTGTTAATATAAGCTATGTGAATAGTATATCTGATGGGAGAATAGAGCTTAACGGAATAAAGGAAAAAGCTGTTCTCTCACGGGGCAGCAGAAAAGAACTTAAAACAAAGCTGCTTATGTATCATGCCAGTCAGGAGTAGGAAATTATGGGAATGATTATTAGTTATGCAGCTTCTCATATTATTGAAGCAATTATACTCTGGATAAGTATGTCACAGATGTATTCACACAGATTCAGGCAGTGGATTACGGGATTAGCTATATTTGCAGGACATGCAGTTATGTTTGGGGTATTCTGCACATGTAACATATATGTGGTAACGTTGGTTAATATAGTTACATATATCGTACTTATTGCCCTTCTATATGATATTAGTATAGGATATACTGTGTTCTGGGCTATTATTTTAAATACAGTGATAGCATTATCTGAACAGATAGTTATATTTATCCTTCGATATGCTGCAGGGGTCAACTATATTGAATTAAATAATATTGTGTCATGTGCTATGGTAGTGTGTCTGTGTAAGGTTGTTTATTTTATAATTACGCAGATTATGGTAAGAATCCAGAACAGGAGGAAAAGCTCAGCAGGTTCTGATTTGTCAATGTTGCTGCTGATGGTTACTTTGATAGCATCGCTCACAGTGTTTGTAACATTATATTTAATAGCTGATGAATATGATATTAATGGTAAAGATTCTGCCTGGGCAGTGATGAGTTCAGTTTTGCTTATATTTGCCAATATTCTTGTTCTATGGGTTAATATCAGAATCAGTGACCGTAATGCGGAGAATGCGCGGATGAAACTGCAGCTTGAACAGGAGAGGGCAGATACTAAGTATTACAAGCTTGCATATGAGAAGAATGAAAGCCTTGAGATTCTGCGGCATGATATAAGCAATCATCTTAATATCCTTCTGGATATGGGGAGTGATGAGGATGTTAAGAAGTATATTATGGATATTATGAAAGATTACAGCATAGGTAGAAGAACAACATTTTCGAAAAGTAACGTTCTGAATGGTCTCGTAAACCAGTATATGGAACAATGCCAGAATGAGGGCATTGAACTTCTTGTTGATATAAGACTGGGAACCGTAGAGAATATAGCGGCTACCGATGTAGTAGCATTGTTTGGCAATGTGTTGTCCAATGCATATGAGGCAGTTATGCAATGCAGCAAAGATATTTATCCGTACATAGAACTGGTTGTAAAAAGAAGTGGGGATATAATAATTATTAAAGAAAGTAATTCCTGTGCTACAGCACCTAAGATGTCAGGAGGACAGTTAATATCAGTTAAGAAGGATACACAGAAGAAACATGGATATGGAATGAAGAGTATTGATAAGGTGGTTGAGAAATATAACGGCAGCCACATGGAAGAATATGACGAGGAGAACAGGGAATTCTCGATATCAATTATTCTTATGCTTGAAACAGGGGATTGTACTTAATAGTACAACCCCTTGTTTTTTCCTATCGAGCATACGATATGGCTTATGGAACATATCATAATTACAATGGCAAGGCAGTTTGCCAGATGATTCATCCCATGAAACCAAAGGAATAAGAAAAGACTATTCAGTATAAACAATATGATGCATAAGCATCTGTGGTAATAGTCTTTCTCGGCTTCAGAGACAGAATGTCTTATGGATATGACAGGTCCCTTAAGTATTAATTCAAAATCACATATAATTAATATAACAAGCATAGGCAGTGACGGCTGAATGACAGAGGACAGCCATGCCACAGCTATAAGCAGAACACTTGAAAGAATAAGACATACAGAAGAAGACTGGCAGTGAAAGCCACCGCTATATTTTCTTATGAGCAGAAAAGAGAATATTTCGATGAGTCCAATCCATATATTATGGGTTATTACGCAATATATTGTGAATACAATTGTCGGAAGTATAATCAATAATAAATAGTTAATTGCATAAGTGCATAATTCACAGTCAGTCTCCTTAAGTAATCCTGAATTAATAAGCCATAAAGCAATGCGCTTCGATAGGCGCTCGAGCATTATCTTACCTTCTTGAATTTCTTTAATGTAACCGGTTCCTCAGGCTGATTCAAATAAAAACTTGAAGAAGAATTGGCACTGGAAATTAATGTACGGTTAATAACTGCTGTAACGCCCTTGCTTAAGGTATTCTTAATTTCTTTTTTCATAAGTAGTCCTCCTTATTATATTAATGATCCAATTATAGATGATTTTTCTTGATTATAAATACGGTTTGCACAAGATGTCGATTTTGGCGCATGAATGGTACTTTTTTGAAAAAAATTGTCATTTTTATAGCTGAATAGGAATAATATGATAAATAATTATATTCGGATTAAAATAGCGTATGATATTTATACAATATTAAGTAAATGAACGATATTTTATATTGCAATATGTGATATATATGTGCAGAGGCAACGTATACTACAATTTAATAGTAATCATACTAATGAGTAGGGGTTGCTATGGAGTATACAGAATATTACAAAGCTTTTTGCAAGAGAGTAAGTATATATAGAAAACTGCTTGGATATGATCAGGGACTTATGGCTGAAAAGCTTGGGATGACCAAGCCGGAATATTCAAACAGAGAGTCCGGACGGAGTATGATGTCCGGAGATGATCTTAAGAGATTCCATAACGTTGGTGCAGATATAGATAAATTACTGGTAAATGTTGAAAGAAAAGACAGTAAACATATTATTTCAGATTATGTCGCAGAATTTGAAAGGGATTCCCAGAAAGAATATGTCAGAGGTGTAATAAGCGAGTATGTGCTTTACCTGTGTGAGCAGAGGACAGATGGGGCAAATGATGAGCTGGATAAGTATATCAGGCTGCTTAAATCCATTGAGAAAGATTCTACTTCTGATTCAATGTTAAAATGCATAAGAGATGCTAACGATATAAAAGACCAGCAGATTATATCTGACAGTCTCGGAATATCAAGATTCAAATACAGTAAGATTGAGAATAACAAAGAATATCCGGACGCTATGGTTCTTATCAGACTTTATGATATATACGGATATCTTCCGTCAATGTATCTTGATGTGTATGACACACAGCTCATAGTTCTGGATTATATATATGACAGCCTGTCTGAGAGTGAACAGGCACAGATACTTAAATTCATGGACAGTATTAAACAGTTGGTGTGAGCCGATATTTAAAATGTAAAATATATGAGGCATTGTATGAAAGAACAGGAACGTATTATTAATATTGGCAGCAATGTAGTGCGGCGCAGAAAGGAAATGGGCCTACATCAGTATGAGATTGCCAGTAAGCTTGGAGTCAGCCAGTCATATATGTCTAAGATTGAAACCGGGAAAATCAACTGCAGTCTGCCTATGCTTGTGGACTTATGTGATATCCTGAATGCAACTCCGGACTATTTTCTTCTGGGCAATATGCATGTCAGTAAGTTAGACCGGAATATAACGGACAGTTTAAGGGAATGCGATGACAGTGATTTAAGAATTATAAGAAAGATAATAGAAGTAATAATCGAAGATAAGAGGAGCTGTACTGATTAGTACAGCTCCAAATTGTTTATAAATGTAGTATCAAGTCTTGCTTTCAAATCCACCCCCAGCCTTCGAAGAACTTTATCCAGAAGTCTCAGGGTTTCCACCATGTCGCCAATGTTGGCGTTAGCGCCCATGTGTCCGATTCGTATTACTTTGCCTGACAGGTCATCAAATGAGCCTGCAAGCATGATTCCACCAGCTTTCATTCCATCAAGTATCTGGTCAGCGGTGAGTCCCTGCGGGACATCAAATACAGTCACAGTGTTGCAGAAACCACTCTGAAGATGCAGATGTATGCCTGCTTCAATAAGGGCAGTTCTGGTTGCATTGGCAACATCAGCATGGCGCTGTAACATATTCTTATCAGCGTCAATGTTATCAAAAGCCTGTGCAAGACCATATATATCGCTTATTGGCATTGTATATGGAAACCATTTTGCTTCGTAGTATCCGTCAAATATATTGAGATTGGCATAGAAAGAGGCAACCGGAGTTTTTCTTTCATGAAATGCTTTTCTGGCATCATCACTTATTACAACAAAGGTAAGTCCCGGAGGTGCAGATACACATTTCTGTGAACCACCGCACAGTATATCTATCATATAATCATCAACCCGTACTTCTTCGCCAAACATAGCAGAAACGGAGTCGACAAGTGTAAGGATTCCGTATTTCTTAAGAAGAGGACATATACGGCTTATATCGTTTTTCATTCCGCTTGGCGTGTCGCAGTGTACAACAGTAGCATATTTGAAATCATGGTTATTCTCAAGATATATTGCCAGTTCATCAACATCCAGTGTATTTAGGTAATCGGCATGATAAATTGTCGGCTCTCCTCCGTACATTGTAACGAAATCGGCAAATCCGCGTCCGTAAACGCCATTATCAAGTACAAGTACTTTATCACCAGGCTCTGTCAGGGTAGCGCAGGCAGCCTCAAGTCCTAAAATTCCTTCTCCGTCAAGTATGAGAGCTTCATTGGAAGTGCACAAAAGAGAACTTATATGTTCACATGTTCTCTTATAGAACTCTACAAATTCTACATCAATATCAGGATTGGTGCATATTCTGCTCCGTGCCATTCTTACATTTTCACAGACCTGGGTCGGTCCTGGGGTCATAATTTTATACATATTCTCATCTCATTTCTTAGTGATAGTAAATCATAGTTTATTTATTCAAATTATATTCAGGCAATTGCAGTTTTAAGTGCAACAGCTCTGAGTTTTTCAACCACGATAAGTACAATGACTGCAGCAACACCAATCTGAACAAGATTTCCCGGAATTGATGTCACAGGGGCAAGCCAGTTGCCAAAGAGAATGACCTCAGCAATATAATAACCGACAACCTTGATTATACATGCAACGCCGATAGCGAGGGCATCAAATCCGATTCCGTGATGCTTTTCGGTTATAGCGCCAACAGCAAATCCCATAAGGGCAACGATTATAAATGTAAATGGAGCCCATGCAGTCCAGCCTGAGAGCAGGTCAAAGAGTCCCATTCCAACACCGCCGGCGATAGCACCAGTCTTTTTGCCAAATATAATTGCACCTATAAAAAGAGGAACATTTCCAAGATGAACAAGACCACCATTGGCAGCGATAGGCAGCCTTATGTTGACTAAGGCTGTGAATACATAAGTAAGAGCGATAAACACTGCTGTAATTGTAATAAATTTGATATTATTGTTTAATTTTGAATTATTAGATGACATTAGAATACCTCACTTTAGTAATTATAGTCTTTCTCGAGATAAATGTATCTTAATTTGAAACTGGCATATTGTAAAATGCCAATGTGATTATATTTTATATAGTCAGATTGCGCTGGAAGAGTAATTTTAATAAGGTCAGATGGAAATGTAACATTTTAAAAAATATATATTTTACCACTTGATTTTCCGAACAAATGTTTTATAATGAACATATGTTCGAGATTAATTCAGGTTTGACAACAAGGGAAAAGTTAGAGATTCTGGCAGATGCAGCCAAGTATGATGTTGCGTGTACATCAAGTGGAGTAGATAGGAAGGGGAAGAAAGGATTCCTGGGTAACAGCGTGGCATGCGGCGTATGTCATAGTTTTGGGGCAGATGGCAGATGTATATCTCTATTGAAAGTTTTGATGACTAATCATTGTGTGTATGACTGTAAGTATTGTGTTAACAGATGTTCTAATGATGTTCCTAGGGCTACATTTGAACCGGATGAATTGTGCAGGCTGGTTATTGAGTTTTATAAGCGTAATTATATTGAAGGTTTGTTCTTAAGTTCCGGAGTACTTAGAAATCCGGCGTATACCATGGAGAAGATGTGTGAGGTACTTTTGTTGTTGAGAACTAAGTACAGATTTAATGGATATATTCATGTCAAGGCTATTCCGGGAGCACCGGATGAGCTTTTGTCGAGAGCCGGATATCTTGCAGACAGGATGAGCATTAACCTGGAACTGCCAACTTCTGAGAGTTTGTCAAAGCTTGCACCTAATAAGAATTTTAATACTATTCTTAATCCAATGGAGAAGATAACGGGAACGATTGCGGCTAACAGACTTGCTATGGGAAAGTCTGCGCGGATGGAGAGGAGCAGTATTAATAACTATCTGTCAGGAAGTATATTTAATACGGAGAATCACCACCATAAGGCAGTCGCAGGTGGGACAACTGCGTCTATTACAGGAGGCACGACAGATATACAATCATCAGATGCATTAGAAGAATCCGTGAACAGGAATCTTCTTCCGGCTGTGGGAAGAGAGAAAGGAATGCACAGGCAATTTGCCCCTGCCGGACAGAGTACACAGATGATTATAGGGGCTACACCGGAGACGGATCTTACTATAATCAAGACAACACAGCATTTGTATGAGAATTATGACCTTAAGAGAGTGTTTTATTCTGCATATATTCCTATTAATGAAGACTCTGAATTGCCGGGACGGGATGCTGCTGTACCTCTTCTTAGGGAGCATAGGCTTTATCAGGCAGACTGGCTTCTAAGGTATTATGGATTTCAGGCAGATGAATTATTATCCGAGAGCAGGCCTAATTTTAATGAGAATCTGGACCCTAAGTGTGACTGGGCAGTGAGACATCTTGGATTGTTTCCTGTGGAAGTACAGACTGCACCATACGATATGTTGTTGAGGATACCGGGGGTTGGCCCTAAGTCTGCCAGAAGAATTGTTCAGACAAGGAAATATTCACATCTGGATTATGATGTACTAAAGAAGATGGGGGTTGTGCTAAAGCGGGCACATTATTTTATTACGTGCAATGGCAGGATGATGTACCGTATACCTATGGATGAGTCATATATTACGGCGAGACTATGTGATGACAATCATAAGGATAACTGGGAGATAGAACATCAGAATGAGAATTATGTACAGTTATCGCTTTTTTAGTTTTTTTCAGGAGGAAGCTATGTATATTTTCACATGTGAAGACAGATTTGAAGATATGATGTGTTGTATATATCAGGCATGGAAGAAAGCCCTGAAAGTAGGACATGGCTGTGTCAGGCTTGAAAGATGCGGAGATGAGCAGCCATCCCTGTTTGATGAGTATATTCACACAGAGTACAGAGAGGAAGAATATATTAAGGTTGTACGCTCTATAAGAAGCAAGATTTCAGATGAGGCATATGCGTATGTTTATTATGCTTGCCTTTCTGTAGAGCAGGATGCGTTGGATGCAGTTTACCGTTTCCTTATAAGTGGTTTCAGGGAAGGGGCAGATGTGGTGTTTATGCGCACAGACCCTGCTGTTATGAGAATTAAAGAGATTCGTAGAAATGTAGTGCATGAGGCCAGATATTTCAGGGAATTTGCAAGATTTAATTCTATGAATGGCAAGGTGTATGTATGTCATATTGAGCCAAGAAGTGATGTGATATATGAGGTTGCACTGCACTTTGCAGACAGGATGCCGTCAGAGAACTGGCTTATAATTGATGATAACCGTAATAAGGCAGTAGTACATCCTGTGGATGATGAGATGTATGTTCGATTTCTTACCAGAGAGGAGATGGAGCTTCTTGCTGACACAGAGTCTGTGAAGGATGAATATACAGATATGTGGAAGGCCTTTTTTGATGCTATAGTTATCAAACAGCGTTACAATACTGACTGTCAGCGCAATCTCATGCCTATATGGATGAGAAAGCATGTTACAGAGTTTCATTAGTGTGGGGGATATTCACTTTTTACTGATAATATGATATATATTAATCTAAAGAAGGTTATCAGATAATGGAAGTGAGGAATCATATATGGGAAAAGTAAAGGTTATTTCTAAGAATAATCAGGTCAGTGTACAGATTGAGAATATCAGAGGTGAACAACTCGATTCTGATATGGTAGCATCTCTTTCTAATACTACAGTGGAGGGCTTTCTGCCTTTCTCTATCGCTTCGAATAATAGCGGATTTACGGTCGAATATGGGGCTACCGGGGTTATGACAGCGAAGGATTATTTTAAGAATAGAGTAATTGAACAGAATACTTTTGCAACATTCATGGAGAGCAGTGTTAAAGCACTGTCGGGCATGAATGCGTACAATATGGTATATGGCAATGTATTAATTTCTCTTGATACAGTTCTTATAGAGTATTCAACCGGTAAGGCATTATATATGTACTATCCTGTAACAGGATACAACAATGGAATGTATTTTAATACATTTCTTTCTGACATTCTTAAGATGATGAAAACTCCTAAGAATGCGGATCTCACATATCTTGGTAAACTGAATGTACTTCTCAGGAACCCAGATAGTATGTCATGGGAGGTACTTAATAATTATATAGAAGATATAAAATCTCCACAGATGAATTATCAGACAAACACATGGTCGCAGATTCCACCGGTACAGCCGATGATGCAGCCTATAATGCAGCAGCCGATGATGGGTCAGCCAATGATGAGTCAGCCGATGATGGGGCAGCCAATGATGGGGCAGCCAATGATGGGTCAGCCGATGATGGGTCAGCCGATGATGGGCCAACCGATAATGCAGCAACCAATAATGCAGCAGTCAGTTATGCCACAGTCTCAGATTCAGACAGGAGTGCAGAATAATATACAACAGGGAAATGGGAAGCAGGCAGACAGGGTGTGTCAGGTGTGTGGAATGCATAACTTTATGGCAGAAGCGGTATTTTGTATTGGATGTGGTAACAGACTTCCGGTTTTTCAGAATAATATTGAGAACTCTACCCAGAATAATGTACAGAGTGATATACAGAATGAAGATAGGGCAGAAGCGGATGGAGAGCAGACAAGTATATGTCCATCATGTGGATTTTCCAATAAGAAAGGATTTATGTTCTGCATCAAGTGTGGAACATCTTTAGAGGAGTCTATACCGGAGGAATCTGTATCAGAGGAGTCTGTATCAGAGGAGTATGTACCGGCAGAATCTGTGTCAGATGAATCTGCGTCAGCGGAATCACAGCATGAGGAAGAAGAAAGCGTCATTCTTATCAGAAATGGACGAGTTGTGGACCCTGTAACAGGTAAGGATGAGATTATGGATGTACTTATCAGGAATAATGTTATTGAAGAAATCGGACATGATATAAGTGGTACAGATGCTGAAATAATTGACGCAGAAGGATTGGTGGTAGCGCCGGGACTGGTGGATACACATGTACATTTCAGAGACCCGGGATTAACATATAAGGAAGATATTATAACCGGAGCAGCTGCAGCCGCAAGAGGAGGTTTTACTACGGTTGTATGTATGGCTAATACTAAACCGGTTGTCGATAGTATAGAGACACTTGAATATATTCAGAAGAAGGGAGAGCAAACCGGAATTCATGTGCTTCAGACAGCAGCAGTAACCAAGGGGTTAGAGGGTTGCGAACTTGTTGATATGGATGCTTTAGCAGAAGCCGGAGCAGCCGGATTTACGGATGATGGAGTCCCGGTTATGGATGAACATATTCTTGTAAAGGCAATGGAGAAAGCTGCCCAGCTTGACATGCCTATAAGCCTTCATGAGGAAGACCCGGAATTTATAATCAGACCGGGAGTTAATCAGGGAAAGGTATCGGAAGAACTTGGGTATGGAGGAGCTTCAAGAACAGCAGAGGATGTTATGGTGGCAAGAGACTGTGTACTGGCTCTTCATACCGGAGCATCTGTATGTATTCAACATATAAGTTCGGGTAATTCAGTTGAGATAGTGAGAACAGCTAAGAAATTAGGTGCTGATATACACGCAGAGGCAACTCCACATCATTTTGCACTGACAGAAGATGCTGTACTGACATACGGAACATATGCAAGGATGAATCCACCTTTGAGAACGGAAGAGGATAGACAGAAGATAATTGAAGGACTTAAGGATGGAACTATTGACATGATTGTAACAGACCATGCACCACATAGCGAGGAAGAAAAGGCCAGACCGTTGGAGAGCGCACCGAGTGGAATAACCGGTCTTGAGACATCTCTTGGACTTGGAATTAAGTATCTGGTTGAACCAGGGCATATAACTCTTGTGAGACTTATGGAACTTATGAGCAGGAATCCGGCTGAATTCTACCGTATGGTTCCGGGAAGTATAACAAAAGGAGCTCCTGCCGATTTAGTTATCTTCGGAGAGAATGAATTGTGGACAGTAAGGAAGGAAGATTTTGCATCAAAGGCAGTCAACAGCCCATTTGTTGGATGGGAATTGCCAGGTAAGGTTCATTATACAATATGTTCCGGAAAGATAGTATACGAAGGATAATTTTTTAGACCTAATTAGGTAGGCAGATACTAGATTATTCCATTGCATTGTTTTATGTATCATATATAATTAGAATAAGTTTTGATTAAACAACTAATATATATGAGAGGAGATGTTTACTTGGAGATAAAACTGGTAAGAAGCCATGGCGAAACATTTTTTGTATATCAATCGCCTACCCGGATATACAAGGAAAGAATATCAGATATTATCTATTTTGAAAGAGGCGGAAGAAGGGTTACAATGTTGTCCTGTGCAAGTGGAGCAGTTGAGTTATACGGAAGTCTATCGCAGATATACAGGCTGCTTTCGCCGGAGGGATTTGAGTATATCAATCAGTCGGTGATTGTTAACTTTTTCCATATTACTAATGTGAAGAATAATTGTGTGAAGATATCTGATGGTAATTTTATAGAGATAAGCAGGGGCAAGAGGCAACTTATAATGAACAGATTCTGTGATATTATTAATAAATAATTAATTGTATTAACTATAATATAATGATAGAATGACATTATATTATTAGTTTGGAGGCTGTGAATGTGATGTATTATACAGTGCCGCAGTGGCTTATATTCTTCTTTATATATTGCTTTTTCGGATGGATATGGGAGTGCTGTTATGTTTCTGTACGAAAAAGGAAATGGGTCAACAGAGGATTTTTGCATGGTCCATTTCTTCCAATATATGGGTCAGGCGCTATTGTAATCCTGCTTAGTACAATTACAGTTAAGGATTATGTTCCGCTTATTTTCTTATTCGGAATGGTATCTTCGACTATATTGGAGTTTTGTACAGGATGCTGTATGGAAAAGCTTTTTGGGGTTCGATACTGGGATTACAGTAATCTTCCTCTTAATCTAAAAGGACATATATGTTTTTTTGTTTCACTTGGATGGGGCGCATTCTCAGTGCTTCTCGTATGTATTATTCATAAGCCTGTCGAAGCTCTTGTTATGATGATTCCAAGAACTGTCTCAGATATTATTGCTCTGGCATTATCAATATATATGGCAGCAGACTTTGCGCTTTCTATTAATGAGGCAATGGATCTCAAAGCTACTCTTGAAAAGTTTACTAAAGAGAACGAGCAGCTTAAAATGTACGCAAGAAGAATGGAGATTACGGCTACATTTGCAGAAGAGGAATTTGCCAGAAAGAAAGAGAAGTTTCTGGAGTCTGTCGCAGAAGAAAGAAGACAGCTTGCGGAAAGGGCAGACAGAAGATACAGCCATATTGTTAATATTATTAAGAGAAATCCAAATGCTGTCTCAGCCTTACATAGAGAATCTATCAACGAGATTAAGGAGATTATTGCAAACAGGAAAGCTAAGAAGAAAGAGAATTAAGATGGAATATTTTTACAATAATACAGAGGTGAATCTTGGAAAGAATATTGTTATATAATGTCAGTGATTGTGCTGATATAATTAAGGCGGCATCTAATATGAGGATATCATGTGGTTTGGTCCGGGATAGCGATGCCGACATGACAATTGGAGAATTAGCAAAGAGTGTACCGATTCAGCATTTGAATGATGATGGAGCAATTGGTGCAACAGACAAAGGCACAGAGAAGGAAAGTCTGCTGATTTTTTGTGATGTGACAGAGAAGCATATGGATAAAATTCTCTTTGAAATCAGACGCAGGGGCATTAAGGTTACATTTAAGGCTGTACTTACGCCAACGAATAGTAAGTGGAATATCAGGCGCCTGTTGATGGAGATGAGAAGGGAACAATTAGAATATATGCGTATGAATATGAAATAAGAAGGAGGACAAAGTAATGGAGATAAAGCATATTAAGACAGAGGAATTCAACAAGGAGGTACTTGAGTCAGACAAGCCGGTTCTTGTTGATTTATGGGCAGACTGGTGTGGACCGTGTAAGATGTTAGGGCCGGTGCTTGAACAGGTTGCAGGTGAGCAGGATGATGTTAAGATAGTTAAGGTCAACGTTGACGAGGAGCAGGCCATAGCAGAGAAATATAATATTATGTCTATACCGACGCTTCTTCTGTTTAAGAATGGCGAATGTGTGGCGAAGAGTATAGGATTTATCAGCAGAGAGCAGGTATTACAGTTTATTGGAAAGTAGTGAGAAGGGGAGATGTCGTTTAGATATCTCCCCTAAATTGTACAAAATTAAATACTCTTCATAAAGCTATTGATTTTATATAGGAAGCATGATAGAGTAATCATGGTCAAATTGTTATGGATTTGTCAATGTATATTTATAGGAACAATTGATATCCTAGTTATGCATGGCAAATTTTTATTTGACAAAGATTGTATACAGTGTACAAGAATTAGTACAATTTTTCTGTGCATTGAAATATGTTTATTTAAGGAGGATTAATTCAAATGGTTGAGAAGACACAGTGGGCTGGATTCAAGGGAAGACTTTGGAAAGAAGAAATCAATGTAAGAGATTTCATTCAGAACAATTACACACCTTATGATGGAGATGAGAGTTTCCTTGCTGGTCCTACAGAAGCAACTAACAAGCTTTGGGGAAAGTTACAGGAGCTTCAGAAAGAAGAAAGAGCTAAGGGCGGAGTATTAGACATGGAGACTAAAGTCGTTACAGGTCTTACATCATATGGCCCTGGATATATAGATGAATCTATGAAGGATCTCGAGCAGGTAGTAGGTCTTCAGACAGATAAGCCTCTTAAGAGAGCATTTATGCCATACGGCGGCATCAAGATGGCTGAAGAGTCTTGCGAGAACTATGGTTACACACCAGATCCTGAGCTTCACAAGATTTTTACAGAGTATCATAAGACACACAATCAGGGTGTATTCGATGCTTACACACCAGAGATGAGAGCCGCAAGAAAGTCTCATATCATCACAGGACTTCCTGACACATATGGACGTGGCCGTATTGTTGGTGATTATAGAAGAGTTGCTCTTTATGGTATCGATTTCCTTATTAAGTGCAAGGAAGAAGATAAGGCTAACTGCGGATGCGGAGTTATGACTAACGATGTTATCCAGCTTAGGGAAGAGCTTACAGATCAGATTAACGCCCTTAAGGGAATGAAGGCTATGGCACAGATTTATGGTTATGATATTTCACAGCCGGCTACAACTGCTAAGGAAGCTGTTCAGTGGTTATACTTTGGATACCTTGCTGCCATCAAGACACAGAATGGTGCTGCAATGTCAGTAGGACGTGTTTCTACATTCCTTGATATCTATATTCAGAGAGACCTTGAGGCAGGTAAGATTACAGAGTCAGAGGCTCAGGAGCTTATCGATCATTTCGTTATGAAGTGCAGAATGGTTAAGTTCGCAAGAATCACATCATATAATGAATTATTCTCAGGAGATCCTACATGGGCTACTCTTGAGGTTGGTGGTACAGGTATCGACGGACGTTCAATGGTTACAAAGAACGACTTCAGATTCCTTCATACACTTGAGAACATGGGTCCTTCACCAGAGCCAAACCTTACAGTTTTATATTCATCAAAGCTTCCTGAGAACTTCAGAAAGTATGCTGCTTATATCTCTGTAACAACATCTTCTATCCAGTATGAGAACGATGATGTTATGAAGGTTACATGGGGCGATGATTATTCAATCTGCTGCTGTGTATC
>CAMEVC010000029.1 GCA_945939115.1 uncultured Eubacterium sp.
GAAGACCAACGGCAGGCTGTGTATCAGTACCAGAGTCTGATATGGCATTTATATTAAGAAATATAGGCGAGGATTGTGGGATAGTGATTGAGTAATCACTATCCCAATGCTATATCAAGAACCATCATAAGTGCAAATCCTACAGCGGCACCTATAGTTCCTATATTGCTGTGTTCGCCGTTCTGTGATTCAGGAATAAGTTCTTCTATTACAACATACATCATAGCTCCTGCTGCGAAAGAAAGCAGATAAGGAAGAACAGGCGTGATAATATCAGCAATAAGAATTGTTATGAATCCGCCGACAGGTTCAACAACACCAGAAAGCACTCCGCATATGAATGCTTTCTTCTTACTCATGCCTTCACCACATAATGGCATTGATATAATTGCTCCTTCTGGAAAATTCTGTATTGCAATACCAATTGCAAGAGCCATTGCAGCAGTAGCAGTTATTCCTGAATCTTTCATCATTGCACCGGCGAATGCAACACCGACTGACATACCCTCAGGAATATTATGTAATGTCACAGCAAAAAGCATCATTGTAGTTTTGGATATGGAATTGGTTCTAATACCTTCCTGATTTCTGCTTTCAATATGCATATGTGGAATGACAGTATCAAGAAGCAGAAGAAAGAATATTCCTGCAAGAAAACCAACCAGTGCAGCCAGCCATTCCGGAGCACTGCTTCCTTTTGACATATCTATAGATGGTATCAGCAAAGACCATACTGATGCGGCAATCATAACTCCTGCCGCGAATCCTAAAAGCATTTTCTCAAACTTTGGAGCAATCCGTTTTTTTAAGAAGAACACCATGGCAGAGCCAAGAGATGTTCCGATAAAAGGAATTGCTAATATTATGAATTTAGACATAAAAGCTCCTTTCTATGTAAGTTAGGTATAACTAACATAATTATTATAGCATTTAAGGGCTTATATTACAAATATTTTATCGAAAGAGAGTGATAATGTATCAAAAGTTACCTGCAACGACTTTTTAAAATAAAAGTTTCTTACGCCGACTTTTTATGCTACAATGTTTCTATGAAAAAAGCATATCAGATTGGACAGGAAAGGTTAATAATATGGGGATTGAATCTTTATTTCATCTGAATAGATATACGGCTGGTACTAAAACAGACAGACATAAACACGATTATGCAGAACTTTTATATGTGTCTGATGGAAGTTTTATACAATATATAGGTGATGATGTTGTGAATATGAGAAAGGGCGATGTATGTTTTATTGATTCAGAATGCATGTGCTGGGGAGAGTCTGACGATGACACATTTGTAATAAGACTCGAAGTGTCAGATGAGATTATTAATGCGGTTATAAGTAATGCTATGGCGGATAAACAGACGGTGGATTATATTAAAGAGCTTGTTAAAGCGTTAAAGAACAGCAGATATATACATTTTGGCTATAAAGATGATTATGACAATGAGCTTAAGGATATGCTTACTGCCCTGATAAGTGAGTGTGGTGTGGCGGATATGGCGTCT
This sequence comes from uncultured Eubacterium sp., assembly GCA_945939115.1. GTDB lineage: Bacteria > Bacillota > Clostridia > Lachnospirales > Lachnospiraceae > Lachnospira. The sequence goes on from CAMEVC010000029.1 coordinate 1,514, forward strand.
GCATATATATGTCAGGGGCTTATGCTTAGGATTCTGTGGCGGCTAGGAACAGTATATGAGTATGCACAGTCAAGATACATAAGAAAGAAAATTAACTGGCTTTTGCATCAGGAAATTACAGATTTTATTGAAGATAATATGAAAGATGTTACAATAGATATGCTTGTTGAAAGATTCGGTTATCAGGAGGATTATTTCAACAGGTTTTTAAAGGCACAGACAGGTATGACTTTCACGGAATATCTGCAGGATTGCAGATTGAACAAATCGGCCATTCTTTTAAAAGAAGATTCAATGGATGTTGATGAGATTATAAAGGAAGTCGGATATAGAAACAAAGGATATTTTTACAGGATATTTACTGAGAAATACAACATGACACCTGCAAAATTCAGAAAATATATTAAAGAAAAGGAGTTTACGATATGAGTGATATGTATAACAATCCGGTACAGAGAGGATTCTTTCCAGATCCTTCGGTAGTAAGAGTTGGAGATGACTATTATATGGCTAATTCAACATTTCAGTATTTCCCTGCAATTGCAATCAGCCATTCCAAGGATATGATTCACTGGCATGTAATTGGACATGCAATTACAGATTCAGAAGAACTTGATTTAAGAGATATTAAAGACTCACATGGCATATGGGCACCGGATATTAATTATGTTGATGGTAAATTCATTATAATGGCAACTTTAAGGCTTAACGGAGATGGCAAAAGAGATAATAATGTATTAAGACGCCAGCTTGTTGTAACATCAGATAAGCCACAAGGGCCATATTCAAAGCCAGCCTGGCTTGAGGTTGATAATATTGACCCATCTTTATTTGTTGATGATGACGGTAAGAAGTATCTTCTTATAAGTCCGGGAATCAATCTTTTACCACTCAGTGATGACTGCACTAAGGTTACAGGTGAAAGTGTGTGTGTATGGCCAGGAACTGGAGAGAGATGTCCGGAAGGGCCACACATTTTTAAGAAGGGTGAGTATTATTATGCAATGCTTGCGGAAGGCGGTACAGGCTATGGACATGGAATCAATGTTGCCCGTTCAAAGAATCTGTATGGACCATATGAGGAATCACCATACAATCCTGTATTGAGACAGTTTAATCCAGATGCACCGATTCAGAGAACAGGACATGGTAATATAATTGAGACACAGGACAGAAGCTGGTGGTGCTATTATCTGTGTGGAAGACCTAATCAGGGCAACTATACAACAATAGGAAGAGAGACAGCACTTGACCCTGTTACATGGCTTTCAGACGGCTGGTTCGTGATTAATGACAGAAAAGGACCAAGCCTTACACAGAAAGCACCTGAATTACCTGAATGCACATTTGAAAAATGGACAAGAGATGATTTTGATGATGATACACTTAATCTTAACTGGGAGTTTGTAAGAAATCCTGTTAAGGGTAATTATTCTCTTACAGAAAGAAAAGGATACTTAAGGCTCTGGACAATGGACGGAACTCTTAATGAGATAAGGGCTAAGAATACTCTTGTAAGAAGAGAACAGGAATTATCGTATACAGCACATACAAAGGTTGACTTCTATCCTGAAAAGGACGGAGAACAGGCAGGTCTTACCTGTTATTACAGTACTGCGACTTATGCAAGATTGTCATTGTGTTATGAGAATGGAAGAAAATTGCAGCTTGTGATTAACAGAAACCATGGCGAAGAACTTATCTCACAGGTAGACAATATAAAGGAGCAGAGCATATACTTAAAGGTTGTAGTTGATAAACTGACAAGAAGCTTTTTCTACAGCTATGATGGTGAACAATGGGAACCAGCAGGAGTGCTTGATAATTGCATATATCTGTGCGATGAGGGTGTGCCTGATGACAGAAAGCGTCATACAGGAACGCTTGTTGGAATATATGCCAATAATGGTGGCTGCGGAAGCAGGATTCCGGCAGATTTTGATTATTTTGAATATGAGGACTAGATTTTATGAGTTTTGATTGTGTGGTTATAGGCGGAGGTGCAGCCGGAATGATGGCTGCCATACAATGTAAAGAGAATAATATGCAGACTGTGATTATAGAACACACAGCAAAGCTTGGAACTAAGATATTAAAGACTGGCAATGGCAAATGTAATTTTTCTAATACATTTATGACTAAGGAAATGTATCAGAACAATAACGCAGATTATGCGATGAGAATTATTAACAGGTTTAATGTTGATGATACAATACATTTTTTTGAGGACTTAAGTGTATATAAGAAGGAACGTAATGGTTATCTGTATCCGAGGTCAGAGATGGCGGCTTCTGTGGCTCTGGCGCTTACAGGAAAGATACAGGCACTTGATATTCCGGTTTTTTTTGAGACATCTGTTAAAAAAATTGACAGGGCAGGCAGCGAATATGTGTTACAGCTTGAAGGAGCGAAGACTAATACAATTAAGACTAAGACAGTGATACTTGCATGCGGTTCGGCAGCTTCACCGTCTTCTGGTTCTGATGGAAGCGGTTATAAGCTTGTTAAGAAGCTTGGGATTAAAGTTGTTAAGCCTCTTCCGGCTCTTACGGCACTTGAATCGGACAAGAAGAATATGAAGCTTGCAACGGGTGTAAGAGCATATGGTAATGTTAAGATTATGGCAGCAGGCAGAGTGGTTGCTGAGGATACTGGCGAGATTCAGTTTACTGATTATGGAATATCAGGAATCCCAGTTTTTCAGGTGAGTCGTTTTGCTGTCAGGGCGATGGAAGAAGGTCAGAGGGTTGAAGCACTTGTTGATGTGGCAGCAGATATTAAAGAAGATGACCTTTTATCAATGCTAAAATGTGCTGTTAATACAAGAAAGCATCAGTCAGTAAGTGAAAGTTTGTCGGGACTGTTTAATAAAAAACTAGTGATGATGATATGTAAGGATATTGGAATTGAGGGCAATTCCTCGGCTTCTGATATAGATGACGACATATGTCAGAAACTTGTCAGACATATGAAATCCCTCCGCTACCATATAACAGGATATAAGGGAAATGATTATGCACAGGTCTGTCAGGGTGGTGTCAATGTATCAGAACTGAATGATAATCTTGAATCAGTTAATAATCCTGGGATATTCTTTGCAGGGGAGCTTGTGGATATAGATGGCAAATGTGGAGGTTATAACCTTCAGTGGGCATGGAGCAGCGGCGTGGTTGCTGCTAAGTCAGTGTTTGATTATTGTAACAGACAGGAATGAAAATAATGGAAAAGAAATGTATTAAGATTAGTAATATAAAGATATCTCCTGATAAAGATACAGCATTTTTAGAAGGAATTATAAGAAAAGAATTAAGACTTGGAAAAGATGCACAGATTGATTATGAAATAGCAAAAAGGTCACTTGACTGCAGACACAAGCCTCAGGTTATGCATATATACAGTGTCGAAGTGTATAAGGTGGTGCGTTCTGGCAGGGAAGAAAAGCTTGAGAATATAATTAAGAAATCAGGCTGTAAAAATGCTGTTATGTCTAAAAGGGTTATCTATAAGTTTCCTGTTAATGCGACAGAAAATGTTAATGAAGATGAAAGACCTGTAGTTATCGGGTTTGGACCAGCAGGAATATTCTGTGCTCTTGAGCTTGCCAAAGCGGGGCTTAGACCTGTTGTATATGAGCGTGGACAGGATGTTGATACAAGAACTAAGAAGGTTGCACAGTTCTGGGAGACGGGTGAGCTTGATACAGAATGTAATGTGCAGTTTGGTGAAGGCGGAGCAGGCACATTTTCTGATGGAAAGCTTAACACACAGATTTCAGATACATTTGGAAGAATAAGATATGTTCTGCAGAGCTTTGTTGAATTCGGTGCATCAGAAGAGATTCTGTACGCCAATAAGCCGCATATAGGAACAGACGTGCTTGCGGATGTAATTAAGAATATAAGACAGCATATTATTGAGCTTGGCGGTGAAGTTAATTTTGGAAGCTGTCTTAAAAAGATTGAGATTAAAGACGGAAAAGTGTGTGGCATTGTCATAGCTGACAAAGATGGTGAGTATGCAAGAAAATGCAGAAAAGTGTGCCTTGCAATAGGTCACAGTTCAAGAGATACATTTGAATATCTTCACAGTGAGAATATAGATATGGAGCCGAAGCCTTTTGCTGTTGGAGTAAGAATAGAACATCCTCAGGAAATGATTAATTATAATGCTTATGCTGATGCTGCATATGAGCTTCCGGCTGCTGATTATAAAGTTACTTACAAGACAAAGAATACAGATAAAGAACGAGGTGTGTATTCTTTCTGCATGTGTCCAGGAGGTTATGTTGTTAATGCTTCATCAGAGAACGACAGGACATGTGTTAATGGAATGAGTTATTCAGGCCGTGATTCCCGCAATGCTAATTCAGCAATAATTGTTACAGTCGGACCAGATGATTTCGGACATGGAGTACTTGACGGAATAAAATTTCAGAGACAGTTAGAAGCAAACGCTTATGCTGAAGGAAATGGAAAAGTTCCGGTACAGTTATTTGGCGATTTTGAAAAAAATATAACAACAACGGAATTGGGAGAGGTTGAGCCTTGCATAAAGGGTGAATATACATTTGCTAATCTTAGGAATGTATTACCTTCTTATGTGACAGATTCGGTTGTTGAAGGTGTGCATGGTTTTTCAAAATTCATACATGATTTCGACAGGAAAGATGCTGTACTATCTGGCGTTGAGAGCAGAACCTCAAGTCCTGTAAGAATAATAAGAAACGATGAACTTGTAAGTACATCAGTATGTGGATTGTATCCGTGCGGTGAAGGTGCAGGGTATGCAGGAGGCATAACATCTGCTGCAGTTGATGGTGTTAAGGTTGCGGAATATATGGCAGTAACAGCTGCTTGTATGGGATAATATGGACTTTTTGAAGAAAATATAGTAAAATCAATTGATGTTGAAATTTTTTACAGGGATATGGATTATTATGAGTAATTACAGAGAGTTTATAAAAGATAAAAAAAGAATTGTTATCAAGATTGGTTCTTCATCGCTTATGCATGAACAGACGGGAAGACTTGATCTGCTCAAGATTGAGAAACTGGTCAGGATTCTTATTGATATTAAGAATTCAGGTAAGGATGTGGTGCTGGTATCTTCCGGCGCCATTGCAGTGGGAAGGGCTGTTATAGGACTGAGTGACAGACCTACAGAGCTTCCTGTCAAACAGGCATGTGCATCTATCGGGCAGGCAAAGCTTATGATGGTATACCAGAAGATATTTGCAGAGTATGGAGCAGTTGCTTCCCAGGTTCTTCTAACTAAGAACACTATTGTAAATGATGTAAACAGAACCAATGCACAGAATACATTTAATGAAATCTTAAAGCTTGGAGCAGTTCCTATTGTCAATGAGAATGATACAGTATCAACCTATGAGATTGAACAGTTACAGGCTTTTGGAGATAATGACAGACTGTCAGCTATAGTTGCTTCAATAATAGGAGCGGATCTTCTTATTCTGTTGTCTGATATTGACGGATTATATACAGACGATCCTAACAGCAATCCTAATGCGAAATTTGTTGAGACAGTTTATCATATTGATGACAAGCTTATGCATATGGGCAAAGGCTCATCCGGCAGTAATATGGGGACTGGCGGTATGACAACAAAGCTTATTGCCGGTAAGATAGCAACTTTGTCGGGGGCAGATATGATCATTACTAACGGTAATGATGTTGATAATATTATAAGGGTTATGGCCGGTGATAATGTTGGAACGCTTTTCCTTAATCATAAAGCGTCCGATTTTGATCTTATGTCACTTATCGATTGATTGGTAATCTATTGATATATACTTGGATTAGGGGAGGTCATCCATGGATATTAAGCTGATAAAGAATTCAGAGAAGGGAATTATTCTTCCGATTAACAATAAGCTTCTGATGCAGATAACAGATGATAATTATCAGTATCAGGGACTTCAGGGAAAGAAGTATTTTATTCTTAATGCAGCAACCAATGAAAAAGCAGAAATAGCACCGCAGATTAAGAAATACCATTTTTGCAGAATTAAATACGCATGTCTTGAAAGAAATTACATTTTCTTTTCTTCGCTGGAATCGGTGACAGAGTCCAAAACACTTCTTACTGTGTACAGATTTATGTTTGACAGCAATGAAAGTCAGGCTGTTTACAGTATGGAGATCGATAACTCAGACATAGTTAATGGATATATATACTATATTTTTGTGATGGATTCTAATTATTTCTTTGTGGAGAAGCTGGATAATGCCAGCAGGCTTATGGATATATTTTTACATGACATTAATTCAGAGTCTGACAATGATTTAAGTGATACAATAATAAAGGATATGGGAATATATAAGGTTATTCCGGTTGGAGGCAATAATTGTGTTATTAAGTTTGGACCGGATAAGCTTATACCCGGAAATAATCATCTTGGGGAGAAAATCGCACTCCTCAACGCCAAACAGTTTGTCTCAGAGATTTCATTTAATGGACAGATGCTGACTATGGAAGAGATTGATATATCGGACGATGATACTACATTTCCGTATATTAAAGCGAGCGGGAACAGGATTATTTATTCTAAGTATAATCTTAAGAATAAGTCAGAGGAAATTGTAATTTATGATGCTTCAACGAAAATTAAGCAGGTCAGGCTCAACAACAATGTTGAGAGGGCAATGGATTTAAGCTACACATATATTATTAATGACACACCGTTTATTGTTAAGCGTGAGGATAAGAATACTTATTTTATCAATCTAAATAATCAGAAAGCTGAATACAGGCTTCATTCTGATATGTCATTTAAATATATGATGAATGATATTATTGTTGTCACAAGGCAGAAACATAGGATTTTCTTCATTAAGAAGCCATCAGAGTATATTGAAGCCTACAGAATATCAGACCTTCACCGTCCAATGTTTTCTACAAAAGCTGAATACAACGGTTGTGTTAAGAGCGGTGATGACCTTATTATATTTACAAACTGACAGAATTGAGGAATATTATGGTTACACAGGAAACTTTAGACAGAATTAATGAACTATATCACAAGTCCAAAGCAGAGGGACTTACAGATGCAGAGACTGCTGAACAGAAAGAACTCAGAGCTTTATATATTAAGGCTTTCAGAGAGAATTTAAGAGGACAGCTTGAATCCATTAAGATTCAGAATCCGGACGGTTCAATTATCGATGTCAAAGAAAGACATGAACAGAAAATGAAGAAGATTGCAGAGGAAAACATAAAAGAAGCACAGAGGAAAGGCAACTAAAGATGGACAAAAATGAAGTGCGTCAGATGATTAAGACCAGAAAGAAACAATTGTCAGAGTATGAGATTCATGACAAAAGCAGCAGGATAATTGAACGATTGAACAAATCGGACATATATAATGAGGCGGAAAATGTATTTATATATGTAAGCTATAATCGGGAAGTTGATACATTTATTCTTCTGGAGGAATGTTTAAAAGATGGCAAGAATGTATATGCGCCAAGGGTTACATCCCGGACAGAAATGGAATTTTATCGAATCTTAAGCCGTAATGATTTAGTACGCGGGTATATGGGAATCATGGAGCCAGGGGAATGGTGTGAAAAGTCCGGAATATATGAGGGACTGTTTATAATGCCGGGACTTGCTTTTGATAAGGATTTTCACAGAATAGGTTATGGGGGAGGATTCTACGACAGATATCTTGCAAGAGATAATTGTTTTATCAAAGCGGCACTGTGCTTTGATTTTCAGCTTCTTGAGTCGGTTCCCTTTGAGGAATACGATTTGAAGCCGGATATTATTGTAACAGAGAACAGGTTAATAAGAAGGGAGCAGTAATGGAATCACTTGAACAAATAGGAATGAGGGCTAAGAAGGCTTCACGATATCTTGCAAAGCTTGGCATTGATGAAAAGAATAAAGCACTTGATGCAGTTGCAGATGCGCTTGAGACAAATGCTGAATATATTATAAGAGCTAACGAGAAGGATTTAGAGAATGCCAGGGCTAACGGAATGAAACCGGCACTTATTGACAGACTTGCACTCAATGAAAAGAGAATTAACGCAATGGCAGACGGAATAAGAGTGCTGACAGGACTGGAAGACCCTATTGGAGAGGTTACAGGCATGAAAAAAAGACCTAACGGTCTTGTCATAGGAACGAAGAGGGTTCCACTTGGCGTTGTTGCTATTATATATGAGTCCAGACCTAATGTGACAGCAGATGCATTCGGTCTTACATTTAAGTCAGGAAATGCATGCATATTAAGAGGCGGAAGTGACTCAATTAATTCTAATATTGCAATTGAAGAGGTGATTTCAAATGCTTTGAAGGATTGTGGTATTGACCAGGATGTAATTAACCTTGTAAGAGATACTGACAGGGCGCTTGTAAATGAGCTTATGCATATGAATAATTATGTTGATGTGATTATTCCAAGAGGTGGCGCCGGACTTATTAAGAATGTGATAATGAACAGCACTGTTCCTGTAATTGAAACCGGTACAGGAAACTGTCATGTGTATGTAGACGAATACGCGGATATTCAGATGGCAGTTGATATTATATATAATGCCAAAACTTCAAGAATTGGTGTGTGCAATGCCTGCGAATCTCTTGTTGTACATAAGGCTGTGGCTAAACAGGCAGTTCCGGCTATTGTTGATGCACTTAAGCAGAAGGATGTGGAAGTCCGTGGTGATGAATATGCCTGCCAGTGTGATGATAGAATTGTAAAAGCTTCAGAGGAAGACTGGGGCAAAGAATACCTTGATTATATTATTTCACTCAAGACTGTGGATTCTATTGATGAAGCAATCGGGCATATTAACAGGTATAACACAGGTCATTCCGAATCAATTATTACAAAGGATTATAATAATGCTAACAGATTTTTAGATGAGATTGATGCTGCATGCGTATATGTCAATGCATCCACAAGATTCTCAGATGGGTATGAATTTGGCTTTGGAGCAGAAATAGGTATAAGTACACAGAAACTTCACGCGAGGGGGCCTATGGGGCTTAAAGCATTAACTACAACTAAGTATGTAATATATGGAGAAGGACAGGTAAGACAGTAATCTGTTATAAGTACTTTTTTGGGGGCGTTTATGATTAAAAGAGACTTTGAACTCGAAGAAATGAAATATTTTCTTGAGTTATTGGGAAAAAGTTCAGATAATTATCTGTATGTGTATGACCTTACTAATGACAGGGCGATGTATACGAAGTCTATTCTTAAGGTGTTTGATATTAAGAATAATGAATTTGATAATGCAACAGAAGTATTAAGGAATGTAGTACATCCGGATGATTTTGAAATGCTCATGCAGGACATACAAGGTGGCATAGAAGGCAGAAAAAAAGAGCATAACCTTGAATACCGCTGGAAAACGCTTGATGGTGAATATGCAGCCATAAACTGCAGGGGGCAGTATGTATTAAGCCATGGGGTAAAATATCTTATAGGCTGTATATTTGAGATAGGCAAAAAGAGCAGATTTGACAATAAGACCGGTCTGTACAGGGAAGTTGTCCTTGAGAATGTGTATAATGAATATGCCAAGACAAGAAAAAGCTGCGGTTTCCTTATGCTTATTGGTGTGGATAATTTTAAGGAACTCAATGAGAAATATGGAGCTAAGGTCGGCGATGAAGTGCTTAATATTCTCGCAGATTCAATCAGGAAATATATTGATACATCGTTGAGAATATTCAGAATGCCCGGTGATGAATGTGCCATATTTATGCCGGAGCCCTTTGAAGACTGCTTAGATCAGGCAAAGAATCTGTATAAAAGAATTCGCAACCAGATTGACAGAACAATTGAAGAAAGAAAGTTTGATGTTTTTTTTACGATATCGGCAGGAGCTGTGAAGTTTGATACAGAAAAGGACAGCTATGTGGATATTCTCAAGAATGTTAAGTTTACTCTTCATTCAGCGAAATTAAATGGAAAGAACAGGTTTGAGGTGTTCACAGAAGAGGAATATGAGAAATATATCAACCGTCTCGGAGTTCTTGATGAATTAAGAAGATGTATAAGTGAGAATTATGAGGGCTTTGAGCTGTATTTCCAGCCTGTGTATAATCCTTTGAATGACAGTCTTTCGGGAGCAGAGGCATTAATCAGATGGAACAGTAAGAAATATGGCTTTATGAGACCAGACCAGTTTATTCCGCTCCTTGAGGAAAGTGCTCTTATTATTCCTCTAGGCAGATGGATAATCGATAATGCTGCAAGAGTATGTAATAAATGGATAACTAATATTCCAAATTTTGTAATGCACATTAATCTATCTTTTGTGCAGATAGTCAAGAGCAATATAATGAGGGATGTACTCGAATATATTAATAGATACAGTGCAGCAAACAGACATTTTGTGTTTGAAATTACTGAGACAATTGAGATGGAACAGGCTCCTGCTGTGGAGAGAGTTTTTAAGGATTTCAACCAAAATGAATTTCGTCTTGCTATTGATGACTTTGGAACAGGATATTCCAATTATGGATATATGCAGGATAAGACATTTGATATAGTGAAGGTTGACAGGTCATTTATAACTAATATAGATAAAATGAAAAATAATTATCTTATGGTCAGCTTTATAGTTAAGATGGCACATGAGATGGGGCTTCATGTGTGTATTGAGGGAGTTGAGACTAAGGAGGAGCTTGAGTGCGTCAAGAAATTACAGGCAGATTCTGTTCAGGGCTTTTTTTATGGAAGACCTGTATGTGAGGCCGATTTCGAGGAACAGCATCTTAAGAAACTTGTTTTGGACAACTAATAGGAATGGAGAATTATTAATATTATGCAGGAACATAAAAATGCCAACGCGTTGGAAGAACAGCTTTATTATATTGGCGAGTGTAAGAAATATCTTGAAAAGAAGACCTCTGAAATCGGAAGACCACTGTATGCCTGTGTCCATACGTTTGGATGTCAGATGAATGCCAGAGACTCTGAAAAGCTGCTCGGTGTTCTTAAGGAAATTGGATATCTGGAGACAGAGGATGAAGATATGTCTGATTTCGTGATATATAATACATGTACTGTCAGGGAAAATGCTAATCTTAAGGTTTATGGAAGATTAGGACATCTTAAGAATGTCAAGAAAAAGAATCCTCATATGCTTATAGCCATGTGCGGATGTATGATGCAGGAGCCGGATGTAGTCGAGAAGATAAGAGAATCTTATAAGTTTGTAGATATTGTTTTTGGAACATTTAATATATATGAGATGGCTAAGCTTATATATAACAGAATTACATCAGGAAGTCAGGTTATAGATATATGGGAGAAAACAAAGGATATCGTTGAGGAGCTTCCTACCCAGAGAAAATATCCTTTCAAATCCGGTGTCAATATTATGTATGGCTGCAATAATTTCTGTACTTATTGTATTGTTCCTTATGTCCGGGGCAGAGAAATAAGCCGTGAACCTAAGGATATTATTATGGAGATAGAAAGACTTGTTAAGGATGGTGTCAAGGAGGTAATGCTTCTTGGACAGAATGTTGATTCTTATGGTAAGACTCTCGATAATCCGGTTACCTTTGCAGAACTTCTAAGAGAGATTGATAAGATTGAGGGACTTAACAGAATCCGTTTTATGACACCACATCCGAAGGATATCTCTGAGGATATTGTAGAGGCAATAAGGGATTCGGACAAAATATGCAATCACATACATTTTCCGCTCCAGTCAGGAAGTACAAGACTACTTAAGCTGATGAACAGAAAGTATACTAAGGAGCGTTACCTTGAACAGGTGGAAATGATACGGAGAATTCTTCCAGACGTGTCTATAACAACCGATATTATTGTGGGATTTCCGGGAGAGACAGAGGAGGATTTTCTGGATACAGTAGATGTTGTACGAAAGGCCAAATTTGACAGTGCATATACATTTATATATTCCAAGAGAACAGGAACGCCTGCTGCCAAAATGGATAATCAGGTGCCTGAGGATGTGGTAAAGGACAGATTTAACAGGCTTTTAGAGGTTGTTAATGAGGTGTCACATGAACACATAAAACGATATGAGGGAAAAGATATGGATGTCCTCGTAGAGGGAATTGATGACCATGAAGAGGGCTATGTTACAGGGAGAATGACTAATAATATTCTTGTGCATTTTAAGGCAGATGAATCACTAATCGGTAAGATTGTTACAGTTCATCTTGATGAGTGTAAAGGATTTTACTATATGGGAAGATTAAAGGAAGACTGAACGGGAGAATAATAATGGCAGAGTATTCACCAATGATGCAGCATTATCTGGCAACTAAAGAAGAATATAAGGACTGCATCTTATTTTACAGACTTGGAGATTTCTATGAGATGTTCTTTGATGATGCTATAGTTGTATCCAAGGAACTGGAACTGACTCTTACAGGAAAAGACTGTGGACAGGAGGAACGCGCACCTATGTGCGGCGTTCCTTTTCATGCTGCGGAAAACTATATTAATAAGCTGGTTGCCAATGGACATAAGGTGGCAATATGCGAACAGATGGAAGACCCTAAACAGGCAAAGGGTATTGTTAAGAGAGAAGTCATTAAGGTTGTAACCCCGGGAACTAATCTTAACAGCCAGGCTCTTGATGAGAGCAGGAATAATTATCTTATGAGTATTGTTTATCTGGGGGATAACCTTGGCGTTGCAATAGCAGATTATTCTACAGGTGATTTCTTTGTTACAGAGCTTGAGAATGGTTCTGAACTTATAGATGAGATTAATAAATTCGTTCCCTCTGAGATAATTCTTAATGAATATTTTGCCATGAGTGGCGTTGATTTAACATTTATTTCAGAAAAACTCGCCATCTCTGTTTCAACTCTGGAAAACTGGTACTTTGATGATGATACCTGTAAGGCAAAGCTTAAGGAACATTTTCATGTTAATATGCTGGATGGACTTGGAATCAGGGATTATTCGGTTGGAATTGATGCTGCCGGAGCTCTTCTTATATATCTTACCCAGACACAGAAGAGCGATATGTCTCATATAACAACAATAGTGCCATATACAACAGGCAAATATATGCTTATTGACAGTTCATCCAGGCGCAATCTTGAGCTGGTTGAAACTATGCGTGAGAAACAGAAAAAAGGCTCACTTTTGTGGGTTCTTGATAAGACTAAGACTGCTATGGGAGCCAGAGCATTGAGAAACCTCGTTTTGCAGCCACTTATTAACCGCGATGAGATTATCAGCAGACAGGATGCCATTGAAGAGTTATCGGATAATGTAATTGACAGGGAAGAAATCAGGGAATATCTTGGCCCTATATATGATCTCGAGAGAATTATGACGAAGATAAGCTGTAAATCTGCTAATCCAAGAGACCTCATTGCTTTTAAGAATTCCCTTGAGATGATTCCACATATTAAGAACCAGATAGGACATTTCAAATGTGGAGTATTTAGAAAATGCTATGAGCAAATGGATGACCTTACTGACTTATATGAACTCATCGACAAGGCAATAGTTGATGATCCTCCAATTACTATGCGTGATGGCGGAATGATTAAGGAAGGCTTTTGCGCTGAGGCAGACGAGCTGCGTGATGCCAAGGTAAAGGGAAAGGAATGGCTTGCCGATCTTGAGAGCAGGGAGAGAGAAAAGACCGGAATAAAGAATCTTAAGATAAAGTACAATAAGGTGTTTGGATATTATCTTGAGGTTACTAATTCCTTTAAGAATCTTGTGCCGGAAGAATGGGTGAGAAAGCAGACGCTTACTGGTTCAGAAAGATATACTACAGATGAGCTTAAGCACCTTGAGAATATAATACTTGGCGCAGAGGACAAGTTATGTTCGCTTGAATATGATTTGTTTAGTGAGGTAAGGGAACGGATTGCAGGAGAGGTTTTAAGAATACAGAGTACGGCAAAAGCTGTTGCCATGATTGATGTGTATGCATCTCTTTCTGTGGTTGCAACGCAGAATAATTTCGTAAGACCTAAGATTAATGAAAAGGGTATTATTGATATAAAGAATGGACGTCACCCAGTAGTTGAGAAGATGATTTCCAACGATATGTTTATAGCAAATGATACGTATCTTGACAGCGCAGCTAACCGGGTTTCAATTATCACCGGACCTAATATGGCTGGTAAATCAACGTATATGAGACAGACGGCGCTTATTGTGCTTATGGCTCAGACGGGTTCTTTCGTGCCTGCTGATTCAGCTAATATATGTATTGTTGACCGGATTTTTACAAGGGTTGGTGCATCGGATGACCTCGCGTCAGGACAGTCAACATTTATGGTTGAGATGACTGAGGTAGCTAATATATTAAGAAATGCTACACCTAAGAGTCTTATTATTCTGGATGAGATAGGACGGGGAACCAGTACATTTGACGGATTAAGTATTGCATGGGCTGTTGTTGAATATATTGCCAATACAAAATTTTTAGGTGCCAAGACACTATTTGCTACGCATTATCATGAACTTACAGAACTTGAGGGAACTCTTGATGGGGTTAATAACTACTGCATAGCGGTGAAGGAAAATGGTGATGATATCGTATTTTTAAGAAAAATTGTCAAGGGCGGTGCTGATAAGAGCTATGGTATTCAGGTTGCCAAGCTCGCCGGGGTTCCAGATGTAGTGCTTAACAGAGCTAAGGAACTTGTCGTGGATTTGTCAGATGCGGATATTTCCCAGAAAGCAAAGGATATTGCACAATATTCGAAGAAACTTGAAAAAATGAATGATGAGTACAGGAAGGTAAATGATCTGGAGGTTAAACAGATGTCCCTTTTTGATACTGTCAAGGATGATGATATTGTGACAGATATCATGAATCTGGATATAAGCAACATGACACCAATTGATGCGCTGAATACTTTGTACAAGCTCCAGGGCAAGGCAAAGAACCGCTGGTAATAATTAGGAGGACCTATGTCAATTACTCTTTTAGATCAGAATACAATTAATAAGATAGCGGCAGGAGAAGTTATTGAGAGACCTTCTTCTGTTGTAAAAGAGCTTGTTGAAAATGCTATTGATGCTGGTGCAACGGCTGTGACTGTGGAGATAAAAGAGGGGGGAATCTCATTTATAAGAGTGACAGATAACGGAAGCGGAATATGTAAGGATGAGATAGAGATTGCATTTAAAAGACACGCCACAAGTAAGATTAAATGTGTTGAAGACCTTATGGCAGTTTCGTCTCTGGGTTTCAGAGGCGAGGCACTTGCAAGTATTGCAGCAGTATCGCAGGTTGAACTTATAACTAAGACGGCTGACAGCTTAAGCGGCGCAAGATACACAATTGATGGTGGAAATGCAGGTGAAATAACAGATATTGGGGCTCCGGAAGGTACTACATTTATCGTAAGAAACCTGTTTTATAATACGCCGGTAAGAAGAAAGTTTCTAAAGACAGCAACTACTGAGGGAGGATATATTGGCTCTCTTATTGAGTATCTGGCTCTTTCTCATCCGGATATTTCTTTCAGGTTCATAAGCAATAACCAGAATAAGCTTCACACTTCAGGCAATATGAATTTAAAGGATATAATCTACAATGTGTATGGCCGTGATATTACAAACAATCTCTATGAGGTAACAGGAAAATCACAGGATATTGAAGCATCCGGATTTATTGGAAAGCCTGTTATATGCCGCGGAAACAGGACTTATGAGAACTATTATATCAATGGCAGATACATTAAAAGCAGTATAATCACGAAAGCTATTGAGGATGCATACAAGGGATTTATAATGCCACATAATTATCCTTTCAGTGCAATACATTTTAAGATTAATCCTGCTGTTATTGATGTAAATGTGCATCCGACCAAGATGGAGCTTCGTTTTTCGAACAATGAATATATATATAATTTTGTTTATGATACATGTCTTAAGGTGCTCAAGTCAAAAGAACTTATTGCTGAAGTAAGTGTGCCTGAACCGGCAAATGCAGTAAAAGAACCAATAAATGTTATAAAAGAGCCGGAAAAAGTAGCGGAAAAGCCAGCAAATTCAATTAAATTAAATGATTACAGACATACTGCACAGCGCCTTCCTGAACCTTTTGAGATAAAGCGCTCACAGCAGATGGTGAGGGAAGATAAGGTTAAGTATGAGGAAGAAAGAAAAGCAGAAGCACCTAAACAGCTCAATCTGTTTGAAAATAAACTGCTGGATGAAAGCAGCCGTAATAAGTACAGAATTATAGGGCAGCTTTTTGAAACATACTGGCTTATAGAATTCGAGGATAAGTTCTATATTATGGATCAGCATGCGGCTCATGAGAAAATCCTTTATGAGAAAACTATGGAAAGACTGCATAACAAAACGATGGGAACACAGATGATTATGCCCCCGGTTGTTTTGTCGCTCAATATGCATGAAGAAGAAATATACAGGAATAATGCAGATATATTCAAGAGTCTTGGCTATGAAATAGAAGAGTTTGGAGGCAGTGAGTATAAAGTCACAGGTATTCCGGCAGGACTTCCCAAGATGGATTATAAGCAGCTTCTCATAGATGTTCTTGACGGGCTGTCAGAGGAAAATGCTAACAAAGACCCGGATATTATAACTGAGAAGGTAGCGAGTATGTCATGCAAGGCTGCTGTAAAGGGAAATAACAGACTTTCCTTCAGCGAAGCATTTGAACTGATGGATGAGCTTATGAAAGCAGAGAATCCATATAACTGTCCACATGGCAGACCTACACTTATTATGATGAACAAATACGAAATTGAGAAGAAATTTAAACGTATAGTTTAACGAGGATTATTATGAAAAAAGAACCCTTAATTATTCTTACAGGACCTACCGCTGTCGGAAAGACAAGCCTTTCCATTGAACTTGCAAAGGCTGTGAACGGTCAGATTATCAGTGCGGATTCCATGCAGGTTTACAAGTATATGGATATCGGAACTGCCAAGATTACAGAGGAGGAAATGCAGGGAGTTAAGCATTTTCTTGTAGATGTTATTGAGCCGAAGGATGGTTTTGATGTGGCTGCATTTAAGCATATGGCGCTGGATGCAATATCTGTGATAAGGGCTGATGGACATATCCCTGTAATAGTTGGTGGAACAGGCTTTTATATTCAGGCATTGCTTTATGATGCTGAATTCGAGGAGGAAGAATCTGATTCCGGATACAGAAAACAGCTTCAGGAAATTGCAGATAAACAGGGTGTACAGACACTTCATAACATGTTGAGAGAAGTTGATGAGGCTTCTGCGGATGCAATTCATGCTAATAATGTTAAGCGTGTTATAAGAGCATTAGAGTTTTTTAAGAAAACCGGAAAAAAGATTTCTGAACATAATGAGGAGCAGAGGCTGAAAGAATCTCCATATAATTTCTGCTATTTTGTTCTTGATGATAAAAGAGAAGTGTTGTATGACAGGATAAACAGGCGGGTTGATGCTATGTTTGATGCGGGACTTATTGATGAGGTAAAGAATCTCGCAGGTCAGGGGCTTACAAAAAATGATGTGGCTATGCAGGGAATCGGATATAAGGAAGTTTTTGATTATCTGAACGGTGAGTGCAGTGAAGAAGAGCTTAAAGAGATTGTGAAACAGGATACTCGTCATTTTGCAAAAAGGCAGCTCACATGGTTTAGAAGAGAATCGTCTGTAACATGGGTTGACTTGTCGGAGTATAATAGCAGACAGGATGTTCTTGCATATATGCTGGAACAATTAAAGGAAAAAGGAATAGTTTAGTTATGAGAGAAATGTACAGAAATATGGGAATATGTGATGAAGTGTATGATTACTGTGACAAAATAATAAAGTCACTTCGTGACAGATTTGAAGAAATTGATAAGAATGCTGAATATAACCAGATGAAGGTTATTAAGGCCATGCAGGATAATAAGGTGGCTGAAATGCATCTTTCGGGTACAAGCGGATATGGATATAATGACGATGGAAGAGATACTCTTGAGAAGGTATATTCAGATATATTTAAGACAGAGGATGCACTTGTAAGACCTCAGATAATATGCGGTACACATGCATTGAATGTGGCACTTTCATCTAATTTAAGACCTGGAGATGAACTGCTGTCCCCTGTTGGAAAGCCCTATGACACAATGGATGAGATTATAGGTATAAGACCGTCAAAGGGAAGTCTTGCAGAATATGGAATTACATATGCACAGGTGGATTTGCTTGAAAATGGAGATTTTGATTACGAAGGAATTAAGAATGCAATCAATGACAGGACAAAGCTGGTAACAATACAGCGTTCTAAGGGGTATGCATCAAGACCTACACTTTCTGTCGAGAGAATCGGAGAACTGATTAGCTTTATCAAGGGTATTAAGCCGGATGTTATATGCATGGTAGACAACTGTTATGGCGAATTTGTTGAGAGAATAGAACCATCAGAAGTGGGGGCAGATATGATTGTCGGCTCACTTATTAAGAATCCAGGCGGAGGACTTGCTCCATGTGGCGGATATATTGCGGGCAGAAAGGAATGTGTAGAACAGGCTGCTTACCGTCTTTCATCTCCGGGACTTGGAAAAGAAGTGGGAGCTACACTTGGAGTTAACCAGAGCTTTTATCAGGGATTATTTTTATCTCCTGTTGTTGTTGCAGGTGCGCTTAAAGGTGCGATATTTGCTGCAAATGTATATGAGAAATCAGGTTTTGTTGTAAGACCTAATGGCACAGAACCGAGATATGATATTATTCAGGCAGTGGAGCTTGGAAGTGCAGAAGGACTTCTTGCATTCTGCAAAGGAATTCAGGCTGCTGCCCCTGTTGACAGCTTTGTAACTCCGGAACCATGGCCGATGCCGGGATATGATTCTGATGTAATTATGGCTGCTGGAGCCTTTGTTCAGGGCTCATCTATTGAGCTTTCAGCAGATGGACCATTGAAGGAGCCTTACTCTGTGTTCTTTCAGGGAGGACTCACATGGTACCATGCAAAACTTGGAATTATGATGAGTGTACAGAAAATGTATGAAAAAGAGCTTATAAAGCTTTGATTGAAATAATTTGTGTGTTATAATGTATTGGAGTATGGATTTTTCCATGCTCCAATTTATGGTTAAAGGATGAAATATCTATGAGTAACATTTCTAAGTATAAGAACGGCTGGCTTCTATGGCTCTTTATATTAATCGGCATAGTGCTTGGCGGTCTTATTGCAGAACTGACATCTGGTGTGCATGCGCTTAGCTGGCTCTCTTATGGACAGAACTTTGGACTTGACAGTCCGCTTGTACTCAATCTTGGAGTATTAGTTATCACATTTGCACTTCAGATTAAGATTACAATTGCCAGTATTATAGGAGTTATACTTGCAATAATTATTTACAGATTAATTTAATCTGACTGCTGTTTAATTTATGGTCTATGAGAATATAATAACAGATGAGGGAACACAGAAACTGCGCCCTTATGAGAAATGCCTTGAATATGGCGCCGGAGCTTTGAGTAATGCGGAGCTTCTTGCAGCTATAATAAGGACAGGAACCAGAGGTATGAATTCAGTTGAGCTTTCTGAGAAAATAATTTCTAATGTGGGAGACCTCAATGGACTTCATGAACTCTCTGTCGCTGATTTGACGGCAATAAAAGGGATTGGCAAGGCGAAGGCCGTTCAGATATGTTGTATTCTTGAGCTTTCACGCAGGATTTCCAAGCAGAAGGCAAGAGAAAAACTGGATTTTTCAAATGTATCTACTATAGCTGAGTATTATATGGAGGACATGAGACATCTGGAAAAGGAGCATCTTGTGCTGGTTATGCTTGATACAAGATGCAGGCTTATAAAGGATAAAGTTATTTCTGTTGGAACTTCAACCGGGTCAATGATTTCTGTCAGGGAGATATTTAAGGAGGCAATTGACAACAGGGCAGTATTTATAGTTCTTCTGCATAATCATCCCTCAGGTAATCCGGCTCCCAGCAGGGAGGATATGAAGGTTACAAGAAATGTTCTGGAAGCAGGCAGGATTGTAGGAATTGAGCTGGTAGATCATATTGTTATAGGAGATAATTCTTATTTCAGTTTTAAACAAATGCAATATATTTAATTTCATAATGAGAAAGGAATGAAAACATGAGTAATGCATACGGAATTGATATAGGCACAAGTAATTTCAAAATGTGCTGCAATGATAAGGATAAGATACTTAACGAGAAGAATATTATAGCTATAGCGAACAAAACAGAGCTTTTAGCTTATGGAGACGAGGCATATGAGATGTATGAGAAGGCTCCGGAGCATATTGATGTTTCTTTCCCTGTTAAATTCGGAGTTATTGCTGATATTGAGAATATGCAGACCCTTCTTTACAACTTTTTTAATAAGATTAATGAGGGAAAGAAAGTTACAGGCTCAGATTTCTATATAGCTGTTCCTACTGATGTTACAGAGGTTGAGAAAAGAGCATTTTATGAGCTTGTTGTTGATTCTAAGGTTAAGGCTAAGAATGTATATGTTGTTGATAAACCGGTGGCAGATGCTATTGGAGCAGGTCTTGATGTTACCAAATCTAAGGGAATTATGGTTGTTAATATCGGAGCTGAGACAACCGAGATTTCAGTGCTTTCTCTCGGAGGCATTGTTATAAGCAAGGCTGTAAAGATCGGAGGAAACAAGCTGGATGACTGTATCATAAGCAGTGTGAGAAAGGCTTATAATCTTGTTATAGGAAGTAAAACTGCTGAGAGCCTTAAGAAGGAGCTTGGAAGCGCTGTTCAGGTTTCAGAAAGCTTTGCGCCGGGATTTGGAAGAAATGTATTGTCAGGGCTTCCTGTCAGTGTAGATATTTCGTCCGATGTAATATATCAGGCAATTATCGATGCACTCCATTCTATCATGGATGCTATCAAGGTTATTCTTGAGAGAACTCCACCTGAACTTGCTGCAGATATCATTAAGAATGGTGTTTATTTTACCGGAGGAACATCACAGATTAACAATCTTGAGAAATTCATCAAGCAGGAGACTAATCTGAATGTGAACATTGTTGACCATCCGGCTGAAAGTGTTGTAAGAGGTCTTATGGGAGTTGTATCTAATCCTGAATTTGCCAAGATTGCATATACTCCTACAGAGAAAAATTTTGATTAAGGGTTGGTTGTAAGATGAGAAAGAAAATTTCTTCATTTATGACATCAAAGAATATTCTTATTGCTCTCACAGTTCTGTGCTGTTTCTTTATTGGAACAAGTTTTTTTACAGACACATTGACAAGACCACTTAAGAGGGCGGTATCAATGGTTGTAGTACCTGTGCAGAAGGGGATGAACTATATAGGATTATGGGTGTATGATAAGTACCAGACACTTCAAGAGATGTCGGTTGTCCTTGAGGAGAATAAGAACCTTCAGAGTCAGGTTGATGAGCTTACAGAGGAGAATAATCAGCTTAAGCAGGATTCTTATGAGCTTACACGATTAAGGGAACTGTATAAACTGGATGCTCAGTATTCAGATTATGCAAAGGTAGGTGCCAGAGTTATCGGTGTCACAACTGATAACTGGTATTCCTCTTTAAAGATTGATAAGGGTACAGATGATGGATTTAAAACCGGAATGAATGTTATCGCTGGAGGAGGCCTTGTTGGTATAATATCTGAGGCAGGCACTAATTATTCTATTGTTAAGACTATAACTGAGAATAACAGCAATGTGAGCGGCATGCTTATTGATACTAATGAGACATGCATTGTACAGGGTGATATTGAACTTATGGATACGGGCATGATTCGTGTCACACATTTTGGAAGCAATGTAATTGTCAGAAATGGCGATAAGGTAGTAACTTCCAATATAAGTGATAAGTATCTTCAGGGTATATTGATTGGGTATGTTAAGGATGTTAAGCTGGATTCTAACAATCTTACCCAGTCCGGATACATTGTTCCGGCTGTTGATTTTAATAATCTTCAGGAGGTACTGGTAATAACCCAGCTTAAAGAATAAGTGTTTAGGACTATTGATTATGAAAAGAAAGATATGTGAATTACTGGTTATATTTTTTTTCTATCTTATGCAGGTTTGCGTTGCAAGAGTTATAGCTATTGCCGATATTTCGCCTAACTGGCTTATTATTCTGCCTGTATTCTTTGGCTTTTTTTGTGGAAAGAACGATGGAATGTTTGTCGGGTTTTTCTCGGGATTAATGTATGATCTGTTCTTTTCAGGCCTGTTTGGGTTTACAGCACTTATTTATATATACATAGGATATTTTTCAGGCTTTTTCTATCAGAAGTACGAGGTAAGAGAAATTCTCATACCCCTTGCTCTGGTTTTAGCTGCTGATTTTGGATATGGTTTTATATCATATATTGGTAACTTCCTCCTTCATAACAGACTTAATGTGGGTTTTTTCGTATCAAGATTTATTCTGCCGGAAGTTGTTTACACAGCGATTGTTTCGCTTGTAATATATCATCTGATACATTATATCTGTATATTGACGGAACCGGGAAGAGAGAGAAAGAAGAAGGGTAAGATCAATGAAGGAAGTATTTGATTATGTGGTAAGTCTTCTCAAATCAAGGATTTTTCCGATGATTCTTGTATTTATTATTTTGATTTCAATTCTTGTCCACAGACTTTTTGTTCTCCAGATAATTAAGGGAGATTCATATGTCGAAGACTTGTCCAGTTCTATACAGAAAGATATGAGTGTTGCGGCTTCCAGAGGCCGTATCTACGACCGGAACGGTGTTCTTCTTGCTTATAATGATCTGTCATATGCAGTTAAGATAAGTGATTCGGGAAGATATTCAGATAATGCAACAAAGAATAAAACAATTAATAATTCCATCAATAAAACTCTCAATATTATTGAAAATCATGGAGATACATTTTCTAATGACCTTCCAATAATATATACTAATGGACAATTTTCATATAATGTTGAGGGTACATCTCTTTTGCGTTTTATAAGAGATTCTTATGGTGTGGAGTCAATATCTGCTCTTACAGATGAACAGAAAGCGACTTCTGCTGAGAATATGTTTAAGTACCTATGTAAGACCTACAGCGTGAATTATGATGAATTTGGTATAGAACATTCTCTTATGATTGTTAATTTGAGAAGATATATGGCTGCCAATTCCTATAACAGATATATGTCATTCAGTATTGCCAATGAGGTTTCTGATGAGACAGTGGCTGCCATTCTTGAAAACAGTGATGAACTTGTGGGGGTTACTGTGGAAGAGCAGTATATAAGGCGTTATGTTGACAGCATATACTGTTCACAGATTCTTGGATATACAGGAACTGTATCTAATGCAGAACTTGAAGAACTTGGAAGTTCCTATGAAAGTAATGATATTGTAGGCAAATCCGGTATCGAGAAAAGTATGGAGAGTGAACTTGCAGGTAAAAAGGGTGAGAAAACAGTCTATGTTGACACTGTGGGCAGAATTACGGAAGTTCTCGATGAGGAGGCACCTGAGGCAGGACATGACGTTTATCTTACTATTGATATTAATCTTCAGAAAGCAATCTATAATGCTATAGAAGATGAAATAACGAATATTTTTCTTACTTACTATACTTCTGGCAATAATAAGGTTACCTATGACAGTTCAGGGGAAGTTGATAAGATATATATTACTGCACAGGAAGTGTATTTTGCCCTGATTGATAATAATCTTGTCTCTCTTAAGAAAATAGAAGCACAGGAAACAGATAATGAGGCAGATATATACAACCAGTTTGTCAACAAGAAGACGCAGACACTGTCGTGGCTTAAGCAGGAGCTTACTTCGGGTAATACTCCTTATGGCAAATTAACAGAAGAACAACAGCTATATATATGGTATATATATACGCTTTTACGTTCTGAAAATATATTCAGTCTGGCAAATGTTGATACAAGTGACAGTGTTTATTCGGACTGGATTAACGGTAATTCAACAAGTCTCCAGCAGTTGTTAACTTATGGAATATCCAAGAACTGGATTGATATGTCATCTTTGACATCACAGAAATATACAAGCCTTCAGGAGTCATATGATGCACTTGTTGATTATATTATTTCTGCACTTGATACTGATACTGCATTTTTTAAGAAAATGTACAAATACATGATTAATTCCGGAAGTATATCGGGCAGACAGGTATGCATGCTGTTATATGAACAGGGATTTTTGAGCATGGATGATGAGAATTCAAGGTATTCTGCGCTTGTTTCAGGTACTATGAGTGCATATGATTTTATGTCCTATGCGATTTCTAATAAGATTATCACTCCTGGGCAGCTCGCTTTAAAACCTTGTTCTGGTTCGGCGGTAGTTACAGATCCTTCTAATGGTGATATTATAGCTTTGGTGTCTTATCCAAGTTATGATAACAATAAGTTATCGGGAACTGTTGATTCCAAGTATTACAGTTCTTTGGTTAATGATAATGCAAGTCCGCTTCTTAACAGGGCAACACAGTCGTTTATCGCTCCAGGTTCGACTTATAAGCCTTGTACGGTAATTACCGGAATGGATACAGGAATTATTTCTGCGTCAACTATATTTAACTGCTCCGGTGTGTTTGATAAGGTTACTCCTTCTCCAAGATGCTGGCAGAAATGGGGACATGGGGCAGAAACTCCGGCAACAGCTATCAGGGATTCATGTAATGTGTATATGTATAATATTGGATATAATCTTGCATGCAGCAAGAATGGCTCATATAATAGCACATATGGAACAAATATTTTTAAAAAGTATTCTGATATGCTGGGACTTTCTACGAAATCCGGAGTAGAAATCGAAGAGGGAGAACCTGGTGCATCTTCACAGGACGCAATTGCTTCGGCAATTGGACAGGGTAACCACAGATACAGTACGCTTAATCTGGCAAGATATGTCACAACGCTTGCTACTTCGGGTACATGTTATAATCTTACTCTTATAGATAAGATAACAGATTATGATGGCAATGTTATTAAGGATAACAGTGCAGAAGTTAATAATCAGGTTGAATTAAGTTCTGACATATGGAATACTGTCCATGTGGGTATGAATCTTGCTGCAGGCACTTACTCAGCATTTTCATCTCTGGGAATGAATATTGCAGCTAAGACTGGAACTGCTCAGGAGAAAAAAACAGACCCGGACCATGCAACGCTTATCACTTACGCACCATATGAGAATCCTAAGTATTGTATGGCTGTGCGTATCCAAAATGGTTATGCATCAGGAAATGCCGTTTCTTTAGGAGCTGAGATTTACAGGATGCTTTTTAATATCAATAAAGACTAATATTATATTATGAGAGGTGAATGTTTTGGATAATTCAGTTATGATTAAGGGTAGTAAGAATGGAATTACAGTTTATCTTGATAAGGATATTTCTTTTGAGGAATTGCTGGACTGTATTTCAGAAAAATTTAAAAGTGCGTCAAAATTTTTTAACAACGCAAATATGGCAATTTCATTTGATGGAAGAGAGCTTTCAACTGAAGAGGAAAAGAAGATTCTCGATGTGATATCTAATGTTTCAGAGCTTAATATTGTATGTGTTCTTGATGAGAATAACAGTATTAAAGAAGTATATGAAAATGCGGTTAAGAAGGCGATGGAAAGCGTCAATGTTGTAGAGCATAAGACACAATGTATGTTCTATAAAGGCACATTAAGATCAGGACAGGTATTCGAGGCAGATGGAAGTGTTGTTATATTAGGCGATGTCAATCCGGGAGGAAAAGTTATTGCAAAAGGCAGCGTAATTGTTCTCGGAAGCCTTAAAGGCAATATATTTGCCGGAGTTGATGGCAATGAGAATGCATTTGTAGTTGCCTTAGAGATGAATCCTATGCAGATCAAAATAGGTGATATCATTGCAAGAAGTTCAGATACAGGGGCTAAGATATCTAAGGGAAAGAATAAGGTTAAAGTTATAGAACCTAAGATAGCTTATGTATATGACCAGAATATTTATATTGAAGACCTTGAGCAGAATGCTTTGGATGATATATGCGTTGATTAATTGTGCGGATTGGTTAGTAAAGAGTGATTTATGAATATGAATTTTTAAAAAATAGTTGATTTAAAACTGAAAATCCCGCATAATTAGTATATTATGATTTACTATGAATAATTATTTGTGGAGGGTTAATATGAGTGAAGTTATAGTTGTAACATCAGGAAAAGGCGGAGTAGGTAAGAC
>CAMEVC010000030.1 GCA_945939115.1 uncultured Eubacterium sp.
CATGATATGCCCCCTGTCAAGTAGACAGGGCAAATATCTAAAGCAAGATGCTCTTTAAATCAGCCGTACAATTGTGCGGCTGATTTTTTATGCAGACCATTTAGATTTGTATTTTTCAATTCTTTTATTTTTTGCAATTGGATAGGTGGCCGGAGTAGTTGAAGATAGTGCTTCTGTTCTTACTTCAGTAGGAGTTTTACAGTTATATCTGCTCTGTGGTCGTTCATCACAATAGAAACGAATATAATCCTTGATTGCATGACGCAATGATGGTTCATCTGTAATCTCATACATCTGATACATTTCTGTTTTTATGATTCCCCAAAATCCTTCTGTTGGTCCATTATCAATACAATGACCAATTCTTGACATTGATTGTATCATCTCACTATCTTTCAGCTTGCCTTGAAACACTTTGTTTGTATACTGAAATCCCCTATCACTATGAAAAATAGGTTTTGCTGTGGGATTAGCTGTGATTGCTTTGTCAAATGTCTTAAATACTAACGGATTATCATTTCTCTTACTCATAACAAATGCAACCGGATAGCGGTCGTAAAGGTCAAGTATAGCACTAAGATATAGCTTCTTGTTAGTTCCAGGAATCTTAAATTCGGTCACATCTGTTGCCCATTTCTGATTAGGTGCTGTTGCATAGAAATCTCTTGCTAACTTATTTTCTGCAGTTTCTTCCGGTTTAGAAGTATTATACTTTTTCTTCTTTTTGCGAATGACCGCATGTATCCCAATCTTTTTCATAATTCGATGAATTCTCTTTCTTGAATAATGAGTGTGATTGAAATGATTAATCCAGTCTGTCATTCTTCGATATCCCAAGATATGGGAGAACCGTTCATCATACTCTTTGATCAGTTCTGCAATCTCCCTGTTTACTTGCTCTTGTTGCGGAATACTTCTATGTTTCCACTTATAGAACGCAGCTCTTGCTATTCCAAGCTGCTTACACATCCAGTTAATACTCCATCCGTTACGAGTATAGAAGTATTCTATTGCAAGATATTTTGATTCATGACGTTGTTTACCTAACCTCACATCCTTTCGAATTCTTTCACTTTTTTTAATAGTTCAACTACCATATCTTTTTCTTCCAGTTGACGCTTGAGCCGAAGATTCTCTCGCCTCAGTCGTTCTAATTCATCGACTTCGTCATCTGTTTTGTGGTGGCCTCTTTTGTCTGTCAGTCCTTCTTCGCCAGTTGCGGCATATTTCTTTACCCATGAATAAACCTGGCTATAAGAAACATCAAAGAGCGCTGCAGTTCCTTTATAATCTCGATTGTGTTCAATACAGTACTTAACAATATCTTTACGTTCATCAATAGTAGTTTTTCGCCTTGCCTCCGCCATATAGACCTCCCGTTTCGGACAGTAGTCCGTAAGTTCTCTATTGGCATTATACAATGAAAACCAGCGTAACAAAACATCTGCATTACTAATCTGATATTTGGCAGCGAGTTCAGAAGCTGATATTTCTGTTTTAGTATACTCCTCAACCACCATGAGTTTAAATTCTTTGGAGTATGATTTATTGCCTTTCTCTCTAAAAAAAGCAGTTTCTCCATGTTGACGATAAAGCGAAATCCAACGATTAAAACAACCTGGATAACCTTTTTTATTTTTATATCCAAGTCTTTTACCTATTTCTCGTAAACTTGATTCACCAGATAAGTATTCCTTAACAATTTGAATTTTTTCTTCGGGTGAATAACGCCGATATTTAGACATAAAAAATCCCCCTTAAGTAGATTTGGTTATTTACCTTGTCTACCTAAGGGGAATCATATCACAGGCTTGGTCTCTTTTTGAGTTACGGTTGAGTTCTCCCTGGTTGCCTCAACAGTAGTGGTTTTGTTCTTCCTGCCGCAACCTGTGAAGAGGAGAGAGCAAATAGCAATAAGTGTCATGCATTTGATTAAAGAGTTTTTTATCATAATATTATTCCTCGATTCAAATAAATTTCGGTAAAATACTAAATATAAAGAATAATACAAAAATTAGACAATAAAATCAATAAAAAGGATAAAAAATGTGGTGGGCGAAAAAATATAGGGTATTTAAACTAAAGTGTTGTTTATATAGATAAAGGTTTTAAAATACCGTTTTTTAGCAAGAAATAATAAATAACAAGTATAATGCCTATTCCAAGAATAGCTCCTGCGATATCTGCCAAAGCATACATTCTTATGCATCTCTGAAAATGCTTAAAATCTCTATATTCTTTTCTGTCTCTGTCCGGAAGGTTTTCCCATGCATCACTAGCATCGAAATATAATCCTATAACCTCTGAGCAGGAGTACTCGTATGTCATTCTCTCTTCAAACAACATTTCATCATGTTTTTCTATATATGTTTTACTGTTTTTGTTTCTAAACATCATTTTAAATTACCTCCTCATTGGTATTATTATATGTTGATATTTCATTACTTCGTTAATCAAGCCAAAGAATTTTACCGCCAAGAAGCCTGGCGTCATCCTCAGAATGTGTTGTGATAAGCACTGTGCGGTTATTGCGCTTTTTCTGTATATATTCAATAGCATTGAGTCGGGTATCGTTATCTAATCCGGTAAAAGGTTCATCCAGAACGATTAAGCTGCCTGAATATAATAGCGCCCTGACAAGTGCAACCCGTCTTTTCATACCTCCGGAAAGGGATGAAACCGGGATATTCAGACTGTCCTTGGGAAGAATTGCTGCAAGTTCAGAATATATAGAATCTTTGTCAATATTACCATGACATACAATGGAAACATTTTCTATAGCCGAAAGCCATGGTATCAGACGGTCTTCCTGAAACACAGGAGAACAATCGTATTTTTCAATTCCTGTTATACTGCCTGAATCGGGGGTTTCCAGTCCGAGAACAATTCTAAGCAGAGTTGTTTTCCCGGTTCCGGAGGCACCCATAAGGCAGTATATGGAATTGTCTTCCAGAGTCATATTTATTCTGTTAAGAACAATTTTATTATCAAAGGATTTGCTTAAATCTTTAATTACTATACTCACTATAACCTTTCTCCTGTTTATTGTACATTAAGATAGCTTGTCACGCAGTAAAGCGTCTGCCCGTTGTATTCAACTCTTGACCATCCAAGTTCTTTGTTGTAACCCGTTCTTGTAAGTATAACACCGTTCTTTACTGTGGCAACAACCACAGAATCTGAATCAGTTACACTTGGCTTATTTCTTAAGTTGATTTCCTCCTTAGGCGTTACCTGGTCATTGCAGCTTGTAAACTGTGTGTTAAAGCCTGCTGTTGCTTCCTGTGTAGCTCGTGGGGCAAGGTCTGTAGTCAGATAGCTTGATACAGCATAAACAGTCTGTCCATTATAAATAAGACGTGACCATCCACTGCTGCTTATGCCTGTTCTTGTGGCAGTAACGCCGTTAATTAAGGTGGCTATAACTGTAGAGTCAGTGTCCTGGCTCGGTATATCCCGCAGACGAACTTCCTCTTTGGCAGTAACAGTTTCATTGACAGAGGTAAAAATCATATTTGCCTCAACATCAGGTTTTGCCTCAGCGGGAGTTTCGCCGCTTGCAGAGCCTGTGGTACCGGAGTACCCGAAGTAAGCAACATTTATATCCACATTTGAATTAATCCCATTGACAGTTCCCTGATTAGTATATTGCCACATATCACAGATTCCGGTATAGGAAGTGGATGGGGTTGACGGATATGGGGTGACCGGATATTGGGCTACCCACATTTTGTATGTTCCTTCAAGGCGGCTTGTATCCCACTTGCTGTTTGAGGTCAGTTCACCTGCTGCAGCATAGAACATAGGTGTATAACCTTTGTTATAAATCTCCTGTAAAAATGCACAGGCAACGGAAGTGCGTTCGGCTTTAGTCATACTCCGCTGTCTGCTGTCAGAAGAGTCAAAGCCCTCACAGTCGAAGGCGACAGGATATGTTATATCGTAGTCAGCAATATAATCAGCCACCCAGTCAGCCTCCTCTACTGCTTCTGCCTCATTTACTGCTGAGGAGAAAAAGTATGCGCCGACCTTAATACCGTTTGCTGCGGCCTGCTGCATGTTGTATCTGGCGTTGGTATCTGCATATATCACACCTGTTTTCTGTGCCCTGAAGCCGACCCTGATCATGGCGAAATCAACGCCGGAGGCTGCAACTTGAGACCAGTTGATGGTTCCCTGGAATTTCGATACATCAATTCCTATGGTTACGTCATCAGTCTCATTAGTACTGTTTGATAATGTGACTTTCGCACCATTTCCGGCTCCAGGATTCATATAGCTGTCGTTGTCACTGTACTGAGGGTCTTCTTTCATCTCGATATCACTGGATATAGAGTTAGCCTCATCTGAGTCAGTGTCGGAAATTCCGGCAATAGATGAATCTCCGGCTCCGGATTTATTTGATTTCTTTCTGGAATTGCTTACATTAACTATAATGATTGTTACAATAGTAATAACGATAACTGAAACAACTGCTATTGCAGGAATATATTTTTTCCAGTTCATTAATGTCACACTCTTTTCTGATGCGGGATATTATTTATATAAATGCATCCTATATAGCATATAACTTTAAGACTTTGATTGCAATGAATACACATATCAGCCTCGCAGCATTAATTCTTTCTCTATGACCTCACCACTCTTTATATAAACTCTTGGGACACGCTTACTAACTGCGCAGGTAAGTTCATAAGGAATTGTGCCGGCAAGCTCTGCCATTCTCTCGATAGGATTCTTCTTGCCAAATATTTCAATCTCGCTTCCTACATCGATACTCATCTTATCAGTGAGGTCAATCATGCACATATCCATACATATTTTACCCCTCTGCGGAGCCGGACCTTCATCCGTCATAAGCTCGTATCTGTTTGAAAGGCATCTGAGGAAACCATCGGCATATCCATAAGGAACAACACCCATTCGTGTTTTCTTGTCAGTTTTATATATTCCGCCATAGCTTATTGCAGTACCGGCAGGATAGGTCTTAATAGTGCTTACTGTAGTCTTAAGAGTCATTACAGGTCTTAAGTCCAGTTCTTTAGCAAATTCTCCGTAGCCATAGAGAAGTAAGCCCGGTCTTACCATATCGAGCCATGTCTCAGGGTATCTTGCCACGGCACCGGTATTAGCACAATGTCTAATGCTGAATTTCTTGCCAAGCTTCTTCTCCACAGCATCAATAACACTTGTGAACAGCTTAAACTGGTGCATTGTATAGGCTTTACAGTCGTCTCCGGACTCGTCAGAAACAGCAAAATGAGTGAATATTCCTTCAGGCTCAAGACCAGGCAGGGAACATCCTTCACATATACCTTCCACTCCGCTGTCGAAATAATTATCATCACACAGATATCCTAGTCTGGACATACCTGTGTCTACTTTGATATGAATCTTAAGTGTTCCATTACATTTGACGGCTTCTTCACTGTACTCTAAAGCTTTAGCCTTACAGGTGACAGCCTGTGTTATGTTATTCTTAATAAGCTCACTAACCTCTTCCTTCGGCGTATGGCCCAGAATGAGGATAGGCATATTAATACCGTTATGTCTTAATTCAACAGCCTCGTCAATACTGCTGACAGCCAGATAATCTGCCCCCAGCTCTTCAAGAAGCCTGCTTACCTGAACAGAACCATGCCCGTAGGCATCTGCTTTAACAACACCCAGAAACTTTACATCATCTCCAATTCTTTTTCTTAATGTAATATAATTGTGAGCAAGGGCATCCAGGTCTATTTCTGCCCATGTCCTTTTCAATGTTGAATACATATTACCAGCCTCCATAGTGCTTTAACATAGGCTTATATTATATCGCTTTCTTATTGGTGTTACAAGTGTATGCATTGGTAAACTATATACTGTTACCTGATTGTAAAATATTTCTTTCCCAGTGACTCCATATACTCATACAGATTATCCGCTGAATTATTTAATACATTATAATCGGCATTATCATAACTGATTTTCTTTGAACTAATAATAAGATTATGATAATTATTATTACTGTCACAATAGCTTATCATATATAGCCATCCTGTGCTTTTCTCTGATGATTTAGTTAACTCAACCTCTTTTAATTTCTGGGCAATCTGATTAAATTCTTCATTTGTTATATCATACACTTTTCCTGTATTTCCGGATGTCAGTGTATATGCTGTTGTATTATCCTCCAGCACTAATCTGTACTTCTTAGACCTTGTAAAGAATAGAGTGAATACAACCACAACTGCCGAAAGACATATAATACAGATTATTATTATCAACCTTTTCTTATTTTTCATTTATATCCTCCTGATTATTTAATTCATAGTATCATTCCTTCGAAAATAATCAATAGCTGATGCACGAAATGTCGTTTTTTTAGCACGAATGGTATTTTTTCATTAGTTTCAGCCTCAATTCGGATATAAGGATATAAGAAAAGAAGGCCGGTTAATTAACCAGCCTTCTGTTGTGTCATACAAATCTATTGGTATAGTAATTGGAAATAATTACCCCTCAAGAACTTCCTCAATATTCTTAATGATTTCATCCTTATCAAATGGTTTGGTAATAAATCTTTCTGCGCCAAGCTTAAGTGCTTCAATTACCTTATTCTGCTGTCCTGCAGCGGTAATCATAATTGCCTTGGCATTAGGATCGTATGCTTTGATTTCCTTAAGAGCCTCTGTTCCATCCATATTAGGCATTGTAATATCAAGTGTGATAATGTCAGGGTAATGTGTCTTATAGGCAAGAACACCCTCCAGACCATCAGTTGCTTCTGCAAGGACAGCATATCCCGCTTCCTCGAGAATATTACGAAGAATCTTTCTTGACATTCCTGAATCATCTACAATTACAACAGTTCCCTTACTTTCAAGAGTAACTTCTCCTCCTGCCTTGGCTAATATCTTTCTTACTACCGGCATATCACCAGGCTTAGTGTCATCTGAAGCAGATATGTAAAGAAGGACTTCACTGTCATGAATATGGATAGGAAGAACATAGGCTTCTCCCTTTGCAAACTGATTCTCATATGAGAACTGAGGATTAATCTCAACTTTATGTCCCTTCTTAGAGAGAGCTGTCGCAAAAAGACCGCTGATGCAGTTAGTAAATTCTCCTACAGCATCGTAAACTTCAATTCCCAATGAATGAATTTCACTTCCTGAGAAGCCTGAAGCAATATCGATAATTGCCTGATCGTCGTTCTTGGCTGCGAAACCAATGATAACATCAAGGTCACCATCAAGCTTCTGACCAGCAAGACATCTGTATTCAAGCTGGGATATATGTCTGATTCTTTCAATGTAGAAATCTGATGTTACGAATCTTTCAATATTGGCAAGTGCAAGTCTGCATATATCTGTTACGTATGACTTGGATGAGAATGCAAATATAGGTACAATCTGCTCCAAATCATCATTCTTAAGACCTGCCATATCATCGTCTGTAAAACCATTCGCTTTCTGGAATTCACCGAGCAGCTCATCAATTCTTGAACCTGATATATCTGCTGTATCTGCAAGAACAGAAATAAATATACCGTATGTACTTCCCTGTTTCTTAAGAATCTCATCGAGCTGAGCCTGTGTCATATAACCTTCATTAACAGCAATCTCACCAAATCTGGCATCCTGTGTAGTCTGGAGCTTATTGATTTCAACAGCCTGCTTAGCGGTTATAATGCCGTCGGCAACAGCAATGACACCGAGCTTAGCTCGTGAATCAGACAATTTCTCCATTATCTCTTTAAATGTCTTCTGGTCTATGACCTGCTTTTCAATCAAAAATTTTCCAAATAACTGACAAAACATGTGATTTCCTCCTGCTTCTAGCACGAATAATTATTATATTTATTTTATCAGCATTATTGGATTATGTAAACTGCTAATATAGGGCAATTTTAATTTTCATTCCGAGAGTGAATGGAAAATTAATTATAATCTTATGCGAGTGCCTTAAATGCTTCATCAAGATCCTCAATGATATCATCAATATTTTCTGTACCGATTGAGAGTCTGATTGTGTTAGGCTTAATTCCCTGATCGAGAAGCTCTGCCTCATTGCACTCTGAATGAGTTGTTGAGGCCGGATGTATAGCCAGAGATTTAACATCGGCTACATTGGCAAGGAGTGAGAATAACTCAAGGTTATCAATGAATTTCTGAGCTTCCTCTGCGCCGCCCTTTATCTCGAAGGTGAAGATAGAACCTCCGCCGTTAGGAAAATATTTCTTGTAGAGAGCCTGCTGCTCAGGGTCTGTTGAGATTGAAGGATGGTTTACCTTCTCAACAAGTGGCTGGCTGTTAAGATACTGAACAACCTTTAATGCATTCTCCACATGTCTCTCAACACGAAGTGAAAGTGTCTCAAGCCCCTGAAGGAAGATAAATGAGTGTACAGGAGAGATAGTTGCACCTGTATCACGAAGCAGGATTGCCCTGATATATGTAACGAATGCAGCCGGAGCTGTATCTTTTGCAAAACTTACGCCGTGATAAGATACATTTGGCTCAACAAGCCATGGGAACTTATCTGCTGACTTTATCCAGTCAAACTTGCCGCTGTCGATAATAACACCGCCGATTGTGGTTCCGTGACCGCCTATGAACTTAGTAGCAGAATGGATTACAATATCAGCGCCGTACTCGATTGGTCTTACCAGATAAGGCGTTGCAAATGTATTGTCAACAACTAAAGGAATATTGTGTGCATGAGCAATTTTAGCAATTCTTTCAATGTCAACAACCTCTGAATTAGGATTTCCGAGAGTCTCAATCTGAACAGCCTTGGTATTAGGCTTAATGGCTGCCTCGATGGCATCATAGTCAAATGGGTCAACGAAGCTGGCTTCAATTCCGTAATCCGGAAGAGTATGTGCGAGAAGATTATATGTTCCACCATAGATATTCTTGGCAGCAACAATGTGGTCTCCTGCATGTGCAAGTGCCTGGAATGTGTAAGCTAAAGCAGCAGCTCCTGAACCGACAGCGAGGGCTGCAACACCGCCTTCTAGTGCTGCGATTCTTCTCTCAAATACATCCTCTGTAGGATTAGTAAGACGACCGTATATATTACCTGCATCCTTAAGTCCAAAACGGTCAGCAGCGTGCTTGCTGTTATGGAATACATATGAAGATGTAAGGTAAATTGGAACTGCCCTTGCATCTGTAACCGGATCAGGCTGCTCCTGTCCTACATGAAGCTGTAATGTTTCAAACTTTAAATTTCTCTCTGAATAAGATTTCTTTGCCATAATTAATTACCTTCCTTTACATATATTTCAAAAATTGATTTCTTGATGTTGATGATAATATAAACCCTTAACCCTACTATGTCAATAGGTTTATATGAAAAAATTTAAGAAATTTTTTGAAAATGTATAGGATTATCCGCGAAGCCGCTCTACTACTGACTTCAGAGTATCAATTACATAGTCTGCTTCCTCTTTTGTTGTATCTGCGCTGATACTTAACCTCAATGCTCCCTTTGATTCCTCTGCATTTCTTCCGATTGCGGTAAGAACATGGGATGGGTCTATGGAACCCGCTGCGCATGCCGAACCACTTGATGCACATATTCCTTTCATATCAAGCATGATAAGAAGGGAATCTCCGGAAACGCCCTTGAAGCAGAAATGCATATTTCCCGGAAGTCTTCTCACGTCACCTGTTGAGGGGCCGTCAAATGTGGTATCAGGAATTTCCTGCATAATACGGTTAACCATGTAATTTCTGAGCGCAGTTATTTCTGATGAGATTGTTTCATAATCACGGGAGACAGAAAGCGCAGCAGATCCCATTCCAACTATACCGGGAACATTGCTGGTTCCGGCTCTTCTTGCACGCTCCTGTGAACCACCGTGTATAAAAGGCTCCAGCTTGCAGTGGTTGTTCATATACATGAAGCCGACACCCTTAGGGCCGTTAAACTTGTGGGCACTGGCACTTAACAGATCAATATTCATATCTCTAACATTGATTGGAACATGACACATGGCCTGCACAGCATCTGTATGAAAGATAATTCCGCGTCTATGGGCAATTTCCCCGATTTCTCTAACAGGCTCTATAGTGCCAATCTCATTGTTTGCAAACATAACACTAATGAGAATTGTGCGGTCAGTTATGGCATGTTCCAAGTCAGATAATGATACAAAGCCTTCGTTATCTACATTAAGATAAGTGACTTCAAAGCCATTCTTTTCGAGAAAAGCGCATGTATTTAAGATGGCGTGATGCTCAATTCTTGTCGTGATAATATGATTACCCTTATCCTTTAAGCCAAAGGCGGCTGATTTAAGAGCCCAGTTATCAGATTCACTTCCGCCTGCTGTGAAATATATTTCATTGCTCTTTGCAGCTCCGATTATCCCGGCAATTGTCTCTCTTGTCTCATCAATGGCAGTCCTGCTTTTCTGTGCAAAACTATACACAGAGGAGGGATTACCGTATTCTTCAGTAAAATAGGGAAGCATGGCATTAAGAACCTCGGGTTTTACAGAAGTAGTAGCCGCATTGTCCATATATATCACTCTGTTCATATAATTGTTCCTCCGCCAAGCACATTATCACCATCATAAAGCACAAGAGCCTGTCCTGGTGTTATGGCTCTCTGAGGCTCGTCAAATGTACATTCTAAAGTGTTATTATCAATCATACGGACAGTACACATGGCACCCTCATGGCTGTATCGTATCTTGCCTCTGGCACGTATGCTGCCTTCAATTCTTTCCACGGACATGAAATTAAGATTGTTTGCATAGAGTTTCTGTGAAAATACATCGCTGTTATCGCCTATAACAACCTCGTTAGTCTCCGGCCTTATCGCCACAACGAATACAGGTTTACCCATGGATAGTCCAAGGCCCTTGCGCTGTCCCACTGTGTAGTGAATGATTCCCTGATGAGTGCCGATAATATTACCTTCCGTGTCAACGAAATTTCCCGGAATGCTTGTATATCCGCTTTCTCTGCCTATAAATCCTGCATAGTCATTATCAGGGATAAAGCATATTTCCATGCTGTCAGGTTTTCTGGCAACAGTAATTCCGATTCTTTCTGCAATTTCCCTGACCTGCTCCTTAGTATAATCACCTATAGGGAGCAGTGTATGAGAAAGCTGCTCCTGCGTCAGATTATATAGCGCATAGGTCTGATCCTTTCTGGCAGTGACAGAATTGCATATGGTATATCTGCCATTGGAAAGCTTTTTAATCCTTGCATAGTGTCCGGTGGCAATATAATCGGCACCAATCTCAAGACTTCTTGTGAGCAGAGATTCCCACTTTACATAGCGGTTGCATGC
The DNA here is from genome assembly GCA_945939115.1 of uncultured Eubacterium sp. GTDB lineage: Bacteria > Bacillota > Clostridia > Lachnospirales > Lachnospiraceae > Lachnospira. Next base: position 11,296 of record CAMEVC010000030.1, read on the forward strand.
AATGCATGGATTAGGTGTGCGGCCCTTTTTATATTCATCAACAAAATAATCTATGACATTACATTTGAACTCATCCTTAAAGTTCATTACATAGTAAGGGATTCCGAGTTGTCCTGCAACTCTTCTTGCATCATCCACAGCGCTTATTCCACAGCATCCGTTCTGTGCAGTCTCAGTTGCATCATCCTGCCATATCTGCATGGTTACGCCGATAACATCGTAGCCCTGCTCTTTTAAAATGTATGCGGCAACGGAGGAATCAACGCCTCCCGACATGCCGACAACAACTTTCTTAGCCATATTATTCTCCGTTTCTGCTCATATTTGAACAATTATCTGATTTCTCTTAATTCATCAGCCAGAGAGCTTATTCTCTCCCAATGATTTGCAGAGTCCGCATCATACACGGCACATACTTTAAAACCGCCCTGTTTGGCTGATTCCACACCGTGAAGCACATCCTCATACACCCATGTATCTTCCGGCTTAAAATGCATTTTTTCAGCAATAAGCTTGTAACTTTCAGGATTTTTCTTGTTATATGGAATGTCGTAGACTGTATAAACCGCATCAAAACAGTCAAGTATGCCGAGTCTTTTCATTACAGCTTCCACGCAGCTTCTGTCCGAGCTTGTGAAAATGCACATATGGGAGCCGGCCTCATGTTCACGCCTGACAAGTTCAATCATACCATCCTTAGGTGGAATGTCATTGGCATAGTGTCTGTTCATTATATCTACAGCAGTTTTACGCATAGTTGCTGCATCGGTATTTATTCCCAGTTCATGCCGGAAATACTGGGCACACTCGTCAAGATCCATAACATAAGTCTTTTCCTGAAAGTCATCGGGAAGTCTGTCAACGTGTTCCAGAGCGTACTCAGTAGATACTCCGCGCCAGTAAGGCATAGAGTCAAGAAGTGTTCCGTCCATATCGAATATATAATTCTTATGATAATTAAACAGCCGTCCGGTTTTAATGTATAATCTGTCAGTGGCAAGTCCCGGATTTCCGGCAGCAAAAATAGCAGAAACCACGGCAATACCATCAACGCCGGTTTCTGCAAGATAATCCATATTATCGTAAGTGATTCCCCCAATTGCAACAACAGGAATATTGACGGCGGAGGTTATCTCACAAAGTCTTTCCTTTGGCATGTAAACTGCATCTTTCTTGGTGCTTGAACCAAATACAGCTCCGGTTCCGATATAATCTGCTCCAAGCCGTTCAGCTTCTATTGCCTGTTCAACTGTTTTGGCAGTCATTCCGATAATCTTACCGGGACCCAGAAGCTGTCTTGCAGTCCTGTAATCAGTATCGTTCTGTCCGATGTGGACACCGTCTGCACCACTCTCTATAACAGCCGAAACATCATCATCTATGACAAAGGGAACGCCAAAACGCCTTGCAATAGGTACAATTGTCTTAGCTTTCGCAACTATTTCTTCATGGGTTGTATTCTTTTCGCGCAACTGTAAAAATGTTGCGCCATTAGCAAGCACATCCTTTACGACAGAAGCAAGACTCTGCCCGTTAAGCCACGTAGAATCTGTAATTGCATAGAGGCGCATCTGTTCTTTTCTTACCATTATTCTTATCCCTCCAATTATGAAATAAGTATATTATAATAAACATACCTAAATAGTATATATTATAATTGCCTATATTTCAAAAGAATTGGAGTTAATTTATAATCAATTTATAATTAATTGCGGAGTTTGTTCTTTTTCTCAAGACAGAGCTTTATCAAATCACTGTATTTCACAAATTCATCAACAAGTTCCGGGTCAAACTGTGTTCCCCGTCCTTCCACAATGAGAGCCATTGATTTCTCATGAGAAAATGGCTTCTTGTAAGGTCTTTCGGATGTGAGTGCATCGTAAACATCCACAATACTCATTATTCTTGCACAGAGAGGAATATCAGTCCCCTTCTTTCCGGTAGGATACCCCTTGCCATCCCATCTCTCATGATGGTAAAGAGCCATTTCCTCTGCTATCTCAAGGAATTCACTTTCTGGGAATTTCTTGCGTATCTTGTGGAACGTTGAGGCACCCATAGTTGCATGCTTTTCCATATACTCGCGCTCTCCACCGTCCAGAGAACCCTTCTTTCTAAGTACTACATCATCTATGCCGATTTTGCCAATATCATGAAGAGGAGCTGACCTTATCGTCTTTCTCACATAATTTTCTGTTATCTCATTCTTGTATCTTGGTTCATCTTTAAGAGCATTGATAAAAGCATCGAAATAAATGCCGGTATTCTTGACATGTCCACCGGTTATGCCATCCCTTGACTCAACTAATTCTGCGAATCCGGTTGAGAGTGCATCCTGCATCTTCTCAATCTCGGCAACCTTCTCATCCACCAGCTTCTCCAGAGAATGCTGGTATGCTGACAGTTCAATCTGGGTTGCAATTCTTCGTTTCATAACAGTTGGAACAAATGGTTTAGTTATGAAATCAACGGCACCGAGGTCAAAACCCTTGACCTCGCTCTCAGGCTTGGTCTCAGCAGTAAGAAATATTACCGGGATACCCTTGTAGCGTCTGATTTTCTTTAACTGGGTTATCATTTCATAACCGTCCATCTCCGGCATAATAATATCAAGAAGAATGAGGTCTGGAATATGGTCTTCGAGTATATCGAATCCCTCTTTTGCAGATATAGCCTCATACAGAATATATTCATCTTTCAATACTTCTCTTGCTGACGCCAGATTAAATTTGACATCATCAATCATAAGAATAGACTTTTTCTCCATAGCATAAACCCCGTTTCAGTAAAATTATAATATAAAAAATCCGAACCAATTTCTTAGGTCTATTATAAAACTCTTTATATAAAAAGTAAATTTATTTATCTGGTTTTATTGTGGTAGTTTTAAATTCTTGACATCTGTTTAACCGGGGATTAAACTTTAACAGCTACATTGCAGTATTTATGTAGTATACAAGTATTTAATCGGAGTTTACATTTTATGGCTAAAGATCTTACTAAGGGCAGAATAATGCCGATGCTTATCAGATTCACTATTCCTCTTATTCTGGGGAATATTTTTCAGCTTACATATAATGCCGTTGATTCTATTATTGTTGGAAGGTTTGTGGGAAAGGAAGCTCTGGCTGCAGTGGGAATATGTAATCCTGTCACAACGCTTATTATACTGTTTCTCAATGGATTGTGTATGGGTGCGAGTATACTTATGGGTAATTATTATGGCGCTAAGAAAATGGATACTCTCAGCCGTCAGATAAGTACAACTATGATATCCGGTATTATTTTTTCTTTGGCTCTTACAGTATTTGCCATAATGTTTACTAAGCCAATTCTTATGGTAATACAGGTTGATAAGTCAATTATGACTATCACAACACAATATTTAAGAATAATCATGTTAGGGCTTGTCTTTACATTTTTATATAATTTTTTCTCAAGTACATTGAGAGCCTTGGGGGACAGTGCAACACCGCTGTATTTTCTTATTATAAGTGCTGTGCTGAATGTCTTTGGTGATTTGTTTTTTGTTGTTATCTTAAAGGCGGGAAGTAACGGATGTGCTGTTGCAACTGTTGTAAGCGAGGCACTGTGCTGCCTTTTCTGCATGATTTATATTAAATTCAGGGTACCGGTTTTATGCCTTGGAAAGAAGTGGTTAATATTTGACAATGCGCTTCTTAAGAAGACAGTAAGCTATGGATGGGTATCAGCAATGCAGCAGGCAACGGTGCAGCTTGGCAAGATTGGTATCCAGGCGATTATTAATACCATGGGAGTGTCTGTCGCTGCGGCATTTGCTGTTGTAAACAGAATTGATGACTATGCATATACACCAGAGCAGAATATAGCCCATGGAATGACAGCCTTCATGGCTCAGAACAAGGGAGCAGAAAGAGACGACAGGGTAATTAAAGGATTTAAGGCGGGAATGCTTCTCGAGATTATATATGGGATAATTATATTCCTTGTCTGCTTTGTGTTTGCAGCTCCTCTTATGAAATTATTTGTGTCAGATGGCGAGGTTATCCGTCATGGTGTCATATATCTGAAGCTGATATCTGTAATGTATATACTTCCTGCTCTGACTAACGGAATTCAGGGATATTTCAGGGGAATTGGAGACCTTAAGATTACACTTCTTTCAAGCTTTATTAATATGGGTGTCCGGGTACTGGCCGCTATTCCTCTCGTATTTGCATTAGGTATGGGAATTGAAGCTCTTCCATTCTCCTATCTTGCCGGATGGATTGGAATGCTTGTGGCAGAGGTGCCGCTTCTTATACGCAATTATAGAAATTACAGGAAAATGAAGCCCTGTGGAAAATAGTTTGAATATCAAAATAGTATTGACATAGTATTATTGCAGTGTTATTATACCTGTAATACATTTTGAATATCAAAATATATTAAGGAGAATAATACTATGGTAAGAATTATTGCTGACAGTACTTGTGATATATCAAAGGAAGATGCTAAGAAACTGGGAATTGAGATTATTCCCATAACTGTAAGATTCGGGGAAGAGGAATTCTTAGACGGGGTTGAGATTACCCACGAGGAATTCTATAAAAGATTAGCAGAATGTGAGGAGCTTCCTAAGACTTCACAGCCCAGCCCGGATAGATTCATGGATGTTTTTACGAGATATGTAAATCAGGGAGATGATGTAATCGGTATTTTCATATCTTCTGAGCTGTCAGGTACATATCAGAGTGCTTGTATTGCAGCCGCTGACGTTGAAGAGGAAAGTGGAAAGAAGATTTTTATTGTGGATTCACGAAACGCTTCAATTGGAACAGCTCTTCTTATAAGAGAGGCAGTTAAGTATAGAGATAATAATATGAGTGCAGAGAAAATTGCTGATGCATGTCGTGAACTTGCAGGGCATATTAAGCTTACAGCAGTTGTTGGCTCTCTTAAATACTTAAAGATGGGGGGAAGACTTTCCGGAGCACAGGCATTTGCAGGAACAATGCTTCATATAACACCTGTAGTAAGCATAGAAGATGGCAAGGTCGTCGTAATAGGTAAGACAAGAGGAAAGAAGGCAGCCGAGAAACTTATGCACGAAAAGCTTTCTGAAGACGGAATTAGTCTTTCAAGGGATTTCGTGTTCGGTCACATCAACTGCCCTGATTCATTAGAAACATTTATCAATAAGAGCCTCTCACATATATCAGATGTCAGAGGAAAGGTATGTGTAAGCTCTATAGGATGTTCAGTGGGAACTCATGTAGGCCCGGGAACATACGGTATTGCTTATGTTGAAGATTCTGAAGAGGGAATGAATTCAGACAGTGTAGTAAAAACAGCCTGATTCTGATATCTCTTCTGCTCTGACGGAACGAATCTGTCAGAATTAACGAGTTCATCGAACTCTTTATAAGGAACATACATGTAGTCCATGGTTTCTCCCTGCTGGAGTTTAACATGGACTTCTTTTTCTATTATATTAAGATAGCTGTGATAAATGGCGTGCTTGTTCTTATCAACATAATGATACAGAGGAATCAGGTCACTGCATTCTTTCCTGATACCGGTCTCCTCATACAGCTCACGAACAGCGCCCTCTCTTGCTGTCTCGCCTTTAAGTATAGAACCTCCTGTAACCTCCCATTTAAGAGGATAGGTCTTGTTGCGTGACCTTTCAGTCGTAAGCAGCTTTCCATCTCTGGTCATAGTGTATACATTCACAATTACATGGTAAACACCTTCAGGCAGAGACTTAGCCTGACTTCTTTTCAAATCAAAACCGAGAAGCTTTTCGTTCTCGTCATAGGCATCCCAGATTTCCTCATCAATGATTTCGACAAAGCTGTCATAGTATTGTTCTTCAAAATATATCATCTCCTCAATCTGCTGGATGGTATATGATATATTTTCAGGGGCAACAATCCACACAGTCTCAGGGTCATCGCGGCGTCGTGCCACTGCGATAAGGACGCCAACATATTCATCAACTGCGAAATCAAGTCCTAAAAGGTACACGCGCTGTTTATCTAACTCAGAAAAACCGGGGGTTCTTTCAACATCTACATAGCCACAATTAATTGGATAGACCACCGAGGGGTTATCGTCATCTGTACTTCCCATGGGGTGATCAATCTTAACGGTTACTGTTTCTTCTCTCAATTTAATTCTCCTTATATGGTTGATACGGATTGAATATACACCATTTAGAATAATGGTGCAAGTAATCTTAATATACACTGGTGTATTTTAAGAATCTTAGGCTTATTGGTATATTTGCCGGTAACCTCTTCACTTCTTTTGAAAATGTTATAGAAGTCATTCATAATGTCAGCGGCAGTTTCCTTGCCATATACCATAACTGCATTCTCAAAGTGCAGATACAGACTCCTGAAATCCATGTTGATAGTTCCAACGACAGACAGTTCATTATCACATACCCACTGCTTCGCATGGATAAATCCGGGGGTGTATTCATATATTCTGACACCGTAGCGCACAAGGTCTGCATAATATGATCTTGTAAGGCTGTATGTAAGCTTCTTGTCTGGAATTCCCGGGGTGACAATCCTCACATCAACACCACGCATTGCTGCCATGGCAAGCTCCCTTGACATCTCCTCTGTTATAAGCAGATAAGGTGTTGTTATATAAAGGAACTGTTTAGCACTTTTAATTATATTAAGGTAAGCATTCTCTGCAACTCTGTTAGTGTTAAGCGGACTGTCAGCGTAAGGCAGTACAAACTGAGTATTATTCTTCGCTGTATATCCATAGTCTGAGGCATTAATATACTTCTCATAATCATCCTGTGGTTCATCTTTTTTCTTGATGGAATTCCACATAGAAAGAAATGTGACAGTCAGGCTCTTTACAGCATCACCTGTGAGCTTAAATCCTGTATCCTTCCATTCACCATAAGGATGGGTTATATTAAAATACTCTTCAGCAAGATTATATCCTCCTGTAAAACCAACCTTGCCGTCGATAACCGTTATCTTACGGTGATCTCTGTTATTCATGAACATATTAAAGGCAAGTTTAATAGGATTAAATACTCTGCAGTCAATTCCGTGGGAACGCAGTTCCCTAATAAAATCCTTGTTGAGGAAAAATATACTTCCAACATCATCATACAACAGACGTACTTTCACTCCGGCTCCGGCACGTTCAATGAGAATATCCTTAATCCGGTTAAAGCTGGAAGCCTCCTCAATAGCGTGGTATTCCATAAAGATGAAATCTTCTGCTTTCTTAAGTTGTTCAAGCTGGGCTTCAAGTCCCTCCTCACCGATAGAATAGAATTCAATATCAGTATTCTTATACACCGGATACCCTTCTCGCCTGCTCAGATAATGGAACTGGTTATATATATAGACATTATTCTCTCTGGCTTCATCCATAATGGTCTCGTCCTGAGTGAGAGTTTCCTTGTACTGCTTTTCAATCTGGTTAAAATGTTTCTTAACTGTCTTAGTGACAATAGAACGGCCAAACATAATATAGATAAGTACTCCGAGAATTGGAAATGCAAGGATAACAATTATCCATGGCATCTTCATGGCGGAGTTAGTGGAGGTTCCATATATCTTGAGGGCAAGAATAATAGCAATAAATGTACTTATAAGAGAAATTACAGCGGAATATCTGTTAAGGTACAGAAGAAGGAAAGCCAGCCAGCCTACCTGAATAAGCACAAATACCCCTGTCATAACCAGCCTTCCAAAGCTGTTTTTCACAGATGTTTTCTTTTCGGTTCTCATAGGTGTATGTTTAGACATATATACCTCCTTAAAACATATTGGGTTAAATAGTCTTTCCTGCGAATTGTGTCATATACAGTTCATAGTATTTTCCGTGGGACGCAAGCAGAGACTCGTGTGTGCCGGTTTCAACAACTCTTCCGTGGTCCATTACTACAATGAGGTCTGCATCCTGAATGGTTGACAGACGGTGTGCAATAATAAGGCTTGTTCTGTTCTTCATAAGATTCGTCATTGCATCCTGGATTCTTTTCTCTGTTCGTGTATCTACACTTGAAGTTGCCTCGTCAAGAATAAGTATCTTAGGGCTTGCAACAAATGCTCTCGCAATGGATAAAAGCTGTCTCTGTCCCTGGGAAAGATTCTGTCCGTCCTTAGAGAGTGTTGTGTTATACCCTTCGGGAAGATGCATTATCATATTGTGGCAGTTTGCCTTGGAAGCTGCATCTGTAATCTCACTGTCAGAGGCATCCTGCCTTGAGTATAAAAGATTATTCTTTACTGTGTCTGCAAAGAGTACAGTGTCCTGAAGAACAATTGCAGTGTTCTTTCTTAAGTTCTCACAGTCTATATCTTTTATGTTGACCCCATCAATAGTTATACTGCCGTTATCAATATCATAGAACCTCATAAGCAGATTGACAACAGTGGTCTTACCGCTTCCTGTACTTCCAACTAAAGCAACCTTCTGGCCTGCCCGGACTTTAAGGTTGAAGTCGTAAAGAACCTGCTTTCCCGGAATATATGAGAAATCAACATGACTGAATTCAATATTGCCTGTAAAGTTATCCATACACTGACTTCCGGACTTATCTTCTTTTGGCTGGTCGAGTATGGCAAATACTCTCTCAGCACCTGCAATAGCAGTCTGAATCTGTCCCCATATATTGGCAAGCTCATCTATTGGCCTTCCGAACTGCTTGGCATATACAATAAATGCGGAAATAACTCCGATGGATACATATCCCTTAAGGGCAAAGAATCCGCCGAAGGCTGCTATAATTACAAATCCGATATTATTAATTACATTCATCACAGGTCCCATGGAACCACCGAGTATCTCAGCTTTAATTCCCACTCTGGTAAGCTCATCAGAAGTTTTGTTGAATTCTTCTTCGGCAAAGGATTGCCTGTCAAATGCAACAACAGTCTTATATCCTGTGACCATTTCCTCAACAGTGCCGTTGAGCTGTCCTAAGAGAACCTGTCTTCTGGAATAGAACTTTTTCATGGCGTGTGACAGATTCTTGGTTGCAATAATTGTTAGTATAACAGTTGTACATGAACATAATGCCAGTTGCGGTGACAGAATAACCATCATGATAACAGTACCGATAATTGTAAGAATACCGGAAAACAGCGAACTCATTGATTGAGATACAGTGTTAGAAATATTCTCTACATCATTGGTCATACGGCTCATTATATCGCCATGGGAGTGCTGGTCTAAATATCTTACAGGAAGATTAACTATTCTGTCAAAAAGATCCTGTCTCATATTTCGCACGATTCTCTGGCTTAATACGGCACTCAGTCTTGTCTGAATAAATGTACAGATACTGTATATTATGTATACCACCATCATAATAACAAGTATATAATTCAAATTATTAAATTTTCTTAAAGAAATATAATCGATTGCCTGACTTTGCAGCTTAGGTGCATACACTGAGCATACTACCATAAGTATAACTGCGGCAAATAAGGCTGCAATTACAGTCCATTCTCTGGCAAAATACTTCATGAGACGAAGGAACGTCTCCCTGCCATTAACAGGCTTCTCAACTACAGCTCCGCGGTTTCTCGGTCCGCCCTTCATGCCGGGGATTTTCATATTAACTTGTGCTGTCTTATTATCCTCTGCCATAGCATTAACTCCGTTTCAATACATTTAGTTTACTTTCTGTTTAACTGGGAATTATATATATCCTTATATATTTCACTTGTGTTAAGAAGCTCTTCATGTGTGCCTACAGCGCTTATTTTGCCATTGTCAAGTACTATTATCCGGTCAGCATCTTTGACAGAAGCAATTCTCTGGGCAATTATAATCTTGGTTGTCTCCGGATATTTGTCTTTCAGCATTGAATAAAGGTCAGCCTCTGTCTTTAAGTCAAGAGCGCTTGTGGAATCATCAAAAATGAGTATTTCAGCATCCTTAAGAATTGTGCGGCTTATGGCGACACGCTGCTTCTGTCCACCGGAAAGGCTTGTACCCTGCTGGGTAACTAATGTATCAAAACCTTCCTTAGTTCTTGATATAAATTCGGTTGCCTGGGCAATATCAGCCGCGTTCTTAATCTGTTCTTCTGTGGCATCGGGATTTCCCCAGGCTATATTGTCACGTATGCTTGACTGGAAAATCTCGCTTTTCTGGAGTGCAGTAGATATTCTTTTTCTAAGATTCTTAAGATTATATTCACGGACATCAATATCATCAACGAGAACTGAGCCTTCAGTCACATCATAAAATCTTGGGATAAGGTTTACAAAGCTTGTCTTACCGCAGCCTGTCTGGCCAAGAATACCAACTGTTTCTCCGGAATTGATGACGATATTAATGTTGTCAAGTATCTTCTCATCTCCCATTCCGGGATATGCAAAGGAAACATTCCTGAATTCGATTTTGCCATGGACAGCAGGATTATCTGTATATGAGCCGTTCTTTATGGCGGGTTCACAGTTTAATACCTCATTTACGCGCCTTCCTGAAGCAATTCCCCTTGAAGCAGTCTGGAACATATTAGTCATTCTCATTACAGCATTAAGAGACTGTGTGACATAAGTGATAGCAGCCATAACATTTCCGGGAGTCACATTGCCGGCAGCTACCTGAATTCCTCCCACTTTAATAACGGCGACAATAGATAAATTCAGGATAATGTTCATAATAGGCTGCATATATGAAAAAATCATGAGTACATTTAACTGGGTCTTTACTAGTTCCTCGTTAGATTTTCCAAAACGTTTCTTCTCATAATCTTCTTTCACATATGCTTTCACTACACGGAATCCCGATACATTTTCCTGCATTACATTGTTAACACCATCGAGCTTGTGCTGGAGCTTTGAAAAAAGCGGATTGGCTTTAGAGAGGAAATATACGACACATATTACTACAAATGGCAGGGCACAGGCTATTACTGCACCGAAACTTAAGTTAAGTGTCATCATGCATATTATGCCTCCGGCAAACAGCATGAATGTTCTCACAAAACCCCTCATTACCATCTGTATAAGATTCTGAAGCTGTGTTATATCGTTAGTTACTCTTGTGATAAGAGAACCTGTTGAAAACTTGTCAGTCTGTTCAAATGAAAAGGACATGATTTTCTTAAATGTGTCCTTTCTTAAATCATTCCCAAAATTCTGGGATGCTATATTGGAGAATACACCACACATTATTCCACAGGTTCCGCCAATGATAACAAAGATAATCATTTTGAGACCTTCTGTCAAAACAATATTAAGACTGCCAACTCCATTATTCGATAAACCTAAAACACCTTCATCCACGATGGTGCTCATTAAACGAGGCTGAACAAGATCCATAAGAACCTCGCCCACCATGAATAAAGGTGCAAGAATGGCAAAAAGCCAATATTTTCTAAGATATTTTAACATGTACAATCTCCTCATAAGAAATAAACTGTTTATTCGAAGACCTTTTTAATGCTGTTGTAGTGGAGAAATTCTCCCCTGTCAGCTATAAGCTTGATTTCATCGGCTGTAGCAAACTTAAATCCGGCTGTCTCTTCCTCCTGAAGATGGACATCTGATTCAGATATATCCATGTTGAACCTATAGATATCAACGAAATAATTATCGCCCTCATCCGGATTATCTCTTCTGTATGAGAATTCAAAACCGCCATCGGCTTTAGAGACATCAATACCAGTCTCTTCCAGTACTTCCCGGCATACCGCCTGAAAAGAAGTCTCACCTGATTTACATGCACCTCCGGATACTTCCCAGTGTCCCGGCGCCCATGCCTTAGTCATAACTCTCTGTGTTATTAAAAATGTGTTATCAGGTCTTTTGATGATACCAAGAACGGTAAGATGGTAATCGCCAGCTTTCATGTGCCAGTCATTGCGTTCCATTGTGCGTCCTGTAAGCTGTTTGTTGATATCATAGATATCCCATATTTCTCCCATCGTGTATCTCTCCAATCATTTATTATTATACTTATGTTGTTTTAAATATTCAAGTGCGCTGTGAACAGCCACATTGCCCTCTCCGGTTGCCTTAGTGTACTGGTAAGGTCTTCCGGTGCAGTCCCCTGCAGCGAAAACACCCTTAATGCTGGTCTCCTGCGCCCGGTTTACTATAATATGTCCGTCAGCCATATCAAGGCCTGACAGTAAAACTCCGGGATTAATAGAATCCTTTAAGAAAAATACACCGCTAACAGGTATTTCATTTCCTTTAAATGTGACCGAAGATACCCTTGCATCACCATTAATGCACGAAGGAAGTCCCAGATACCAGGTTATGTTATCCTTGTGTATATTAACATTCTTGTAAGTTGTAAACAGATAAATATGGGATGCAATATCAGAAAGAAAGCTTATTTCCTGCTCATATTTTGGAGAAGAGCATACCACAGCTATTTCTTTATTCTTGTAAAGAGCTCCGTCACAGGTTGCACAGTAGCTTACTCCGGAGCCTAAAAGCCTTGCCTCTCCCTCAATTTCTCTTGTTGTTGCCATGCCTACAGTAAGTATTACAGTTCTGGCTTCATATATTTCATTCTCAGCACCGGCGGCAAAGTATTCTCCAAAATCATATATGGAATTGACCTGTGACTGTGTTATTGTTATTCCACTGTCATCTATCTGCTGTAGAAATATATCCTGCATCTGTTTTCCGGTAACGCCCGGAAGTCCGGGATAATTCATGATTTTCTCTGCCTTTTCAATCTTATTGCTAAGGCTTCTTGAGCCAAACCATATAAAATCCATGTTTCTGGCTTTGGCGGTGAGAGCCGCCGATATTCCTGCAGGACCGCTGCCTACAATCATAAGATCATGCATACTTTTCCTTCTTTCTCTAAGACACAACCCGGTTTCTTCCGGTGGTCTTGGCAGTGTAAAGACGTTCGTCAGCTTCTTTAAGAATTATGTGCTTTTCTTTGTTGACATCACCCTCAGTGATTCCGAAAGACATAGTGACACTGACATCAGTAATGGTGTCATTATAGTTAATGCTGACATGGGACTGTTCAATAGTTTTAATGATATTATTGAGGGTAGCAGCATTTTCTTCGTATGTTCCCTTGTTGAATACAAGGAGAAATTCTTCACCACCCCATCTTGCAGCGAACCCCCTGCCAATCATGGCATTTTTTAAGATTGTTGCCACATTGATAAGAATTTCATCGCCTGCATCATGCCCGTAAGTGTCATTGACTTTCTTAAAGAAATCAATATCACCGATGGAAACTGAAAATCTTGTGCCATCCAGTCTGGCATTCTGCATGATAACATCAAGTTTATTCTGGGCAAAACGCCTGTTGTATATTCTTGTAAGCTCATCAAGCTCTATCATTTTCTTGAGTGAGGCCTGCATAGCAGTCACAGAGTTACCCATATCTGCAAGTTCGTCACCGCGTTTCAATATTGTTGCATCCACCGAGCCGTCAAGCCTTCCTTCTGATACATTCTTAAAGAAATTCTTAAGGCTGCTTACAGCGGATACGATGGATTTGGTGTTTTTAATGCTTATATACGCAACCAGTACCATTCCGAGGAGGCTGATTATTATAAGCGGAATCAGTCTGATGTAGGTATAGGAAGATACCTTGTCGGCTGATTTGCTTATGGCAAGCATACCAATGCACTGTCCGTCAGAGTTAAACAGCGGTTTATAGTAGCTGTAATAACGGGTCCTATCCAGAGTGACATTGTCATAGAAAGCCGGTTTTTCTTTTCTAAGAACATCGTTTACCAGCTTTACGGAAGCTGATGTGCCTATAAGGCTGTTGCCGGATTTATCCCTGAGCGTTGTTATTACTCTCAAATCACCATAAAACAGTGTGATATCAAGTTCGGTTCCCTCTGTGAGAGAACTGACAAGAGCGCTATTACCGTTTAGAAGTACATCTCCCTTGTATATTGCAATATAATCATCTCCAACCTTAGAATAGTCTCCGGGGCAGGAATTATTGATAATATTCTCAGCGATGGTGCTCATATTGGTAAGTTCATTCTTTACAGACTTGCCAATTGTATTCATGATGACGGCGTAGGCGGTAAATAATATTACGACAAATGTAATCATCGCCGGAACAAGCGCTGACATCATCATTTTAAATTCAAGACCTTTAGATTTAGTACTCTTCAATATGTTATCACCATCCCTGTAACTACCTAAAACTATATGAAACGATTAATTCTTTCCTTCATCTGTTCTTCGCCCATAATATGAACGATTGTCCATAAATCCGGTGTGTTGGCTCTGCCGGTTACAGCAATTCTGACAACCTCAGCAACATCTGATACATTGCCTTTGAAGTTTTCAGGAGCAGCCTTGTAAGCCTTCATATCTGATGCATAGCCATTCCTGTCAGCAATTTCCTTGAGCTTATTAAACCACATATTATTGTCATCTTCATGGTTATAAACTGCAAGATAATCAGAGAGGATTGTCTTAACTTCAGAGTCTGAAAGACGGAAGGAATCAGATTCCTGTTCGTCACCTAAGTCAAAGAAGTAGCTTATAAGTTCAAATATCTGCTTTGCATACATGAAATCTTTTCTTCTTCTCTTAGCTCCGACTCCCATGTAGAGACGGAGAATAGCAAGGAGCTTCTCTTTATCAGAAAACCATACCGCAGCTTTTTCCGGCTCATTTTCCATAGCCCAGTCATAGAGGAAATCATAAAGCTCATCCTCCGATAACTTAGAAAGTTCATTCTTACATATGTTATGAAGCTTTTCCTTATCAAATAAAGCACCGGAAACACTCATCTTATCAACAGAGAATGGAAATTCATTGATATCCTTGTCAGGGAACTTCTCATGCCACTCTTCAAAGTTAGAGTTGAGGAGAGTGAGAAGATAAACCTTCATAGTATATGGATGATATCCGTCTTTTCTGTAGTAATCCAGTGAAAGCTCAGGGTCTTTTCTCTTGGAAAGCTTTCTCTTTCCGCCTGTCTCCTCATCGAATTTCATAAGGTGGGCGGTATGTGCATACTTTGGCATCTTAAATCCTAATACATGGAACAGTTCATAATGGATAGGAACAGAAGCAAGCCATTCTCCACCACGGATAACTGTTGTAGTTCTCATAAGATGGTCGTCAATTGCATGGGCAAAATGATATGTCGGAATACCGTCTTTCTTGAGAAGAACGATGTCATGTATATTCTCAGGAAGCTTGATTTCACCCTTGATGCTGTCAACAAATGTGATTTCATTGTCAGGGCTTCCCTGGGAACGAAGTCTTAAAACATACGGCTTTCCGGCCTTTATATTAGCTTCAATAGTCTCAAGGGAAAGGTCACGGCATAATGCGTATTTGCCATAATATCCTGTGAGTACCTTGTCAGATTCCTGCTGCAATCTCACTGCCTCAAGTTCTTCCTCTGTGCAAAAGCATGGATAAGCAAGACCTTTAAGGACAAGTTCTCTGGCATATGTGTGGTAGGTATCTACTCTCTGAGTCTGGTAATATGGGCCATATGCATTGACGGGATCAGAATCTGAGAAGCCTGCGCCCTCGTCGAATTCAATATCAAAATATCTCAAAACATTAATGACAGTATCCACTGCACCTTCAACTGTTCTCTTAGCATCTGTATCCTCGATTCTTAAGTAGAAAATACCTCCGTTTCTGTGGGCAATACGCTCATCAGCCAGCGCACTGTACAGATTGCCCAGATGGATAAAACCTGTAGGGCTTGGTGCAAGTCTGGTAACCTCGGCTTTATTAGGAAGCTTTCTATATGGGTATTTCTCCTCATAATAATCAGGGGTCTTATCCACATCAGGGA
>CAMEVC010000031.1 GCA_945939115.1 uncultured Eubacterium sp.
GAATAACATTCTTTAATTCTGTGGAATTTCCCACAACCGCGCCCTCTCCAACAATTGCTTTGCCTCTTATAAATGCGCAGTGCCTGACCTCGGCATCCTTTCCAATAATTGCAGGGCCTGCAATATATGCTGTCGGGAATACATTGGCACTCCTGTGCACCCATATATTATCTCCACGCTTCTCATATTCCTCCTGTGGAAGCGTATTTCCAAGCTCTATAATAAAATCTCCTATTCTGGCAAGCACTTCCCACGGGAAAGTACAGCCCTCAAAAATCTTAGCTGCAATAGTCTCATTAAGATTATAGAGCTCATTGATTGTTAAAGCTTCATTATTCATTTCTCTAATCCTCGTCAAATATTATTCAACAGTTACTGATTTTGCAAGATTTCTTGGTTTATCCACATCATTTCCCTTAAGCACTGCTGTATAGTAAGCGATTAACTGTAACGGAACAGCGGCAACCATTGGCATAAGTAGCTGGTCTGCCTGTGGCAGCTTAATAATAATATCTGCAACGCCCTCCTCAATATCAAGTTCCGGTTCAGCAATAAGAATTACAAATGCTCCCCGCGACTTAACTTCTTTAATATTACTGATAGTCTTCTCTTCAAGATTTTTCTGCGTTGCGATAGCTATTACAGGCATCTGGTCTGTTATAAGAGATATTGTACCATGCTTTAATTCTCCTGCCGCATATGACTCTGAATGAATATATGAAATCTCCTTAAGCTTAAGAGAACCTTCCATACTAAGTGCATAGTCAAGTCCTCTTCCTATATAGAGAAGACTGTCTGCGTTGACAAGCTTAGAAGCTGCAAACTGACATTTCTTCTCAAGAGTAATTGATTCCTCTATAATCTCCGGCATCTGTTCAAGCATCTGAGTGTACTCACGGCATTTCTTAGCGTCAAGCATTCCATTAGCGTATGCAATTTCAAATGCGATAAGATACATTATTGATACCTGCACCATATAAGCCTTGGTTGAAGCGACAGAAATCTCCGGGCCTGCATGTGTATACACAACCATATCTGCCTCTCTGGCTATAGACGAACCCTTGACATTGACAATTGCCATTGTATCAGCTCCAGCCTGCTTTCCAAGCTCAAGAGCAGCTTTAGTATCTGCGGTCTCTCCTGACTGTGAAATAACAATAATAAGATCTCCCTTTCCAATCAGAGGCTCTCTGTATCTGAATTCTGATGCAATATCAACTGTAACAGGAATTCTTGCAATCTTCTCAATTACATATTTGCCAACCTGTCCGGCATGCATCGCGGTTCCACAGGCAACAATGTATATATTCTTATAATTCTTCAGCTTCTTTTCATCAAATCCCTCTGCGCTGAAATCAGGCATACTATCTGTAATTCTTGGAGTGATTGTCATCTTCACTGCATTCGGCTGTTCATGAATTTCCTTGAGCATGAAATGTGCATACCCACCCTTTTCAGCAGCATCCACATCCCAGTCTGCAGTATTAAGTTCCTTATGTATCTCATTACCGTGAACGTCATAAATCTTGACAGATTCCTTCTTTACCACTGCAATTTCATTCTGTTCAAGCAGATAATAATCTCTTGTATATTTGATAATAGCAGGAACATCTGAGGCAATGAAATTCTCATGCTCACCAACTCCGACAATAAGAGGGCTGTCCTTTCTTACGGCAAATATCTCTTCAGGATAATCCCTGAACATTATACCAAGCGCATAGGAGCCCTTAATTTCAGAAATAACCTTTGCAATTGTATCCATCGGGTTTCCATCATAATAATAATCAAGGAGTTTAGCTACAACTTCCGTATCAGTCTCACTTGCAAAGCTGTACCCTTCTCCACTGAGGAAATCCTTAAGCTTCTTATAATTCTCGATAATACCGTTATGTACAATAGTAACTCTCTTATTGCCATGAGGATGTGAATTAATATCTGACGGCTCTCCATGGGTTGCCCATCTTGTGTGGCCTATTCCCACATGTCCCTCAGGTTTACCTTCCTCTTCCATCTTCTCAACAAGGTTTGCAAGTCTTCCCTTACATTTCTTTACTTTGATAGAGCCGTGGTCAACCACAGCTATTCCTGCTGAATCATATCCTCTGTACTCAAGCTTTGACAGAGCATCCACAAGCACATCAGCGCTGTCTTTATCTCCTACATATCCTGCAATTCCACACATATAAAATATTTCCTTTCATTCATAAACTGGTATTCTGTTGTAATACATATAACTACTTATAATTTCTGGCCGCCTTATCAAACAGTCTGATAAGTCCTGTCTGGTTACTAAGGGTCATCACCGCTCTGGTTCGCCTTGAGACAAAACCATCAAGCTTTTCCATATATTCATCAGAAGTAATATTTCCCTGGGCAACTCCGGTAAGACCTTTCTCCCAGCTTGCCGTAAGCTCAGGATTAAGCAGATGTCTTATGGAATTATCAACCACATCATATATTATCTCCCCTAATAATGTAGGCGTAATAATCTGGGTTTTAGAGTTAATATCTATATACTTAATTGTATTGAGTTTCTTTAGAATCTCAGCTCTTGTTGCACTTGTTCCGATTCCGCTTCCTTTAATCTGTGCCCGCAGTTCCTCATCTTCAATAAGCTGTCCTGCATTCTCCATAGCAAGGATAATGGAACCAGAATTATATCTTTTAGGAGGTGATGTTTCACCCTCTTTAATATTAAACCCATTAAATGTAATTGTAGAACCTTTTCTATATTTTTTCAATACTTCAAAAAGACCAGCATCGCATTTGTTATCATCTTTAGAATCTTCTTTCCCATCTTCCTTTGCCTTTGTTTCCTCTTTCTGCTTAGCGAAGGAATTCTTAGCTACCTTAAGATATCCCTCATCCACAAGCACCTTAAATGATGCATACAGCTTTTCTGACTTAACATCACTTGTGATACTCACCTTCTGATACACAGCCGGAGGATAGAAAATACTCAGAAACCTTCTTACAATTATCTCATATGTTCTTGAAACGGTAACCGACAGACTCTTAAGATTATTAAGCCCCTGTCCTGTTGGAATAATAGCATAATGGTCTGTAATTGCCTTGTCATTACAATACCTTGTTTTCTCAATTCCCTTCTGCATATTATTAGTAAGTATATTATCAGCAATCTCTTTTACAGGAAGATAATTTCTCAATCCACCGATATTCTTGTGAATTTCCTTACTCACTGCAGTAGATAACACTCTGGCATCTGTTCTTGGATATGTCACAAGCTTCTTTTCATATAATTCCTGAATAATATTAAGTGTTTCATCCGGACTGATCTTAAAAAGTTTACTACACTCATTCTGAATCTCAGCAAGATTAAAAAGAAGTGGAGCATTCTTTGTTTCTTTCTTTTTCTCAATAGAATCAACTACTCCCTGTGCAGGAAGAGGTTCAGACAAAAATGACACTAGTTCTTCTGCTTTCTCCCTCTCCTTAAATCCATTTTCCTTGTACAGATACGGCGTTCCCGCATATCTGCTCTTATCACTCACACGCCATTCAGCGTCAAATGTTCTATCCTCCACGCTGGCCTGGCCCAGAACACGGTAAAACGGAGTTTTAACAAAACTTCTTATCTCCCGCTCTCTTCTCACAACCATTCCAAGAACACAGGTCATTACTCTTCCCACTGATATGACTGTCTTGTCAACATGAAGATAATTAGATATATTCCTGCCATATTTAAGCGTAAGTACTCTTGAAAAATTAATTCCCATAAGATAATCTTCTTTTGCCCTTAAATATGCTGCATCACTTAAGTTATCATACTCTGACAGGTCTTTTGCAGTATGTATTCCCTTGAGGATTTCCTCCTCTGTCTGTGAGTCAATCCATACTCTTTTTTCTTTCTTATCCTTAACTCCTGCTTCCTGTCTTACAAGCCTGTAAATATATTCTCCCTCTCGTCCCGAATCTGTACAGACATATATATATTCAACATCATCTCTGGTAAGAATCCCTTTAACTATATCAAACTGCCTGGCAACAGCCGGAATAACCTCGTATTTAAACTCCTTTGGTATAAACGGAAGTGTATCAAAGCTCCATTTCTTAAGGTTCGGATCATATGCATCCGGATAACTCATTGTTACCAGATGTCCAACACACCATGTAACAATGTGGTCTCCACCTTCAAGATATCCGTCTTTTCTTGTAAAGTTTACATGAAGAGCCTTCGCAAATTCCTGTGCCACGCTTGGTTTCTCCGCTATATATACGGACTTTCCCATATTGTTCCTCGTTTCTTTAATTAAAATATTTCATAATGATTATAATTCTTTGAGACTTATAAGCTTTACATTAGCGTTATCCTTTGCAAAGCTCCTCAGCTCATCATCAAATGTATCCTTAGAGAACAGGTATATGTAATCACTTCCAACACCCGCCTGTGCAACATTTAACATTAATTCTTCAAACATCATAAATGTAAATGTTTCACTATCCCAGTTACATTTTCCCACAAGATATTTATCGTCAGTATCACAGGCAATAATATCAATATCACCCTGTTTTCCCCACCATCTTCCCATGCGGGAAATCTTTATTTCAAGGCGGTTCATTGAATCCAGAAGCTGGATAAACTCCGTTCCAACCTTGACAAAAGCTTCTTTAGCAAATCCATATATATACTGTGCAATATACTTGTCGTAGAATTCCTCCGGCTCAAGTATATTTAACTGTGATTCATTAGGATAAATGAATCTGAACCAGAATTCTGTGAATCCTGACTTAATCCTGTACAGTCCCTTTTTAGTATATTCCTTTCCGCCGTAGTCATAAGAATAAATCTTTTCAACAACTTCCCGTTCAATAAGATTCTTAAGGTAAACACTTATCTTATCTCTTCCAAATCCTGTATGGGCATGAAGCTCATTCAGCTTATTCTCACCAGAAGATATGCAGTAAAGAATAGTATTATACAGAGATGTCTCTCTAAGTTCTTCTTTTATGTAATCACTTCCGGCACTGCGAAGCATAGTTCCATTCTTTAACACATTAGTAACAATATTATCCCTGAGAGTCAGTCTGTCAGAAAACTGGCACAGATACCCCGGAACTCCACCGGTAACAGCATATATAACCATATCATCAAGCACTGAATGATGCGGAAACATTCTGACTATATCCACAAAAGTCAGTTCTTTCAGCTTAATAAATGTGCTTATTGCCATTGCATGGTTTCCTATTGCAGACACCATACTGTTTTCAACCCAGCTTACTGACGAACTTGTAACAATAACCATAACCTTATCATTATAGAATTTACCTCTTACCAGGTCATCAATAACGGCCATAAAATTCTTGTTATTCTTCACAATATTCTGAAACTCTTCAATAACAATAAGTTTCGTATCGGAATCAATCTTAGCCGTATTCTTAAGCAAATGTGCATACTGTGCATATGTATCATCAGATGCAAGTTCCTTTATCCCTTCGTACTCATAGTCTTCCACAAGACCGGCACTTATCATATTTTCAGCAAGAAGTTCAATCTGCTCCTTTTCAGAAGCAAGAGCTGAATTATAATAAAAAGCTTTCTTTCCCTTAATAAATTCTCTTATAAGTGCAGTTTTACCTATATTGCTTCTTCCATACAGCATTACAAGGGAATTTCCGGTGCCATCATAATATTCATTCAAACGATTAATCTCTTCTGTTCTTCCAAACAACATATTACATCTCCTGTTATCTAACTATATCTACTCTTCCCCGGACTTATCAATAGTAAGCATATATGCAGGAATATATTCCTTCATGAAATAATCCACCTCCGGAAGTCCCATATCATTAATTGCATTATATATAGTCACTTCTGCGTCTTCAAAGTCTCTGTTACCTGTCTTCTTTTCTTCTATACATTTGATATATGCAGATATTTTATCTGCAGCTTTAACATATTTCCAAAGCTCAGCTTCCTCCTCAGTCTCTAAAAGCACTCCCCTGTACCGTTCTCTTATATCCGGTGAAATGCCTGACAGCATCTGCTCTTCTGCCACATGTTCAACTTCTTTATATGCATCTCTTATAAGAGGATTATAATACTTGATAGGAGTTGGCATATCACCTGTTATTATTTCAGTAACATCATGATACATTCCAAGAACAGCAAGTCTTTCCGCATTAATATCTCCACCAAATATCTCATTGTTGATTATCCCCAGTGCATGTGCAACATACGCCACTTCCAGACTATGCTCGCACAGATTCTCATTCCTTGTATTACGCATTAATCCCCATCTGTTGATATACTTCATTCTGGACAACATTGCATAAAAATGATTCTTTTTCATCGATTCCTTAGCCCCTCTGTGTTTCATCGTTAAATCGTCTTTTAATTTTATCGCAATACCATTATTTAATCAAGTAAAAACAGAAAAGTGACACTTAAAATAAGTGCCACTTTTCCTGAAATATATTCATATACATTATAATTATTCTGCATCTTTAGAAGTGATATAGCCCTGTGCTTTAAGAAGTTCTGCAATAAGAACAGCACCACCTGCAGCTCCTCTTAATGTATTATGTGAAAGTCCGACAAACTTATAATCAAATACGCTGTCTTCTCTCAGACGACCAAGTGAAACGCCCATTCCGTTCTCATAATTAACATCAAGCTTAACCTGAGGACGGTCATCTTCCTCAAGATACTGTATAAACTGCTTTGGAGCGCTTGGGAGATTTAATTCCTGTGGAACTCCCTTAAAGCTTCTCCATTTTTCGATTATCTGCTCTTTAGTAGGCTTCTTCTCGAAGTTAACAAATACAGCTGCAGTATGTCCGTCAAGAACCGGAACTCTGATACACTGACAAGTGATAACCGGCTCGCTTGCCGGAACGATTACTCCATTCTCAACCTTACCCCATAATCTTAAAGGCTCTTTCTCAGATTTCTCCTCTTCGCCTCCGATATAAGGGATGATATTCTCAACCATCTCAGGCCACTGCTCAAAAGTCTTACCTGCACCTGAAATAGCCTGATATGTAGTAGCAACAACAAGCTTAGGGCCGAATTCCTTCAATGCATTAAGCGCTGGTGTGTAGCTCTGAATTGAGCAGTTAGGCTTAACACATATAAATCCTCTCTTAGTTCCAAGTCTTTCTCTCTGAGCCTTAATAACCTCAAGATGCTCAGGATTAATTTCCGGAACAACCATAGGAACATCAGGAGTCCAACGGTTAGCACTGTTATTAGATACAACCGGAACCTCTGCCTTAGCATATCTTTCCTCTATAGCCTTAATCTCATTCTTTGGCATATTAACTGCACAGAATACGAAATCCACTTTAGCTACAATTTCATCAAAATCCTTATCCATATCATAAACGGTCATCTTCTTAACAAACTCAGGCATTGGTGTCTGCATCTTCCAACGTCCCTGAACAGCTTCCTCATAAAGCTTTCCGGCAGAACGTCCTGAGGCTGCAACCAGAACAACCTCAAACCAAGGATGGTTCTCAAGCAGTGTGATAAATCTCTGTCCTACCATACCTGTACCGCCAAGGATACCTACTTTTAACTTATTACTCATTTTAAACTCCTTCATACTTGTAAAATCTTAAAGACATTTCCTCTCATCTGTCTTTCTGTGACGGACATTTGTCTTTGCATCTAAGAAAATATATCACAGCTATTCTTATAATGCAAGACATTTTTAACTTTTTTATTATTTTTTCTTTAAAAACAAAAGGAGCTTTCCGTTTTGCCGGAAAGCCCTTTTAGGTAATATTAGGAGAAGTAAACTCTTATAATCCTTTTATACTTATAAATTTGTTTTATTAATATGCAATACCATTAGAAACCTCTACATAGTAGATATTAACTCCGCCAGACTCAGATACAATGAAATACTCTCCTGCCTCATCAATTGTAAATGAAACATACTTAATTGAACTGCCTGGTACTGTTGATGTTGATGTTACATCATTACCGTTCTTATCTATTATCTTGATTTTCCTCTTTTCATCTGTGTTAGAACTGATTGCATATATCTTAACCTTTGATTCTCCTGCAGTTTTAAATGCAATTGACCTTGCATCTGTGCTGCCCTCTCCACCAAGCTTAATTCTCTTGGTGAAACTGATACCCTTATATTCTTTGCTATTCTTATCAACTGTCACAGTTTTACTGCTTGTCGCAACAATCTTAAAGCCATCAACTACCTTTGATGATTTTAATTTTCCTGTAGCTGCATCGTTAGCGTTAAGAATCAGTTTCTTACCCTGTGAAGACTCAGCAGATGTTTCCTTCTCAGTAGCTTTTGTTGTAGCTTCTGTTGCTTTTGTTGCAGCTTCTGTTGCTTTTGTTGTAGTCTCTGTTGCTTTTGTTGTAGTCTCTGTTGCTTTCTCAGTTGCCTTGGTTGTTGTCTCAGTCTCCTTTTCAGTAGCCTTGGTTGTAGCCTCCTGCTT
Organism: uncultured Eubacterium sp.; assembly: GCA_945939115.1. Classification (GTDB taxonomy): domain Bacteria; phylum Bacillota; class Clostridia; order Lachnospirales; family Lachnospiraceae; genus Lachnospira. The sequence continues at coordinate 8,428 of CAMEVC010000031.1, forward strand.
AGTCTCTTCCTCAGAAGATGAACTATTACCAGACACCTTGATAATCTGGTTAGCTACATTGAATCTTGCTCCCATAGAAACATAGCTTCCTGTTGTCTCATAAAGGCTGTTCATATTGACAGTTCCATCAGATGTTCTTAACTGGTCATTTATATCCTTATTAAGATTAATTGAATTATTGGTGTTCTTGAACATTCCTGATGTTTTTGCAGGGTCTGTTACAACATCACCCTTCTTATCTCCACTTGCCATAGCAGTGAGCAATGAGCCTGATAACCTATAATACTTACCTGAATTATAGTATATTGAGTTGCTCATTTTTCCTGTAAACTTATCTGAATCTGCTGCACTTGCAGAAATAAGTCCCTGATATATTGCACCGCTTGCAGCTCTGTAGCATAAGTAATTACCCTTCTTAGCGTACTTACCATTCCCCCACGCTGTAAGATTCATAAGTGTAAGATTAGATGGATTATTATTATCTGTGAATCCGGTTGCTCCATTGTTAAATGCTAAGCAGTTCATAACCTTATGTGCTGTTCCCACACCTGAACCACCAAGCTTAAATCCGTTCATATCACCGTTGGCATAATGAACGCCATCAGATAATGTACCATTGCCAAATGCTACACAGTTTCTGATTGTAACAACACCGATTGGACCCGTTGCAGTCTTAGCGAAAAGATCCCATCCGTCGTCTGAATTGCAATATGCAATACATCCATCAAACACATTACCTTCTCCACAAGTAAGCTTAGCGGCAAATCCATCAGCATTCTCACCTGTTCCACCCTGTGAAGGGAAATCACAGTTATCAAATGATGTACAGTTAATTATAAGGTTATTTGATGGCCATAAATCCTTAGTTGCTGCTGTTGTGTCATATCTTGAAATCTGAAGACCTGAATCTCTGTTAGCCTGGAATACACATTTTTCAAAAATGTTGTTATTGCCGGCAAGCAGCACACCATTATCTCCAGCGCCGTAGAAATTAATTCCACCAAAATACCAGTAATCTCCATCAACAACTACTCCTCTGTTAGAACCATTAAGAGACTGTGCTGAGAAATCAAATTTTACTGTTTTACCGTTTTCTGCTTTTAGAATAATGTAAGAACCAGATTTGCCATTCATGGCATTGCTGATAACAATTGTATCAGAGAACTTATATGTTCCCTCTCTTACAATAATAACATCTCCGGCTTTAGCTGAATTAATAGCACCAAGAATTTCCTCTGATGTTGAAACATACTTAGCATTCTTGAATTCTGAATCCTTCTTCTTGCTAATATCTGTATAAGCACCTGAATATGAAAGGCTTGTGCTGTCATATCCATTATTGTCATCTGCCGGCTTGGCTGTTTCTGTCTCTGTTGCTTTAGTAGTGCTTTCTGTTGCCTTTGTTGTACTTTCTGTTGCTTTAGTTGTACTTTCTGTTGCCTTTGTTGTTGCCTCTGTCTCTTTTTCTGTTGGTGTACCTGATATAATCTGTGCATCTGTTCCACCTACTGAAACGAGATCTGTATTCTTATAATTAGTTACTGCTGACTTTAAATCTTTGTCTACTGCATATACAGAATCATCTGAATCTGAGAATGCCCAGTCAATAACGCCCTTGCCAAGACTTCCTGCGCCCTTGTCAGAAGTAACTACTGAAGGAACATTCTTAGCATCTGTAAGACTTCCTGATTTCACACCAAGGTCTTTAGATGTATCAAAATTATCATATGAAGTTCCACCTGCTACAGTCTTATATGATGAAGGAACCTTCTCTGAAGCAGATGATGCAAGGTACGCATCAAATGTTGATGAATCAGAAGCAGTTCCAGTCTCTGATACAGCATTTGCATATATAAGTCCCTTCGCTCCAACAATCACATTGCCATACGCCTTAATAATTCCACCGTTTTCTCCTGAGAATGTGCCTTCGCCTAACGCATCTGTTCCCTGATTAGATGAGAGCATTGGATACTGGCAGTTTCTGAAATAATTGTTCTGTACGAATACTGATGACCCCATTGTTGAGCCAACACCGTACTTAGCATTGCCATCATAGTAATTGTTGTACATATGAACTGACATTGTTCTTACTCTTGCATGTCGTGAATCTGAATGGTCGAACCAGTTGTGATGATATGTAATATAATTTGGTCCTGACTCACTCTTCATACCACACAGTGAGCATTTTCCTGAATCATAAAAATGTACATATGAAACAGTAATATACTGTGAATCACCCTTGATATCTATAGAACCATCTCCCTTTGCCTGGTCAGCATCTCCACCAACCTTACCATAGTAAAGATCAACATTGTGAATCCAGATATTGCAATTATCTGTATCAAGCGAGATACCGTCATCCATAAAGTTAAGAAGAGATAAGTTTCTAAACTCAACATTTCCTGCGTTTCTTATAAGGAATCCAAATCCACTGATTGAAGCATCGGCTCCGATTCCCTCAAATGTAATATTAAGATTTGAATAAGCACTTGCTCCTTTAATCTGAACCCCTTCAGAAGAGCTTGAAAACTTATCCATACCTGCGTCTGTGAGACATCCGATTACGCGGACATCAAGTGCTCTTTTCTCTAACCCCTTGCTTGCACTCTTAGTGTACGCATCGATGATTGTCTGAAGTCCTGTGTACTCTACCTCTGATTTAGACTCCTTAATTGATGCTTTAATTGTCTTGGCATTATCATTAGTTACATAAAGAACGATTGCATCACTCTTTAATGTGCCATCCTCATTGTAAGCTCCTGAACCAGTCTTATACTTTGACTCAGATGAGAATGCAAATCCTGATCTGTCATATGAACTTACATTAAGTGTTCCGGTAACCTGTGCCTTACCTGTTAATTCCTTCCCATCTTTAACAGGTACAACCTTAATCACATAATCTCCTGCTGCAAGTCCAACAGCATCAACTCTGTAATAGTTCTTGTACTTTCTGATAAGTTCGTTATCAATTCTTGTGTAAGCAGAATCTGACTGTGAAGCCTTTTTAATATAGGCTGTATATCCGTCTGCTTCCTTATCGATAGACCACTGTGCATATGCTGATTCTAACCAGCCTGCCGATGCCCCATCAATAAACTTTACCGTTCCAACATCTGCTTTCGCAGTGAGCAGTGATGTCGGAATCAGAATACTCGCAATCATAACGAGAGCAAGTATCCACGCCCATTTTTTCCGGGCTGTTTTGCTAATAATAGCTTTCATGTTTTTCCTCCTCAATACATTATTGTGCATTTTGCTGTAGCCAGCAAGGGTTTACGATGATATATTAGCAATATTATCCAAAGATGTATACTATATTTTCATGGTAAATAAGTACCATTTCGTAAAAAATATGTATTTAGAGGCAAAATATGACATTTTTATGTACAAAATGACTAATCATTAACAACTACTTATCAGGATATTCAAAAATATATCTTTCATATCCATTAATTATTCTTGTGTATTCATTATATTGATATTCATGTTTGAACTTCATCTGATATGTCTTGTGAATATGTCCGTGAATAAAATATTTAGGTCTGTATTTCTCAATAAGATAATTAAATCCCTCAAATCCTTTATGTGGTTCATCCGGTCCATCACCTACTCCTGCTGCCGGCGAATGAGTGAGCAGAATATCAAAACCTCTGTTCCGCTTTAGCGAAAGCCACATCCTGTTAATCCTGTTGTTCATCTCCTTCTGCGTATATTGATTCTTACCCTTTTTGTATCTTATTGAACCACCTAATCCAAGAATCCTTACACCCTTGTACACATATATTTTATTCTCAATGTTGATGCATCCTTCCGGTGGCTGCATTTCATAACAGTCATCATGATTACCGTTAACATACAGAATCGGTACTTTAGCAAATGAAGCTAAAAACGACAGGTACTGTGGCTTTAAATCTCCACATGAAAGAATGAGGTCAATACCCTCTAATTTTTCTTTTTCAAAATAATCCCATAAATATTTTGATTCTATATCCGCAAGAACAAGTATTTTCATTAATTAATCCCCTGCTGCAAACGCAGCGCACTTTCTATTCTTCTTCTTTAACAACCCCCTGGAGAGTCATCTTTAACTTGGCATTTACAGTGAGTTCATCATACTGTGGCAATCTTCCTTCCACATTGTCAAGCAGCCAGTCCATAGTAATAATATCTTCCGGTTCAATCAGTTTTCCTTCTTCTACCCTTATGTTACCCGATTGGTCAACTAATTCACCCTCAAACACCCTGAATCTGGCTTCTTTGAGTTCCTTTTCAAAGAGTCTGACAAGTCTCTTAGTTGCGGAAGGAAGGCTTTCAGAATATATAAGGTCAACCACTCCGGCAGACATTCCCCACCAGTAATTAAGTGCTTTGACATTATCCCCTTCTTCATCTTTACTCCATGAGCCGCTCATAATACTCTGTATCAGTTTCTCATAGAAAACTCCCCAGTGCCATACAGGCATGGCGAGGTGCTTATCAGAATCACTGGACTTATACAGACCGAACTTTCTCTTACTGTTTCCCGGTGTAATCATATCCTGGTCAGAAATAATACTGATATTCTTGTCTGCAAGATTCTTCTCCGCATCATTATCTGTAATGCTGCTCCATTCAAGATAAACCCTGGCGCGTGGATTGACAAACTTAACTCCGAGTGCAAATGCATTGATATTGGCACAGGCTCCATATACCGGCATATCTGCGATATATCCCACATTGTCATCATCCGCCATACTACCGGCTATAACTCCGGTTATGAACTTAGCTTCAAACATTCTGGCATAATAAGAACGTATATACTTATGGGAAATATTAAGCGAACAGTTAAGAATCTTGACGGACGGATGTGCAATTGCAGCCTTAAGCCCCGCCATATTCATAGCTGAAGAGGTAAGGAATATAAGATCACAACCTTTATCTATCATTCTTTCGATTGCCTGTTCATCATCCTCCTGTGGAGTGACATTACTCTCAACCAATGTCTCTATCTGGTCTCCAAATGTATCATCAATATACTGTCTTCCAAGCTCATGGGCATAACACCATTCAGAATCCTGCGGTGTTTTCTCATAAATAAAACCGACCTTTAATTTCTTGACTCCTCCCATTGGAAGCAGATAGCTAAGAATATTCTTCTTTGGTGCTTCAGCTGGAGTCATCTTAAGTTCTACCTCACTGTTATCATCAAGAAGTTCAAACTCCGCCCATGTCTTTGCGACATTCTTAGCCATGTCAGCTTTATTCATATGCTTGACGGCATCATATCCGTGGATATGTATGAACCGTAAAAATGAGTCTCCCACTGGAAAATCAAACCGTTCTCCACCCCGTGCCTCATAAGCAAGCCTGAAATTAAGATAACATGACACAAGATCTTTCTTGTCATCCTCATCCATCAGCTCGCCCGATGTAATTCCAACAAGCTCCATAAGAGTAGGAAAACTTCCAACCTTGCTGAAATAAATGTCATTAAGCTTAGTAGATTTGTAAAAATCCATAAACTCATAATAAATCTTAACATCCGGGTCATCACTGTACTTAGGTATCTTTCTTATAACCTGTGCATTGACTGTAACCGCTTTAAAATACTTAAGAACACTCACTCGTTTATTTCCCTCAAGAACATAGAACTTGTTCATGTACTCATACACTTTAATGTCATCCCTTATTCCCTCATTCACCTGACTGTCACTAAGAGATGCCCACTTTGCAGCAAATTCTGTTCCCCAGTCAAGTATTGGCATGAAATTATCTGCAAATGCATTTGTACGCCCTGCAGTACAAGTTCCTACCACTAATCTTAATGGAATCTGGTCGCTTCCCAGACTCACTTCTCTTTCAATACTTTTCTCATCAACAATATCCTCCAATACCGGAAGATATGGGTATTTTCCCTTATTAACACACGCATGATACTCTTTCTTCCCCAGTTTTACAGCACTCAAATAATCCTGAACTGACATTTTCTCCACCTTCCTTTATGCGCTTCTTTTTCTTCTCTTTTCACTACGCTATTAAATTATCATATTTAGCAGGAAAAATACACCTTAAAATTGACATTTGTGAATTTAGCTAGTATCTTATTTGCTGTATTCTGATTTATCAGCATAATTTACATAATATGAAAGAAGGACTTACTTATGAATATTACATTTTCAAAAAGAGCTGACCACTTCGGCAGCAATATATTTAATATATTAAACGACGCCAAAAACAAGCGTCTTGCAGAAGGAAAACCTGTATACAATTTCAGCGTCGGAACTCCTGACTTTAAGCCCAGTGAATATGTCATGAAAGCTGTTTCCAAGGCAGCTCTTGACCCTGACAATTACAAATACTCTCTTGGTGACACTCCTGAGCTTTTGGATGCCGTGTGCCGCTGGTACAGAAGAAGATATAATACAGTTATTACAAAAGACCAGGTAACCTCCGTATTCGGAACTCAGGAAGGCATGGCTCACATTGCCCTTGCCCTCTGTAATCCTGGAGATTTATGCCTCGTTCCTAATCCGGGATATCCTATATTTGAAATTGGGCCATTCCTGTGTGATGCTGAGACTGCTTATTATAATCTTCTTCCAGAAAACAATTACCTGATAGACTTTAATTCCATTGATGAAGAAACTGCCAAAAAAGCTAAGATGATGGTTGTATCATATCCGCTAAACCCGGTATGTGCCACAGCTTCTGACAGTTTCTATGATGAACTCATCGCATTTGCAAAGAAATACAATATTATCATTGTGCATGATAATGCTTACTCTGAAATAATGTATGACGGTGAAACCGGTGGTTCCTTCTTAAGTCACGAGGGAGCCTGTGACGTTGGAGTAGAGTTTAACTCTCTTTCTAAGACATACAACCTTACTGGCCTGCGCCTTTCCTTTCTTATAGGAAACAGTCAGATTGTCAATAAATTCAAAACCGTCCGCTCCCAATTTGATTACGGCACAAGTTTAATCTACCAGAAGGCTGCCATTGCTGCCCTTGATGGACCTCAGGATTATGTTGCAGAAAACCGTGCAGAATATGAACTCAGAAGAAATGCTCTAGTCAAAGGTCTTAAAAAGCTGGGGCTTATGCCTGCTGATGTCAAGGGAACAATGTTTGTATGGGCAGAACTCCCTGAAGGTATAACCGATTCTAACGCTTATGTAATGAATCTGCTAAATGACACAGGTATACTCTGCACACCGGGAAGCAGCTTTGGAACTCTCGGAGAAGGGCATGTAAGATTCGCACTTGTACTGCCTCATCAAAAGATTGAAGAAATATTTGACGGGCTGGCGTAGTTGCATGATATTTAAGAATTGGGATGGCGTTTCTGAGTACTAAAATAGTATGTTTTCTTAAAAAAACACCACCAGATTTTTGTTTCTTCCGAAAACGAAACTCAAAAAATCTGATGGTGTTATTTAATGCCCTGATTAACAGAACAATATGTACTTGCTATTATGTTCTTTCTATAAACAATAATTAGCCACGAATCTTCTTAACAAGTGCAACAGCCTCTGCTGTCATATCCTTAATCTTGTCAAACTCACCGGCTTTAATCATGTCGCCCTTAACCATCCAAGAACCGCCACAGCAGAATATCTTGTCACATGATAAATACTCTTCAAGGTTAGCTGTGCTGATACCACCAGTAGGCATGATTCTTACTGTTGTGTAAGCTGCGCACATAGCCTTAATCATCTTAAGTCCGCCTGCTGCTGTAGCCGGGAAGAACTTAACTCTTGTAAGACCTCTCTTTACAGCCTGTGCAAGCTCTGAAGGTGTAACAATACCTGGCATTACAGGGATGTTCTTTGAGATACAGTAATCAACTACTTCTGGATCAAATCCCGGGCTTACGATAACTGAAGCACCTGCTGCTACTGCTCTGTCAACCTGCTCTGTTGTAAGTACTGTACCTGCTGCAAGTACCATATCTGGATATGCTTCGTGCATAAGACGGATAGATTCCTCTGCTGCTGCTGTACGGAATGTAACCTCTGCACATGGAAGACCACCTTCAACTAATGCCTTAGCTAATGGAAGTGCATCCTTAGCATCATTCAATACTACTACTGGAATTACTCCAAGTTCTTCAAATTTGTCTGCAATATTGCTCATATTATATAGACTCCTTTCATCTTGCCTCATATCGAGGATAATTTTGTCCGCAGATATTCTACCACAATTACCAGAAAACAACAACGGAAAATTGTATTATGATTGTGTAAATCATAAAGGACTTATTTATTTCGCATTTTACTTCTATCACTAATAAGCATAACAAACATTAAAACACATGTCGCCCCTTCTGCTGCCGCATATGCCAGCCACACACCTGTCATTCCAAAAAGATATGAAAGAAGAAATACGAAGCCCAGAATGAACACAAAACCTCTTGCCACAGACACAACCGCTGCCTTAACTGCCTCCTGTGTTGCGCTGAACACTCCGCTCCCGACAATGTTAAGCCCTGCAAAGAATATGCCTGTAAAGTACAGCTTAACTCCCATATCTGCATACACCGCCATCATCTCTGAGCCTTCACTGTTGAATATCGCCACGAATTCCTTTGAAAATGTAAACAAAATACAATACATAATTCCAGCCAGCACAAAGGCTGTTATATATCCCATTTTCTTTAACTGAAAGCAGCCTTCTCTATCACCCTTACCAAAGCATTTGCTTATAAGTGGCTGGCTTCCCTGTGCAATTCCGTTAAATGCCGCTGTTGTCACAATTGCGATATTGGCAACTACACCATATGCAGCGACACCTATATTTCCGGCAATTCCAAGTATAACGAAATTATATGCCAGAGTGATTACCGCTGATGACATTTCTCCTACAAAAGCTGACACGCCTAACTGGCATCCTGACACAAGCAGTTTCACTGATGGCCTGCTTACTCTGATTCTAATTGTGCTTTTCTTAGAAAAGAAATGTATACAACATATTGTTATTCCAATCACAGGAGAGAGAGCCGTTGCCAGCGCTGCTCCTTCCATTCCCAGCTTCATAGGAAACATAAGGATGTAATCAAATACAATATTAAACAGACTGCTAAAAAGAGTCGCGAGCATTGCAATTTCCGGTGCGCCATCATTTCTTACAAATGCATTGGCAACATAATTGCACATAAACATTGGTGCAAAACACATGAATATCTTAGTATAATTATTTCCTACAGCAACAATCCGTTCATCAGCGCCAAGTAATCTCATAATATCATCCGAGAACATGAGCCCTGCAAGAATAAATATTATGCTCGCTCCTATACACCAGACAAGCGCATTAAAAAAATATCTGTCGGCCTGATTTCCCTCTTTAACTCTGTCAATTGCAAACCTAATGGCCGAGCCAGCGCCTATCATCGAACCTACAGCAAATATTAAACTATAAAGGGGCAGAACCAGATTCAATGCTGTTAATCCATCCGCCCCTTTTGCTACTGAAATAAAATATGAATCAGCCAGAACATAGCATGAAAAACCTATCATTCCAAGTATGTTCTGGGATACATATCTTGCAAACTTCTTTCTGTTATCCTGTCGACTCATTTACTTAGTACCAAATATTCTGTCCCCGGCATCTCCAAGTCCCGGACAGATATAAGCATCCTTGTTAAGTTCTCTGTCAAGATGTCCAACATAAATCTGTACATCCGGATGAGCCTTGTGAAGTCTCTCAATTCCTTCCGGAGCCGCAATTATACACATGAATTTAATCTGTTTTCCGCCAACCTTTTTAATCTGGTCAATAGCATCAACCGCTGAACCTCCTGTAGCAAGCATTGGGTCAGTAACAACAATAGTTCTCTCCTCTATAGGATGTGGAAGCTTGCAGTAATAAGGAACCGGCTCATGAGTCTCCTCGTTACGGTACATTCCGATATGTCCAACTTTGGCTGTTGGAACAAGTGAAAGGACTCCAGGCACCATTCCTAACCCTGCACGAAGTATGGGAACAATAGCAAGCTTTCGTCCTGAAATCATAGGAGTCATACATTTTTCAATAGGTGTCTCTATCTCTACATCTTCAAGAGGTAAATCTGATAACGCTTCAAATCCCTCAAGCATAGCTATCTCTTCCACAAGCTTTCTGAACTCATTCGTTCCGGTTCTTTTATCTCTGAGAATTGATATCTTATGCTGGATAAGCGGATGTTTAAATATTACAATATTATCTTCCTTATCAAAATCCGTCATTACTTAGTACCTTCCTCTCCATCTGTATTCATTATATAAACGCCACGGCTGCTGTCGCCTGCCGGATTCTTTCCAAATTCGTAATCATTCCCCGGAAGAATTGCATTAAGAAAAATTCCTGCTATAGCAGCGATTGCAAGAGCTGTTAATGTAATTGATGTACCGCCGATTGTAAATGTTAGTCCATTTCCAAATCCGAGACCGCACACAAATATCACACCTGCAATAATAAGGTTTCTCGACTTAGTGAGATCCACCTTGTTCTCAACTACATTTCTAACGCCAATGGCAGAAATCATTCCATAGAGCATAAAAGATACTCCGCCAATAATTGCTGTCGGCATAGTTGAAATAACAGATGAAAACTTTGGAATAAATGAGAGAATTATTGCAAATACTGCTGCAATTCTTATTACTCTTGGGTCATATACTTTAGATAACTCAAGCACACCTGTATTCTCTCCGTATGTGGTGTTAGCCGGACCGCCTATTGCTCCCGCAAATGCTGTTGCAACACCATCTCCGATAAGTGTTCTGTGAAGTCCCGGATCAGCAAGATAATTCTGTTCAACTGTAGCTGATATAGCGGACATATCTCCTATATGCTCCATCATTGTTGCTATAGCAATTGGTGCCATAACAAGAATTGATGTAATATCAAATTTCATTAATTGAAACTTTGGAATTCCTATCCAGTCTGAAGAAGCTATTGCTGAGAAATTAAGTATTGCTGAACCGTCAGGATTATGCACTCCTGCCGCATTAAGTATCACAGCAAATATATACGATATTATAACACCCATAAGTATAGGGATAATCTTAAACAAACCCTTTCCCCATATATTAAATATGATGATTACAGCAAGTGCTACAATTGCCAAAATCCAGTTAGTTGAAGCATTTGAAATAGCTGAGCCTGCAAGTGAAAGACCTATACAGATAATAATTGGTCCTGTTACTACAGGTGGAAGAAAACGCATAACACGGTTAACACCTACAAGTTTAATCACTAAAGCAAGCACGAAATAAAGCATTCCGGCAACAAATATACCACCGCATGCATATGCTGCTTTATCATTAGCAGACATCCCTGCGTACATTCCCGTGTCCAGATTAGCTACTGTGTAGAATCCTCCGAGGAAAGCAAAGGATGAGCCAAGAAATGCAGGTACTTTGAATTTAGTACAAAGATGGAATATCAATGTTCCAAAACCTGCACAAAAAAGTGTTACTGATACAGACAATCCTCTTGTAAGCTCCTCGCCACAGGCTGCCTGAAAATATCCTGACACCAGAATCGGTACAAGGATTGTTGCCCCAAACATGGCAAACATATGCTGAAGTCCTAAGATCAGCATCTTCGCTTTGCCAAGCTTTCTGGCATCGCGAATAGGTTCAATCTTCTTTGATTCCATAAACGCCCCCATTAAAATTATTTTCATTAATTATAAATCATATGCTTCTTTTCATCAATGAAAAATTATTAAAATAGAATAATTTGGCGTATCCAGCAGTTATGGAATTAACTTATAACATTGTAAATTATGCCCTCAACGGGGTTATAGTTCAAGGGAATTTTCATTCAGCAACCCCTTCACTTGTTTGAAATGGGAGAGCGTTACCTGTCTTTTCGTCTGTGATATGCTTTTTCAGTTTCATAAAAAATCCCTCCTGTCAGATACATTGTACCCGATAGGAGGGAGCTTTGCGAATGTGCACCGCACACTCGATTGATATTATGTTATCTTACTCTTTTTCTTTTGCTGTATACAGCGGTTCCATCTAACCCGAACACGCTTACCGCCAACAGTGCAATCCACAATGCCATATGGCTGTTATCTCCGGTCTGCGGAGACTTCGTATCGTTATCTACCACTGCTTTCGCATTCACGGTAAATGTTGTGGTTGCTGTACCGCTCTCGGATACAATGCAAATTGTATGCTCGCCGGCTGACTTGCTGGCTAATTTCTTAGCTGCACTACCAACTTTACCGCCATGATGTACTGCCATATCACAATACCTCCTTTGCAAAATCTCCTTGCAGAAGAAGGCTTTCTTTGGTATTATTAGTTTGCGAGAAAAATAAGTCCAAAGACCTTCTTTGGCAAGGGAATCAGTCAGAGTTAACCTCTGGCTTTTTCTATGTAAAGAGCTGTGCTCTTACATACCAATCTTATTTAGTTTTTATCTACGCCAAGGGCTTTATATAAAGGATTCAGCTGGTCTTTCACTGCGTTCGCAATCTTTTCTATATCTAAACGCCCTATCATACCGTTACTCTGTATTCCTTTGTAATAAACTTTATTGGCCTGCTTATACAAACGTTGAAGCTTATCATATCCATTCTTTCCAGATACTTTTGTATTTTTACCCAACCTCAAGAATCCTAAAATTCCCTCTATGTCATATAAAAACCAGTCTTCAATCGACCTCTTTGCTTGTACATGAATAATTTTGGAAGCTCCGTTGTCTGTAAGTTCTTTCTTTACTTCATCCCACTTTATCGGCGGCTTAGGTGCAAAATCAAACACATCCGTATCACTACATAACACGATTGTAAATTCGCAGTCATCATCATATTTAGGTTTGATTTCTTTTATAAATTTTCTGAGAGCAATACTTTTAAAGCCACCTACACCTCTAACGTTCCTATATTCAATATTAGTATCAAACCTGCCCGCAGGGTGTAATTTTCTGGCATTTGCGATTACTTGCTTGTAAAATTCGACCTCCGTATCACCCTCTACAAAAAGTACAAGGCATTTACTCATCGGCATCACACTCCAAATAATCGCTTATATTACCCTCTGAATCAGCAAGCATCGAGAACAGATAGTCCCCCATACTCATATTAAATCCAGCTGCATCATTCTCCAACTGCTTCTGACCTGACTTCTTAAACGGAAAGAACTCTGCTACACCAGGTTTTCTATTCATACCAACATGAATCCATGAAGGATTCAAATAGCTGATAATATATGGTGAATGACTTGTAATAATTACCTTACAATCATCTAGCAACTGACTTATAATTTGTATATATGCTTGGAACAGGCCAGGATGAACAGAGTTTTCTGGCTCTTCAATCGCTATCAAAGAGATATTATTAACACTGGATACAATTATCTTGGTCAATATCATAAATACTCTCTTAGCACCATCTGACATCATCGAAAAGTTAACTGGATTCGCCAAATTTTTATCCTTAACAAATAAAACGTAGATGGAATTTGTAAATATGAATGGTGCATCTTCAGGGAACTGGTCACTTTCCGACGCATTGATTATAAAGCTCTTTACAATAACATCCTCAATGTCTGGGAACAACTGAAAATACACATCTTTCAACAACTCAAACTTATCTGGATTCTGTTTTTTCAAATTAAAGATAATTCGTGGAAGGTTGTCAGCATTAATCATCTCGTTTTCAAAACCTTTACGAATGATTGGGTCTGGCTGGTAAAAGCTCTTTGCATCCAGATTGTTTTCCATATACATTCGCATGCTATTCAACTTCTTAATGAATTCCGCATAGTAAAGTTCGTCATATGCTCTAAGCTTATTTACAACAAGTTCCGAAGGCTCCACCTTAATCTTTGATGAACATCTACCAGTCTCGGAACTCTTATACAATACAGCCTCTTTTGTTCTGTTGATGAGCTGTGTATACTTCTGTCCTTTCTCATCCAATTTGATTCTCAAATACTCCTGAACAATCTCTGGGACCTCATCTTCATCACACTTCCAAGAAAACTCATATCCATACTGTACACGATACTCCTGTCCAGTATCTTCGGTTAATACTTCTACCTCAAACTTGTAATTTCTACCCTGCATACTCTGGTTAATCGGAATAAGATTAGAATTAGCCATCATCTCCATCTTATCATCAATGGATGCTTTTATAAAAGCTAATCCAAAATCAATACCAGAAAGTACATTGGACTTACCAAAATTATTAAGTGCTACCAAAGCTGTAATATTATCAAAAGTTATTTTTACATCAGATAGATTCTTAAAACCATCTATCAATACGGCCTGTATCTTCATAGTGACACACTCCTTCTTCTTTATCATAATCAAACTATATCACCTCTTTTATTAAAACGCAATGGTATTTTGCGTATTTCATAAATATCTTATTCTTATCCATCTATTTTTATTCATTCACGTTGTATTTTTTTGCTTTTTATCAAAACATAACTTTTTAAAAATCTTTAATACCCTATCTATATTCTGCAAATCATCAATTTAAACATAAAAAAACACTACCTACATTTCTGTAAATAGTGGGACGAAAATCTTATATTAGCATACATACATCAACTTCAATGTCATTCCATTGATTTTTCCGAAGGTATGCACCATAACTTTTTCTATATTCTTTTGCTTTCTCAAAGTCAAGCTTTACACTAAATAAATAGCATTCGCTTACTTCTGGGCAATCGCAGCCTGTGCTGGGACAGGCCTGTAACGTACATTTATCACTCAAAGATTGCAGATGCTGTTTTTTTTCCAATCGGAAGCATCTTGCTTATATACCTCATTACCGTATACCGGATTCAAATACCAGATAAATGCTCCGTGATCAAAAACAATCTGATCAACGAAATTATCAATCACAGTATCAGGTATCTTAGCCCTGGCATCAAAGGCAGTCATCTTGATAAACTCAGAAAGGCTTTCAATGCGTCTATCCTTTGCGCCATTATCTTCCAATTCTAAAACCCGTTGTCTGCATTCATCATTTAATTTCTCTAAGTTTGAAATCTGATCTTCTAATTTCTTTTTCTTGCTTCGGAAGACTTCTCTGGAAATATCTCCTTCAGAACACATACCAATCAGATTGGCAAGCTGTCTGTTCAGCTTCTCAATCTGACGATTGTTTGCTTCAAGCCGTTCTTTATCGTTTCTCTCAGGATCCTTTACTTCAGCAACATCCTGTGCCATAGCCATAGTTTCCTTATAGATTGCATCTTTATTTCCAAGAAGCTTCTTAAAAACAAAATCGGCCTGAACCTCTAATTTCCATTCCATAAATGATGAGTTATCACAAATACCTTCGATATCAAGACCTTTTTTCAGTCTTCCTGCAGGAGTTCCTGTCCGTAACTGTCCATAGCACTGATAGATATAACTAAGAGTTCTATCATTAGCCTTATGAGCAATTCTTCGATTCATAGCATGACCACAGGTACAAACAAGCTTATTGCCCCACAGATGCTTGCAAGGCGACTGCCCAATTGCTTTGCCGTTCTTGTCTGTCTTCACGGACTTGTGTTTTTCTCTTAACTCCTGTGCTCTGTCAAAATCTTCCGGCGAAACCAGCTTCTCATGCGAACCTTCTACATATACCTTATCAACTGCCCCATGATTATTGATTTTCTTCTGAACCAGATAATCCGGAACGTATTGCTTACGGTATACGATTCTGCCGCAATAAAAAGGATTTCTAAGAACTCTGTTGATATTGCCAGACTGCCATCTGGTAAGGCCTGTGGCTGTCTTACGCCCTCCTGCTCCATGATGTCCTGAATTTTACGAACACCATTGCCAGCCAGGTAAAGTTCAAAGATTCTCTTCACTGTTTCAGCCTGTTCTTTATTTACAACAAGCTTATCACCTACTCTGTCATAGCCAAGGATATTACCGTTGCCATACAGGACTCCATTCTTAAATGAAATCATCTGACCGGCTTTTACTCTCTGTGAAATCTTCT
>CAMEVC010000032.1 GCA_945939115.1 uncultured Eubacterium sp.
TTCTTATATTTCATGGGAGGAGGAGCATACTAATGGCGTTTACTAATGAACAGCTTGAGAGGTATTCACGCCACATAATATTGAAAGAAGTCGGAGCCAAGGGTCAGAAGAAGCTTCTTAATGCGAGCGTGCTAATAATTGGTGCAGGTGGACTTGGAGCTCCTGCAGCAATGTATCTGGCAGCAGCCGGAGTGGGAACTATAGGTATCGTTGATGCGGATGAAGTTGACCTCTCTAACCTTCAGAGACAGATAATCCACACAACGGCAGATATCGGCAAAGCTAAAGTGAAATCTGCCAAGGAGACGATGCAGGCAATTAACCCGGATATAACAGTTAATACATACCGTACATTCGTGACATCAGAGAATGTTATGGAACTTATAAAGGACTATGATTTCATCATTGATGGAACAGATAATTTCCCTGCTAAATTCCTGATAAATGATGCGTGTGTAATGGCGAAGAAACCATTTTCTCATGCAGGAATAATCAGATTCAAGGGACAGCTTATGACCTATGTGCCGGGAGAAGGACCATGTTATAGATGTGTGTTCAAGAATCCGCCACCAAAGGATGCGGTGCCTACATGTAAGCAGGCTGGAGTAATCGGTGCTATGGGCGGTGTTATCGGAAGCCTTCAGGCAATGGAAGCAGTAAAGTACATCATTGGAAAGGGAGACCTTCTCACAGGACGTCTTATGACATATGATGCATTAAAGATGGAATTCCATACAATTAAGCTTCCAAAGGATCATCATTGTGCTATATGCGGAGATAATCCTACAATTCATGAGCTTATTGATTATGAACAGGCTGAATGTGATATGAAGATGTAATTAATAATATATATGACAGATGAATAATGGGATAATCATGTTCAGGTACGCTTTCGTTTTTTGTCGTTCACATGGTTATCTCATGATTCATCTTATATACATTGTTAATGACGGAAGCTAAGAAAGGGAAGGAATAGTGACTATTAGAATAAAAAGAACAGATTATAATGCAATAGTAACTTATTGTCTTGATGGACTTCCGGATGAATCCTGTGGTCTTATTGCAGGACATATTGATGGAAATGTCAAGACAATCGAGAAAGTTTATTATCTGACTAACCTTGACCACAATAATGTGCATTTTACGATGGATCCCAAAGAACAGCTTGCGGCAGTTAAGGATGCGAGAAAGCTGGGACTTACTATGCTTGGCAATTTTCATTCCCATCCGGAAACTCCGTCAAGACCTTCTGAGGAAGATAAGCGGCTGGCGTATGATTCTGCTGCTGTGTACATGATAATGTCACTTATGGATAAGAATAATCCGGTGCTTAAGGCATTTGCAGTAGATAAGGAGAAGAATGTTACAGAGCATGAGATAGAGATAACATGAGCGGAATTGTCAAACGTGCTTGCATGATTTGACAGTTCTGCTCTTTGACATATACCTACGTCATTAATAATCATGAAAATGCGGCTATCATACGTGGTTCCAGTTTTATCATGAAAATGCGGCAATCATATGCAGGTTTACCTACTTGTGATGGGAAAAAGAATGTTTTAGTAGGTTTTTTGGGGAGGGAAATAAGTATATATTTTAGAATATGCCTACTAAATATAATGAAATATACTGTTTAGTAGGTTATTTAAAAGAAAAAATAAGTCTAACATAATAAATGTATTGTAAAAACACCTACTAAATCGGCGAAAATGCGTCTATTTGTAGGTAACACGTTGAAAGAAGTTTCCTATAAGAGCATGAGGAAAGTGTATACAATCATATTTCATAAAAACAACTAAATAAATTAACAAAAAATCCGATAATAATATTAGCTAGGGAAAGCACACTCATTCAATGGATTGATGAAATTGAATGAGTGTGTTTTTTATATATAACTCAAAAGTTTGCGCGCAGAAAGGATTATTATGGAAATTAATACACAGTATACTGGTGGATATTATGCAGGGTATAAGTCCACTACAAAAACCACAACTGACTGTTCATTTTATGGAGCAGCAGGAATTAATGACACAGATTATACAATTAATAAGATGGTCTCAGAGAAAAAACATACAGAATCAGTGACAACAAAAGAATTATATTATCAGCAGATAAATACTTCCGAAGCTGCCGGGATTGCACAGGCAGATGCAGGGCAGGAACAGTTAAGAAGTCTTGGAATAGGTTTTCTGTTCATTGGCGATATAGGGATGGGAATGTCTGCAAATGAGATTGTTAATGGCGATTCTGAAAATGTGATTGTGAGGGTAAAGGTTGCAAAGGGAGAAAACAGCTTTGAGACATTTGATGTCAATCTATCAGAGGTGAATCCTAAGAATGCTTCTGCTATAGAAATGTTTGCATTCTGTCAGTATGCAGATGCTAATGGAACCGGTGTGGATGACAGATGGGGAAGCTGGCATGCGTTAAAGGAGTTCTCAACTTCATTTGGCAAAACCTTGGAATATTCGTCATTAGAAGAAGCTGCGAATCAGAAAAAGGACTGGACAAAGGCATTATCAGAGTCTGAATATTCGATTACAAGAGAATCCACTAACGAGACAATTAGTGCAGCAGATGTGTTAAAGATGCTTAAAGAAAGCATTATCGAGAAGCATAAGCTCACTCCGGATAACATCCGAAACGAAGAAGATTGGCGTCAGATGGATGATGAACAGTGGGATAAGTTGATTGAACATATTGATAAATATATTGATGATTTTAAGGAAGAACTTGAACACATGGAGCAAATCCAAGAAGAAGCTGCCATGAAAGCTGTGGCTGATGCCCCCGCAGATATGAAAGCTGCAGCGGCATCTAAAGCTATGCTAAATGCTGTGGCGAATGGTATTGTAGGTGGGGGAAATGAAAGTGATGAAGATTATCTTGAAAAAATGAGCTGGACATACAATATGCAGACGGATAATCAGGTAATTCTTGGTAAGGCTAAGATGGCAAATGAATTTGCCGCGGATATGATTTCAAAATCCCAGGAGATGGCTTTAACAGGGGATACCAGTATTGGTATCAGCGAAACAGAAAATGTTAAGGAATGTGCATCTTTGGAAGATGACGGAAATAAAAAAGTCTGGACAATCACAGCATTTGGTGAAGATGGAATTATATGCACGCAGTGTACTGTTGGCGGAGAATCCAGGGAACTTTGGAGATTAGATTATAAGAATTCCGGGGATGCGCAAAAGGTGTGGGATTTCCTGGCACGTTTTGATAAAGATGAAGATTTGAAATTTGCGGGTTCCCAGAAGTTTTGGGAAGATTTCCTTACAGGGAATGTATGATGACTGTTAATATAAATCAGAACCACTAGTTGAGCCAGTGGTTCTGATTTCAGATTTATGTTAATTTTATATTAAAAATAAATAAATTGTTGATTTGTACTTGACTTGTCTTATATTGAGTTATGAAAAACAAAATGTGTAAATTAACCACTTGTATGCATTAAGTGCAATTCAGGTAGGAATATGTGCATTTCGGGAAGCAAATGAATTTGTTTAATAAGTTAATGGTATAATTTGAAAAAATATCCAGTGTAAGAGGAGCAGTTATGTTTTCTGAAAAACATATACAAAATATTCAGAAGAAGCATGTTAGAATCAGAAAAGTGTATGGTGGTATGATTGCAACCGGGGCTGTGATATCAACAATTTCTTTGCTGTTTGATTTAGTATTTTATGTGGCAAAGAAAGAAGAAATATATGAAATATTGAAAATGTATCAGGGTTTATCATCTGATAATGTAGATATATTTGCACTTATTGAAATATTTATTGGAATTGTATTAATGGCATGGGGAATTATTGGCAAACAAAGGGAAATATATAAGAAAAATAGTATTCTGACATAAAGCCACTTGCTGCTAAGGCAGGTGGCTTTTTCGTGGAGCATTTTTTAGTTTAATAAAGAAAAATGTAGCTAACTTTACATGGGTAGTGATATATTAATAGATATAATAATGTTATACGAAGGAGATATGAGGGGATATGCTTGATATTGCGATAATTGATGATGACGTTGAAGCTTTAAAAGCTATAAAGAAGATTCTTGCTAATATTAAAATAGTGGATTTTGTAGAAGCATATGAATCGTTTAATGATTTCTTTACGGCTGCAGACAGTGGTAACCATTATGATGTAATATTGCTGGATATTCAGTTTAATGAACAGGAGAATGGAATAGATTATGCAAGTAAGCTGTTTACAATATTTCCGCAGCTTAAGATAGTATTTATTACTGGATATGTTAAGGAGTATGTAAGTGAGATATTTATTCCTAAGATTAACCTTGCAGGTTTTATTGAGAAACCGGTAGATGTCGGCACAATGGAACGCACGCTTGAAAAGATACAGGAGGATATTGACAACAGAAAAAGAGACATAATTACCATTAATTCTAATGGAAGAACTATAGTGATTCAATTAAGAGATATAACATACATTGAAAGTGATGGTCATTACATAAATATTCATATGAGAGATAAGGTGACAAGGAATTTTAACAGTCTTAATGAGGTCGAAAAGGGACTGCCATCATATTTTAAAAGATGCCACAGAAGCTATATAGTTAATATGTACTATATCAGGGAGTTTGGTAATAGAAAGGTAACTATTGACAATATATATAATACACAGCTGCCGGTAAGCAGAGGAATATATAATAATTTACGAAAAGAGTTCTTCGAATTTATGGGGGATAATGAATGATGGACATAGGATTTTGGGCCGTTACGGTTTTGTTAACTAAGGCAGTGTATTATTATGCGGTGAGAATAATACATAAAGATTACGGAAGGCAGAAAGCAATAAGAATGACAGCCATAGTTGTAGCTGTAAGTCTTATAGCTGATGGTGCAGCATTTTTTGCCCCAAATTACAGAATGTATCTGCTGATAGATACGAGTGTACAGTTTGTGCTGGTGTATATCTGGTCAGTTATAAGAATATGTGTGTTTTCAAAGATGGAGACAGTATTAAGAATAGTAGCAATGATGTTTCCACTTCTTCTTACAGGCTTTGTTGAATATTACAGAGATAATAATAATGTGCTGGTTGAAGGAATGTTCGTAACTGCAGGAGCATTGGTATCATTACTTATGTATAATTATGCATTCTGTCTTATGCCAAAGGTACAGCAGGCTAATGAGCTTGAGTCAAAAAGACACCAGATAGAGATTATTCATGAACAGGAACAGCAGTTGTCAGATAATTATAAGGAATATCGGGAGTTCTTATATAATTATCATGAACATTTAAGTCAGATTAGTGACAGCGAGAATAAGATGTCAGTCATGAATACAGTGTTAGATGAGATTACCAATGATTTTAAGAAACTGAAGATTAAGAAGTACTGTGCAAATACAATTACTAATGTAATACTTAATCAGACGGCAAGAAGGTGTAAAGAGGCTGATATTGCATTTGATGTAAATGCAGAATTACCACAGGAACTTGGCATTAATGATATACATCTTTGCAGTATTTTTAATAATCTGTGTAATAATGCAATAAAAGCAAATGAATTTGTGGATAGAGACAGATTCATTACTGTCAATTGCTCACTTAAGGGTAATTATATGCATGTCAGTGTTGAAAACGCATTTAATCCGGGACACAAACGGGAAAAGCGCAAAGGCTATGGAATGCTTATATTGAAGGATATTGCCGACAGATATGATGGAGAGTATTCTGTGATGAGAAAAAAGAATGTTTTCCGTGCTACATTTATTGCCAAAGTCAGTACAGATTTAGTTACAAAGGAGGCAGTATAAATATGATTACATGGATTAATTATGTAATATATCTGGTTATATCATTCATGAATATTGGAATGTATTTTATGCTGCTTACACCCAAAAAGAGTGTTTTGAGGGCAACAACAATCAGCTTTATAGTACTGCTGCCGTTTACTTATTTAAAGTTCTTTGCTGTGATGGCTTCGAATGTTGATGCGATACTTGTACTTATTAATAATGTTATTATGCTGTTGCTCGCAAAGCTGATGGTTAAAGAAAATATATTGAAATGTTTAATTGCGTGGTTTATGACACTTCTTGTATTTATAAGTTCCAGTGCGATATGGGCTCTTTTCCCAGTAAAACAGCATGATGTAACATCAATTATGGTAACAGTAATATATCTGTGTAATGTGCCATATCTGCTGATCGTTTACTCTATAGTATACAAGTTATATAAGAAGACTAATGCAATATCATCGGGTAAATCAGGGCTTGCGCTTGTAGCGAGTATATGTATATTTGCACTGCTTGAGCCTTTTGTTATAGACCGGTCAGACATGTATTATGGAATTGACAATTCAACTATAGGAATAGTTGTATGCGTGCTAGTAGGTCTTCAGCCATTTGTCGCAATGCTTATAAATGAGCTTATTGTTCATAACGAAATGTATAAGCATGAGAGACAGATAATAGAACTCGAGCTTGATAATGAAAAACAGTACCTTGAAAGCATTATGAAGCAGGGCGATTCGCTTGCCAAGATAAGGCATGATATAGCTGACCAGTTATTTGTAATTAAGAATATTGCACAGGATGAGCCAGAGAGAGCATACATGATGATGCAGGAACTTGAGGAAAGAATAACTAAAGAGATAGAAATGTGCAATTGAGGAATAATAAGATACATTTGGGGAAGCACAAGTAAATACAGATATAAATAATGATATAATCATATAAATTAACAATTACAAGGAGGAATTTATATGATTATATCTAAAATCAAGAAAGTCCTTAGTGCGATAATGGTATTGGCATTGTGTTTTACATATCTGCCAGTTAATTATGATATAGTAGAAGCACAGGATACAGAATCGGAAGAGGCAGGCAGTACAGACAATGGGACAACATATACATATATTCCCAGCCTGCCAGCTGGTACTAATTCATTAAGGTTATCAGGCAGCAAATGTTATGTAGATGATGATAAGTATTTCTGGGTAGATGCTGAGTCAGATGAAGCAGATATTATAAGAAAAGACAGAAATTTAAGCTTCTACATGGAAGATGGTTCGTATAACTATTATAATACAATGCTGAAGGTTGGCAGTAATTTTACAAACAACAGATTAAATTTTACTGTATCACCAGATAAATATTGTAAGTTATCTACATATCTTTATGTGCAGAATGGAACATACATCGGATATGCAGTTTATAGAACCTCAGATGACAGCTTAGTTGAAGGCTCTGAAAGATATGTATATGACAATGATTATAAATATAATGTTGTATATAACCTTGAACCTGGAGACTATTATATTGCTAAAAATGCTGATTATGATGCATGTATGAATATTTTCAGAATTGATGCAGTTGAGACTGATTCACCGGTTGCAGTTGAGACTGACCGTAAATCATGGGATGAAGTTGATTCACCAATAGTAACAAGTTTTTATAGTTACGAAGAATATATATATGTAAGATACAAGATGGATATTGGATTGAATGGAGCTGACTACATTGAAGCTACATTAATAGACAGTGATGGAAACGAATATATGACAAGGCGTTCTGCTATGTCAGGATATGGACAATTAAGATATAAGGCTGACCATTCAGATGAATACACGTGCAGAATCAGGGCTGTAAGATATACAGGAGAAGTAAAAGAAAATACTTCGCCTGATGTATTAGATTATCAGTACCCGCTGTTACCGCCAAAACCATTTATAGCGTATAATGTTGGTGACGGGGTAGTTAAGGTTGAGTATAGTGAGGTTAAGGAGGCTTATTCATATACAGTTGAGTACAAAGGGACATCTGATACGGATTGGACTATAGGAGCTGTTTCTAATAAAGGAGAGGCATTTGTATATGGTCTTGAAGCTGGTAAAGAATATGAATTCAGAATAACTGCTCATAGAAAAGGCGAATCAGTCCGCTCAGACCAGATGGCTGGAGAAGAAGGCAATTACGAAAATGCTAAAGTTACGGTTTCTGAAGAATCAGGAGCAGGGTGGGTTAGAGAGTCAATAGCAGGTAATTATTCAACACCTACTCACAGTTATATTGATGGAGATTTAAGCACAGGCAGCACGATTACAATATACTCTGAAGACGGTAAGATTGCCAGAGGTGGTGCAGATGGAGTTGTTTCAACCTACACTAAGATGAAATCTACAAGTAATTTTACTATTTCTGCTCATGCAAAGGTTTTATACTGGTCTAATAAAAGTGACCAGAATGGATTTGGCGTATTTGTAAGTGACCAGAATTATGAATTGACCAGTGGCTGGAATAATTCTTTACAGTTTGGAGCAATGCATGTAACAAATGCAACAGCAGAAGTACCAGCACATGATTACAGGATAGGAATTGGATATACATATAAGTTCGGCTGTGATGAAGAGGATATTGATGTACTTAGACAGGACAATAGAACTAATCTATTATCTTTAGGCATGGATAGAGTACAGAAAGTAATGGAAGAAAGAGAACAGTATCAGGATTGTGATTATATGCTTGGCAATGTGAATGAATCAAGCATAGATGCAAAGTATACAGTAGGCGATATTACAGAATTTGATATACAGCTTCAAAAGGCAGGAAATGTATACACAATGACTTATACATCAGCAGATGGAACATATAGCAACACACAGAGCGTTGATGTAAAAGATGCATTTAATGTACTGGATAAAGATTATATTTATGTCGGATTATTTGCAGGAAGAAAAAGTACGCATGTAAGATTTTCAGATGTAAAATTCGAAATAAATGATGATGCAGACTATTCAAGAGTTGATGAGGCAATTAAAAAAGCGGAATGTCTGGATAGGATTCAGTATGACGGTTTTGATCAGGTAGATGAGATTATTAAATCCATTGAAAGAGGGCTGAAGTCTGACTGCCAGGGCAAAGTACTTATAATGGCAAAAAAACTCAACGATGCAATTAATTCACTGAGATTAAAAGAAAAAGTAATTGATGGCGAGAATGGAACAAAAACAACAATTAATTCAACAGATACAATCAAAGGCGGAGAAAAGATTGAAGTAACAGGTGATAAGGAAGAGAGCTATGTGTCTATCAAGAGTGAACCGGGTGAAAATGCTGTTGAATCAGAAATAAAAGCCGGTAGTGAGCAGGAATTAATTGATAGTGTATTAACTGATGATGAAAAGTCACAGGTAGAAAACGGAGAGTCAGTAAGTATAAGCCTGAAGGTAGAAAACAGTAGCGTAAGTAAAGAAGAAACAAAGAAAATAGAAAAAGAAATCAAAAAGACAGAGTCTGACAGTAACAAGAAGATAGGAGCATTTCTGGATATTTCTATTGAAAAAACTGTAGGTAAGAAACTTTTAGGAACAAGAGAACTTAATTCTGAAATAGAATTATCAATTGATGTCCCTACATCACTTGCAGATAATATCAAGGAAGATGGAAAGACTTATAAAGTTGCAAGAAACCATGAGGGAATTGTAGATTTAATAGACGCTGTATATAATGCGTCTACTAATAAACTAACATTTAAGACAGACAGATTCTCTACATATGCATTACTTTACGAGCCAGTTGTTATGAATGTGGATTATATGAAGAAATATATAACAGATAGTACTGATATTTCTATAAATAAAAACAATGAGACTGGAAAGAAGTATCTTTCAGGTATAAAACGTGAGATAACAATGGAACAGCTCAATAATCAGTTAACGGGTTCTAATATAACTATAATGAATTCAGATGGAGAAGAACCTGCAGTTACTAATAAGATCGGTACTGGTTATAAGCTGGTTCTTATGCAGAACAGAACTGCAAAGGAAGAACTGGACATAGTAATAAAAGGTGATGTTGACGGAAATGGTTCAATAGATGTCCTTGACATGGAAGCAATCCAAAAGTCAATCCTTGGAATTGGAGATAAGTTATCAGGTGCATATAAAGAAGCTGCTTCATTAACAGATGGTGATGATATCACGGTGCTTGATATGGAGGCAATCCAGAAAGATATTCTGGGAATTCAGAAGATTAACTAAGTAATAGGTGGAGACACCAGACAATAATGTATATGAAAAACAGGAGCATGTTACTTTTCGGTAGCATGCTCCTGCCAGTTTTAAGAATTAATTATTATTAAGAGATTCTTTAGCTTTTAAATAATCTTCCTCTGAGTATTTAGTAAGAATCTGTTCTTTGGTTAGTCCTAATTCAATCATTGAGATAATCGCTGTCTGGCGTTCTTTCTGTTCACCTTTCTGAACCCATTTATTTTCCATCTCTTCAACACATTTCCACATGGCAGTTTCACCTCCATTATCTGCTTCATGAAATATATCTGACATCTTCATTATAAAATTGATAGTGTACTGAATCAAGTATCTGAACAAGATTTATCTTGTAATCAGAAAAGAAAGGACGCAGTTCTTCAGGGATGTCAGTCATCATGCCAGATAAAGTGACAGGACCATCCCATGGAGATTCTCCATAGTAAAATATAAGCGTGATTATAGGGTGAATCTTGTCCGAATTGTTCATGCCGGACAGAAAGCCAGTATCAGAGTCAAAGTCATGCTCTGCCTTGTGCATATTACGGAATTCGTTACATTCCTTAAGATAACCAAGCCCATCATAAAGCAAAGCTCTTACAGGCATGGCATAGTGCGGATTAGTCTGCAGTTCCAGACCAAGAATGGTAAATTACAATTCAGGTAAGAATAAATGCATTTGAGGAAGCAGAAGGTTTTAACGGACAAGTCAGTGCTATAATTACAAATCATATTGAGAACGATACAATTAAAGACTATGAAGGGAGAATCTTTGAATGAGAAAGATAGTAAAAAAGGGAATGGCTCTTGCGTCAGCAACAATTATGATAGCCGGAAGCATGCCAATGACAGCGGTTAGTATATCAGCCACTGAAAATGATGGAAACCAGATAGCGGTACAGGCAGAGCAGGATATAGCAGTTCAGGCAGACAATCAGATTAGAAGAGGTAAGTGGGGAACCTGTGAATGGACATATGATAATGGAATACTTACTGTAGGTGGAGGTGTTGGAGAAAGCTGCGAGAAGAGCCGTCCTTGGAGTGAACTTAGAAATATTAATAAAATCGTGTTAAATGGAAAGATTACATTTGAACCACAGACTTCTCTTGACGGATTATTTGGAGAAATGGTAACTCTGACCGAAATTGAAGGGTTGCAGAATCTTGATACGAGTAATGTGGTTAGTATGATTGGAATGTTCGAAAAGTGTCGGGCACTAACAAAAATTGATTTAAGTGGATTTAACACAAGTCAGGTTACAAATATGACATATATGTTTCATGATTGTTTTTCTTTAACAGAATTAGATGTTAGCAGTTTTGATACAGGAAATGTAGAAAGTATGAAGTGGATGTTTCATACTTGTAAAGCATTACAAAAATTAGATGTTTCTAATTTTAATACAAATAAAGTGAAGAATATGAGTCAAATGTTTTATGGTTGTTCATTATTAGAAAGCATTGATGTCAGCAAATTTGATACATCCAGTGTTACTGATATGTCAGATATGTTTTACAGCTGTTCATTATTAGAAAATATTGATGTCAGCAAATTTGATACATCTAATGTAACTGATATGAGAAATATGTTTGGTGAATGCAGAAAAGTTGAGAGGCTAGATGTATCTAATTTTAATACAAGCAAAGTTAAGGATATGGGTTCCATGTTTTATAGAAATATGGGATTAAAAGAACTTGATATAAGTGGTTTTGATACAAGCAATGTAGAAAGTATGAATAAAATGTTTGAGTATTGTAACAGCTTGGAAACACTTGATGTAGGGGGCTTTAATACTTCACAGGTTACTAAAATGCAGAGAATGTTCTTTGGGTGTTGGAATATAGATAATTTGGATGTATCTAAATTTGATACAAGTAAAGTTACTGATATGGGATATATGTTTTGTAATTGTGGAAAATTAAAGACACTTGATGTGAGTAATTTCAACACAAATAATGTTACAGATATGGGACATATGTTTAGTGCATGTAGTTCATTAGAAAATATTGATGTAAGTAACTTCAATACAAGCAATGTTACATATATGTCGAGTATGTTTAGTACATGTAGTTTATTAAAAAACTTAAATGTAAGTAACTTTATTACTGATAAAGTAATAGATATGAGCAGCATGTTTGATGGGTGTAAGTCATTGACATCACTTGATATCAGTAATTTCAATACGAGTAATGTAACTAAGATGAAAATAATGTTTCGTAATATTGGCTGTGAAAGTCTGGATTTAAGTAACTTTGATACGGCTGGTGTTACAGATATGTCTGGGATGTTTGCAGATAATAAAGTATTAAAAACACTTAATATTAGCGGTTTTGATACAAGCAGTGTAAAATATATGAATGAAATGTTTTCAGGATATTCATGTTTAGAAAGCTTGAATTTATCGAATTTTAATACAAGTAATGTGACTAATATGGAGAAGATGTTTTATAACTGTTCTAATTTAAGAGAATTGAATATAAGTTCGTTCGATACAAGTAAGGTTACGAATATGAATTTAATGTTCAGTCAATGTAATAATATGCATGAATTGGATATAAGTTCATTTGATACTAGTAATGTTGAAAGTGGTGGAATCTTAGGTCGTTCTTATTATAATGCAGTTGCTAAGATAAAATTACCTAATAAAATGTCTAGTGATTTCGCAGATGGAATAAAAACGTCAATTTTTAATGGCAGATGGAAAGATGAAACAAGCAATATTACATACGATGACAAAGATAGCTTGGTCCTGAAAGAAGGACACACATATGTATTTTGCCCTGAAGAGATGAAAGTTTCTTTAGTGGTTGATAATAATGATAAGGATAATAAAAAAGTCATAGTAAGTGTAACGGCAGAGGGAGGCGCATCGCGTTATACATTCCAGTTTATAATGTATAATCCAGTAGATGATTCATGGACAGTATTACGGGATTATTCAAGTTCTAAGACTTATGTATGGGATATAGCTGAAAATGAAAATAAACAATTATATGTAAATGTCAAGGACGCCTTAGGTAATGTAGTCCGTAGCACGGCATTGACAATTGATTCAGACACCATAGCAGATGTTGTAAAGAATAACAACCTTGGATACACTGTGAACAAGAATTCATCAGGAACACAGTTGCTTACAGGAGTGAAGCCAGCATTTAAAGCAGACACATTCAAGACTGGTTTTGGCACAAATATTACAGTTAAGAGTGCTGATGGAACAGAGCTTGCTGCTGACGCTGCTGTTGGAACAGGCTGTGTTGTAGAACTGATACAGGATAAAAGGATAGTTGATACAGCTACAGTTGTTGTTAAAGGCGACACAGATGGAAACGGTTCAATAGATGTCCTTGACATGGAAGCAATCCAAAAGTCAATTCTTGGAATTGGAGATAAGTTATCAGGTGCATATAAAGAAGCTGCTTCATTAACAGACGGTGATGATATTACCGTGCTTGATATGGAGGCAATTCAGAAGGATATTCTGGGAATACAGAAGATTAACTAAGCAATAGGTGGAAATACCAGTCCATAATATAGATATACACAAATAGCAGGAGCATGTTACTTTTTCGGTAGCATGCTCCTGCTTTCTAAAAGGGTTTAGGTATTATTGCTATAAAATAAAAATAGTGTTAATATTAAACTAATATATTAAAAGTACTAAAGAATGAGGAGTGGTTTATATGCGTTATTTGATTAAGAGAATTGCAAGCATTATTATGACATTTTTAATAGTATTAACAATGATTATTAATATTGTGCCAACATATGTATATGCTACAGATATATGTGCACCAGTAATAAATGTTCAATCGTTAAAAGTAGATAAAAAGCAGGTCAAAATAGGGGATAGTGTAAAGGTAAGTATAAGAATAACAGATGAAGCAGAGATAAAGCATGTGTTTATGTTCTATCAGAGACCACAGACAAAGAATACAGAGTCTATGGTATTAACATATAATAATATTACAGGATATTATGAAGGAAAAATAGAAATAAAAGAGACAAGTGAAAGTGGAATATGGAAAATAAGTTGGATAAAAGCAGAGGATATATATGATAATCAAATAGAAATTCATAATAGTAATGTATATGATTTTTATGAAGAAAAAGCAGACTTATCAGCAGGAGATTTTGAAGTTTATATTGATAACCGTTATGAAAACATAATTCCATTATCAGATGTAATTGTATATAACAAGAATACATCAGTTTATAATACAACAATTAATGGAGATGTATATGTAGGTCCAGAGGCTATAGTAACATTATCTAATGTTGTTGTTACAGGGAATATATATGTACTGGGTGGATTAAAAGTATCAAATATAAAGGCAGCAGCTCTATATGGACGATATATGACATATGGATATATAACTTCATATAGACATGGCGAAGTAAGTATATTGGGAAGTAACACATTTTCAGAGATGATGTCATTTAGTTCAGATTTTTGTCCAGAAATGCCACTTAGAGTTGATGAAGCTGTTAATATTGATGGAAGATTATATATGAAGGGTGCAACTGCTGATATAGCAGATATGTACATTGATGGTGTCAAAATAAATACTGGTAATAATGGTAAGTTTATTGTTGATGGACATGATATTGGTAATGCGGAATATGTAACAGTACAATGGAACTTTTATGATGGAACTATAAAAAAACAAAAAATAGCATTAGGAGACAAAGATGGAAATATTCCATTATTAGATATAAATATTAGCCAAAGTGATATTGTTTTAAAAGAAGGAAATAGTACGGAACTAAAAGCAGAGATATTTCCATATAATACAACGGAATCAAAAATATTAAGCTGGAGTAGTGATAATAATGATGTGGTAATGGTTGATAGTAATGGTATAATAACTGCTAAAAAGACCGGAAAAGCAGTTGTTACAGTAACAACTGCTAATGGAAAAAGTGCAATATGTACAGTTAGAGTTGTTGAACCCTATGTAAATGCAATCAGAAATAAAAATGTTTATGATTTACAAAATTTATATAAAAATTTATGTGATGAAATTAGTGTACTTGATTCTAATAGTATTGTAATGCATGGCAAAGAGTTACTTAAGACAGGCTGTATATTACAATATAAGAAAGATAATAGTATATTAGAAACTTCTTTTATTGTGATAAAAGGAGATGCTGATGGAACTGGGACAATAGACGTCCTTGACATGGAAGCAATCCAAAAGTCAATCCTTGGAATTGGAGATAAGTTATCAGGTGCATATAAAGAAGCTGCTTCATTAACAGATGGTGATGATATCACGGTGCTTGATATGGAGGCAATTCAGAAAGATATTCTGGGAATTCAGAAGATTAATTAAATATTAGATAAGCGATAACAGGGATATATCATTCTTTCAAAGATGGTATATCCTTGTTTTTGGTATAAATTATTAATCAGAATATAAAATAAACGATTGAATTCTTTGTATAAAAATGTTAATATGAATCTTAATTTTATCAGTTTTCATGTTCGATATGCACAAAAACATGTATACTGTATGAGGTAAAGGAGACCAGCTATGAAAAGTCAAGCATAAATTAGCTGGAAATTTCAAAATTCTTTTTATGGTAAAAATGGGTAACTTTAACAAAGCTCTCGGAAAGCCCTTTTTCAAAATCTACTATTGATTGATATACAGACCTCTTACTCGAGGTTAAATTCTACATTGTCAGTGAGCATCTTCCAGATGACTCTGACAAGCTTGCCGGCACAGTGCCCAAGTGCATTGTAGTGAGACCGGCCTTCAGCCCTCTTGGCATCATAATAAGCCTTGAAGGTTGCGTTGTTTCTAACAACGTTCCAAGCTGCATTGACAAGAGCGTATCTTAATACGCGGGAGCCACGTTTGGACATACGAGTTGTTTTAGCCTGGAAGTTACCAGACTGGTAGACAGATGGATCCAAACCGGCAAATGCAAGCAGCTTACTGGGATTGGAGAAACGGTGAATATCACCAATTTCACCAAGAATCATTCCACCATTGATATATCCGATACCAGGAATGGTCATGATGACAGACTCGTTGTATTTCATGATATCCGTCATCTCAGCTTCAATCTTTTCTAATTGGCTATCCAGTAACTCGATTTGTTGAATGGTTTGAGTTATCTGAATAGATATAGCGCTGTCGTTAGCACCGACAGACTTCTGTGCCAGAACTCTTAATTCTTTGGCCTGCTCTTTGGTAAAGTGTCCGTGCGAGTTCACTTTGAGCAGATTTGCCAGATGAGTCATATGCATGGAAGCAATCTCTTTTGGAGAAGGTGCTTCTTTTAACAAAGCATAGACAGCGTTCTGATGCAGACCGGATTTAAAGAAGTATTGAATTTCCGGAAATACCTGATCAACATAGGTTGTCAGTTGGATTTTCAAGCGGGTTCGCTGTTTTATAGTTTTCTGTCGAAAGCGCCCCAAGGCCTTAAGATCCATCATATCGAGATCAAAGAAACTGATAAATCTGAGGTCATCCTGCATCATAAGAGTTTTAGCAATCACATATGTGTCGACCTTATCTGTCTTAGTTTTGCGAATGTTATTCTTTCGCATCTGACAGGTTTTGATGGGGTTCAACACACACACTTGGTAAAACTCAGTAACAAGGTATCGAACAAGGTTGTCACCGTAGTGTGCCGTTGACTCAAGACCGATGATGATGCTGTTCTTGTCGAATGATTCGAGCTTAGAGATCAGCAGTTGGAAGCCATCAGCGTCGTTTGTGAATTTGAACGGCTCAAGAATTATTTCACCGTCGGAAGAAATCGCAGCGGCGAAATGGTTGAGTTTGGCAATATCAATGCCTACAAAAATTTTCATGAGGTTGTACCTCCCTTTCATAAAGTCTGATACCATGATGTCCACCATCGATTATCATTGTAGACTTGATAGAAATAAGTACTCTGAGTGAAAAACACTCCGGCAACATCCAGCTGATAAACAATTCAGATAAAGGTAGCGGCAATACACTCCAGCAGAGTAGTCAAACTACAGGGAAAAATCAAAAGTCCATAGTATCTGAATTGTATTAAACCATGTATATAGAAAAATGAAAGGATAGTATGATTAATAGCTTCTAATTAATCATACAAGAGGAAAAATGAAGCAGAAAATGAAAAAAGTTTTTGCAAAAGCGCTTGCAGGACTGCTTATTGTAAGTAATTTATCAATTGCAGTACCAGGTACAATTCATGCCGCATCAGCAGCAAGCTTTGCGACAGTTGGGGGAGCTAATGAAACACTTTATGCCACAATTTCTGGCATAAAAGATGCTGATGTAACAGCCGTTTCGTATAGTGGAACAATATCAGGAACACTTACTGGGGATGACTTTACATATCTTGTAAGGGATTACAACGGAGGTGTAAGAATTGATATTCCAGGTGTTAAAGCAGGTACATACACATTAACAGTAACAACCAAGAATGGAACAGTTACTAAGAGTGGAATTAATGTAACTGAACAGGACCGTTCGGGATATGCACATTTTAATTATACAGACGGAGTAGGTGCATATAATGATGACGGAACATTAAAGGACAACGCAATTGTTCTTTATGTAACTGATGAGAACAAGAATACAGTAACACTCAGCTATGGCGGGATAACTGTTAAGGGTATTGGTAATATTCTTAATTCTGTAGGTAAAGAGTGTGGAGAAAAAGGCCACGAGGGTGAATGCAAGAAAGTTTCAAAAGGTAAGACAATATATGCCAAGGCTAACACTAATCAGGGTATTATCCAGAAGCTTGCAGAGAATAATATTCCTTTAGTTGTCCGCTTTATCGGAACAGTAAGTGACAGTGGATTATATAAAAAGGGAACATATAATGCCTCAACAGGACTTATTGATGGTCTTACACAGTATAATGGCGATGATTTTGGTGGTTCAGTTGGTGATAACGGACACATGGCGAGAATTAAGTCTGGTAAGGATATAACTCTTGAAGGTGTTGGAACAGATGCAACTATTGATGGCTGGGGATTCCATTACATGGCAGAGAGTGCTAAGCCTGATTTGGGAAAGAGCTTTGAAGTCCGCAACCTTACGTTTATCAATACACCAGAAGATGCTATTGGTATGGAAGGTGTTCAGGCATCATCAAATGTTAATTCAGAACTTTCAGCAAGTGTTGAGAGATGCTGGATACATAATAATGAGTTCTACTGCCCAGATGTTTCTAATCCGGCAGAGTCAGATAAGGGCGAAGGCGATGGCTCAGTAGATTTTAAGCGTGGACAGTATTTTACATGTAGTTATAATTACTTTGAAGGCTGCCATAAGACTAACCTTGTAGGCTCAGCAGATTCAAGCTTACAGTACAATCTTACTTATCATCACAATTACTGGAAGTTATGTAAGGCGAGAGGTCCATTAACACGTAATGCTAATGTACATATGTACAATAATATATTTGAGGGACAGACAGATTATGCAATGAATGTAAGAGCTAACGCATACATTTATTCTGAATACAATCTGTTCTATATGTGTAAGAGCCCTCAGAGAGTGGATTCAGGTGCTATTAAGAGTTTTGGCGATTCATTCTCAAGCTGCATTAATGAGATGGGTGGAACAGTTGTTGCTAATAAGACAGATACAGTGGCTAACAACTGTAAGTTTACAGCACGTAATATTGATTACAGCAAGTTTGATATTGATTCTAAGCTTTCATATATCCCAACAGGAGATTATGAATTACAGACAAGTATAACAGAAGCAAGAAAAGTAATAGCTGCCCGTACAGGTGTTTTAAAGGAAAATGTTGTTACAGCAGATCAGATAACAGAGTCACAGATTTCATATGTTCCAAGTAATGTAACACCAGTAAATGTTACTTCATTACCTGCAACATTAACACCAGACAAGGTAAGTAAGACAGTATACGCATTTACAGTAGGTGGAACAGTTGATATTACTATTAAATATGCAGATGATTCAGATGCTAAGACTGGTGTATTAGTTAATGCGGCAGGAGAGTGTTTCCTTAAGGGAAGCGGTACAGTTACAGACCTTCCGGCGGGAACATATATGATTCAGCCAATGAATTTCCAGCCAGGTGATGGAAAGACAATGAAGCCAGGAACATTTAAGGAGATAACAGTTAATTCAATTGATATTGTATCAAGCGATCCGAATGCGCATTATCACAATTATGTAAAGACTGTTACTAAGAAGGCAACATGTAAAGAAGAAGGAACTATTACATATACATGTACATCTACAAAGGGAATATGTGATAGAAAGACATACACGGAAGCAATTCCTAAGACAGACCACACATATGGCGACTGGAGTGTGGTTAAGGAAGCAACTGAAACAGAGACTGGTCTTAAGAGCCGTACATGTAAAGTATGTGGTAATGAAGAAACAGCAGTTATTCCGATTAAAGGACAAGAGCCTGAAAAACCGGATACACCAGACATACCATCATCAGATTCATATGTTCATAATTTTACAAAAGATGGTTTGACAAGTACATTCTATACATTTTCAGGCGATACAAATATGGCTAATAAAAAATTATCATATAATGGTATAGAATTTACAAAGAGCCTTAAGTTAGAATCTAAGACTAATATTAAATTTACCGCAACATCAAAAGGAAAACTTACACTTGTGTTTGCTGAGAGTGGTAAGAGCATTAAAGTTAATGGAACTAAGAAGGTAACTGACACTAATGGTGTATTAATTGTTGATATTGAGCCAGGAAAGGTAGTGCTAACAAAGGATAATCCTATGAATCTCTTTTACATGGTATTTACTCCAGAAAAATCATCAACACCAGATACGCCAGATGTTCCGGATACACCAGATGATTCATCAGATACAATCGCTGAGATTGTAAAGAATAATAATCTTGGTTACAGTGTCAATAAGAATTCATCAGGAACTCAGTTACTTACAGGAGTTAAGCCGGCACTTAAGGCAGGCTTATTCAAGACAGGTTTCGGTACTAATATCACAGTTAAGAGTGCTGAGGGAGAAGAACTTGCTGCTGATGCTGCAGTAGGAACAGGCTGTGTTGTTGAGTTAATAAAGGATAACAAAGTTGTAGACACAGTTACAGTTGTTGTTAAAGGCGACACAGACGGAAACGGTGTAATCGATGTACTTGACATGGAAGCAATCCAGAAAAGCATCCTTGGAATTGGAGATGAGCTTACAGGAGCATATAAAGAGGCAGCTTTACTTACAGAAGGCGCAACTCAGATAACAGTCCTTGATATGGAGGCAATTCAGAAGGATATTCTGGGAATTGCTAATATTAACTAAATATTAAATAAGTAAATGCAGGGATGTATTAATCATTATTGATGATATGTCCCTGTATTTATGTTAAGCATTATTTAGAATGAAGTGTTGTTTTATGACTGATTAAGTGATAGTATGATTATAATAAAAAATATATTTTTACGGAGACCAGCTATGAAAAGTCAACCATAAATTAGCAAAAAATTTCTTTTTCATATCGGTGGTAAAAAAGGGTAACTTTAATAGAGCTCCCTTAGGGTGCTTTTTCAAAATCTATCGATATTGGTATACAGACCTCTTACTCGAGGTTAAATTCTACTTCGTCAGTGAGCATCTTCCAGATGACTCTGACAAGCTTGCCGGCACAGTGCCCAAGTGCATTGTAGTGAGACCGGCCTTCAGCCCTCTTGGCATCATAATAAGCCTTGAAGGTTGCGTTGTTTCTGACAACGTTCCAAGCTGCATTTACAAGGGCATATCGTAAAACACGAGAGCCACGTTTGGACATCCTTGTTGTCTTAGCCTGAAAGTTACCAGACTGATAAACAGAAGGATCCAGACCTGCAAAAGCAAGCAGCTTGTTTGGATTGGAGAAACGGTGAATATCACCTATTTCACCAAGAATCATTCCACCATTGATATATCCGATACCAGGAATGGTCATGATGACAGACTCGTTGTATTTCATGATATCCGTCATCTCAGCTTCAATCTTTTCTAATTGGCTATCCAGTAACTCGATTTGTTGAATGGTTTGAGTTATCTGAATAGATATAGCGCTGTCGTTAGCACCGACAGACTTCTGTGCCAGAACTCTTAATTCTTTGGCCTGCTCTTTGGTAAAGTGTCCGTGCGAGTTCACTTTGAGCAGATTTGCCAGATGAGTCATATGCATGGAAGCAATCTCTTTTGGAGAAGGTGCTTCTTTTAACAAAGCATAGACAGCGTTCTGATGCAGACCGGATTTAAAGAAGTATTGAATTTCCGGAAATACCTGATCAACATAGGTTGTCAGTTGGATTTTCAAGCGGGTTCGCTGTTTTATAGTTTTCTGTCGAAAGCGCCCCAAGGCCTTAAGATCCATCATATCGAGATCAAAGAAACTGATAAATCTGAGGTCATCCTGCATCATAAGAGTTTTAGCAATCACATATGTGTCGACCTTATCTGTCTTAGTTTTGCGAATGTTATTTTTACGCATCTGACAGGTTTTGATGGGGTTCAACACACACACTTGGTAAAACTCAGCAACAAGGTATCGAACAAGGTTGTCACCGTAGTGTGCCGTCGACTCAAGACCGATGATGATGCTGTTCTTGTCGAATGATTCGAGTTTAGAGACCAGCAGTTGGAAGCCATCAGCGTCGTTTGTGAATTTGAACGGCTCAATGATTATTTCACCGTCGGAAGAAATCGCAGCGGCGAAATGGTTAAGTTTGGCAATATCAATGCCTACGTAAATTTTCATGAGGTTGTACCTCCCTTTCCTAAAGTCTGATACCATGATGTCCACCATCGATTATCATCGTAGACTTGATAGAAATAAGTACTCTGAGTGAAAAACACTCCGGCAACATCCAGCTGATAAACAATTCAGATAAAGGTAGCGGCAATACACTCCAGTTGAGTAGTCAAGCTACAGGAAAAAATCAAAAGTCCATAGTATCTGAATTGTATTGAACCACGATATTAAAAGAAAGGAAACGTGTGATAATTAACTTCCTAATTATCATACAAGGGAAAAATGATAAAAAAACACAAATTGATAAAAAGGTGCATAAGCATATTATTAGTAATAGTTGTTGTCATGAGTGCACCAGGGATTACTACGTGGGCAGATACTGTACTGCGGGATAATAGTGAGAAGAGTACTAATGAGGAAACAACTGAAAATCTGGGAGATGTTCTTGATAAGATACAGTCAATGTTTGATGAACAGAACGAAGCTTTTGATAGTTTAGCCAGAGAAAAAAGTACACAGGGGGAAGAAGTAGCAGGAAAATTAAATGGTGATTATTATGAAATAACATTAAGCAAGGGAGAAAATGTTGCAGTTACCAATAATGGTGATTTAGGATTTTATATTTCTACATCATCAGAAAATATATGTGAGTATGCAGAATTGGGAAGCCAGAGCAATTTTGGCTATATTGAAAAAGAACAGTATGTCAATTCAAATAGTTGTATATTTATAACTTCTGTAAGTGAAGAGAAGACAGTATTAAGAATACCGGCTAAGGTATATGATAATGTTTTAATCACAACAAATGAAGATTCTGCATTATTTCATTATACAGTTTATAAAGGGAAAAATTATATAATAACTAATTCAAGTAAATATAATACAATTTATAAGGATAACATTGGAAGTATTAACTGGTTGGAATATGCGAAATATTATGAGGATGGAAGTGTTTATGATTATGGAACAGAAAAATCAGTTATGAGTCTTAGTGCTAATCAGCATGAAGTAATAAGTGTAATTGGAGATGATAGTGAAGATTTTAAGGCAGAGATAACATATCCATATGAGATGTATAAAGCTGGGGTGACTATAGAGGAAAGCACTGAACCAGCTTTGAAAAAGGTTGATTTAGTAAATGACAAAAATTATAAGGTAATAAATAAGAGTAAATATACAGTTACATTTAGAGATAATGTAAGAGATACAGACTGGTTGGAATATGCAAAGTATTATGAAGATGGAAGTGTTTATGATTTTGGCGAAGAAAAATCGGTTATGCATCTTAACACTAATCAGCATGAAGTAATAAGTGTAATTGGAGATAACAGTGAAGATTTCAAGGCGGATATAACATATCCATATGAAATGTATAAAGCTGGTGCCGTTGTAGAGGAAAGCACAGAACCTGCATTAAAAAAGGAAGGTTTGCAGAGTAACAAGAATTATAAAATAACAAATAAAAGTAAATATACGGTTTCATTTAAGGATGATATAAAAGATATAGACTGGTTGGAATATGCAAAATATTATGAGGATGGAAGTGTTTATGATTTTGGCGAAGAAAAATCGGTTATGCATCTTAACACTA
>CAMEVC010000033.1 GCA_945939115.1 uncultured Eubacterium sp.
GTAACTGCCCCTTATAGGGGCGAGCAAACCACCCGTTTGACGGGTGGTCATGATTCTACAAACTCACTTCTCTTCCGACAGCCCAATTGCAATATGCTTTTACACACTCGTCTTTTGTATAGACAATCTCAAGCATTTCTATATCAAGACCTCTATCTGATATGAAACTCTGGAACTCTCCGAAGTTATCTTTTGTTTTGATTTTTTTCCATGCATTTACTGCATATTTTTCTTTGTTCTTCTCCACATCTTCTGTGGCATTTTTTATGAATTTAGTTGAACGATACACCATTTTTGGAGGGGCGTTCAACAAAACCATTCCAAATCGTCTCAACCGTACATATGGATGATAAAGACCGCTCATTTCTGGAAGTCCTTCTTCCATGGTCACCAAAGCTGGCAGTATACATCAGAAAACAAAAAGACCGTGGTTAGCGGTCTTTTAAAAGTAAAGGTACATAGGATGGAGCGTTTAATTTTTATCTGGTTGACCGTTATTGTATTATTGGGTATAATTTTATAGTATATTTTTTAAAAAGGGACGGTTATGAAATGAACGAGAAACGTAATTCATTTAAAGGATCTATTGGATTTGTTCTGGCGGCAGCGGGTAGTGCCGTAGGACTGGGAAACATATGGAGATTTCCATATCTTGCAGCTAAAGATGGCGGAGGATTATTCCTTGTAATATACATTGTATTAGCGTTGACATTTGGATTTACTCTTCTTACAACAGAGGTTGCCATAGGACGTAAGACAAAGCAGAGTCCGCTTACTGCGTACAGTAAGTTAAAGAAGAGGTGGAAGCCTCTTGGAATTATTGCATGTATTGTTCCTGTAATGATTTTTCCTTACTATGTTACTATCGGTGGATGGGTGCTTAAGTATTTCTTAGTGTACCTTACAGGCAACGGTCATGCCGCAGCACAGGATGGATATTTTACAGGATTTATTACAGAGAATGTGGAACCAATTATTATGATGGTAATTTTTACGATGGTTGTTGCATTTATTATTTTCCGTGGAGTCAATAAAGGTATTGAGTCATCATCGAAGGTAATAATGCCACTGCTCATTATTCTTGTAATAGGTATTTCAATATATTCGCTGACATTGTCATTCACAGATGCATCCGGAGTTACAAGAACCGGATTAGAAGGAATGAAAGCTTATGTTGTCCCTGATATGAAGGGAGTAACCGTGAAACAGTTCTGTACAGTTCTCATGGATGCAATGGGACAGCTTTTCTACAGCTTAAGTGTTGCCATGGGTATTATGATTGCCTATGGTTCATATGTAGGTGATGATGCAAATCTCGGCAAATCAATTAACCAGATTGAAATATTTGATACTTTAGTTGCTTTTCTGGCAGGCGTAATGATTATTCCGGCTGTTTTTGTATTTATGGGAAGAGATGGAATGGCTGCTTCAGGACCGAGCCTTATGTTTGTCTCACTTCCTAAGGTATTTGACTCTATGGGATTTGCAGGTAATATTATTGGCGCGTTATTCTTTGCAATGGTATTCTTTGCGGCACTCACAAGTGCGGTTTCCATTATGGAGGCAATAGTTGCAAGCTTTATGGATGAATTCCATGTCAGCAGGAATAAAGCCACGACTATAGAGGGCATTGTTGGTCTTATTGCCGCAGTTGTTGTGTGCCTTGGCTATAATATACTTTACTTTGAATTCAAGCTTCCTAACGGAGTTCATGCGCAGATTCTTGATATTATGGATTATATCAGCAATAATGTGCTTATGCCGGTAGTATCTATAGGAACATGTATTCTTATAGGATGGATATTAAAGCCTAAGACTATTATTGAAGAGGTTGAGAAGAACGGAGAAAAGATGGGACGTAAGAGACTGTATACTGTGATGGTAAAGTGGATTGCACCTATACTTTTATTCCTGCTGCTCCTTAAGTCACTTGGAATTCTTACTATCATCTGATAGTTGTTATTGTGTGGATATCCGTAAGGAACCGGATGTGAGGACTAGACTATGATTAATAAAAAATGTTGTGTGGCTGCAATGCTTTTTATGACAGCAGCGGCAGCCGTCACAGGATGTAGTGAAATGACTAAGAATCCAATGAAATATATTTTGGATGAGGATGAGACAAGAGAGGGTCAGACTGAGTCAGACACTGCTAAAGAAGATACATCTAAAGACACTGAGGATAATAAGAATCAACAGGATAATACCACAGATATATATGTATTTGGAACCGATAAGGTTGAAGACTATTCATCAAAGAATATGGTAAGCATTGCCAGAGAGATTAACGACAAGATGAGTAAGGACTCTGTGAAAGGTGTTATTCTTATTCAGGATAAAACTTATGTGGATGATATGTCATTTTTCCTTTCGTTGACAGTGCAAGACAAAAAACCACTTATAATTATACCCCATGATTACAGTGAAGCAGAACCAAAGGATAAGGTTGCCAGGGCTAAAGAGTATATTAACGGCAGTAATTTAGAAAAGCCGGAGGATATGATTGTTAACAGTAATAGTGGATATGTATTTGATATTTCAGATGTGAAGGACCTTCCGTCAGTTGATATTATATATGATTATGTGGGAAGTGACAGTAACAAATTGTCTAAATCATTATATATCAATGATGGAACAATAGTGGTTTCGTCAACTTCTGATGCAAGCGTTTCGCCGGATACAGAAGAGGTTATTTCTCAAAGCAATGCAGGATCAGTTGTAATTACCTGCAGCGAGGATACGCTTAAGAATAATAAGATGAAGGATTACGGCGAGAATATATATTATACTGCATATTCACCGACTAAGGCGAGGATTCTTACAATGATTCTTCTGCAAAATAAATGTGATTCAGATACAATAAGAGCAGCATTAAAGCAGAACTGGAAATCAATTAACTTTGTTGAAAGCGGGAATAGAGTGTGATATGCTATAAATAGCAGATATATCTAGAAACGGATTGGAGATAATAATGGATTCTATTAAAGCACAGGATATAATAAGACATATTTTTAAAGATGATGACAAGGGCTGTGAGTATATTAAAGGCCTGCCAATGGCAGATGGAATAGAGGTTATCACTAAGGTTATACCGGAACTTATAAGCAAGGCAGAAGAGAAAAAGAGTGATAATGATATAGGTTATTTTAGCAAGCTTAAAGAAATATACCGCGGAATTGTTGTAGAAAAGCTTATGAACATGGAACATTTATGGACAGTTTATTGTGACAGCACAGGATATCCGTATATGTTAGATGAAGATCTGGTTGTGTTATACGATTACACGAATCATGCCAGAGTAGAAGAACAGCTTAAGAAATATGGTTATGAGGTCACATTCGGAATTGAAGACAAGGAGTCCTTCAGATATGAGATGGCTCATATGTACCGTAATGGATATAAGAATATAAGGTTTATTGACGGTAAGGATAATATGCTTGTAGTTCCAAGAGAAGAGATTGCTACATACGATCAGCTCATAGTGGATGATTTCGTGACTAATCCTGGTCTTCAGAGTGCACTTATCCAGTTCTTTCAGGAATTCAGAAAGCCGGGTAATACTGCGGATAAGGCAGCATTTCTAGGCACTAAGGAATCAGAACTTAAGATAGCAATTCGCAACGCAGACTATATGGTGCCATGTACGAAGGAAGAATCAGATGATATTGTCTCAATATCACATCCATATGTGGATATATCAGACAAGGTAAAGCATACTGAAGGCGAGCAGGTACTTGCACTTCCTGTATTTACAGACGGAATTGAGATGGAAAAGTGTTATGCCGGTAAGACAGAAAATATGCTTTATAATTATAAGGAACTGTTAAAGTCAGTCAAAGAATTGGGAGCATCAGGAATCATAATTAATCCTCTGGGAGTA
Source organism: uncultured Eubacterium sp. (assembly GCA_945939115.1). Taxonomy (GTDB): domain Bacteria; phylum Bacillota; class Clostridia; order Lachnospirales; family Lachnospiraceae; genus Lachnospira. The sequence goes on from CAMEVC010000033.1 coordinate 3,881, forward strand.
AGCTATTATGTTCCTGTTGAGATTATGAAACAGATAATTGGTTAAGATACAGATAACAGGCTGATAAAGGAGGTCAAAGTATGGCTGAGATGAATGTTGATTGTATTAATCCTTTTCTGGAGGCAGCAATTGCCATAGTTAGAGACGCCTGCCAGATAGAACTTAAAGTTGGAAAGCCATATGTCAAGCCGGTAGAATTCACAGAGGATACTGTCATAATACTTATTGGTGTGACAGGTCAGATGCGTGGTCAGGTAATATTGTCAATGGCAGTAGAGAATGCCTGTAAAGCAGCCTCGCTTATGATGATGGGAATGCCGGTAGAAGAGCTTGATGAGATGGCAACAAGTGCAATAAGTGAGCTGGGCAACATGATAATGGGTAATGCATCTACCATATTCTCTACGAAGGATATTGGAATTGATATCACTCCTCCGACGGTTGGAAGAGGAACAGGTAAGGTTGACACTATGTATACCAAGAATATATCAATACCATTGCACCTTAGCGATGGGAAAGTATTCATGGAGATGAATATAGCGATGAAACTTGGTTAGAATTATTAGAATAATATATCAGGACACACTGGTTAAGACTGGTGTGTCTTTTTGCACATACCTTGTGCAGATAATAATAGGGAGGGAAAGGACAGGTATGGAGAGAGTATATATTGCAATTGACCTGAAATCATTCTATGCCAGCGTTGAATGTGTTGAGCGGAAGCTTGACCCACTCACTACCAATCTTGTTGTGGCAGATGAATCGAGAACATCTAAGACAATATGCCTTGCTGTTACACCTTCTCTTAAGAAATATGGTTTGTCGGGGCGAAGCCGTCTGTTTGAGGTAGAACAGAAGGCAAAGGAGGTTCTGGAACAGACGGGAAAGAAACTTGAATATATTACTGCTGTTCCAAGAATGGGTTTATATATAGAATATTCCTCAAGAATATATTCGATATATCTTAAGTATTTCAGTCAGGATGACATATCTGTATACAGTATAGATGAGGTGTTTATCGATGCGACAGAATATATGCAAATGTATAATATGACGGCAAGGCAGCTTACTGCCATGGTCATTGAGGAAGTCCTTAAGGAAACAGGAATTACCGCCACCGCTGGAATTGCACCTAATCTTTATCTGTGCAAGATAGCAATGGATATAGTGGCAAAGCATATTCAGGCAGATAAGAATGGAGTAAGGATTGCAGAACTGAGTGTTATTGACTATAGAAAAATGCTTTGGAATCATACACCAATGACTGATTTCTGGAGGGTTGGGCCCGGTACTGCAAGGCAGCTTGAAAAGCATGGAATTAAGACGATGGGTGATGTGGCAAGGATGTCTCTGGAGGATGAGGACTGGCTTTATAAACAGTTCGGGATAGATGCAGAGATTCTTATTGACCACGCCTGGGGATATGAGCCATGTACAATAAAGGATATTAAGAAGTACAGGCCTAAAGCCAGCAGTCTGTGTTCAGGTCAGGTGCTGAAGGAGCCATATACATTTGAAGATGCAAGAATTGTTGTGGGAGAGATGGCCGATGAGCTGGCACTGGATATGGTGGATAAAGGGCTTGTTACTGACTCCATTAACCTTAACATTGCATATGACAGAATTAATGTTGACTCCGGAAATTACAGAGGCGAAATACACATCGACAGGTATGGACGGGCAGTTCCACAGGGACTTAATAAGTCAGTCAGTCTAACATCAGCAACATCTTCTTCAAAGAAGCTGCGGGAGGCATTTCTTGATGCTTATGATAAATATGCAGATAGGAAACTGTCTATAAGAAAGCTGACGCTTACTGTTGGTAATCTCTCAGATGAGGGATTCCAGCAGGTTGACATGTTTACAGACCAGAATTCACTTGAGAGAGAAAAAAAGATGCAGAAAGCCATGCTTGACATTAAGAAGCGCTTTGGCAAAAATGCAGTGATGAAGGCTAATAATCTTCAGAATAAAGCAACTGCAAAGGAGAGAAATGAGCAGATTGGAGGTCACAGAGCATAGCATATGGGTAAATATGATGATATAATAAATACCGTCTGGCCTCAGGCTACGGGCAGACCAAGAATGGATATGGAGAGCCGGGCTAAGATTTTTCTGCCTTTTTCAGCGTTAAAGAGTTTTGGAGAGGCGATTAATGAAAAGAATAAAGATATAGATAATCTGAGTTCAGATTACAATAATAAAGATGGAGAAGACTATTATGAATAATCAGACAGGTGAGAACAAAATGGGTACAATGCCTGTAAATAAGCTGCTTATCAATATGGCACTGCCAATGATGATATCAATGCTTGTACAGGCACTGTACAATATTATAGACAGTATATTTGTTGCAAGAATAAGTGAGGATGCCCTTACTGCTGTATCAATGGCATTTCCGATGCAGAATCTTATGATTGGAGTTGCAGGAGGTATTGGTGTTGGTACAAATGCACTTCTCTCAAGATGTTTAGGAGAGGGGAGACCGGACGAGGCGAATAAGATGGCGGTTCACGGTATATTTATAACAGCGTGCAGCTACATACTGTTTCTTTTTGTGGGCGTTTTTTTCGCAAGAGAATTCTTTGTTATACAGGGAGCCAATGATGTGATAGCAGATTATGGAGCTGACTATCTTTCTGTTATTCTTATTGTAAGTTTTGGATGTCTTTTCCAGATGATATTTGAAAGATTGCTGCAGGCTACGGGCAGAACATTTTACAGTATGATAACACAGGGGACAGGCGCAATTATAAATATTATTCTTGACCCTATACTTATATTCGGATATTTTGGGGCACCAAGGATGGGAATTACAGGAGCCGCAGTTGCGACTGTCATAGGACAGATAATAGCAGCTATTATAGGTGTTATATTTAATATTAAAGTTAACAGGGAAATTCATATTTCATTCCGCGGGTTTAGACCTTCGGCTAGAAGAATATCAAATATTCTTTTTATTGGTGTCCCGTCAGTAATTATGGTGGCAATCGGTTCAGTTATGACATTCTGTATGAATAAGATACTGGTTGTGTTTACATCTACGGCAGTTGCAGTATTTGGCGTATATTTTAAACTTCAGAGCTTTGCATTTATGCCGATATTTGGCTTAAATAACGGAATGATACCGATTATTGCTTATAATTATGGTGCAAAAAAAGAAGACAGGGTTATAAAAGCATTGATGCTTGCAGCAATGTACGCAGAGATTATAATGGTTTTATTCATGGTGATGGTCCAGATAATTCCTGTTTCGATGCTGTCATTGTTTAATGCATCATCTGATATGATAAAAATGGGCGTTCCCGCTTTGAGAATAATATCAATCAGCTTTATATTTGCTGGAATATGTATTATATGCAGCTCATTTTTTCAGGCACTGGGAAGCAGTGTATATAGCATGCTTGTCTCATTTGTAAGGCAGATTGTATTCCTTGTTCCATGTGCTTATATATTCTCGAAAACAGGGAATGTTAATCTTGTATGGTGGGCATGGCCAATTGCAGAAATTGCGTCATTATCACTCAGTGTGTTCTTCTTTATGCGAGTAAAAAAGAAGAAATTTGGCTATATGGAAAATGACGATTAGGACCTTGGCCGGAAAGGATAATATATGAACAGACACATAGAGAAAGCTAAGGAATTAAGGCGGCCGGATAAATGTTATAACTGTGCAGAAACAATTATGATGTCATATGCGGATGATTTAGGGATTACGGCTGCTCAGGCAAAAAGTATAGGTTGTAATTTTGGCGGAGGCATGAAATGTGGGGCTACATGTGGTGCAATAACAGGGGGACTGATGGTTCTTGGTGCATTGGGAGTCAGCAATCCAGGCACAATTAATGAATTTCAGCGTACAATAAGGAACAATCATGAAGGTCTTAGTAATTGTGCAGACCTTTTAAGGGTAAATGCCCTGCATGGAGGCGAGAAAAAATCCCACTGTGATGGCATGATTATGGAGTCAATAAGATTGATTGATGATATTCTTGATAAAAATAAATAAACAAAATTAGTAACAATTTCTATTGAATGTATACAGTATATATATTATAATGCCCTATTGGAGAATAGTTTGTGAATTTTTACTATTTTTACACCTAAGAAAGAGAGGTAGTTACAATGGGAAACTATCAGAATGCAAGTGGGGGACTTAAGAAAATGTATATTGCTGAGCTGGGTGCTATTGTGTGCGCAGTTTTATCAATTATACCTTTGGTTAACATTATTGCAGCTATTGCCGCTATTGTTTTCATGGTTCTCAGTATAGTTGGATTATACTGTGCAGGTAAAGATATTCCGGGATGTCAGAAAGCATTTATGGTGACAATAATATCATTGGTTGTATCTGTATTTAAGGCTATTTTTAAAACAGGTATTTTGTCTGCTATATTTGCAATTGCAGGTGATGTATTGTCATTCCTTGTTGTATATCTTGTGTGCACTTCAGTAGCTGAGGTTATGGTTCAGCTTGCTGCATCGGATATTGCTGATAAGGGTAATTCAGTATGGAAGATTAACCTTGTATGCTATGCAGTTTCTGCTATACTTTCTGTGCTTGCAATAATTCCACTTATCAATATAATTGCTGCAGTATTGCAGGTAGTGGTTGCTGTTGTGCAGATTGTTGCGCTGGTTCTTTATATGATATTCCTTAAGAAGAGCAGTGAAAAGCTTGCTGCATAATGTCTATTATGAAGTAACGCAGAATATGTGTGTTGAATGGCGGGTCTTGTACCCGCCATTATTGATTAGCAGGTCTATTATGTTATAAAATAGACCTGCTAGTCAATTTTTATATAGAGGAGTTTTTATGAAACGGGAAGAAAAGACTAAGTTGACAAGAGAACGGATAATTGCCGCTTCCATAGATGAATTTGGGAGTAAAGGTTATGCTATGGCATCCGTTAATAATGTGTGTGATGCAGGTATAGCAAAGGGTCTTATTTATCGTCTGAAAGACACTTAAGAGATGGAGTTAATAAAGAGAGTGCCGCTGAATATTTTTTGATGGTTCAGAACATGTTTAACTGGTATTTTGTAAGTCCGGCAATGAGTGATAAAACATTTGAAAATGTTAAAAGGATACACGAAGATGTCTTGCCTAAAATGATAGACTATCTTTTGTATGGAATTATAATGGAGGATAAATGCAGAATGGTATCAGATATTTATTCATATACTTGAATGTGCTGTGGGACTTATGATTGGAACAGAGCTTGTATGGTCAAAAATCAAGAGCTACGGCAAGGCACTTATTATTACAGCTGCCGCAGCGGTTATCAATGAGCTGATAGCGGTTATTGCAGCCAAAAAAGGATTTGAAAAAGCAGGGGAACTTTAAAAAAATATTGACGTCTTAATTATTGTATTGATATAATGGTTTAAAATTAAACTATTTATCAATGAAAGAAAAGGGTGATTTAGAATGGAACAGATGAGTATTGGACAGTTGACTGATTACGCAAGAGAAAATGAAGAACTATGCCGTAAGAATGATAATATTGACCAGCGTCTGTATGATGAATATGGTGTCAACAGAGGCCTTCGGGATGAGAACGGCAATGGAGTTCTCACAGGACTTACCAACATTTCAAAGATTGTTTCATCACGTATTGAGAATGGGAAGAAGACCCCATGTGACGGGGAATTGTGGTACAGAGGCTACCGGGTGGAGAGGCTTATTAATGAACTCGAGCCAGATAAACTTGGATTTGAAAAGATAGCATATCTGTTGTTAATGGGAGAACTTCCTTCTGAGGAAAAGGAAGAGACCTTCAGGGAAATTATAGGAAAATGCCGTACACTTCCAACTAATTTTACTAGAGATGTCATAATGAAAGCTCCATCAGAGGATATAATGAACTCAATGACAAAGAGTATTCTTACTCTGGCATCTTATGATGATAACGCAAAGGATATTAGTGTAAGCAATTCTTTGCGCCAGTGCATACAGCTTATAAGCGAGTTCCCTATTCTTGCTGTTTATGGATATAATGCCTATAATCATTATGAAAAGGGTGAGAGTATGTTTATACACAACCCTGATCCGAAACTTTCTACAGCAGAAAATCTTCTTATGCTCATGAGGCCTGACAAGAAATATTCTGCGGTGGAAGCAAAGGTGCTTGATACTGCTTTAATTCTTCATATGGAGCATGGTGGAGGAAATAATTCAACATTTACAACAAGAGTTGTAACATCATCCGGCTCAGACACTTATTCTACCATTGCGGCTGCCATGTGTTCATTAAAGGGACCAAAACATGGTGGTGCCAACATTAAAGTAATGGAGATGATGGATAATATAAGAGAAAATGTAAAGGATTATTCCGACAAGGATGAAGTGGGGGAATATTTAAGAAAGATTCTTGATAAGAAAGCATTTGACCAGAAAGGACTCATATACGGAATGGGGCATGCTGTATATTCATTATCCGACCCGCGTGAGCGTGTATTTAAATACTATGTTAAGGAGCTTGCAAAGGAGAAAAACAGGGAGAAGGATTTGCTTCTTTATGAGAATATAGAGGAACTGGCTCCACAGCTTATTGCGGAAAAACGCCGTGTGTTTAAGGGTGTAAGTCCAAATGTTGATTTTTACAGCGGATTTGTGTACGATATGCTTGGAATTCCTCAGGAAATGTATACTGCTATATTTGCAGTTGCAAGAATTGTGGGCTGGAGTGCGCATCGTATAGAGGAATTAATATGTGCAGACAAGATTATCCGTCCGGCATATATGAGTGTTATGGAAGAAAAGTAAAAGCAGGTGATAGCCATGGATACACAGATGGAGACAATGCTCGCAGGTGGTCAGTTTAAGAAACTGCTGGATGTGCAGATTGCAGAGTTGCGTCAAAGATACGATATGAAAAAAGCAGAACTGGAAATTCTATATTTTTTGTCAAGATGCGGAGGTCATAACACATCAACAGATATCCATTATCAGTTGATGATGAACAGGGGTCATATTTCACAGGCAGTAGAGAGCCTGTGCAGAAGAAGATATATTGTAGCTATTCCTGATAAAGATGACAGAAGATATGTCCATTATGAGCTTCTTAATTCAGCTCAGAAAATAGTGGAGGACATGAAAAAAATGCGTGAAGACATGAATGAAAAGATTCTTGAAGGAATATCCGAAAAAGAATTGGACATTTTCAAGAATGTCTCAATGAAGATTAAGAATAATATAGAAAAAATGCTCTAGAGCTTTAAGAGACTGCATGGTTAGCGATATCATAGCAGTCTCTTTTTGTTATGAGACATTTGTATCCCGCCCATTTTTTGCTTAAGAATATGTTATAAAATGCTCTATATATAAAAGAAAATTGAACAATACACAGTGACATGGTATTATTATACTGTTTTTGAGGAAATACAGGATAAACAGGAAGAGGTTAAAATATGTTGACATATTCTTTCGAGAATATAGGAAAACAATCTATATATGAGTACTTATACAAATGCATAAAACAGGATATCATTGAAGGAAAGCTTGTGGCAGGAGAGCGTCTTCCTTCCAAGAGGACTCTTGCGGTTAATCTTGGAATAAGCACTATCACAGTAGAAAATTCATATGGCCAGCTTATGAGTGAGGGATATATATATTCTCTTCCTAAGAAGGGATATTATGTATCCGACCTTTCAGGTGTGACGAAAATAAAGCCGGTAAAGTACGAGATTCCAAGGAAAAAAGAAAATGATGAACCTAAGTACGATATGGATTTATCGTCTAACAGAACTGACCCGGACAGTTTTCCTTTTGCAACCTGGGCAAAGTTAATGCGCAGAGTTATCACAGATAAGCAGGAGGACCTCATGAAAATATCTCCGAGTGAGGGAACATGGGAGCTTCGGGCAGCTATAGCAATGCATCTGGCATCTTTTCGTGATATGCAGGTTGAGCCTGAGCAGATTATAATAGGAGCGGGAACAGAGTATATGTATGGTATGCTTATTCAGCTCTTAGGCAGAGATAAAACATACTGTGTTGAAGACCCGGGGTATTCCAAGATTGCACGCATATATTCCAGCAATAATGTAAAATACTGTTATGCAGGAATGGATAAGGAGGGAATCTGTCCCGACAAGATAAGGGAATGCGATGCAGACATTGTACACATCAGTCCCACACATCATTTTCCTACGGGGATAACAATGCCTGTAAGCAGACGCTTTGAATTGCTTGCGTGGGCTAATGAGAAGGATGACAGATATATAATTGAGGATGACTATGATTCTGAGTTCAGAATGACAGGAAAGACCATTCCGACGATGAAGAGCATAGATATCGGTGAAAAAGTAATATACATGAATACATTTTCAAGAACACTTACTCCTACAATCCGTATCAGTTATATGGTTCTGCCGCCTCATCTTGCAGCGGTTTACAGAGAGCGGTTAAGCTTTTATTCCTGTACTGTATCGAACTTTGAACAGTATACTCTCGCTGAGTTTATTCAGGATGGATATTTTGAGAAGCATCTGAACAGAATGAGGCTGTTCTATTCAAGACAGCGGGAGGCGGTTCTTTCAGTATTGAAGAGCGGTTCATGCAAATGTGTCGGAAGAGTCAGGGAGGCGGATTCTGGTTTACATTTTATATTGGAATTAAACACAAAGCTCTCAGATGATGCAGTAAAAAAACAGCTTGATTCCTGTGGAATACATATTAATGCACTTTCAGAGTATTATCATGATAAGGCTAATTCTATCAGTCATCAGTTTGTTATAAGCTACTCTAACTTAAAGATTGACAAGTTTAAGGATGCAATAAAGAAAATATCTAAGCTCTAAATTTATATGTATTGGAATATAAATTAACCGTATTAAATATTGCATTATTTGTAAAGAAGCTGTAAAATTACTGTGGCTAAAATGTAGGATATAATATTAGGAGAGAGTATTAGATAATAGTATGGTGGATTACAGTATTTTTCCGCTGGATGACAAGATGAAAGACAAGCTTGCAAAGCTGGAAATCAGCTATGCATTTCAGCCGATTTTCCATCCGGACGGAAAGGAAATATTTGCCTATGAAGCGTTGATGAGACCGAAGGATATTTCGGTATTAGATTTGATAGAGAAATTCCGGGCCAATGATGATCTTCATACATTGGAGGTTGCAACGATATTTGGGGCTGTTCAATGTTATTCCAGAAGGGGATATGATTCTTATATTGCGATTAATTCTTTTCCGGCAGAGTCATTTACTGACGAAGAACAGCGTATTTTCGATGATTTTTATGCGAAAGTTCTGGGTGACAAAGGCATTATAGAGATTCTTGAGTATACAGCTCTTGATATAGATAAGTGGCAGGCTAAGAAGGGGACAATCAATAAGAGTAATTTTCATATTGCACTGGATGATTTTGGAACAGGTAATAACAATATGCTGGCAGTAGATGTGTTTGCCCCTAATATAGTTAAGCTTGACAGGAGTCTGATTTCAGGAATTAATGATAATATCGATATGCAGGAGAATTATCTTTATTACCGTGACAAATTTCATAGCAGGGGAATCAAGGTGCTTGCAGAAGGAATCGAAACTAAAGAAGAGTTTGATTATCTGAGAGAGAATGGTATAGATCTTGTCCAGGGGTTCTATCTTGGAAGACCGTCCTGATTTTATTTTCTTTTAATAAACACTTAAGATTATATATATTAACTATTTGTGTAAGTTATTGTATTATGATGGAGTAAAGAAAACATTTTTTCTCCCTCATATTTATCAAAGAGCGACGGCGAATTCGGAGTGCCGTCGCTCTTTCTATATTTTTTTATGTGCATCACTTGTAAGGTGTGATACAATATAAATGATAATAATTATCATTTACAGGCTAATAAGGCATAATTAAGAAGGAAGTATATACATGAAGTTAAATGAACTTAAAGTCGGACAATGTGCACGAATTACGGAAGTTGGTGGAGAAGGAGAGCTTAGACAGCATTTCCTTGATATGGGTGTGATTCCCGGAGCAGAGGTGACACTTATAAAACTTGCACCTATGAAAGACCCAATGGAGTTACAGATACACGGATATGAACTTACATTAAGGGTTGCAGATGCAGGACAGATAACAATTGAGCCTATTGACGAGAGAACAAGAAAGCATGAGAGACCTGATAGAATATCTAAATCAGAGCACCCGGGATTAGGAGAGACAGGCAAATACCATGCTAAGGGTGATGGCAATAAGCTGCCGGATGGTACGAAACTCACATTTGCCCTTGTGGGTAATCAGAATTGTGGAAAGACAACATTATTTAACCAGTTGACAGGTTCCAACCAGCATGTGGGGAACTTTCCGGGTGTTACTGTAGATTGTAAGAGCGGCCCTATAAAGGGACATTCTGACTCTATAGTAACAGATCTTCCGGGAATATATTCAATGTCCCCATACAGCAGTGAGGAGATAGTATCAAGGAATTTTGTGCTTAATGAAAAGCCTAAGGCTATTATCAATATTGTGGATGCAACTAATATAGAGAGAAATATGTATCTCACAATGCAGCTTCTGGAGATGGATATTCCTATGGTTCTTGCGCTGAATATGATGGATGAGGTTGAGGGCAATTCCGGTTCAATAGATATTAACGGTATGGAAAGTATGCTTGGAATACCGGTTATCCCAATATCTGCTGCCAGAAATGAAGGCGTTGACGAGCTTATACGCCATGCCGTACATATAGCCAGATATCAGGAGAAACCTTCACGCACGGATTTCTGTGATGAGAAGGATTTTGGGGGAGCTGTCCACAGATGTATCCATGCAGTAATTCATCTTATTGAAGATCATGCCAGAAGAGCAGATATTCCTGTAAGATTTGCCGCAAGTAAGATAATTGAGGGCGATGAGCTTATACTTAAGCTTCTTGAGCTGGATGATAACGAGCAGGAAATGCTGGAACATATCGTGCTTCAGATGGAGAGCGAGCGTGGACTGGACAGAAGTGCTGCGATTGCGGATATGAGATTTACATTTATTGAGAAAATATGCGAAGCTACTGTTGTTAAACCGAAGGAAAGCAAAGAACATATACGAAGCCAGAAGATAGACAGAATACTTACAGGTAAATATACAGCTATTCCTTGTTTTATTGCTATAATGTTAGGAATATTCTTCCTCACATTTAATGTTATTGGAGCTTTTCTGCAAAATCTTCTTCAGATGGGGATTGATGCTTTGACAGCACTGGTGGATACCGGACTTTCGGCTGCCGGAGTGAATAAGGCAATTCACAGCCTTGTAATAGATGGAATATTTGCAGGTGTGGGGTCAGTGCTTTCATTCCTGCCAATAATAGTAACATTGTTTTTCTTCCTCTCTCTTATGGAGGACAGTGGATATATTGCAAGAGTTGCGTTCTTTATGGATAAACTGCTTAGAAAGATTGGCTTGTCAGGCAGAAGTATTGTGCCGATGCTTATAGGTTTTGGATGTACAGTGCCGGCAGTTATGTCTACAAGGACTCTGCCTAGTGAGAGGGACCGTAAAATGACGATTCTGCTGACTCCTTTTATGAGCTGTTCAGCAAAGCTTCCTATATACTCTTTCTTTGTGAGTGAATTCTTTCCGGGCAGAGGAGCTCTTATAATGGGAGGTTTATATTTTCTTGGAATAATTATTGGAATTATTGTTGCATTCCTCTATAAAGGAACAATATTTAAAGGTGAGGCTGTGCCATTTGTTATGGAACTGCCTAATTACAGGCTGCCGGGAATTAAGAATGTTGCATCTCTTCTGTGGGAGAAGGCAAGAGATTTCCTGCAGAGAGCCTTCACAGTTATATTCGTTGCAACAGTTGTGGTATGGTTTTTACAGAGTTTTGACCTTCATCTTAATATGGTGACTGATTCAAAGGACAGTATTCTTGCGATGATTGCAGGACTGATGGTTCCGGTTTTTGCACCACTGGGACTTGGAGACTGGAGAATATGTACGTCTCTTCTATGTGGAGTTATGGCAAAAGAAAGCGTTGTGTCAACAATGCAGATTTTATTTGGTGCAGGAATACAGAGTGCCATATCTACTGCAGCAGCGGCAGCATTACTTGTATTCAGCCTGTTGTACACGCCGTGTATAGCAGCAATTGCCTCTGTTAAAAGAGAACTGGGGGCAAAGTGGGCGCTTATAATGGTAGTATGGCAGTGTTTGATTGCGTGGGTTGCAGCTTTTGTAGTACATTTTATTGCAACGCTCTGATAAACGGGAAGTAAACATTTGTTATCCGGTTATCAATCGTGAATAAATAACCGGAATAAAGGTATCATAGAAATATATTATGTATTATTAAGAGGTGGATTATGCGTATTATATTCTATGATACTAAAAGTTATGACAGGCAGTCATTTGACAGGGCATTAGAAAAATTCCCGGAAATCAGCATCGAGTATATGATGGAAGACCTGGATGAGAGGACAGCTCTTTACAGCAAGGGGTATGATGCGGTATGTGCATTTGTAAACTCATGTCTTGATGTAAATGTCATTAACATTCTTGCTGATAATGGAATAAAGCTTATTCTTATGCGCTGTGCAGGATTTAACAATGTTGATATTAAGGCGGCTGAGTCAAGAAATATTGTTATAATGAGGGTTCCGGGATATTCACCGGAGGCGGTGGCAGAGCATGCCATGGGACTTGCCTTATCCGCTAACAGAAGGATTCATAAGGCATATATTAAGGTCAGGGAGAATAATTTCAGCCTTCAGGGGCTTACAGGATATACACTTTACGGGAAAACTGCCGGAATTGTGGGAACCGGAAAGATTGGTGCGGCAATGTGCAGAATCTGTCACGGATTTGGCATGAAAGTAATCGCATTTGACAAATATCACAATGACAGTCTTGATTTTGTGGAATATGTGGAATTAGAACAACTTCTGGGGCGCAGTGACCTCATATCATTACACTGTCCATTGGATGATTCGACATATCATCTCATAGACGAGGATACGATTAACTTGATGAAGAACGGTGTGATTCTGGTTAATACATCAAGAGGCGCAATAGTGAATACAACAGCGCTTATCAAGGGTATCAGAGATATGAAATTTCATGCAGTTGGTCTTGATGTATATGAGGAGGAAACGGATTATGTGTTTGAGAATCTGGAGGAGGATATTCTTCAGCACTCTATTACGGCACGGCTTTTATCTTTTCCAAATGTTATTGTCACATCACATCAGGGATTCCTTACAGAGGAGGCATTGGATGCAATCAGTATGACAACACTCCAGAATGCGAAAGCATTTATCTCAGGTGACACTGACAGCGGGAATATTATAAAGTAAAATAAAATTGTTAAATAACTGGATTAATTTTGTGATATATGTTAATTTTATTTAAGAAATTTACTTAGAAGGATAAGATTATGAAGACAGGATTTGATAATGATAAGTATTTAAAAATGCAGTCCGAGCATATCAGGGAAAGAATTGCAAAGTTTGATAACAAGCTTTACCTCGAATTTGGAGGAAAACTTTTCGATGATTACCATGCTTCGAGGGTTCTGCCGGGGTTCAAGCCGGATTCCAAGCTTCAGATGCTTTTACAGCTAAAGGACCAGGCTGAAATTGTTATTGCCATAAGTGCAGAGGATATCGCCAATAACAAGGTTCGTGGCGATTATGGCATAACATATGACCAGGAAGTGTTAAGACTTATAGATGCATTTACAGAATATGGGTTATATGTCGGAAGTGTGTGTATTACCAAGTATTTCCAGCAGACGGAAATAGAAAGCTTTACAAAGAGGCTGGACGCCCACGGAATTAAGAATTATAAGCACTATAAAATACCGGGATATCCTAACGATGTGGCTAAGATTGTAAGCGATGAAGGTTATGGAAAGAACGAATTTATAGAGACTTCCAGACCTTTAGTTATTGTTACGGCACCGGGACCGGGAAGCGGAAAGATGGCAACATGCCTTTCCCAGCTTTACCATGAGTACAAGCATGGAATTAAGGCGGGATATGCTAAGTTTGAGACATTTCCTATATGGAATCTGCCACTTAAGCACCCTGTTAACTTAGCTTATGAGGCAGCAACCGCAGATCTTAATGATGTTAATATGATTGATCCTTTCCACCTTGAGGCATATGGGAAGACAACAGTTAACTACAACAGAGATATTGAGATTTTTCCTGTGCTTAATGCCATGTTCCAGCTTATAGCAGGGGAAAGTCCATATAAGTCGCCAACAGATATGGGTGTTAATATGGCAGGAAACTGCATCGTTGATGACGAAGCGTGCCAGTATGCTTCACGCATGGAGATTATCCGCAGATATTACAAATGTCTATGTGACCAGAAGAGAACCGGTGTTAACAGTCAGGAGATATATAAGCTGGAACTTCTGATGAATCAGGCAGGAATTACTCCGGCATCCAGACCTGTTGTCAATGCTGCACTTGAGAAATCTGCAGTAAACGGTGATAAGCCTGCAGTTGCCATAGAGTTAAATGATGGGCGTGTAGTTACCGGAAAGACAGGAGAACTTCTGGGAGCTGCCTCATCAGCACTTCTTAATGCACTTAAAGAGCTTGCCGGAATAGATGATGAAATAGACATTATCTCTCCAGAAGCAATAAGTCCTATACAGACCTTAAAGACTAATTATCTTGGCAGCAGGAATCCAAGACTTCATACGGATGAGATACTTATAGCATTATCATCATCTGTAATAGACAATCCCCTTGCGGATAAAGCACTTAAGCAGATACCTTATCTCAATGGCTGCGATGTACATTCTACAGTTATATTGTCGTCCGTTGATAAGGATACATTGGGAAGGCTTGGAATGAATCTTACATGTGAACCGGAATATGAAGAAGAGAAGAGATTTCACAAGAATTAAAATAACTTGTTGACACTCCATATTTCTTCTGTTATTATTTACAAGTATAATAAATATTCCATGAGGGAGTAGTTAGCACGAATGTGTGATTTGTCAACATCCTGATTATAGAAGAGTATAATCTGGCAAATCTTAAATAATGAGACTCATGTATGTTTTCAGATTTTTATTTTTTCTGAGGGCATACATGAGTCTTTTTTTATAAACATTTATGCTGCACATATATTAAAAAGGAGGAAATCATATGGAACACTTTATAAACAATGCTCCATTTGCCCTTGTATTTGTATTTCTTGTACTGGGCTTTGCATTATTAGTCAAAGGAGCTGACTATTTCGTTGAGGGAAGCTCAAGCGTGGCAAAAAGACTACATGTGCCATCAATAATTATTGGACTTACAATTGTTGCAATGGGTACATCCCTTCCTGAGACAGCAGTAAGTGTATCTGCATCAATTTCAGGCAATAATGAACTTGCAGTAAGTAATGCAGTTGGTTCAAATATATTTAATCTTATGGTTGTTATTGGTGTATGTGCGTTTATGTCATCAATTAATGTTAAGAAAGAAACAATTGTGAGAGATATTCCGATATCACTTGCATGTGCAGCCTTACTTCTAGGGTTAAGTGTTCTTGGGATTGGAGATAAGAGTGGTATGACCCTTGGACATATAGATGGAATAATTCTTATCTGCCTGTTCGCTGTTTATATAATATATATGGTAATGCTTGCTCTTAAGGCGAGCAGAGAGGGAAGGGAAGTTATAGTTGAAGGCGGTTCTGATGAAGATATTAAGCTTATCTCTGTGCCAAAGAGTGTCCTGTTTATTGTAGGTGGTGCTATTGCCATAGCATTAGGTGGGGACCTGACAGTTGATTCTGCTTCAAGAATTGCTTCAGAATTAGGTATGAGCCAGACGCTTATCGGACTTACTATAGTTTCAATAGGAACATCCCTGCCTGAGCTTGTCACATCAATTGTTGCTGCAAGAAAGAATGAAGTTGATATGGCACTTGGCAATGCTGTGGGTTCAAATATTTTCAATATACTTATGGTGCTTGGTATAGCTTCAGCAATAAGCCCAATCAGTATTATTACTAATAATCTGATAGATTTGGCTATTCTTATTGTATTTTCAATATGTGTGTGGATATTCTCTGCCACAAAGAAGAAGATTGGCAAGGCAGAAGGATTGTGTATGCTGGCATTGTATGCAGTATTTGCTGTCTATATAATAATACGATAAAGAAGGTGACTAAAAATGTTTCTGTTTTTAAAAGTTTTTTTTACAGAATTCATTGCAGAGATGGGAGATAAAACACAGCTAATGCTTATTGCCCTTACTTCAAAGTACAAGCTGAGGGATATAATTCTTGGAACAGGTGTTGCGATTCTTGTGTTGAATGGAATTGCCGTTCTTGCCGGCGGGCTTGTAAGCAGATTCGTTCCTGACTGGCTGATTAAAATGATTGCGGCATTGGCATTCCTTTATTTCGCTGCTTCAACAATTGCGGGGGATAAAGATGAGGAAGAAGAAAATGCAGGCAAATCAAAAATAAAGTTCGCACCTTTAGCTGTATTCTGCACATTTTTCGTGGCAGAGCTTGGAGACAAGACACAGCTTACAGCCATAACATTTGGAGCTAACGAAGGAATGAGCGCCGCTTTCATTGTGTGGATTGCCTGCTCATTAGGTCTTTTCGCTGCAGATGTAATCGGCATGCTTATAGGTTATCTGTTAAAGAGCAAAACACCTGATGGATTGCTCAATACACTGGCATTTATTATATTCTCCGTATTCGGAGTATTTACATTGTATCAGGGACTCAATCTTATGTTAAAGAATGCATATCATGTTGCAATATGGCCGGTGCTAATCGCAGTGACAGCAGTGTTTGTGCTTATATGTGTACTCTTAATAACAATGAAAAAGCGTAATTCAAAGTAATCATTTCGCTAAATTCGGGTTTAACGAAAAGGCTACATTGTTTAATATTTAATCAGAACGTTTCTGTTATTTGAAATCTTTAATGCTATATTGCAATATTTAATGCTATTATTTTATTATATTGCAGTTAGTATTGCAAACTTGCATCTATATTGATTTATTTCATACCATATAATATAATAACAATATAAAATTATTTTATCTTTTACCACGCTATTCTTCGGGATGTGGCACCATGTTATGGTATTAACAGGTGATGGAAAATCAAATATGATTATCGAAGAAATAACAATTATATAAGGGTTATCCCTTGAATAAAAATTCACAGGGATAATTATTATTTCCCTGTTTTATCATAAATATTTTGCAGGGGAAGGAGCTATAATAAGCATGAAGAATTTAAGCAAAACACTTGAAAGAATCAAGGATTTACGACCAATTGACGACGTTATGTTCCAACAATTAGCAGAGTCAGAAAAAGTCTGTCAGGAGATACTAAGAGTGATTCTTGAAGATAATAACCTTATTGTTCAAGAGGTTACTTCTCAGGCATCTATAGGTAATATTTTTGGCAGATCAGTACGACTTGATGCATTATGCACCTTAGGTGATGGAACAATCTGCAACATTGAGGTACAAAAAGAGAATATCGACGATGATTTGAAACGTACTAGATATAATGCTTCAAGTATCGTATCTCGCTACTCGAATAAAAGCAGTAAATTTTCTCAGATACCTAATGTTACTATAGTCTACATCTCTCAGTATGACATTTTCAATAGTGATAAAACAATTTATCATGTGGATTCTGTTATTCGCGAAACAAACACTACTATTGATGATGGCTTAAAAAGGATTTTTGTTAACACTCAGCATTGTAATAATGACACATCTGATATCGGTGCGTTAATGCGATGCTTTTTACAAAAAGAAATCTCTGATGAGAAGTTTCCTGAATTGGCTGAAAGACTTAATTACTTCAAGAATAATCAGAAAGGAGTTGATTCTATGTGCAAAATTATCGAGGAATACGGTGATGAAAGAGCTGCTGAAAGCGCTGCTGAAACTCTAGTTAAAAACATTGAAACTGCAGCCAATAAATTAGGTAGTATTGATGAGGCATGTGATTTTCTTAATGTTTCACGCGATCAGTACGATGATGCTAAAGCACTATTAGAAAAAACTCTTGTGGTCTAGCTCATTCGTATAATTGATTAAAAAAGAGGTACACCATGATATGCCCCCTGTCAAGTAGACAGGGCAAATATCTAAAGCAAGATGCTCTT
>CAMEVC010000034.1 GCA_945939115.1 uncultured Eubacterium sp.
CAGCTGTCTTAATTATCATAGAAGTTTGAATTTACAGAGTTTTTTTCATAGTCTCACTGAAGCATTGTGAAAATGCTTTTCAGTAGGTATTTTTTTGAAAAAGTTTAGCATTTTAATCGCCATTAAAACTGCTTAAAAATCCACCTGCTGTACAGAACCGGCACTGCCGTCTTCATGAAGATATACACCGGTGCTGCGCACTCTGGCTTTCAAGTCGTTGGTATCGTCTGTGACATTGAAGGTTGTCTTCGCGTTGCCAAGATAAATTGCTCCGACATCTGCATCCTTAAGAGAGATAAGCTTATCATTGCCATTCTCATCCGTTATCCACACCTTAAGCTTTTCATAGACTTCATCAGATTCATCAATCCATCCGTTACCGTCAGAATCGTATTCTGAAAGTTCCTTAAATCCGTTTCCGGTCTTTGTACCAAACAACTCATTTCCATCATTGATGATGCCATCACCATTCTTATCCAATGCCAGAAATCCACTGTCAGAGTTCATCCGGGCAATAGTTTCGTCCTTGCCGTCCCCGTCAATGTCAAATAAGAAAGACTGGTCAGAAACTGAGACCGGATTATCTTTCAGATTGATGACAAGAGGGTCTGTCAGAATAGCGCTATAGTCAGTTACATAGGAGATGCTGTGCTTTTCCATGTATTCTCGCGACATTGACATATCAAGGTTAAAGCTCAATTCTCTGCCATCCGCAGTTTTAACAGAGCCTGTCGAAGAAAATGTTGTGCATTCCTTTTCAGTGAAGCTGGATGAATAGGTTGTCTTCACCGTCCATCTTGAAGGAGAAGCCGCATTAGTCATAGTGAGTATTCCGGGAGTTTCGTCTGAAGTCTGGGCGTAAGAATTGCCAGAGTGCATGGAATTATCATTGAACATACCACGCAGAGACAGAGACTCGAGAAAATCTAAAAGTGACAGATACAGCTTTCTTGCGATTCCCCTGTAGCTGTAGCTTACAGAATCTGTGGCTGACGCCGAACCGGATATTCTATAAGCAGGTGAAAAAGCCTCCGTGCCTGCTGGTGATTCACCACCGTTCAAATCCGTTTTGTGATTATCGTCTGAGTCATTAAAAACCCCAAGACGATTGTAGAGAGGTATCATTTCCGGAGATTCAGGAAAATTCTTCTTGGAGCTGTCATAGGAATCTGCGACTGAATTACTGAAAAAAGTTTCGCTTTGGCTGAATTCCTGCTGATAGCTTATAAGTCCTATCCTGAAAGAATTGTTGCTGCCTCTGTAAGAGGCTTTGTCTCGTGATACCTGTTGTGAGTAGTTCCTTCTGGAACTCATACTCACATTGCTGTTTGCAATAATCATATGTGCACCGCCTTTCATCTTCAGCAATGAACACGGTCATATATAATATCGGTATAAAGCTTTAAAAATTAACCTCCAGCACTTTTATAAAACAACTTTGTAAAAGTGCTGGATTATTTATTATAATTGTTGTAATATAGATATCATAAAGTGATTCAATTTTAGAATCAGAATAAGTGTGAATATAATTTATAGCCATGACTGGCAGAAAGAGGTTAAATATGTGGACTGCAGACTTAGGAAACGGGCGTTACAGAAACCCAATATTATATGCTGATTATTCTGACCCGGACGCAATCCGTGTCGGAGAGGATTATTTCATGATTTCGTCAAGCTTTTCAAATGCGCCGGCTATGCCGCTGCTGCATTCTAAAGACCTTGTTAACTGGAAGGTGGTAAATTACATTTTGCCTGAGGTACCGGAGTTCAGATATAGAAATCCAATTCATGGGTGTGGCGTCTGGGCGCCTTCAATCAGATATCATGAAGGAACATTTTATGTGTGTTTTCCAATGCCTGATGAGGGAATATATATGACAACTGCCAAGAACCCTTACGGCAAGTGGAGCAAGCCCGTCAATATAAGACCGGGTGCCGGATGGATTGACCCATGTCCATTCTGGGATGAGGATGGGAGAGCTTATCTTGTGGCCGGGGTTGCGAAGAGCCGTATCGGATACAAGAGTGTTCTTCATATGGTTGAAATGCAGCCGGACGGAATGGGGCTTATAGGAGAAGAAAAGGTTATATTTGACGGAAATCTCAATGATCAGGTGACAATTGAGGGACCGAAGCTTTACAAGAGGAATGGCTGGTATTATGTGTTTGCTCCGGCTGGAGGTGTGAAGACAGGGTGGCAGACTGTGTTAAGGTCGAAGAATATATTTGGACCATACGAGTATAGGGTTGTTATGCGTCAGGGAGATTCACAGGTAAACGGGCCACATCAGGGCGCATGGGTTGATACAGTTACAGGTCAGGACTGGTTTATACATTTTCAGGATGTGTATGCTGCCGGACGTATAATACATTTGCAGCCAATGAGCTGGGAGGATGACTGGCCGGTTATAGGAATTAAGGTAGAAGGTGAGGATTATGGTGTTCCTGTTATGGAATATGACAAGCCTGATATCGGAAAGACAGAAGATGGATTGAATAAATCGGACATTTATCCTGTGTGTGTGCCGGAATGTACAGACGAGTTTACTGGTGCAACTCTGGGTCTTCAATGGCAGTGGAATGCTAACCCGGAAGATGGCTGGATTGAATATGGCGTGGATGAGAACGGAATAAAATGTGACAGAGGCTCCTATATTAAGCTAAATGCTATAGACAGAACTCCGGTGCGTCCAATAGGAGATTACAGGAATCTTCTTTTGCAGAAGTGGCCTGCTCCCGAGTTTGTGTGCGTTACAAAGATGAATGTAAAGGGGCTGCAGTATGGAGATAATGCGGGATTCATATCTATGGGAATGGATTACCTTGCGGTTGATTTAAGAAGAATTAATAAAGAATCTATAGTTATAAATACTATGGCTGGAAACCAGAGATTTGACTGTGATCAGGCATATACTGTGGAAAGTGTTCTCAATACTCAGACAATTCATAATGTTGAAGAAATATATTTCAGATACACAGTTAAGAGAACCGGAACCGAATCTCATATTGAGGGAGGGATTACGGTTGCTGCTGCACCTGTTGAGACGGTGACAATTGAGATAAGTACAGATGGAAAGAATTACACAAATCAGGGTTCAATAACAGCTAAAGCCGGAAGATGGGTTGGTGTAAAGAGTGGTGTGTATGCATCCCATGAAAATACAATAAAAAAATCTTCAGACAAATGTGGCTTTGTAACTGTAGATTATGTAAGATACAGAAATTAGTTATTATTATTTATATTCTTCTGAGCCCACAGTTCAAGGGCCTTGGCATTATTGGAGATACAGTCGAGGGATTCAAGTATTTTCTTGAATTCCTCCTGTTCACTGATATCTACCTGCCCATCCGCTGATATATCAATTATAGAGGCGCGTAGGCGTTCAATATCATTGAGAGAACCAAGCATTTTTAGAGATAACCTGTCAAATGAATTGATTTCAACTTCTTTCATGGTAAGACGTCCAATCGGACAATCGTTAGAGCAGTAATTGTAGCAGAGTTCCGGAGCATTATAATGTCTGGACATTGAGACAACTTCATCTGCATATGGAGTTACATTGCCAAGCTCAATGCGGGCAAGTCTTGTCCTGTCTATACCAATAACATCTGATGCAGCTTCACGGCTTTCAAAATCAGGATTAGAAGAAGCTGCATTGAATCTTGCCTGATAATATCTGTTATCTGATGCTTTTGTTGCTTTTTTCATAAATAGTACCTCACTGTGTTAATAGAATACATGGTCGCCGATGACTGTTCCACCCTTATCAACGGCACTGTTATATGCATGGAAATATAAGGCGTTTATATTGATGTATCCGTTCAGTACGTCAATGGCAGCCTGCATACAGTCTTCCTTAGCACCCCTTGCAAGAACAATTGCGAAACGTCCGCTTGCAACAGGAGAGAACTGGTAAGGAGCATATATGACGCCGCTGATGCTGTTGGCAAAGCGGGGGTCAGCCACACGGTTGATAATAACACTTCCCACGGCACATTTGCCCTCATAGGACTGATTGCCAGCCTCGCATTCAATAATTGCCGCAAGCATGGCTAAATCCTGTGCTGTGTAGTTCGTCAATACCTGATTGAGCAGACCTTCATCAATAGCCGGGGAATTCTGCTGCATTGATTCCATTTCCTGACGCTGTTTTTCAAGCATCTCCTGTTCAAGCTTTTTCTCATATTGAAGAGCCAGAGCTTCTGCGTCTTCTATGCGCTGGCTGTTAGAATCTATCTGGCTTTGGCATTGGTAAAGCAGATTGGAGAAGTTAGCTGACTCGCGGGAAGCATTCTCCTTTAATGAGACAAGCTCAGTCATCTCTGATTCAAGCTTTGAGCGGGTATCTTTAAGAGAAACCATAAGATTGTTCAGCTCTTCCATCTTGCGCTTGTCATAGTTTGTGAGCTGCTGCACATACTCTGACTTGGCGAGCAGGTCTGACAGGCTTTTGGCAGAGAGCAGGCTGGAAAGAACAGTAGATTCATCATTCTCATACATATATTTTATGCGTAGCTTCATTGCATCGTATTGCTTTGCAATATCTGCTTCCATGTTGGATATTTCAGTATTGGAAGCGTCAATCTCTGCCTGTTTATTATTAATATCTATTTCCAGTGCGGCCAGTTTCTCACCGGATTCTGAAATTCTGGTATTGAGTTCATTAAACTGTGTATCAAGTTGTTTCTGCTTTTCTCGGAGTTCCTTTAATTCTGCGTTTAGAGCATCATAATCATCCTGCGTATCAGCTATAAGTGTAACGGGCTTTATATACACGGTTACAGCAAATGACACACAGATACTAAGGGCAAGAAATGCAGTTATAAAATTTCGTGTCAGCAATCTGAATCTTATCTTCACATGAACTCCTAAAATTATAATAATTTTATTAACTAAAAACAATATTAGTATAAATTGCCAAATATTAAATTGCAAGTTGTGGTGTGAATGTTGTATCATACAAATTAATTATTTTAGAAAAGGAGAATCCTATGCTTGAACTAAGTGATATAAAAAAGGATTATGTCTCTGGCTCAACCACAGTAAATGCACTTAAGGGAATTAATCTGAAGTTCAGGGACTGTGAGTTTGTTTCAATTCTTGGACAGTCCGGATGTGGAAAGACCACTATGCTTAATATAATAGGCGGCTTGGACAAATATACCAGTGGTGATCTTAAGATTAACGGTGTTTCAACCAAGAATTTCAAGGACAGAGACTGGGACTTTTACAGAAACAATTCAATAGGTTTTGTGTTCCAGAGCTATAATCTGATACCTCATCAGAGCGTTCTTTCCAATGTTGAGCTTGCTCTTACACTTTCAGGCGTGTCTAAGTCAGAGCGCAGGAAAAGGGCAATTGAGGCACTGGAAAAGGTTGGACTTGGTGAACAGATTCATAAGAAGCCTAATCAGATGTCAGGCGGACAGATGCAGAGAGTAGCCATTGCAAGAGCGCTGGTTAACGACCCTGATATTCTTCTTGCTGATGAGCCGACGGGAGCCCTTGATACAGAGACAAGTATCCAGATTATGGAGATACTTAAAGAGATATCCAAGGACAGGCTTATTATAATGGTAACCCACAACCCGGAGCTTGCTAAGGATTACTCCACAAGAATTGTGCGTCTGTTAGATGGAGTTATTACAGATGACTCTAATCCATACACGCAGGAGGATATGGAAGCAGATATTAAGGCTAAAGAGGCAGCTAAGGCAGAGATTTCAGCTGCTTCAGTGAAAAATGCCGGGAGGTCAGGGAAAAAGTCAGAAAAGAAGTCTGGAAAGAATCAGAGGACTTCGATGTCTTTCTTTACTGCACTTTCTCTGTCTTTCAATAACTTAATGACTAAGAAAACAAGAACGATTCTCACCGCATTTGCAGGAAGCATAGGTATTATAGGTATTGCCATGATTCTGTCCATATCTAACGGAATTCAGCTATATATTGACAGAGTCCAGCGGGATACTCTCTCAAGTTATCCAATAACGCTTCAGGCTGAATCTATTGATATAAGCAGCATGGTTACAAGCCTTTCCGGCAATGAAAGGGAATCATCAGACCATGAGGATAATGATAGAGTATATTCAAACGATATAATGGGTGATATGATTAACACTATGGTCAAGGAAGTTCAGAGTAACAATCTGTCAGCGTTTAAGAAATATATTGAGAACGGTGGTACTGATATAGACAGCTATGTCAGTGATATACAGTATTCATATGATGTTCCACTCAACATTTATATGAAGGATACCTCAGATGGTGTTACACAGCTTAATCCAAGCACAATGTTTGATGCAATATACGGAGAGGGCAGTACAGCTGCTACATCTTCAATGTCCTCCGGAATGGGTATGGGAATGTTTTCAAACAGCAGTGTATGGAGCCAGCTTTTAGGAAACCAGCAGGTTCTGGATGAGCAGTATGATCTGCTTGCAGGACACTGGCCGGAAAGCTACGATGAAGTTGTTTTAGTTGTAGACAAGAATAATGAGGTTGATGATTATACCCTTTACTCTTTGGGACTTAAGGATCCAGAAGAGGTAAAGACAATGTTTAAGAAGATGATGGTTGGGGAGGCCTATGAGACAGAGAAGGATGTGAGCTACACATTTGACCAGATTCTTGATACACAGTTTAAGCTTGTAATGCCAACTGCCATTTACAAGTATAATGAACTGACCGGTACATGGGACGACTGCAGCAAGGATGAGAAATTCCTTAAGAATGTGGTCGATAATGGAACTGACATCAAGGTGTGTGGTATTATCAGACCCAATGAGGATTCTGTCAGCACATCAATCACAAGCGGCATAGGCTACACATCTATGCTGATGGAATATATAATCAAAGAGGTGCGCGAAAGTGATATTGCAAAGGCACAGCTGGCAGATGACAGCGTTGATGTATTTACAGGCGTTCCTTTTGACAATGACAAGAATACAGAGATTACTATGGATGATGTGAATGCATATATGGCAACACTTTCTCCAGAGGAGAGCGCACAGATGAAGGCGGTAACAAGCCAGATGAGTGAAGAGCAGATTCTCCAGATGTTTTCTGCGTCCTTAAAGGCAAGAACAACAGATGCCACTTTTGACGGAAACAAGTCAAAGCTGGGAATTACAGACCTTGATACACCTTCACAGATTGATATTTATGCGACGGATTTTGATTCAAAGGAAAAGGTCCAGGATATAATCAAGGACTATAATACAATTCAGAAGGATGATGGCAAGGAAGAAAATGTTATTAATTATACAGACTATGTCGGTATTATGATGTCATCTGTAAGTACGATAGTCAATGCAATTTCATATGTTCTCATAGCATTTGTTGCAATTTCACTTATCGTATCATCTATAATGATAGGTATTATTACATACATTTCTGTTCTTGAGAGAACTAAAGAAATAGGAGTTCTTCGAAGCATTGGTGCATCTAAGAAGGATGTTTCAAGAATATTTAATGCTGAGACACTTATCGAGGGCTTCGTATCAGGAGCACTGGGCATTATTGTTACACTTCTTCTGTGTATACCGGCTAATGCAATAATTAAGAATCTGACTTCTATTTCAAATGTGGCCCAGCTTCCGGCAGCAGGTGCGGTTATACTTGTAGTAATCAGTATGCTGCTCACGCTGATAGCAGGATTTATCCCGGCTAAGCTTGCTGCCAAGAAAGATCCGGTTGTTGCGTTAAGAAGTGAGTAATAAAGAATTTATTAAGTGGTTAATATGAATATGTCTTTACTTTAGAACTTCACTGTGCTAAAATTTTGAAGTAATAAATCAACTTTTAAGTACAGAATAAATAGAGGTGGACATGAATAATAAATTAAAAACGCCGGCTGTAGAACAGCTTTTTCAGGCAATCTTAAGTCTTGAGAATTTAGATGAAGCATATGACTTTTTCGAGGATGTCTGCACGATTAACGAGATTCTTTCGTTATCCCAGAGATTCGAGGTTGCCAAGATGTTAAGGGAACACAGAACTTATCTTGATATTGCGGAAAAGACCGGGGCATCGACTGCTACAATAAGCAGAGTGAACCGCTCACTTAATTATGGCAATGACGGGTATGACAGGGTGTTCGAGAGACTGAATATGTTAGATGAGCCTAAGAAGGATAATTAAGAAGAATACGATAATACAAAAGCTGCCATATTGATATGTCCAGAATTCCGGGTACATATCAATATGGCAGCTTTTTATAGTGGTGCGCTTGATGCTCTGTGATTATTTCTTGGTTGTTTCTTTAGTTTCTGAATCTTTTTCTTTATCTTTCTTAGATTCTTTCGATTTCTCTGGCTGCTTTGGAGTATGCTTTGCTGAGTAGTCATCAATAAGACTTTCAATCATATTCTTCTTCATATATACATCAAAGCTTAACAGACACACAAGACTGAAAAACTGTAAGAATTCTCTGTCATCTTCATTCTCAACATCACTGAAGGATTCGCTTGCCTGCTGGGACTTAGACAACACATCTTTAGTGAGAGGTTTCACAAGAGATTCTTCCATGGAGAAAATCTCATTGTAAATGTAGTCAAGGTCAGGCTTGGAATCCCCACTGAAGAACTTGTCAGTAAGTGGATTCAGCATTTTCTGGATATCACTAATTGACAGGATATTCTTGAAATAGTAAATGAAAGTGAGAATGTATATATGTTCTTTCGAATATTTCTTCTTAACCGGTGAAGGGAGAAGATTATTCTTGGCGTAGTTGTTAATCATAGTCTTGGTGAGTACTTTGTCATCCTCAGTTCTCTTCGTGTCATGAAGATGCTCGTACATAAATGTAGTGACCTGATCCATATATAGATTGATATTAGGCACATCACCGGGTTTAATATAATTAAGGGCTGCCATATTCTTGAGAATGGCACCCATCAGCTCTTTGATGTTATTATTCATCCTATTCCTCATTTCCTGTAAATGCTCCATATAAGGGTTACATTGATACAAATATTCAAGCTATATTATATAGTTTTTAAAACCACATTTCAAGTGGGAATAATGTTTTGCACTTTTGCATAGGGTATTGTGCGGATTATGATATTTTAATAATTATTATTAAATTGTAAAATCTGTAAAGAAGGAGGATTTGTTCGTGACTTTTTAGTCCGCAGGTATTATAATCAAATTATGTTTTTAAGTATTAAGAAACAAAACTTAAACAGCACCAGAGGGTGACAGAACGGAGGATTTTTATTATGGGTATTTTATCAAGATTCAAGGACATTATGAGCGCTAACATCAATGCACTTCTCGATAAGTGTGAAGACCCGGAGAAGATGATTGACCAGTACATGAGAAATCTTGAGAGCGATCTTGGCAAGGTTAAGGCTGAGACTGCTTCAGTTATGGCTGAGGCTACAAGAGCCAAGAGAGAGCTTGATGAGTGTAGCGCAGAGATTGCCAAGTATCAGAGTTATGCAGAGAAGGCTCTTACAGCAGGTAATGAATCAGATGCAAGAACATTCCTTGAGAAGAAGCAGCAGTTAGTTTCTAAGCAGGCAACTCTACAGCAGGCATATAACCTCGCTGCGGACAATGCAGCCAAGATGCGCCAGATGCACGATAAGCTCTGCAAGGATATGCAGTCCCTTGAGGCAAGAAGAGATTCAGTTAAAGCTAAGGTTGCAGCAGCTAAGGCTCAGGAGAGAATGAATAAGATTGGTTCAAGCGTTTCAGGGGTTGGAACAAGCATGGATGCTTTCAGTAAGATGGAAGCTAAGGCAGATAAGATGCTTGACCAGGCTAATGCAATGGCAGAGCTTAACCAGTCACAGCTTGAGGCAGATGTTGACAGTCTTGCAGCCAAGTATGATACAGAGCCTGTTAATACTGCTGTTGATGATGAGTTAGCAGCTCTTAAGGCACAGATGGGATTACAGTAATCATATGTGGCGTCACGGATACATTTATATTAATAAGCAATTGTAGATAAGGAGAGGGAATATGGGATTATTCAAAGGTCAGTTTGCTAATGTAGTTGAGTGGGAAGAATACAGGGATGACTGTATCTTCTGGAAATGGACCAACAGAGAAATTAAGAAAGGCAGTAAGCTTATCATCCGTGCAGGACAGGATGCAATCTTCATGTATAATGGCAAGATAGAGGGTATCTTTAAGGATGAGGGAAGCTTTGATATTGAATCACAGATTATCCCATTCTTATCAACGCTTAAGGGATTTAAGTTTGGATTCAACAGTGGTGTAAGGGCAGAGGTGCTCTTTGTCAATACTAAGGAATTCACAGAGAGATGGGGAACTAAGAACCCTATTTCTATTCCTACACCGGCACTTCCTGGAGGTATGCCGATAAGAGCCTTTGGAAACTTTTCATTTGCAGTATCTGATTATATCACACTTATAGATAAAGTGGCTGGTGTTAAGCAGATGTACACTGTTGCAGATGTCAAGGAAAGAATATCAGCAGTCCTCGACCAGCTTCTAATGAAGTGGATTTCTAAAGAGGGCAAGGATATGTTCAATCTTCAGGCTAATGCACAGGATATAGCATCAGGTATCAAGACAGACCTTGATATGGAGATGAGCAAGCTGGGAATTACAATAACAAGCTTTACTGTATCAAGCTTCTCATATCCTGAAGAGATTCAGAAGATGGCTAACAAGGCTGCTTCACAGTCTATGGTAGGTGATATGAACAAATACACCCAGATGGCTATGGCAGACGGTATGGGTAACCGTGGAGGCGGCTCTAACATAGCAAGTGATATGGTACAGCTTCAGATGGGTATGCAGGTTGGCCAGCAGATGCTCAATAATATGAATAACGCAGCAGGTCAGATGACAGGTGCAGCAGGGGGAACAATACCTAAGTTCTGTCCTAACTGTGGAACACCGACTAATGGCAATAAGTTCTGTGGTAACTGTGGAAGCAAACTGGTATAAGCTTATTCTGCAGCAGGTACATATTGGATTAATTTAGAGATGTATAATAAAGGATGTTGTGAGTTTAACTTGGCAACATCCTTTTTATTTCGTATAATGAGGAAAGTCATTAGAAAAATGTGCATTTAGAAATTACATTTGCAATAAAGGTGGTAATATGAGATTAGAGGATTTGAATGACAGTCAGAAAAGAGCTGTTAAATATACAGATGGAGCGCTGCTTATCATAGCAGGAGCTGGTTCCGGTAAGACGAGAGTGCTTACTAACAGAATTGCATACCTTATTGAAGAGTGCGGGGTGGACCCTTACAATATTATGGCTATCACATTTACGAATAAGGCTGCAAGAGAGATGAAGGAAAGGGTTGAGAACACTGTTTCCCAGGGCGCAGGGGCTGTGTGGGTAAGCACTTTTCATTCAACGTGTGTGAGGATACTAAGAAGGTACATAGACAGGATAGGCTATGATACTAATTTTACAATATATGATACGGATGACCAGAAATCAGTTATCAAGGATATTTGCAAGAAGATGAATATTGACACGAAGATGTTAAAAGAACGTGCAATAATGAGCAAAATATCCTCTGCAAAAGATGAACTTAAGACTCCGGATGAATTCGAGCTGGAAGCAGGAGGAGACTATAATCTTAAAAGAATTGCAGGGGTATACAGAGAATACCAGAAGACATTGAAACTTAATAATGCACTGGATTTTGATGACCTTATATTCAAGACTGTTGAACTGTTTCAGAGTGATGCTGAGGTTCTGGAGTATTATCAGGACAGGTTCAGATATATTATGGTGGATGAGTATCAGGATACCAACACATCACAGTTTATGCTTGTTTCATTGCTTGCGGCTAAGTATGGCAATATATGTGTTGTGGGTGATGATGACCAGTCAATATACAAATTCAGAGGAGCTAATATTTACAACATCCTTAACTTTGAAAAGGTATTCACCGGAGCCAGGGTTATAAAGCTTGAGCAGAATTACCGCTCTACACAGACTATTCTCAATGCTGCCAATGCTGTAATCAGCAATAATATCGGCAGAAAGAGCAAGTCTTTATGGACTGATAACGGAGAGGGTGACAAGGTTAATTATACACTGTATGAAAACGGGTATGAGGAAGCAGAGGGCGTAGCCTGTGGTATTGCAGAGTATGTAAGAGATGGATGGAATTACAATGATGTGGCAATACTTTACAGGACAAATGCACAGTCGCGGGCTTTGGAAGAAAAATTGATGATGCATAATATTCCATACAGGATATATGGTGGACAGAATTTCTACCAGAGAAAGGAAATCAAGGATATACTTGCATATCTTAAAACTATTGATAACGGTCAGGATGGTCAGGCGGTCAGAAGAATCATTAATGTTCCAAAGAGAGGAATAGGAAATACTACGATTGACAGAATTCAGGAATATGCTGATTTCAATGATATTACATTCTGGGAGGCACTGGTTAACGCTAAGGATATAGATTCAATTAAGTCTGCTGCACTGTCTAAGCTGGAGCCTTTTGTGGATTTAATTGGAAGGCTGAGAGCCAAGGAAGAATTTATGTCGCTTAGGGAACTCACAGAGGCCGTAATAGAAGATACAGGATATATTGAGAGTCTGTCCCAGACAGAGACTATTGAGGAAGTTGAGGCAAGACGCGAGAATCTTGATGAATTTATTAATAAAGTTGTAAGCTATGAGGAAGGCTGCAGGGAAGCCGGGGAAGAGCCTACGCTTTCAGGGCTTCTTGAGGAGGTTGCGCTTATTGCTGATATTGATAACCTTGATGAATCAGAGCCACACGTTATGCTCATGACACTTCACAGTGCAAAGGGTCTGGAATTTCCAATAGTTTATATGACAGGTATGGAGGATGGACTATTTCCAAGTTACATGACAATTGTCTCAGATGACAGCACAGAAGTTGAGGAAGAGAGAAGATTATGCTATGTGGGAATTACCAGAGCGGAGAAGCTTCTCAATCTGACAAGTGCGAAGACGAGAATGGTGCGCGGTGAAACCCAGATGAACAAGGTTTCAAGATTTATTAAGGAGATTCCGGAAGAATATCTGCACATAGAAAATAATTCAAGTGGGTATGCTAAAGGTAGGATTGCTTATGGTGGCACTTCAGATGAGCCGGTTACTACAGGAATCAACATGAGAGCAACAGCCAAATCCATTCTTTCAAGTTATGGAAGCGGTACACCTGGTGGAAGAGCTGCCGGAACATATACCTCAAGAAAAGTTAAGATAAATGGCAGTACTAATCCGGGATTCGGCAAAGACCCTATGGAATTGTTTGATTTAAAGAAACCAGAGAGGAGAAGGACACCGGCCGATGCAGTCAGAAATGCATATGCATGTACACCTGTTTCGGCCAAGAACTCCGCGGGCGGACTGGAATACAGCGTCGGGGATATGGTAAGCCACGTTAAGTTCGGAATCGGTAAGGTAATTGCTATTGAGGACTCAACAAGAGATTACATGGTAACAGTCGCATTTGACGAATTCGGCGTAAAGAAAATGCTGGCGGGATTTGCCAGACTTAAAAAACTCTAATGACAAATGTTTAACGCTATGTTATAATATGCTTAATAAATCCGTGGATAGAAAGGAGATTTTGTTATGAGTAAAGACAAGTTAGAAGAGCTTATTGCAGCTACTAAGATCGGAGAGCTTATTAACAAGAAGGAAGAAGATAAGAAGTGTAAGAAATGCAATATCATTATAGCTGTTCTTGCTATAGTTGGCGCAGTTGCCGCTGTGGCTGGTATTGCTTATGCAGTATATAGATACTTTACACCGGATTATCTTGATGATTTCGATGATGACGATTTTGATGACGAGGATTTCGATGACGATTTCGAGGACGAGGAAATCAGCAGGTAATTCCGCAGAAGTGTTTAAGTTAAGCTAAGATTACATGACACCTGATACATTTGCATTGACAGATGTTTCAGGTGTTATTTTTTTGCCTTTATGATAGATTTCTGATAAAATCAAGTTAATTGTGGCTGCAGGGAATGATACAGGCAGTCAATAATTAGAAAATGTATTTGATAATATAGTAAATTATATGTGCGCAGAGCCGCACGGAATGGAGTATAGATTGAAAAAGGGATGTATATACGAGGGATATGTTGAGAAGGTGGATTTTCCGAACAAGGCATCAGTGCGTATTGAGGAAGATGGACAGCAGGAGAGGGCAATTGTAAAGAATGCGATTCCAGGACAGACAGTAAGATTCTGTGTCAATAAGAAAAGAAAAGGACATTGCGAAGGACGACTTCTGGAGGTTATCCGTAAAAGTTCTATTGAGACCAATGAAGCATGCCCACATTTTGGCATATGCGGTGGCTGCGTGTACCAGACCGTAGATTACAATGAGCAGTTAAAGATTAAAAGCGAACAGGTGGAAAAGCTTCTTCGTGAAGTAGTTCAGGGTGAGCTTCATTTCGAAGGGATAATCGGTAGCCCGGTAATAAGTGGATACCGAAATAAGATGGAATTTTCATTCGGCGACGAATATAAGGATGGTCCTTTAGCGTTGGGGCTTCATAAGCGAAACAGTATGTATGATATTGTTCCGGTCACAGACTGCAGGATAGTTGATGAGGATTACAGGAAGATTTTAAAGTGTGTACAGGACTATGCGAAAGCTAATTCTCTGCCATTTCAGCACAAGATGAGCCATAAGGGATATCTTAGACATCTTCTTGTAAGGAAATCTGTAAAGACTGGTCAGATACTTGTGGATATTGTGACAACAACACAGATGAAGCATGATTTTACTGGTCTGGTCGATAGACTTAAGGAACTGGAGTTTAATGGAACGCTAACGGGAGTATTGCACACATATAATGACAGCCTTGCAGATGCAGTTATCAACGAGGGAACAGAATTACTCTACGGTCAGGATTATATCGAGGAGGAGCTTCTGGGGTTGACTTTCAAGATAACGCCATTTTCCTTTTTCCAGACTAATTCTCTGGGAGCAGAGGTACTGTATTCTAAGGCAAGGGAATATGTTCTTTCCGGGGGATTTGGAGAAAAAAGCGGAGAAGAAAGTGGAGAAGAAAGTGGAGAAGGAGTAGATGATAACTTTAAACCTGTAATATATGATTTGTATACAGGAACCGGCACTATCGCGCAGATGTTATCCCCTGTTGCAGATAAGGTAATCGGTGTGGAGATTGTAACTGAGGCTGTCGACGCGGCAAGGAAGAATGCAGCCCAGAATGGTCTTAATAACTGTGAATTCATTGCAGATGATGTTCTCACAGCCCTTGATAACATTGAGGTAAAACCGGATTTTATCGTGCTTGACCCGCCACGTGACGGCATCCATCCGAAGGCACTTGAGAAGATAATAGACTACGGTGTGGATAGAATGGTATACATATCCTGCAAGCCGACTTCCCTTGCCCGAGACCTTGTCACATTGCAGAAGCGGGGATACAGAGTGGAGAAATGTTGCTGCGTGGACATGTTCCCGAATACGGGGCATGTTGAGAGTGTTGTTCTTTTGTCCCAACAAAAAGCGGATGATTATCTGGAAGTAGAGATCGACTTGGATGAGCTTGATGCTACTAGCGCAGAGACTAAGGCTACATATGAAGAAATTAAGAAATATGTTGCAGAGCATAATGATGGGATGAAGGTATCTAACCTTTATATTGCGCAGGTGAAGAAGAAATGTGGAATTGAGCTAGGACAGAATTTTAATTTGCCTAAATCTGAGAATGCTAAGCAACCACAGTGTCCGAAAGAAAAAGAGGATGCTATTGTGGAGGCATTGAAGGCGTTTCAGATGATATAATATCTATATGCACTTAGCCTTAAGTGCTTGTTTAATATACAACACCCCTGTAGATGCATGTCAAGGTTTTACACCTTTACATGGTTCTGCAAGGGTGTTATTTCTATTGTTAAATATGGAAAAATGAAAATAAAATAGAACATGGTATTGCTAAGCTAGTTTGGGTTGACAACATATAAATATAGTGCTACCATAGGCATAGATTTTAGAGAAAGAGCACATTTTATGTGTATGGTGAGGAAATGAATAATAGATAGTTTAATTTAGGTGAAACAAATAAGAAGTTGATGCTGCAGAGGCAGTCTTATTTGTGTACGCTTAATTTAGATTATCGCATAGTTCATTTTCTTTTTAATTTCGTGATATGAAATTTAATAAGGATAAATTTGTGTGTGAGTCTGTATTTGCGTATGCAAGTACAGACTTTTTTGCTTCTGTCAAAAAGGGAGTGAAGTATATGTTACAAATAAACGGACTGAATTTAACACATAAAAAAGACTTAAGGATAATATTGGACAAGTTTGACCTTGTATTAAACTATGGTGATAAAGCTGCAATCATAGGTGAAGAAGGAAATGGTAAATCAACACTTATGAAATGGATATATAATCCAGAAATTGTGGAAGATTATATTGAAGCAGAGGGGACGAGAATACTTGGAAATGAAAGACTTGGTTATCTGCCCCAGGAGCTTCAAGACAAGGATAAGGAAAAAAGTCTATATGAATTCTTTTCAGAAATGGACTGTTTTTGGAATCAGACGCCAAAGGATTTGGGAGAATATGCAAACAAATTTGGAGTGTCTGTAGACTTTTTCTATAGTGAACAAAAGCTTGTAACACTTTCTGGAGGGGAGAAGGTAAAGGCTCAGCTTATGAAATTACTAATGCAGGAACCAACTGTACTTTTAATGGATGAGCCCTCAAATGATATTGATATTGCCAGTCTTGAGCTTTTGGAAAAAATCATAAATGAGTGGCAATACATCGTACTTTTTATATCACATGATGAGACATTAATTGAGAATACTGCAAATATGATTGTCCATATTGAGCAGATTCAGAGAAAAACAAAATGCAGGTATACTGTTGCAAAGATGGGATATAGAAAATATGTGGAAGAAAGACTCAATGCTTTTGAAAAACAGGAGCAGCAGGCTTTAAGCGACAAACGTGAAAAGCAAATCAGAGATGAGAAGTATAGACGAGTTTTAGATAGTGTGCAGCATGCTTTAGAGGATTGCTCAAGGCAGTGTCCTTCAGTAGCAAAAAATCTAAAGGATAAGATGCATACGGTAAAGTCTATGGGGAAACGATTTGAAAAAGAAGATGAAAATATGACACAGATGCCAGAACAGGAGACTGCGATATTTTTTAAACTTGGAAGTGAAACATCAAAAATCCCTGCAGGAAAAACAGTTGTAGAATACAGCCTGGACAAATTATATACACCAGATGAGGATAGGATATTATCAAAAGATATTGTTTTAAATATCAAAGGCTCGGAAAAAATATGTATAGTTGGTATGAATGGTGCAGGGAAAACTACTCTTTTAAGAAAGATGGCACAAGACCTGTTAAACAGAACTGATATCAGAGCAGAATATATGCCGCAAAATTATGAAGATTTATTAGACTTAAATATGACACCAGTGGATTTTTTGGATAAAACAGGAGAAAAGGAAGAAAGAACAAAAATCAGAACCTATCTTGGCTCATTAAAATACACGGCAGATGAGATGGATCATCCAATCAGAGAGTTGTCAGGAGGTCAAAAAGCGAAAGTTCTCTTGCTTAAAATGAGTATGTCTGAGGCAAATGTGTTGATATTAGATGAGCCCACTAGAAATTTTTCTCCTTTATCAGGGCCGGTTATTAGAAAAATGATACAGGAATTTCCCGGTGCTGTAATCAGTATTTCGCACGACAGAAAATATATAAAAGAGGTATGTGAAAAGATATACGAATTAACCGTTGATGGACTTAAACAAAGGGAGATGGAATAGGATGATTGATTGGACAAATATAAAAAAGATAGATGCACATATACATTTAATGCCATCAGATGTTATTGAGGCAAATAAAGAGTATGGTGGTAACTTTATAGATTTTGGAGATGTGGAAGATTATCTCAAAATAATGGATAAATATAATATTGAGTCAGCATTTATAATGCCGTTCAATGATCCATACATGTTATCTATGGATTTTAATGTATGTACCGTTCATAATAATTTGCTTGATATGTGTGGCAAAGCAAAAAATAGATTGTTTTGCTTTGCCGATATCGATATCAGAAATGATATAGAGAAGACAATTCAAATATTAGAAGATGCAGTGAGAAGGGAAGAGGTATTAGGCGTGAAAATACATGCAGCAAATACCAGTTATCCGATTGATGGCATATATTATGATGAGATTTTTAAATGGGCAAATAAAAATAATATTTTAGTTGAGATACATTCGTATCCAAGAACACACCTTATGGATGATATGTGTTCTCCGACTAGAATAAAAAATATTATAAAAAAATATCCGAAGCTACGTATGTCAATTGCTCATATTGGAGGCTTCCAATATGAAGAGTTAACTGACCTTGGACTGTTTTTTAATATTTCTGCTATTTTGCCAGATTTGGTAGACAAGTACGGTATTGCTGGTACAAATAAAATCTTAAGAAGATTAGATGTAGAAAAATTAGTATTTGCTACTGATTATCCTGATAATCG
>CAMEVC010000035.1 GCA_945939115.1 uncultured Eubacterium sp.
ATTCTTTTTCCACTTGTCCTTTCACTCGATAATCCCTAATTATCGTTACCATATTTAAATAAAATAATATTTTTTCGGCAGGCCTCTTTACCTGGCGGCGGATTAGGTGAGGGGGATTTCCCTCCAGGGAAAATGTAGAAACACCCACATGGAAAAAGAGTGGCTCAGACAATTATGCAGCAGTGCAATGATGATCCAGATATGCATGAGAGCCTTATGCAGTTAAGTGGGAAAGTGGCAGGAAGGCAGAAAGTTATACTCGGAAAATATGAAGAGCAGATGGATGTTCCAATTGACATCCTGTCTTTGCGCCCCTTGATCACTGTATAAATCAGTGGAGCATTAGAATCTATCACTTCGTGGTAAACTTTTATATAGTTCTTCAGATGATCAGCGGGCTTATCTGTGATCGCAACGATCCTTTCTTTATCACCTTTTCCTTAAATAAAAATTGAGAAAATTTTGCTATTATGTAATTTTTAATTTCGTTATGTGGATATATAATGCAATATTCAGACGAGATGTATCGAAAAAATCAATTTACTCTGTTGAGAAGTGAGATTATAAGGGATTTGATTGAATTTGAGTGTTTAATTGCATCCCATGGAAGAATATTATTCGTGCTTCCATGGGATGTTTGTACCCATTATGCCCATCAATTATTATTTGTTATATCGTATTTTCCTGTTACGATTGTATCTGGTTATGTAATATATTCTGGTTAATTGTTATAGCGTTGTTGTGATGTATATGGCTATCTTTTCCTGTAGAAAGCCCTTTCTCCCATAACTGGGGCTATTTCTTCACAGCTGCCTGAAGCCGGCGAGTCTGGTGTTGATTGAGCAGTTGCCGTTGGCTGAGAGGTTGGTTGAACTGTTGATTGAACTGTTGGATTAACCTCAGGTTGAGTGGTGGGTTGCTCCGTTGTCGTAGTAGGCACTGGTGAAGCTGTTGTTCTTACCGCTGGGACAGTAACAGGTGAAGTTGTGGAAACTGGCTGTTTAGTTGGGGCTGCTGTAGCGGCTGTTGTAATTTCGTGAGCAGGTGTAGTTACGGACGTTGCTGTGGTTGTTACAGGCGCCGTCTGGCTTGCCCTTCTGTAGTCCAGTATTATCACCTGTTCCGGAGATGGAAGCTTAATTGACACATTTCCTATGTCTCTGGCTCTCTGTGAATTAACATTTTCGGGCAGAATGGTAAGCTCTCTGACAGAATATATTTCCCTGCCATCATACATTTCTGTTGCCGAAGTATTTATCATGTAAGCGCACAGCTGGTTGGAATTGGTTACATTTTCTTCGAAAATATCAGTTTCAACAGTGAGAATGTAGGAATGTGTGTTATCAGCCTCTGTAATCGGTACTACTTCATCAGGATTAGTCAAGACTATGGCTGCTCTGTTGGATATTGTATTCTGCCTGAATCCGGCTATCAGAGTGTTAATCGTCTTTTCCATATCTATACCATCTAAGTTGGAGATGGATGTAAGACTGCTGCTGAAGGATGCCATGTCGTCTCCTCTGGATATGACAGCATTGGCGTTGACTCTGTAATCACCTGTTACAGTTTCTCCCGGTACAGACTTGCTGACGGTGATGAATGTTAACAGTGCTGTTATTATGGTGGTTAATGTAACCATAAGTGTCACTGCTGACTTGTGTCTGTTGTTTTTTTTTTCTTGCATATTAATTCCTCCTGGATATTGTGGGTGTAATGGGGTACAGGAAGAATATACAATATTATTTGTTATGAAAGGATTGCGGTATGAATGGGGGTGGGTGTAATATTAGGTGGGATAGGATATTGAAATAGAGATTAAGTGTGTGTGGAGAAGAATATGAAATTAAATATTATAGGTAATGGGTTTGATATGTACCATGGATTACCATGTTCGTATTATTATTTTGGGTGTTATTTATTGCAGTATCATCCAGAATTCTATGAGAAATTAGCACGTATGTATGGATTTGGATATATGATATCTGCCGGTTATGAAGATTATGAGTATGGAGTACAAGATATATTTTGGAGATACTTTGAAGAAAGACTTGGAGAGATAGACCCTATATGGGTAGAGGGAACACTTCAAGATGAATTAGGATTAGAATGTCCTGATCCAGTTGATCTTGAATTGCCTGAAATTGATAATTCAACAGAATTAAAAGAATATTTTCAAGAATGGGTAAGCACTACAGTAGATACGGAAGAGAATTATAAAATTATAAAGAAATATTTAGGGAAAAATAAACTTGATTGTAAGAAGCAAGATTATTATATAAATTATAATTATACTCATACACTTGAAAAAATATATGATATTCCAGAATACAATGTGTTTCATATTCATGGAGAATGTGATGGCTTTTCTGATTTGATTATTGGACATGGAAATAACGATGACATCATACGGCTTATGGAAAATATTGAAGATTTGGAAGATAGTCCAGAATATTATGGATATCAATCAACAAGAAATAGATATATAGAATACAGTTGTGAGTTATCTAATTTGGAAGATTTAAAGAAAGACACCGATAGTTTAATAAGTGAAATGGAGATGAAATTAAATCAATTAGGTGAAGATATATTAGAAATATGTGTATGGGGATTTTCGTGTGGAACAGTTGACATGCCTTATATTATAAAGTTGAATGAATTGTACCCAGACGTAAGGTGGACATTTTCATATTATGATGAATCAGAAAAGAAGGAACGAGAAAAATTGGCAAATCAATTAGGGTTGACAAATGTGGGATTGTTTGAACTGAATAATTCTAAAAGTAACTCTATTAAAAAGAAACTGGTTATTGAAAATAACATACAAGAATATAAAGTTATATAATCCCGGTTAGCTATGAGGCATTCCGATTTCATTCTAAAGTACTGGAAGAAATAATTAAACCTGCAATGCCTGGCGAATTAAGCAATAAGCTTACATTAATGGGGCATTATTTGTGTACAGAAAGAGAGTATCTACCAATATACTCTGGAAAGAAATTAGCTGAGGCGGACTTGTTTTTATATCAGATTTATAATGGACTTAATATAGAAGAACTTACAAATTATTTTGGATGGTTTCCTACTTGTTATGTATATGCGGAGCAAAACGGATCAATATGGAAAAAGCTTAAATCTAAACGATTCTGTGAAAAAATTATGCCTGTTTTTGGGGTTGATAATATTAAAGATTTAAAGGAAAGAATATCTAAATGTAAGTTTGATAGGGATATGCGCTATAGTGGAGGGTTTGCTATTCCTGCACCAGCAATTTCAGCTTATATAAAGCTTGAAGAGATTGCTGTTTTACCATAGATGTTGAGGGACAAGAGGGGTTGAACAGAAACTTAGAATAAGAAATTGTTGAAAAAACTTGAAAATAATATGTGTTAGTGGTATGATAAATCCGTAATTAACGATTATTGTTTTTTATTTTAGGGTTTGAGGATGATGATATGACAGTAGGACAAAGGATTTTCGAACTATTAAAGCAAAAAGGAATGACACAAAAAGAATTCTCGGAAAAGACAGGAATTGCAACTACTACAATCAGTGATTGGAGGAAGAAGAATACTAATCCAGGCTCAGATAAGATATTGTTAATATGTGCAGCATTGGAAGTTACTCCAGAGTATTTGCTATCGGGAGTGTCGGAGGACAGTGACAGAGGACGTAGTAAAGATTATGTTGTTATTCCCAATAACACTGAAGAGAGAGCATTGATAGAAGCATTTGGACGAATGGATTTTGACCAAAGAGAGAGGTTGATGGCGTATGTAAAGAAAATGTTATAGCAAAGAAGAAATTAATAATCCGTAATTAACGATAAGATGAAATGGTTTAGGGAGGTACAAGATGTTTAAATTAATTGGTTTTTTAATATTTTGGATTTATGTTATAAGTGTTTTTGTGGGAGTATATTTTTATGAAAAGAAAACCCTGATTGTATTTAATAGTATTAAAAAGTATTTACAGGTAATTTTTTATTTGTTATTAATGCTTGGTGGATATATTCTTATTTATGTGGTCAACATATATTTTAAAGAATGTTCAGCCCTGCTAAGTGCATTAGCATTGATAGTTATATGGAGATTAGTATATATTGTTTTTACATGGCTTTGGCGAGTTAAAAAAAATAATAATAGTAATATAGATGCTCTAGTCCTATCAAAAAATGAAATAAATTGGTGTAATACAATAAGTATTGCAGGAATGTTTTTTTTAGGAATAATATTGGCAGAAGAAGAAAGAGCATGGGAATATATTGAGATTACGAGTATGGCAGTAGCTATTTGGCTAGGATCGTATGTCCCAATTCAAATCATTCAAAGTAATAATGTTGTTGAAAAGATTGTAGAGGAATTTCGTTCAAATTTTTCATTAGATAAGAAAAATAGAATATCTATTATTGTAGGATCACTAGTGCTTCTTTTATTTATAATATTGAATACGATAAAGGAATTTGCAGGATTAACAATGATATTTGAGAAGATAAAACGAGGGTTTGCTATAGGAGCATTTATATTTGTTGTTGTAGCTGTTATTATTTTAATAATACAAAAATTTTTTAGGAAAAAATAATATTTTTAAACTGTTTGTGGTAACTCCGCTTAGTTATAGGTTTATGTAAAGAAAAAGAGCGTGTGTTAGTTTAAACAGTAGAGAAAATACTGAAGGAAGGGAAATAATTGCAAGACGATAATCAGAATGAAATAGCTGTTGCGGAAGAAAAACAACAATTATCAATATTTAAATCGGTGTATTACCAAATGAATGCAAAGCCTGACAGTATGTCAAAAGCTTATTCGAGAAAAATAATTATAGATAAAGATGACATTGTTGAACTTAATAACAGAGTATGTGAAAAAATAAATTTGAACTATGAGGACGATGGATTTATTACGTCAGTTACAGTAGATTTGAAAGATAGACGTGTTATAGTATTTAAGTGTTGGGAGGAATTTATACAGCATTCGTGGGTTGAAACAAGCTCAATTATGAGTATATCAATACAATGGAACTTTAATATTCGAATTCCAGGGTATGATTTGCCACAGAGACACAATTTGGTTGTTAAATTAACGAATGGACTTCGACCAGAAGAAATGTTGAATTTGATTTTTTCTGGTAAGATAGAGGATTTTGACGAGGTTGAATTGAATACGTTTCCGGTTGTTGCTCGGGTTGATTTCATTCAGGCTTTGTTAGGAGAAGAGTTATTAAATATTGTTGGTGAATGGGTAAGAGGTAGAAAGCAGAATACTGCATCAAAAAATGTAGTTTTATTATTGATGAAAAAATATAGAAAACGAATTGCTCAATATTTTGAATATGTTTCATTTATTATGACATTTATATTGACCGTGGGAATTAATACATATTACATTCGTGGGTTAAATATAGACAAGTTAAGTGATTTGTCTATGACTGAGTTTAATAACCTATTAATTCTTTTAGCTACAAGTGTAATGGTAATCTTTTTGTTGAAGAAGATATTTGAAAAATTGGCTGAGAATGTTTATGACAAATTATCAGAATATGGGCGGGTATTTATTTTTAATATAACAAGAGGAGATAAAAATCTTCAAGATAAAATCAATAGTAGTGATAATAATAGTGGTAAGATGATTCTTGTTAAATTTGTTTTTTCATTGATTTTTAATATTGGATGTGGTATTATAACCTCACTCATCTGTTAGAGTAATGCGAGGGATTTATATGGTTAAATTTATTGTAAATAAAGTAAAACATATGTTAGATGAACTTATAGTTAGGTTGTTGTCGGAAGAATCGTATGAAAAAGATTTTGATAGGAATTATTCAAAATATTTAAAATATTATAGGAAGAGAATGTATTAATACCTATCGGGGAAGAGTATATTTTTAGTGCCAGAGAATCAGCGAGTAATGGTTGATTCTCTGGGCTTTTTTGATTTGATATTTGTTTTTCGTAAGCGTCTTATATCTGTTGCCGAAGTATTCATCATGTAAGCGCACAGCTGGTTGGAATTGGTTACATTTTCTTCGAAAATATCAGTTTCAACAGTGCTGCTTTTTACATCTTGCTATCTCGCCGCAGTTTTGTTGTATGGCGTTTTAAAAAATGCATAAAGTATTTGCTATTCCTAATATTGTGTGTTAAAATCAAAATAGATATTTTTAAAAACGCACAAAGTATTAGGAAATTATAATAGTTTGTGCAGAAAATGAAATAGAAGGATGCGCCGAATGAAATACTATGAAAATTTGTTGGAAAAGGGATGTTTTACGAGAGAAGAACTGATAGAAATTGTTGGGACATCAAGTACGGCAAATCTATTAATTTATGAATATCAGAAAAAAGGTTTAATTGAAAAGATAAAAAGAGATTTTTATGTGGTAATTAGTTTAGAGACAAAACAACCGGTTCTTTCACGCTATCAGATAGGGGCGAATTTGTTTTCGGATGCCTGTATCACGCATCATAGCGCCTTTGAGGTCTATGGTTATGGAAGTCAAGTGTTCTATGAATGTTTTGTGGCAACAGATAAGAGATTTTCGGACTTTGAATATGATGGTGTGGTGTATCGTCGAGTAGAACGTAAGCCTGAGATAGAGGTGATACAGCAAGGCAATATGCGTATTACATCCATGGAACAGACAGTGGTAGATAGCATACGTGACTTTGAAAAGATAGCGGGGCTGGAAGAAGTAATAAGATGCATGATGTTGGTTCCGGGATTAAATGAACAGAAGGTGCTAGCATGTCTTGCCAGAAATGATAATGGATTTTTGTATCAGAAGTGTGGATATATTTTTGAGGAATTAAAAGAAGAATTTAGATTTTCAGAAGCATTTTTTACGGAGTGTGAAGCACATTCTTCTGAGGCAAAGAGATATTTGATGAAAGAATCGCAGAATAATGTGTATTGTGAACGATGGAAACTTTATGTGCCACCATCATTAAAGGGACTAATAGATAAAGGGGTAGGGGATTATGATGCAATTGGATAGATTGACACTCGGCAGAATGGCAAAA
Organism: uncultured Eubacterium sp.; assembly: GCA_945939115.1. Classification (GTDB taxonomy): domain Bacteria; phylum Bacillota; class Clostridia; order Lachnospirales; family Lachnospiraceae; genus Lachnospira. The sequence continues at coordinate 7,016 of CAMEVC010000035.1, forward strand.
GAATTAGGCTTCGTAAGAGATGCATTGGAGAAGGTTTGCCGTTTGGCGGATGTGCTTAGGTTTATGGAATCGGATGAAATCTTGTCAGAGGCGATTGCCTTGAAGGGCGGAACGGCGATCAATCTTACGATTTTTGACTTGCCAAGATTATCGGTAGATATTGATTTAGACTATTGCAGAAGTATCGACAGAGAGAAAATGCTTGCAGACAGGGATATTATTACAGACAAAATCAGCAAGTATATGAATGCAAATGGATATACATTGAGTCCCAAATCAAAGAATTATCATGCGTAGGATTCTTTTGTGTACGAATATGTAAATTGCGGTGGTGTGAAGGATAATATAAAAATCGAAATAAATTATATGCTTCGTTGTCATGTGCTACCTGTGGCAAGAAGAGAGGTCAAGCTACCTTGGAATGAAGAGAAGCTTACGGTACTATCGGTGGCACCGTTGGAAATATTTGCGTCCAAAACAGTAGCTTTACTTACAAGGACTGCACCACGAGATTTGTATGACATGTACAATATGGTTAAATATGGGCTGTTTGATGAAAGTGAAGAAGCGATGTTCCGTAAATGTGCAGCATTCTACAGTGCTATCGGAGCAGAGTGCCCGCCGGAGAGGTTCGAACTTGATAATGTGAGGAATGTCTCTAAGCAACAGATTAAACGAGATTTAGACCCGGTACTTCGTAAGGGTGAAAGATTTGATTTGGAGATGGCACAGAATGAAGTTTGCAAATATCTTGCGTCTGTTTTGATGCCGACAGAAGAGGAAGAAATGTTCTGGAAAGTGTTTGCAGAAGGAAGGTATTGCCCGGAATTGATATTTGGAGCCACTAGTGAGTGCACAAATGTTGAAAAGCATCCCATGGCATTGTGGAAATGTAGGGATAAAGGGGAATAAAAGCGGCTCAATGTTGCAAAACGGATTTCTTTTGATAAAGGAGACGTGTGTGAATTTGAATGTTATTCATATTTTATATCATTGGACATGTATGGAGTTATTTTACTAATATATCCTTTAATAATGAGAGATTTGAGAATATATCATCAACAGATATTGACGTATCCAACGCAACCAGGGCAATTGTGCTTGATGATACGGGTACGGAGTTTGGTATATTATTTGACGAGGTGAGTGAAACAGGGTGAAGGCTGATGCTTTCACCCTGTTTTTATTGGTTTATATTTTCAATATATATTATACAATGGGTTGACATAGAGAGGAATGTGTAATATACTATACAAAACAGATGTTCGGTAATTGATAGACGATGTATATGAGGAGGAGAGATAGTTTATGTGTAAAGAAAGAAAACAGTATGACTTTATGATTGAAACAATCAAGAATGACACTCTAAGGAAAAGAGTTGAATTGGGATTAAAGTATTATATATCCCAGGCAAACACGAATAAAAAATGGTGGGAAGTAACATCCGTTTTAAGTATTATGTTGCCAGCATTTGGATCGTTCTTATCTTATGTTGCAACTCAGTGTTCAGATTATGAATGTTTGCCATCTGCAGTTATGGGAATATCATTTGTTACAACAGTTGTGAATGGTATTATTACATTTTTTAAGTATGGAGAAAGAAAAACATCATATCGTAATTCTGCAGAAACACTTAAGAATGAAGTGATGTGTTATGCGTGTAGAGGTGAAAGATATAAGAATTGTAAATACGAACCTGAACAGGGGGAGGAAATTAGTGAGGCAGAACGGCTCTTGTCAGAACAGGTTGAGAATATTCTTAAGAATGGGTATAACAAGATAAGTGTTATTGAAAAGGGAAAGAGTGCTGATGAAAGGTGCTGAGTAAAAGGGATATGTTGTTGATTTTTTAAATAGCATATTAAATAATCATAGAGATAGAAGAGCGATGAATATACTATCAATATATAGTGGTTGACAGATAATGCTATAATTTAGGTGTAATACTTTGTTAGATTGAAGAAGTAGTATTCTTTTTGGAGATATTTATGAGATTATATTTAAAAAATGTTGGGAAAGTATCAGAAGCAGATATCAAGCTGGATGGAATAACTGTAATTGCTGGGGAAAATAATACTGGAAAAAGTACTGTAGGCAAGATGTTGTACTGTCTGTTTCACTCATTTTACAGAGAAAAAGAACAGATAGACAGAGAGAGAGAAAAAACTATTGCTCGTGTAATCTCTGACTTTTATAGGGAAGCAACTAACCGTTATACAATGGGATTTAATCCAGAAATAATTGCAGGACGAATTAATGCAGGAAGTAAAGATTTTATTGCTGATAAATGTAAGTTGGAAAGAACACTAAGTCAATTATATACAGAGGTGGACAAGAATTTTCTGCAATATGCTGATCAGGAAGGTCTGCATAAGTTAACTAATAAGGTGTATGATTTCCTGAATATTCCGGATGATGAAATCAGGAAAGTTATCTTAAAAAAACGACTTGATGCAGAATTTAGAATGAAAGTTGGTTATATTAATAATCCAGAAGATAAATCTGAAGTCGAGTTACAGATAAAGGATAATAGAATTGGTGTAGAAATCAGCCACAAGGATGTTATTACAATTAAAGATTATATTAGTCTGATAAAAGAGATTATATATATTGATGACCCATTTGTACTGGATGATTTAGATAATATGTCACCATTTGGGTTCTATAATTCATATTCACATAGAATTGATTTACTTCAGAAGTTATCAGATACAGGCAAGTCATCTGAATTCAGTGCACTTGATGAATTGGTAGTGAGTAAGAAACTCGAGAAGATATTGGAGACAATGAAAGACGTATGTGACGGAGAATTAATCTCTATGGATGACAGAGGGACTTATGTTTACAAAACAGATAGATTATCTGCTCCACTGGATATTGTTAACATGTCTACAGGATTGAAGAGTTTTGTAATCTTAAGAACCTTACTTGAAAAGGGAAGAATTGATGAGAATGGGGTCGTTATTTTAGATGAACCTGAAATTCATTTGCATCCAGAATGGCAATTAAAATTTGCGGAGATTATTGTTTTAATACAGAGAGAGTTTAAAACGAATATATTATTGAATACCCATAGTCCATACTTTTTAAATGCAATAGAGGTGTATTCTGAGAAGTATGGAATTGGGGATGTATGCAATTATTATCTTGCAAAAGAACAGAATGGAAGGACAAAGATAATAGATGTAACAGATAACAGAGAACTGATATATGCAAAATTGGCTAGACCATTGCAGGATCTGGAGAATATGGAGTACAGGAATGGAGAAAAACTATAAAGACATAGAGATTTTTAATAAAAATCTTTCTAATCTCAAGGAAACATCCAAAGATACGGATAGCGGAACAGTCGAGTATATGACTGAGTCGGAAACTGAAGTTGTTAATTTTGACGCAGTGAAAAAAATGTATGTTAAAGGAATGGAATTAACAGGAACGCCATGTTCAACTGATGCTTTGTATATTGATAATTCTAGTAACTTTTATTTTATAGAGTTTAAGAATGGTAAAATGTCGCAGAGTAAAATATATAATGTTTATAATAAGATATATGATAGTTTGCTAATATTTAATGATATAATTAGTGAAAATATATCTTTTTGCAGAGAACATGTGAATTTTATATTGGTTTATAATGAATCTAAGAATCCTAAAGTGGAGATAGGGGAATATTTTGCTGGAAAGGCAAAGAAAAAGTTTGTTAGATTTGATTTAGAACAATTTGAAAAGATATATTTTAAAGGTGTTTACACATGCACCGAACAGGAATTTAAGGAGAAGTTCTCCTTTGTGTAGTTTAAAGAGAAGGTTATAGTACACCTTCTCATTTTTATAAGGAGGCAATATATGAAGAATTGTATAGTTGCTCAATCTGGAGGCCCTACAGTTGCTATTAATGCAAGTTTATCAGGAGTGATAAGAGGAGCTCTTGAAAGTGATAAAATTGATAAGATTTATGGTGGAAAGAATGGTATTCAGGGCATATTAGAGGAGAAGTTAGTAGTACTTAATGATATATTTGGTGACGGGAACAATGGTGAAGATATGTTAAAACTTCTGGAATCAACACCGTCCATGTATCTTGGGTCATGCAGATATAAGATGAAGGACTACACAGATGATTCTGCTGATTATGACAGGCTATGCCAGATATTTGAAAAATATGATATTGGATATTTTTTCTACATTGGCGGCAACGATTCAATGGATACTGTAGCGAAGCTTTCTGTCTATACCAGGGAGAAGGGATTGGATGTGAAGGTCGTGGGAATTCCTAAGACTATTGATAATGACCTTATGTGCATAGACCATACTCCAGGTTTTGGGTCAGCTGCTAAATTTATTGCTGCCACAGTCCTTGAGATGGCTCATGATACGTATATTTATCATATTGATACAGTACTTATTGTTGAAATCATGGGAAGAAATGCAGGATGGCTTACAGCCGCAGCTTCCCTGGCAAGAAATTCCTACAGTCAGGCACCACATCTTATATATCTTCCGGAGAAGCCATTTGATAAGGATGATTTCGTTAACAGGGTTAAGGATTTAATTGGAAAGCAGCACCATGTTATTGTTGCGGTTTCTGAAGGAATTAAGGATGCTGAAGGGAAATATATATCTGCCCAGGGTGGTAGGGTTGACCAATTCGGACATGTCATGTTAAGTGGAACTGGTGAAGTGCTTAAGCAGATTGTGTTGAATGAAATCGGCTGTAAATGCAGAAGTGTTGAGTTGAATGTGTTGCAGAGGGCTGCAGCTCATTTAGCCAGTGAAACTGATATTGATGAAAGTATATGTCTGGGGAAAAATGGCGTTAAGCTGGCGATGGAAGGAAAGTCAGGTGTAATGTCAACAATTATAAGAGACTGTGAAAAACCTTACAAGGTACATTATGATGGAGCAGATATCAGCATGATTGCTAATAAGGAAAAGACTGTACCATTAGAATGGATTAGTGAGGATGGTACGGATGTCAATGACAGGATGGAAAGGTATCTGCGCCCACTTATACAGGGGGAGAAAAAGGTCAATTATGTAAATGGAATTCCAGAGTATATTATGATGCATTAATTGCAGAATATTTAAAAATTTTTTGATTTCTCGACATATTGTAACAAATTGCGCCACTGGAGCTGTGATATATTCACAATGAGCCAGGGGCGCTTTTTTATGGTCATTTATCATGAATTGTGGCTATTTCTTGGGAAATAAGGTCATTCCTTCTGAAATAAGATTATTTCTATAAAACCAAAACCCTGGTTGTAACATATGTGTAGATTTCGGACTTACATAGAAAAGGGGTATGAAGTATGGAAGATGAGATTGTAATTGACAGGGATGCAAAATGGAACAGGCTTGAATGTGTAGAGTCTGTCATGGACTATGATGAATTCATGGAACTGGTGCGGGAACAGGTTAACATGTATTATGATGGTGATGAGGCATTTGAATCTAACAGCGGTTCAATTCCGGGGGATTACAAGGATGATTACAGGGCATCGGTTCTTGTGAAATATATCCATCATGAACTGGAAAATGGAGACAAGCAGTCACAGTGGGCTGTCCTTCAGGCAGTGCTTAAGGGGTATAAGGATTTTATAAATGCATTTTCATGGATAATGGGATACAGGGTAGTTCCTGCATGTCCAGATGCATATAACCTTACCTCCCACTATTATGTTACAAGGGATTTGGAGAAGGCGCTGGATTTTGTTATATTAAATGAGACTTTCTGTAAACCTGAGATGGGTTCGGTGCGAAGAAGCATACTTAACAAGGTTGAAAAAAGGGAGGCTATGATGCTGTAGGGACGTATTGCATATTGCTGCAGTAGGTCAGGTCATATGAGAAAAATGAATTTAAAACTTAAATATTTTAAGAAATTTTCCGCATTTGGATAATATTAAAAAAAAAGTTGTTGTTTTTCGAAAAATACTATTGAAAAATAACAAAATATTTGTAATAATATTATATATTTTTTTAGAAAGGGGTAATTTTTTATGAAATCAGATGCGGAGCCCAGGTACGAGGTCATGAATAAGTGTGAATCGCTGATTAAGATTAGTGAATTCACCCAGTTTATGCATAAGCACCTGGATGCATATTATGAGCAGCGACATTTGGACACAAGTGTGGTATCAAGAGGGGACAGGGAGTATGATGTCCGGTCAACTGTTTTGATTAAGAATGTAAGGGATGCTATTAATTCGGGCAGCAGGACGCTTATGGTATCTGCTCTTGTTGCGTCTTTGAAGGCGTATGATGATTTTATTAATAAGTTTTCATGGGTAACGGGAATTAAAGTCGAGTTGGTTGAGATGGATGTTTATTCATTTATTTCAGATGTTAATCTGGTAGGGGATCTCGAACTTATAATTGACTATATGATTCTTAATGAGATTTTCTCCAACAGCAATCTTGTTGGTGTTAAGATGGAGATTGTCCAGTTTATTGAGGACCGTCTGAGGCAGAAAGAAGAAATGGAAGAGATAAAAAGAAGGACAGGGGATTACACCCAGAGCTGGAAAGTTATGGGGAGCAAACAGGTTTTGTACTTTAATGATAATATGAAATAGAGTATTAGGCCGTGCACTGGTGATGGTGCGCGGCTTTTTTTGTAGCAAAAGCCCTGCAAGCGAAAAATGTGCTTGCACAATTTTTCATTTGCAGGGCGCAAGAACAGCGAGAAGCAAGGCTTCGAGCTGTTAGTGTGCTGGAATCGAGTAGGAGTCAGCCTACTCGATTAGCAAAAGCCCTGCAAGCGAAAAATGTGCTTGCACAATTTTTCATTTGCCAGGCAAGGGTCGAATGGAGGTCATGGAATGGAGTTATCGGATAAGCAGAAAGAACGGTACGCAAGGCACATTAGCCTTAAGGAAATCGGCAGGGATGGGCAGATTAAGCTTCTTAATTCAAGTGTGCTGATTATAGGTGCAGGAGGATTGGGAAGTCCTGTTGCCATGTATCTTGGGGCAGCAGGTGTGGGAACACTGGGGATTGTGGATGATGACAGTGTGGATTTGTCTAATCTGCAGCGTCAGATTATACATGGAACGGAGGATATAGGAAGATTAAAGGTGGAATCTGCAAAGGAAACAATTGCCAGTATTAATCCAGACGTGACTGTTAATCCTTATCATATGCGGATTTCAGAGGATAATATTATGGATCTGGTTAAGGACTATGACTTTGTTATAGATGCTACTGATAATTTCCCAGCCAAATTCTTGATTAATGATACCTGTGTCAAGGCAGTCAAACCCTTCTGTCATGGAGGAATAATAGGTTTCAGGGGTCAAATCATGACATATGTGCCGGGGAAAGGCCCATGCTACCGGTGTGTGTTCGGTGATGTTCCACCCCAGGGAGTGGTACCTACCAGCAGGGAGGTTGGCATTATAGGAGCTATGGCTGGAGTAATTGGAAGTCTCCAGTCTCTTGAGGCTTTAAAGTACCTGACTGGCGCAGGGGAACTTCTTACGGGATATCTTCTTACGTATGATGCTCTTACCATGGAGTTCCGCAAGGTCAAACTTCCGGCGGCAGATAAGAATTGTCCGGCGTGTGGTGGAAGATGAGAATTGTCCTGCGTGTGGTGGAAGATTAAGGAAGGATTGTGTATAATGATAAAGATTTCAAAAAGTGAATATCAGGATATACTTAAATATTCTGCCCGTGCTTTGCCATATGAGGCGTGTGGCCTGGTGGGCGGCAGGATTGAAGGGCAGGACAGAATAGTTGAGAAGGTATATAATCTGACTAATGTGGACCACAGCCAGTATCATTTTTCAATTGACCCACAGGAACAGTTTGAGGCTATAAGGGATTTGAGAATGAGAGGGATGGTTCCGCTGGGATGCTGGCACTCTCATCCGGACACACCGGCTGTTCCGTCAAAGGAGGATGAGCGTCTGGCATATGATACATTTGCCAGCTATCTTATTATGTCTCTTAATGAACCTGAAACTCCGGTTCTAAGCTCATACAGGCTGGATGAGAGAATGGTGGAGAAAAACACCACACATGACCACAGACAGAGAAGGAATGAAGCTGGCGGAAGTATAATGGTACGTGAAGAAATACAGTTTGAGCAGAATGTCAGTTGTTTTAAGTGTTACAGCAGGAATTGAACTGGTGGTAATTCTTCTGGTCTGTTGTTCTCTTTATTGGCATTGATTAATATTGATTTGAATTATGACATTTTATATAATTATATTTGGGAATAATGTTATATTATTTGAGGGCATGGAGATGATATTATGCAAGAATTAATGAAGAACATACGCTCACATATAAATATGAACCAGACAGAATTTGCTGAACGATTGAATGTTACATTTGCAACCGTAAATCGCTGGGAGAATGGTCGTGCGTTACCGAATAAGCTTGCTCAGGATAAAATATATGATTTGTGCAAGGAACACAATGTTCCTGTATACGATATGGTTTTAGAAAAGATAGAAGCAGCTTCAAGAAATATCAAACTTGAACAGGGACGTGTACTGTTGTACCATGGTTCTAAATCAGGAATTGAGGGGGATGTTGCGCCAAAGAGTCGCAAGCAATGTGACTTTGGAGAGGGATTTTATATGGGAACTGAACCGAGCCAAGGACTAACTCTTATCTGCGATTATGAAAAATCAAGATTCTATATTGTATCTATAGCGATGGATGAGCTTAATATCTTGGATGTACCATCTGATTTGGAATGGGCTATGATTGTTGCATATAATAGAGGACGAATGGAAAGAATAAAAGGAACGCCTTTCTACAGAAAGTATGAAAAAATCACAAAGGGTAAGGATTTGGTTATCGGTAGCATAGCAAATGATAGAATGTTCTTTGTTATTGATAATTTCTTTGTTGGAAATATAACTGATGCTGCGTTAATAAATAGTCTATCGGCATTACAACTTGGAAAGCAGTATGTTGCGGTTACGCAAAAGGGTTGTGAAGCTGTGCGAATTGAGAAAGAAATTCCCATATCATATTTAGAGAAATTGTTTATGAAGGAAGTCTCAGAGGCTAATCGTATTAAGGGTTTGTCATTGGCAAATCATATCTGTAAGAATTATCGAAGAGAAGGATTGTTTTTTGATGAAATTCTAGACCAGGTGGCAGGAGGCAAAGCATGAATGAAATACAATTAAAACTGTGTGATATTCAGGGTAGACTTTTTGAACTTTCTGTGGATAGGAAACTGGGAAGTGCAGTATTTATAAAGACTTTCATGAATTCTGAAACTGCAAAAGCCTTGGATTCAACTTATAACCGTATGCAGTGGGCAGGGGAAGAATATTTGATAGAAGAGGTTATTGAGGGCGCAGGAGATAACCTGGGTGAAAAGGGTGAAGTATATCCAAAAGATGTGATATATTGGATTGGATACATTTATAGGTATTGGCATTACTATACGAAGGAATCCAGTAAAGCGATTTATAAACAGGCTCCAGTGGAGACAATGAAGAGAAATTATTTGATGTTTCATATCATGGCTCCAGAAGTGGCAATTGAAGATTTAAAGGAAATATACAAGCAAAGGTAAACAATAAAGAATAATTATATTATATTATGAGATGATACAATAGTTACCAATCTTGGAATATAGGAAATAAAGGAGCGAAAGCATTATGATAAAAATACTATTCATCTGTCACGGCAGTATTTTCCGAAAACGCTGAAAACCTTGAATTTATAGTATGTTTTGAACTCTGAGGGAGCAATTTACTAAGAATTTACTAAGAACAGAAAATTAGTAAGAAATCCCTAGCACGAATTTAGAAATGAATATGAAACTTAGGACTTTATTAGTTGTGAAAAACAATTAATAGAGTCCTTTTTATTTTCAAAAAAGGAGGTTCAGAACATGAACAATACAGCGTTAGGCGCAGAGAAAATTATTTTTATTTGCGAAGCACATGAGAAATTCTACTACGAGAAATTAAAAGAAGTAAGGTATCAGGATGTATACCACAAGGCACTTTGCTATTGTCTTGGCATTAGTGATGATACCAGAAGAAATGCGAACCGCATTTATGATTTTAAGACAGGCTGTGTAAAGACAGAATGTTTACAGGAAGGCTGGCAGACCAGCGGAAGCGTGAAAGTAGTCAGAATGGCGTTTAATCTGTACTGCAATGGTACACCAAGCGTGGACGATTACAAGGACGCAGAGGAGCAGATCAATGAGTGTAGGCAGTATTCAGTGGAAGAATTGTTCTGCTGTGCCTACGCACCGTATTTTTGGCAGGCAATACAAATCCGGTATCCGGAATATGCAACCGTAAACCTAAAACTGTATGCCCTGTTTGGAGGAGCAGATTGATGTTAAAAGTTCGATTGATGGG
>CAMEVC010000036.1 GCA_945939115.1 uncultured Eubacterium sp.
AGTTTTTTGCTGACTCCATTCCGGAGCAACTCCTTGTGGATGTAATCGTAGTCAGGCATGCGTTTGTTAGGTGATACCCTGTTCTCATTAGAGAACATGAGCTTTTGAAGCTCTGTGTCAGTCATTGCTTCATCAAGTGGCCATGAAAGTGATAATTCTCTGGCACGTTTCTGAACTTTGACGACAGTTTTTTGCGCAACACCACAGCTTGCCATGATGTCACGTTGTGAGAATCCCAGGCCAGTAAGGCGAATGATTTCTCTGTACTTGGTCATAAGCGTGACCTCCTTATAATGAATTTACACCAATAGGTGCATAACCTCATTATAAGGTTTTTATAGGTAAAGCGATTTCCTTTTTATCGGAAACACGATTTCCATCTAAACGGATTAGTGATTTCTATACGCCGGATAGGTGATGGATTTCACCCCGGATTATTCAGCCAGGTGATGTTCCTAACCAGAACGGTATACCTGGAAAAATCGCCAGTCTGCTCGGAAGCGACCCTAACGTCAAAGCTTTGTATCCAAATAACGGTAGCATGAACAACAATTATCAGATTGGTCATGCTAATATGTTGTATATAGATGGCTCAAGAATGGTGTTCTATCCTGTAACTGGCCGCAGTAATTTCTCAAGCAGTTCAATTAGTAAAACTGTTGGAACAGATGCTTCACAGGTCACCTACAACAACCTGAATATGGGCACAATGTACCTTAACGGCATGGAAGAGAATGTAACAATTGACATTAAATCTAACGAATGGGGATTGAAGATTCAGGCAGGCGCCCTTGAAAATCAAGCAATAGATGTTCCTCTTGTATGGATGGAAGCTAAGAAAATGGGAATTGACCCACTGGACGTAAGTTCTTTTGATAAAGCTGGAAGTGCAATTAGTGCACTGGATAACGCTCTTGATTGGCTTCACAACACCAGATCCAGATTCGGTGCTGTCCAGAATCGTCTTGAGCATGCCATGGATGTTGATGCCAACACTTCTCTGAATACATCCAGCGCTGAGAGCAGACTGCGAGACACAGATATTTCAGAAGAGATGGTTAACATGGCAAAGCAGGATATCCTCTCCAGTGCAGGAGAAGCTATGCTTGCACAGTCAAACCACCTCTATGACAGTGTTCTTAGTCTGTTACAGTAATTATGTTTAATCAGCTGTTATCCCATTAAGAATATCCCTGTATACATGCTCCGCTGCATTCATGCCATTCATTCTGACATAATCCAGCCTGTGGCTATACAGGTCTTTCCTGGCCTGCTTCTTACAGTCATTGTTATTAATAACCACGTCACTAACAAATCTGTCTATCATTTCATAGTCTTTGCCATCTGCATCGTACTGTGTTCTGATTATTTCTTCGCCAAGAGGCGTAAACCTCTGTTCTGCTCTCCTCAAAAACAACATCGGTTTACCAGTATACATATATTCACATATAAATGATATAGAATCATTAATTAATGCATCCGAAGTATCAAATAATGCCAGATAATCCCCTTCCTCCTGGACACTGGCATTAGGAAGTCTCCTGAATCTGTCAAGATATTCCTCATATTCACCAATTGAATTCATTATCCCCTTACTAATCAAAGCATTTCTTAAGTTAGGATGAGGCTTGAAAACGAATGATACACTATCAGAATACTTTTCTGCCAGAACAGGATAATACCACATATTCTTATCAAATGTAGAAAATAATAGTATATTATCATTGCCTATAGAAAAATGTGGAGATATTATAACTTTTTTATAATCCCCAACAGCCTTTCCTTCTGGAACTTTCCACAGCCTGCGTAAATCTGACTCAGAATAGTCATGATGTTCATAAAAATAATCCATCTTGATATAACCGCTTAACCTTACATTCTTTCCGGCAAGCAGTTGGTATCTCCTGTAATCCGCAATATCATCTTCAGTTTCCGTGTACACACGCCACATAAGATTAAAGAACTCTTTATTATATACACACTGTTGGCCGTAATCTCCATCAAGAGATGTTGCAGGATTAAATCCATAGGATATAGATACATTAAGCACTGACAGTGGCAGTCTTACTATCTGGTACTCCTTCGCCATATTAAGATACCACGGAGTTACATGAATAACCATATCAGGATATCCGCCACATTCATCCCAGCCTACAATCTCCTCTGTCTGCGAATCATATATTCGTTTAACATTATAATTGCCATCCTCGAAGAATCTGTAAGTCTGCTCGTAGACTTTTCTCCGTTCTGCACTGCTGCGCCCTATAAGAGGAACCGGTATCACAACTGGTTCAAATCTGTCATCATCTGCTATCAAACTGTATATACCGCCTGCAGGCCATTCTGCAGCAGATATAGGCAAGAATGCAACTTTTATCTTCTCTCCTGCTGACAGTTTTTCCTTAATATGTCTCTCTCCACACCTTATGGCAGCATCATAACAATAACCATATAACTTTGCCCCATTATCCATATTAGATGTTGCAAGAAACATTGCCACAAGGTGGGCATATGTGAATCTGTCAACTTTCGTATCATCATTCAGCCAGCCGTTATCCACAGCATCCAGCAGCTCGGTGGCATATCTTATTATGTCATCCTCTTCCATCATTACAACATCATTGTCAAGAAGCATATCTACTCTCTCCCATAGCGTTATCATATATTACTCGTCATCATACACTGGAATTAATCTTGTCATTAATAGCTTTCTTCAACTTCGTAGAACTGGTACTCTGTGTGTATGGGAAAAATACCATTGTGGAGCCATTCTTCTCAAGGAACTCCTTCTCAAAAAGCCACACTGGGTCATTCTCATAGTCACTTCCTGAGAACTGAACATCAAAGTGATACACACGGAACATATCCCTTGTTCCTGCAAAATCCACGGGAAGTTTTACTGCTTCATCAACATATCTGCACGAACGCACCATCTCAATTCTTTCCTCAAATGGCACAAATGGTTCGGCCTGTTTGTCCAGCCTTACCCCCTCATCTGATACAACTCCAACTATAAGATAATTGCACATCTCCTTTGCCCTCTTAAACATATTAAGATGTCCAATATGAAACAGATCAAATACCCCTGCAATGTAACCTACATTATATGGCTTTTTATCCTGCAGATTATTGCAGCTGTCCAAATCACACGATATTCTATCCGTGCAACAGTCCGTTGCCCCAGTTTTGCTAAGAATTCTCTGCCTTCTCCTGCTTGGATAATCGTTACCCGGGTCATATATGTGATAATCTGTAATCCCCATATCCTGAAGCTGTCTTACAACCCCTGAATACCTTTTAATACATATTATCAAATGAAGTTCTTCCTGATTGATATCCTTTAATATATCAGGAGAATTAACAGGAATTCCCTCAATAGTCGTTCCCCATTTCTGGCTGTTATTATCTATAATAGAATAGATTTCGTATTCCCCGGCGAACTGGGCAAGAAACTTATGGGTAAATATTCCTGAGCCGAAAAGTACAATTTTTACATTCTGCCCCTTTTGCTGTGCCTCATCAATTCCCTGAAATATATCAATGAATATCCTCTTATAATCAGCAGAATTATAATTAATCTTCTCCCTGTTAGTATACAGAATTCTTCCATCACATCTCTTATCATAATAGTACTCTGCCAGCTCTTTCTGATTACGCAATTGCGATGTGAACCTGTCAGACATTCGTTGCCATATATCTTCGCACTCTGTAAGACCGAATCTATTCATCAGTTCTGTTTTAGGAATCAGACTTTCGAATTCCTTGTCAGTACCATCATATATTATTGATATAGACCGGTGAAGAATCGCCTTGGCAGGACAGTTTTCATAGTAAAACTCCTGGTCATAATATATGAACCGCTTCTCTGGTTCTGCCACTTCTTCATCATAGAAACAATTTAATGGCACCAGGTCGATAAATCCCTTTTCAAGAATTACTCCCAGATCCCTTCCGTTTGCACTATTCCTATCCTTCTCATTAATTGCATCAGTGTGAGGAGATGATTTAAGAATCAAATCATACATAACATCCATTGCCTGCAGGAATTCATTCTTGTCCCTCTTTGCCAGTAACTTAAGGGCATTCATGGCTACAGGCTTATCTACATATGGCATTACCATTACGCCATCTTCAACCCTGGAATCAACAACATTTAGCCCTCTGTCGGATAAATATTCAAGATTACACTTAAGCGTATCAAGTTTTTCCACACCCTCCGGAAATATAGCTTTCTTATACACTTTCCTTATTCCATCGTGTTCATGTATACTTGTGACCAATGCATTGGAATGTCCTCTGTCCATGGACACTGTAGCATGAATAGTATCATCAGTTTCACCTGACATGCTGCACTCAATAAGATATGAATTAGCCATTGCATGAAACATGTCATTGTTAATCAGATCTGTGTACAGATATTCTTCATTAAGAAACACACTGTCAGGATAGTTGTATACAGGAAAATATCTCATAGAAAGTTCTTCAACAGGTTTATAACCATCAGCATATATAAGCTGAGCTTCGTTAAGATTAGGAAGAACTGAATAGAATTTTGTAGTTTCATATCCCGCATCCTCAAGCATACTCTTAAGTTCTGACTTAGAATAGCATCTTCCTTTGATATTTTCCCTGTCTGCTGCAGTTAGTCCCCTGTAATTCTCTACCCCATCAAAACTGTGATTGGTATATGGGTCTCTGTCACCGCAGAAAAACTTAGCTGCAAGGCGGTTCTCTGTACCAAGAAGAAGTCTGCCGTCAGGTTTAAGAAAACTACGGCATAACGACAGAAGCTGTTGTGGTGATAAACTCTCCTCCACAATATCCATGCCAACTATATAATCATATCTGTCATTCACATTGGACAGATTCTCTGTTAGTTTTTTACAGCTGCACACGTCTACACTGCCCATATCCTCAAGATATGACACTAAAGCCTCATCTACATGAGACGTATATATGTATAATATTCTGCTGTTCTTTCTAAAACTGTACCATACCAGGACAGCCTTGGAAAATTCATGTGTTAATGACTTACAATTCTGTACATTTATCTCTGACATATTTTCCTCATCCCAATCCGCTCTTGTTTCAACGTATTATAACCTAAATGATATTATATTGTTATTACTTACATCCAATTCAACCAGATGCTGAATTGGGTATTACCTTTTCTGGAACAGATGCACAAACATCACTCCAAGTCCTTATACAAATCTACCAATTCCATAGGTGACGCAACCAAGTCAAGCACAAACATGTTTGCTTTATTAATTCCCAGTTTTTGCAACTGTGTACTTATATCTCGTGAATAATTCTTGTTTGCAATAATGTATAAAGCATCTGGATTATTATCAACAGTCGTTTTCACATCTGTGATAATATATTGTCCTTTTTTCATTCCCCATCGTTCACTACCATTATCGCAAATTGCGTCAATAAACTTTCTCCCCATCGCTCCCTGTAAAAACAATAATGGACTACAACAATTTCCAGCTCCTACAACAATGTAATTTTTCGACTTAAGTACAAACTGAATTAATTGTCGAAACTTTTCCATTCTCCTTTTCTCCTTTACAGAATTCTCCGCCCTTGCCTCCTCATCTGTAAGCAATTGCACAATTGCTTTTTCTTCCTCATTCAGGTTCATGTTCAGTGCTTTGTTAGTTGTATATTCTTTCATTTCCTCCTGTATCAATTGCAAAAAAAGTTCTCTGGATTTATCTGACAAACGTAAATAATTCCAATTATAAGTTTGTAGCTTGTATTTCAACACCTCGATTTGCACGTCTTGACTATATGCATTTTGTTCTCTCAGTACTTTTTCTAAATACACATATTCGTCAATTACACAGTCATATTTTTTATCCGACTTTACAGACGAATTCTCATTATCTATCCTATAGTGATAATAATATTCATCAACATACATACAACTATCTGCTAAAAGACCTACCAAAAGTGAAAAACTTGTATCCTGATATGATGCTCCTAGGGTCTCATTTAACCTAATATTCTTCTTAAGCAAAAAATCTTTCCGATATAAGCCTGACCAAATATGCACAGGATCCAATAACCCTTTTTTCCAATCTACAGTCAAATCGATAACCGAATTCAAATTTCCATATACATTAGGATTTATAGATCTAATCTCAATGCATTCACTTGCAAAAGTAGCAAACTGCACATATGCCCCTTTTATAAAATCCAAATTATACTCTTTTGCCTTCGCATATAATTCTTCAAACATATTCAAATCTATCAAATCATCTGATTCAACAATTCCTATGTATTCTCCTCTTGACTGCTCAATGCCAAGATTCAGCTGATAACCATAACTCTTTATTGGCGAATTAATTATCCTAATTCTATTATCTTTTCGTGCATACTCTTGCAAAATTTCCAAAGTTCCATCAGTAGAGCCTGCATCTATGCATAACACTTCAATATCCTGCATTGACTGATTCAATACACTTTCAATACATTCCGAAATATATTTCACCACATTGAGTGATGGCATAATAATTGAAACCGCAGCTTGTACCATATTTCTCTCACTTCCTATCGTTACTGAGTTTGCATATTTTTAACATTCTCAATTAATAATCCTTTTTCAATTCTTAAAATAATGCAAATAATTTATCACTGTTTATTTTGAATATTAGCTAAAATAACCTAACCGGTTTTTCCCACAATTACTTATCCAAAATGTCCTTTAACCCATTTTCAACATCAGTAATTTTAATTTTCATTTCATCATCAAGCCAACTTCCATCATAATGATGGATTGCTTTAGTATAAGGTTTTAACTTTACTCTTCTAGTAGCTGGACTTTTTCCACATAACATTTTCTCTGGATATATCGTGATCTCATCAAGTACTTGGTACTCTCCATTGGTTATAAGTCCTTTTTTCTTTAGCACTTCCGTCTGAATAACAGGACTAGCTACCATATTCATAGTTCCATCTGCTTTCACAAACTCTCTATTATCATAATCGTCCATCATATCCTTTATTAACACATTACCCTTTTGCGCTCCAAACCCAAGGCCAAGCGCCACATAACTATCACTCTCAAAGCAAGCAAATGCTTTTTGATATAATAAATCATCAATGTTAGCAATAAGTTCAACATCTGTGTCAAAATAAATGCCTCCATAATTATATATAATATCAAGTCTGGCATAATCGGGCACAAAGCCCCATTTACCTGATTTATATGCTTGATACATATATTTGTTCTTTGTATAATTATAATTTTTTTCATTCCACTCAATAATTTCATAATCTGGACAGAATTTTTTCCAACTTTCCATCCATTTTCTATTTTTTTCAGGTATAGGATTACCTCCAAACCAACAATAATGTATTTTTTTAGGTATCATCATGGCGTTAGTAACTATTATATCTGATGGTACCTCCTTTGCCATAGCACTATCTTCTGCCTCAAGCATTTTCATTAATGAAAACAAATAAATGTCTGTATTATCATATATTCCCATTGCTTTTAATTTCTCAATTACATCAAAATATTCGTATGCCATTGTAATTAAAATGCACTTGCCAGTTAAATCATCATGATATATTGTATCCATTGATTTTATTATATAACTCCTGCCATTAACACCAATTGAGTTTCCTTGCTTTTTAGGATCACTATCAATAATATCAGTAATTCTTTCAAAAAATTCTTGTGGTGCCTGTCTATACCATATCTCTTCAAGCCTTTTACCAGCCCCAATACATATTACATTTTTGCCTTGCACAACATTATGTACAAATTCATTCCATCCAACTTTCTTTAACATATCAAACCCCTTTATTAAACCATAGTAAATCAATCATAATTTATCCGTATAATTACGCATTTCACTTATTTGATCATACATTTTTATATTCTTCTTTTTATTATGAACCCATGATTCGTCATAATGATGTATACTAATTGTGTTGTCTGTAATATATATGTTGCCATTTTTATAGCCTTGTGGATCTAAATAATCTGTCGGTAATATCACATTACTATTGAGTATTTGCATAGTATTGTTACATTTTATTCCCTCTTCCTTTAAAAGAGAAGTCTGGTAGTATGGAGCCGCCTTCATATTCATATTTCCTTCTTTATCTATAAATTCAAGATTATCATACTGATTTAGCATTTTCCCTATTAAACTGTTATTTTTCACTGCGCCAAATCCCAATCCTAATGCAATCCAAAAATTCCGTTGAAACCCCATATATCCCTGATAATTCAATAAATTATCAGGACGCTTAATCAATTCAACATCTGTATCCAAATATATTCCCCCGTAATTATATATTATATCTAATCTAGCATAATCTGGTACAAACCCCCATTTTTTATTTTTATATGCCTGATACATATATCTATTTTTTGTCCAATCATAATTACTTTCATCCCATCTTATTATTTCGTAATCTGGGCAAATTTCTTTCCAACTATCTATGCACCTTTTATTGCTATATGGCATGTCATTTCCACCAAACCAACAATAATGTATTATTTTAGGAATATTTGTTTTTGCTAATCCTATTTTAATATTATTCTTAGCAGTTTTATCTGTCGTTAATGATATAATCACGTATACATAACAATCAATGTCTATATTTTTCAATTTACTTTCTAATTTTTTGTATATTTCATAACAATAATTTGAACTAATTAATATTATTTCGTTTTGAGGATCTAATCTTTCTAATCTTTCTTCTCCTTCACATTTTATATCATATTTACCAATTTTTATAATTCCCTGTTCTTTATATGAATCAATCACACATATAATTTTTTTTAAAAATGTCTCTTCCATCGTAAGAAACATGTCTTTAAATAACACTCCTGCACCATAACATACTATCTTTTTATCTTTAGTTATATTATTTAGTTCTATAATTGTAGTATTTTTAAGTTTCATATTTTCTCCATTGCACTAAATATCCTGAATAGCTGCAGGAATCTTTCTGGATCTGACACACGATCCATTACAATATTTGCAAGCTGTTAATCCACTTGTATTATCAATTAAATTCAATATTTCTTTTTTGCTTTTTTTCCCATTTGAAAAGTCAATTTTTTCTGTAGTTTTATTAATGAATGCTCCAATTCTTTCTCCATGTGCTGATCTCGGGCACAAATACAATTTGCCTCTGTAAAATGTATAGCACTTTGACATCATACATTCTGAATATATTCTTCTAATCGTTTGTAATGTATAATCTCTTTCTTTTAATGTTCCTAAATCATTCCAATCTGAATATTTATGGATATAATAATTAATTTTCTCCATTTCTAATTTTGCTTGCAATTTTATTAAATTCCTACTATAAGCCCCATAATCTGACATATGTACAGCAATTTTGTCATTCTTTAATATAGCGATTGTTTCTTCTGCCGGCAATATCGTTGAATTAGTATAAATTGAAATTCGCTTTATTTTATCATTATTTATATAATGATTAATGAAATTTCCTAATTCTTTTACAATAAAAGGTTCCCCACCCAATATTCTCATCTCCAACAAAACATCAATACTATCCATAAAATTATCAAAACTATTAATTATTTCATATATATTCAAATTCTCTGGGTACAAATAATATTGCATCAAATTTGCACAATCTTTACACTTTAATGTACATCTTTCTGTAACAACAACTTCAACATGTCCAATTACTAATTTATCTTCATTATAATTATTTATTACATTTCTATATTTTTGTATATTTCTTTTTTCATCCAATGTGTATTCATTCAAAAATTCATCTGGGCAAATCTCTATAAGATATTCTATATCATAATAATTCTCTACCCCATTATTGATAAGCGTGTTAACTATATCATTAAAATAATTTAATGATGCTATTAAATATATATCATTTTTATATTTTTTTATACATTCAGGTCCATATACTGGAATCCCATGATACATTTCCCCTGAATGATTCTTGTCAACAAACAAATCAACCTTTATTCCTAATTTCATTAACCCACCAAGTGCTAATTCACCATAATTCCCCGCTCCATATATAATTATTTTCTTTTCATCATCATAACAACTTTCAATAAATTTACTTGTCACTCTCATACTTATCCTCTTTTCTTAAACCACGACATATTTCCATAATGAACCCAATATGTCTTTTCCGTTACTCTTTGTTTTCTAGTATAATGACATGCGCCTTGAAAAATCATAGGATATATATTCATTCCCTTAACATTTTGTAACATATCATTAACTTGTACCCCATATTTTTTTAACACATTATATGAATGTGTATTACATGATGTATTATCTATACTGCCATCATCTCTTATGAACATAACGTCATCATAATAATCCCTTAATTCGCGTATTATTTCTGCATGTGGTGCTGCACCAAAACCACTTCCAAGATTCATTACAAGGGATGCATCTATACATCCAAAGCAGCTTTGATATAATAGTTCATCTGGTTTCCTTATCATCTCAATATCTGTGTCAAGATATATTCCCCCATATTTATATATTACATCTAATCTCATATAATCCGTCACAAATCCCCACATTTTCTTTTCGTAGGCCTGTTTCATATATTGATTTTGGGACACATCATAATTTTTTTCATTCCATTCGTAAAATTCATACTCAGGACATAATTGTTTCCAATATTCTATATTTTTGCGAAGATTATATGGCATCTCTTTGCCTAGCCACGCATAATGGATCTTTTTAGGTATTAATATTTTATCTGATTCTTTAATTACTTCTGGATAATCAGATAACATAAACTGTTCTTCGGCAACTTCATCAATTGATATATATATCCAATTATTCTTAATTTTATCCAATTGTTCATAGATTTCTTTATAATTCAGGCATGTCACAAGAATAAGAATTTGTTCGTTTCTCCATGTTTTTTCTACTTCTTCTAGCGAATATATTCTATATTTTGCATTATCACATTTTACAATCTGTCCAGCTTTAGATGGAGAGTTATCTATAAATCCCTGTAACTGCTCTGATACTTTCCAGTTTTCAAAAAAATCTGCAACTCTTCTTCCTTGTAATCCAGCCCCAAAACACATTGTTTTGTGTTGCTTAATTAATTGAATTAATTGCTGTATGTTTTTATTATGTATTTTTTTCATCTAACAGCTCCTCTGGTTGTGATATATTAACATCACTTTTTATTATCATGTACATTCTATATCTAAATTGCTTTGCCCATCATATTTTTTTGTATTTCCTCTGCCAGCTTTTCACTAGCATCTCCCCTGAATATAAGCCCCATTTTCTCATGTAGCTCATCAAGTCTCTTGTCATACTCATCCTGCTGAAATTCCATAATATCTTCTTCAAGCTGATCATTGTCACTAGAAATTGGAAATGGAAACTTCACATCTATATTAGGAGTAAATTCTTTGTTATTGCCGACATTATGTCTTGGCTCTGTCGCTATATTCCACATCAACGCCCCTCTGTCTTTGGCATATTTCTGTATATCATCTGCATATATAAATACTGGAATATGTGCAAAGCCAGCCTCAAAGCAGGCGCTTGAATAGTCAGTAATATATGCATCCATTGCCGCAAGTATCTCATACATATCATCTGCCTGGCTTTCATCAATCAACCGACTCTGAACATCCGGATTCTTGTATTCACTAAATGAAGGCGCTAACTGTGGATGAACTCTAATGCATACGTACCAGTCACCACCGAATTTAGCTTCAAGATTGTGTATTAACCTTTTGAAATCTATGCTCCATATTTCAGAATATACACTGCGGACTCCATTCTTAACACCCTCTCTGAATGTTGGTGCAAACATAACAACCTTAGCCTCTTTAGTAATATTATGTTTTTCATGGAATTTCTCCTTGAAGCTACTTCTGTCACCATATAGGACATCACATCTTGGTGCTCCTGTTTTTAGGTAAGTTCCCTCATATACCAATGCCTTGTCGAAACTCTGCTCACACCAGTCAGAATCTATCACAAGAGCATCTATCATATCAGAATCATTCTTACTCACAAGATAAGCCATTTCAGAGAAACCCTTACCTCGTAATAGCCCAGTGCATTTTATACCTATTGTATAATGGTTAACATTAAGATAATACTGACCTTTACGCTTACATGTACCAAAAGGTTTCCTGTAATTGTCAATCCACACCTTAGATCTTGTAAGCCAGTAAGCCCTGCTCCACAATGTATTAGGTACTTTATGAATATAGTCTGGAAACTCCTTATCCATATCATTAACAAACCAAACAAATTCAAATTCAGGGTTCATATTATGTAACTTTTCAACTAATGGCTTTGCATTGCATCCCCATCCGCCTTTTCCTTCGAAATTACATATACTTATAAGATTTCTTTTAACCGGAAATATTCTGCATATATGAAAACACATTCTTTCCCTAAAGGCTTTCCTGCGTCTTTTATTAATGTATCTGATTTCTTTAGGATCTGTTGCTACTGTATGTTCCACTTATGTTACCTCTCATTACTCTATGTTCATTCCCATGTAGTTATAATTAGTGTTAGAAAAAACCTGCGCACAAATGCAGGGCTTCTCTATAATCATCCAACTTCAATTTGATTAACCAATATTTCTAGCGACTCCATTGGCATATCCGGAAAACTATTTACAGTTATGCTTATCTCATTTAATTATATCGGTTATTTTAACAAATTCTTTATCTTTTCTGACAATACGTTATCCAAACTGTATTATATTTCCACTTCTATTTCTTGGCTTCCAATAAAATCATTATCAAAATAAAATCCCTTAAGAATATCATCAGATACCATTGCCTTTCCATTAAGAAACTCAAAGAATATCTCATCCTGTAACATACTGCATTCGTCATTCAGTATATCTGCCCCAATAACACTAAGATAATCATTAATATATTCCTGCACACCAGCATTAACCTCTTCCTTAATATCGAAATTATACTGGCTCTTTTTATCCGGCTCGCATACCATCTGCATATTTTCATCAATATATCTAATCATTCCATATGGTGCCGTCAGAAACGTTTCAACATACATATTTTTCTTTTTTATATGACTTTCTGACGCATCCGAATCTTTTTCATCCTGAAAGCATGCATCCATATCAATATTATTTATATATACATTTTTTTCTGAAATACATGCTGTCAAACAGTAGCCTTTCATCTTTCTATTAAGTAACTTCTGAAGATAAAACTGGTTAGTTCCATAATATCCTAAATCTACCGTTCCATATTTTTCGTTGGTAAACAAATTCATTTTTTCAAGATATTTTATGTAATTATTACGTTCCCACATTATTTCTTTCTTTATTTCATCCTCATATGGTGTAATCCATGTCAAAATCTTATCAGCATCACTTACCGCATTTATCAGAATATTATTATATTTTTGTGAATTGTGGTTAACAACAATATTGAACCTGGAATACATATAATCCTTAAATGTACCAACATAAGGAAATTCCACAACTCTTTTAAAGTCTTCACCATTTTCAATTGTAGCAATATATATTAATCTTCTTGATATTGGAAGATATTGTATATCCTGTTTCTTATTTCCTGTCTGTTTATCAAGAATACATGAAACAAGTCTGTAATCTTTCTCAAGGAAATAGCCATCTCTTGCAAAAAACAGCAATTTATTAATTTCATCCTTATGAGACTTTTCATACAGCCATAATAAGAATTTCATCATCATCGGTCCATATACACAATATCCATATGTATCGCTATTATCAAACCTGACTTTCCCCTTTGTTTTTCCCAAAGCGAACGGATCATTAAACATCTTTGATACTATATTGCCCATACACACACTGTCATATCCAGTGCTGACATATGACGAAAGTGAAGCTGCAGAAGAATTAATCAGCATATCTTTACCACTCATCACATGATATGATTCTATACCAAACTTTTTAGGATTCTCCACATCAGACTGTATGTTATCTCCAATATGAATGCATTTTCTTCCCCTTACAGCTTCTTTTGTAAACTTACTCCACAAACAACCAGATGCCTTGTCCATATGCTTTTCACAAGATATCCATATATGGCTATTGTCATCCACATGAATTCCACAAGATTCAAGAATCTTACGTACAACTTCCAGTGGATAATACATATCACTTATTATATATACATCTTTCCCCTTTTCTACAGCGTAATCATATATTTTTAGCATCGTTTCTCGTGGAATGCACAACTGAATATCTGTTTCTATTTCAAGATTCATCAGATTATGCAAATCATTTTCATCTATTCCAAGTTTATCTCCAATTATTTTATATATATCCACAAGATACGGATTATCATTACACATGGATGCAGCTATTGACCTAATTGCTATAAAGTCATTTAAAATCATCTTATTGCATATATTGCAATTTTCAGCCTTTCTTGCAACAAGTCTGTACACATCTTCCGGAGAAAGCACCCTCCTCATAATAAGTGTATCAAATAAATCAAATGAAACTACATCTGCCTCTTCTATTTTCTGCACCAATTCATTATAACTATTCATCCAGTAGCTGTTATTCTCATATGAATTATCCTCAACATCAGGCAGTGCTCTTTCACCATTGGAATAATATATAGGAATGTTTATATTTGCTATTCTTTTATATATTATCTTATAATTAGTTGGATCTGAATTGATTATAATTATGTCAGCTTTATCATCTATATTATCAATAGGAATAACCTTAACATCGCAAACAGATTTTCCGATATTATCATTGTTACGGTCAAGAAGTCCTATAATATTAAAATCTCTGATTCCAGGTAACAGTGTAGCTGTCCGTCTTCCAATTCCATATATGGCTATTCTTTTATCTTTCATATCAGCAAATTTACTTCTGAAATTTTCAACTTCTATCTCGTACTTTGACTTCAATTCTTAACTCTCCATTTTCTGTTTTCTATCCATCTGGACTGCTGCCTTTACATATTCTGTATTATCATTACCGCAACCGCCACATATTTTACAAAGTTTCACAAATCCCTTTGCAATTTCACCGTTACTATGCTGAAGTATCATTTTCTTAGAATCATCACTAACTTCCAGATTCTTAAGATTAATATAATCATCTGATGCATTTCTTAACAATCCAGCTTTATCCGCACTCCACGACACATGACAGTAATAGAATTTCCCATCATTTAATCCGTGAAACAGTGGTCCACATGACAGCATGTGTTCTCTAACATTTTCAAATGAATACATTCTGTTACATGTTGGAAATCCAAAGTCACACCATCGCATTGAATTATTCACTCTGTATCTTAAGCCTGCATCTTTTACTATATGTACTGAATTATTAAATTTGTCTCTATAATCTACTGCATCAGTATAATCACTAAAATCATACTGAACATCATATCTCTTAGATACATCAATTAATTCCTCCGATGGAGCAATTGTACCATTAGTAATTACTCCTATACTGCCAATTCTGTCCCCATACACGTCTCCAATAAGCCGGATTAGTTTTGTTAATTCTTTACTAATTAGTGGCTCTCCACCTAACAACCTGTATGCCACAATATAATCCACATGCTTAAACAACAAATCCAAATCATTCATTATTTCATCAGCAGTATAATCTATATGCCTTTTATAGTATGGCATAAACATATTACAATGCTTACAATTCAATGTACATCTCGTTGTAATGGTAGTGTGTACTTCCATTAAGCATACTTTCTTCTCATATGTCCAGAACCACTCTGTAAGAAACTGTTCCATTGAGCAATAATTAATTCCTTCCTTTAGCCCATGTTTCTCAAGAGCCTCCCCTATTGATAAGGCATTTCTGTTTGCAGTCATGATAACAGTTTTTTTATTTCCAAGTTCTTCAATAACCTCATCAATATGTTTTACTTTAATTCCTTGATACTCACAATTACATTTACCAATATCACTGTCTACTATGTATAATATATTAAAATGTGTCTTAAAAAACTTAATATTATCATGAGCAACTTTTCCGAACCCATATATCACTAAATCCTTAACATTTTTCCAATCTGTTGATAAATTGTTTCTCATGATATTCTCCATCCCAAGCATAATTTTTAATTTCTATTTGCTCACTATTATTTATTTAAAAAGCCCTGCACGAATTGCAGGGCTTTAATCTATATCATCTCAAGCGACTCCATTCGCAATATACACTTATCTATTTGTATGTATATCGGTATATTGCATGGATTTCTTAACAACAGTTTTTCTTCTACACAGTAACCTCTTGAATGTATTTTTAAATTCCATTTCCTCTTTCTTGAAATAGAATTTAATCTT
>CAMEVC010000037.1 GCA_945939115.1 uncultured Eubacterium sp.
AGGGATTCCTTACATCAAATGTTGCATACGTGTTTTACACGGTAGACTACTCAGGACATCCCACGACTTCTGTGTACTCACAATTCGCATATAGCGTTAATCGAAAGGAGCTACTTATGACTAAAATAATTTTTGCAATGTATAACCCTGAAATCGACTGCGTTGAAGTTAATCTCAATGATGAAATCCATATCTCTTTTAACTGTCAAAAATGCAATACTTCTGTTCGTCTGGACGAGCCTTCTGATATTGCTTATCTTACAAAACTTGCGAGAGAAGAGCCGGGGCTGTATGCTAAATTGGCTTCCAGAGATGGTGGCTTGCAAGGGTATGTTGAGGCTATGAGGGAGTTTAATTAATATCTTCCACTTCGATTAATACTTCTAATCGCATCAACCTGTGACTTGTTATACCCCTCCCTGTCATAGTATGCTGTTGTCTTACATGCAGGACATTGGTATTTGCCAGTATTAACTATTTGCCCTTGGATCAATGCCTTTTTTGTATCCCAACAACATGAACAATATATAAGTTTCTCAGAATCATTTTTCAAAGTAATATATGCATCTTTATGTCTTTCTATATTTTCTTCTATATCTCCAACTTCATTTAATCTCTTTATTTCTTCTTTTAATTGATTGTTTTCATTGACTAAATCAAAGATTTGTTGCTGTGCTTCTAGTAAATCTCTTACTAATTGCAAATTATCCACTTTTTGTGCAACACTAATGCCATCTTTAAGAGCTTCATACCACCCCATTTTACCACCGCCTCTACTTCTTTTTAAATGCTGGATTATTAGCAAGTTCTAAAATCCCCTGCAATTTGCTAGGATCCTTTATAACATCTGCCATAACGCCAAACATAGCCGCATTACTTTGTTCTTTTTCTTTGCTTTCCAATGCGTTCCTATGTTCAATCTCCATAATTTCTACTTTATGCCTATGTTCCTGTTCGCTCTTTTCTGCTTCTAAATGATGTTTTTCCTTCAGGGATTCAATATCGACTTCATGTTGTCTCATTAATTTTTCAATTTCATGTTTGTTACTCTCTTGTAAGGACGCAATCTGAGTTTTTGCGTTTCTACTTGCTGTCAGATATGTAACAACTCCGGTAATCACTGCTGGAATACATGAAACTAATAATGTATTAATTATATCTTGCATTGAATCAAATCCTTTCTATTATCTAGCTACATATTTTTTCATCAAAATATTCCTATGATACTGTAAATATTTCTTTCACTCGTCATTCAAAACATCCTTATATATCTAATACTCTTTGATGACTTCTTTAATTTCCTGCGTAATAATCTTTCCCCAAATAATGGTTCCATTATCATCAAAAGTAACATCAAATTTATCAAAGATGCATCTATATTAGGACTAATCAACAGTCCATTTTTTAATCATATGCTTCCTACATTTTTTGTATTTAATACATGTTGAAAGTGATTTAATATGTAATTCAACCAAACCTTTCCATGCTAACCGCTGGTTATCATTTGTTCCTAAACAATTAACATATGACAGATTCACTAAATATTCAAATACAAAGTTCATTCTCAATATTTGTTAAAAATTTTGACAATGTATTCATGACCTTACTAAATAAGTATTCACTATCAATATTAACATAGTCGTCAACATTAAGTTTATATATGTTAAACGAACTGCAATATTTATTATCCGCGTATCCTTTATTGTGTAAATGTATATTTCTGCGTTCAACCATTTCCATAAGTACTGGATACTCGATATCCTTAAATATGTCTGGCTTATAATTTTTCAACTTTGATATTAATTCACTTAAATATCTCCCTGCAAACTGTTTATGGATCATTTCTATCTTCAAATTTTCTATACTATCAAAACACAATATTTCATCAAGTGTCATTTTGACTTTTTCATTGTTTTTGATTTCGAAAAATTTACCCAGTTCATTTGGTTTAGAAGAAAAGAATTGTTTTAAATATTCAAATATATATGCATCAAAAATTGAAAAAATATTTATAAATGATTGTCTAAATATATTGGACGAAGAAGAGTTATCAACTAACTTAATTGTCGTTTTTAATAAATTTATTATATTGTCTTGTTCCTCCATTTTTGCATTAATATGATAGTCTCTAACTATATACGCAGTCTCTATAATTTGATTAAGCTGTTCTTCTGTAAAATCATTAAAGCTACAATCATCATTGCTTATTTTATTTATTTCTTCTAATTCTTCTTTTAATTCCTCTATACTCAAATCATAACCAGCCTCTATTGCTTCTACACAATATTGTATTACCTCGCCTATAGGTTCTCTCACATCAACATTTTGGGCAATTTTAGGCAATGGTTTTTCTTTAATATATGATTGAGAATTCTTTTCCAACAAATCATCACAGATCGAATTTAATAATTTCATATAATTCGAATTATTATTATACAGATTTTCTTTAATCTCTATATCAAGAAATTCTTTTGCTTTATTTAATTCTTGCTCGAATCTATATTCAATATAGTGGACTATTGTAGTTTGAGAAATCAACTCAAACTGAAAATCATTTAAAAATCCCATCTTATCGCCTCTAATACTATTTCGTATTTATTTGAAGTACAATACCTTTATACGTTCCAATGCTTCTTTGATATATTCCGAACTCTTCTTATACTGTTCAAACACAATATTGAATCCCTCTGGATCATCACATACAAAGTTCCAGTAATCTTTTCCAATCAGCAGTTCGTCTTCAGCAAAAAACTGCTTCACCCTTTCCTGCTTCCATTCAGAGTTTTCACCATACTTATTATAAGCTGTCCCAAAAAACAATTTTATCTTATCATCTGGTTTATCTATCAACGAATTTTTAAGAATAAAATACTCTTGTAACATTGCAAGCTTTTCAGTTTTTGCCTTTTTATTATCCAAATCACCACCAGCTTTAAGTTCTATCAAATAATGCTCATTCTTCTCATTATTATAAAAATAATGGTCTGTCACATGCGATTTTTCAAAGCTTCGTGTGTCCGCCGGTATCATACAAGTAAAATCACAATAATCGGAAGTCATTGGCTTTCTATGTTTTTCATATTCTAAAATGATATAATCCATATGCTGTGATTGCTGTGGTAACAAGAATGAATCTATATTACCACGCACATCATAAGATAACTTTGCCACTTCATTTCCTATTTTTTCTAAAACCTTTCCAAACGAACTGTCAAAGCTTCTAACAAACGCACTATAAAACATAAACTCCTTACCAAGTTCTGCAACGAAACAATTATTCTTCTTGCTGTTAATAACCCCTTCCGGGTCATTTACTTCATTAGTAAATCTAGCTTCATAACTATCCGCAAATTTCTTTATCTCTCGATCGACAATATTCTGTATTGAAACCTTTTTTGCTTCATCCATTGATTAGTCTCCTATCTTATAATTTGTAATTAACAAATGCTGCGCATTCTTATCATTCCTGTCTTGAAAACTTACAAAATATTTCTTATCAAAAGAAGACACATACAATTGTTTACCATTTGCTGTTTTTGTACCTTCACAATATAATGAAGAAATATAATCTGTATTTTTTATAACAATCATAAAATTAGCCTTGCACTCTTTTATTAGATACTCCGCTAATCTAGCTTGATCATCTTTATCAAACTCATTTTTTGCATATGTACTAAATTCAGAATCATATGGTGGATCTAGAAACACAAAGTCATTCTTTTTAGGTTTATATGTATTCATAAATTCATAGAAATCCATATTCCCTATTGTTGTATTTGAAAGATGTTTAACCACATCCTTATTTTGGTAATACGCAATCTTATTTGCAAAAGATTTTCTATTATAAGAAATTCCTCCATAAGGAACATTAAATTTTCCATCCTTGTTGTATCTAAACATAGACGAATAGCACACCTGTCTAATAAAGAAGTATATCGCCGTAGCAAATTCCTTACTAATTCCTAATTCCTCTTTATTGTTCATCAGCATTCTAAAATGAGTATAAAAAGCTGCTTTTAGGGCTGATTCGATATTAGATACAACATCTTGATACGCTAAATCTCCTTTTTCCCCTTCTATCTTGTGCATTCTTATCATTTTATTTTTTATACTCTTGCATAACTCATAGACAAACTCTTCAATTTGATAATTGAAATTAGTTGTAAGCAACCCATTGAATTCCTCTGCATTGGCAAGAACAAATTCTGTTATCTTATCGCCAAGTTGTTGTTTATTTAATTTGCCATTTTTGTACATATAATATATATCAACTATTGCCTTTTCATGATGATCAACAACCTTGCTTATAATATTCCAGTTATATTCAATTGCATTCAACTTATCGAAGAACTCCTCGTTTTGTTCTTTAACCATTTCGTAAAGAGCAATCAATTCATCCGACTTATCATTTATATAATATTGTTTTGAGTCGATTGCAAAATATACGGCCCCACCACCAACAAATGGCTCATAATAATTATTAATTTTAGTAGGAAGTGCTGGTATTATATAATTCAATTCTTTTTCCTTACCACCCGGATATTTAATCAACGGTGATAATCTATTTGTCAATACATTATTCATCATAGACCTCCTACTTTTTGTAAACTACTTTATATGCAGAAACCTCTTTATCAAACACACCTTCAAACTCAGTTCCTAATATATATTCTATTTTTCCTATTTTCTCATTCGTATCAAATTCGTATACTCTAGCTATAACATAATTCTCCTTATGTAACTCATAAAATGCATACTCTGATGCAGACATATAAAAAGGTGTCTCCTTTTTACCAGTTGTTGACTTAACCTCAATATATACAAGCTTTTCATCAGCATTAAATGAGCATATATCATAGCCGGCACCATCGCCATCTAACTTTGAAACATGTCTAACACTCTTCAAATATTCCGGTGCATTTATTTTAACAAATTCAATTTGGTCATTATAAACCAATTCCTCTCCTGCATTGCCAATCAACTTTCTCTCTTTATTAATTCTTTCATAATCAAGTTTTTGCGCATAGAATACAGCAGCTCTACTTTTCTTTTGTCCCAGTTTCTCCACATAAACCTTTTCTTCAAGAACATCTTTCATCTTCTTACACTCATAAGAAACATATTTATCTATTATGCTGTCATAGTACACATTATTAAAAAACATCTTATTAGAATGTGAGCGTAAATTTCTTACTTTTTGAGAAAAATATGTATCATTTCTATTCGCTATAATAGCCATATCATGTCCTGAGGGTTGCATACGCTCAGTCAATACATCAATCAATTCCCCCATTGTAAGTTCACCATATTCTTCCACCACTTTAACTGCTTCCACCGCGATTTTACTTTCTGTGAATCTAGACATGTCATTATCTCCTTCGCCTTTATATTTCTATCAAAAACTATTCAATGGCACTACGTCCACTTTTAACCCATGCATCTAATTCAACTCTTTTAAATTTCCATAACTTACCTATTTTATGTGCCGGAATATCAGTCTTTTTAATCCAATTTCTAATAGTGTCTTTTGTCACATCTAAATAGTTAGCTGCTGCTTCAATTCCTATCCAATCTTCCATATAATTTTCCATAGCATAAGTTCTCCTATTCTTTAATACGCTATTAGAATTATAGCACATATGTTCTGTATTTTCAATATGATTTTGTGGTATTTCGTAGTATTTCTTGGTTCCACTTTTTAATTAGGAGCACCGTTCCCGATGCTCCCCTTCCTACCTTCTAAAACCAGCCCTAACCTTCTCAACCACCTGCCCAATACTCTCCAGAAACTTCTCCAGCAGATTCCTTCCATCCATTACAAACTGTTTCATAAAATCGTATGCCTTATTTAGTGTTTCCCGAAGTTTGGAATTCTCAGCTTTCAATTGTTCATTCTCGTACATAACATCTATAAGTTTATCTCTCAAGTCTTCATTGCCACCAGAACCTCGCGCCATATCATAAACCATCTCCGCAATCTCTGCTTTTCTCTCCAGCTTCGTTGTTTTCTCCTCCAAATCCACCAGAGTATCGCTTTGAGTTTTGATATAAGCCTCGATTCTGTCAGCACGCTCGTTAGCTTCTTTTATCCGTTCATCTGCTTCCTCATAATCCATCTGCTTAACCGCTACTCGCATGGATAAGGTGTCATACTCCTGCACAAGTTGTTCCTTTTCACGCTCCAACAGTTCCTTCTCTTGTTGCTTTTCATCAGCCTGCTCCTTCAATTCGTCGTAACGAATTTCCTCCTTTAACACTTTATATTCCATAACCGATAAATCATGATTACGCCCTTTGGACTTTTCTCTTATCTGTTCCCCAAGAACAATTTCCGCTTTCTGATTGGCAAACGCTCTTAATTTGTCCTGAAGAACTATCGAAAGCACTTCCTTGGTAAACACCTTTCGTTTGGATACTTGCTTGGACATTCCCTTCTTGTAGCCTGTTCCTACCGGAACTCCTACCACATGCATATGCGGACTGTCCTCATCCATATGGACTACTGCATTGGCTACCACAAACTGTGGAAGTTGATATTGTAGCTCCTCTAACAACATCCTATAGATTCGCCTCATAAAAACTTTATTCTCGCAATGTTCCTGCCAATAGGCTCTGTCTCCCACCTGAATGATAATCTCCACCGCCATATCCTGTTCCTTATTTGCTACATGTTCAAAATAGTCCTCAATCTTGCGATCTACTCTGGATTGATTTTCATTGAAGACCTTTACAGCTTCAGCAAATTCCTGATGATAAACTGCTTTTACATCATGAACAAGATTGTCAGTTCCGTATATCAAGAAAATATTATCGTCAATATATTCTTCTGATTTACATTTTCTTAAATTGTGCTTTACTACCCTGGCAAGCTTCGACTTAGATGTTATTGCACTTTTCTTACTTACACAATTATTTACTGGTACTCGTCCAAGCGAATGTCTCGCCTTACAATGGGAAGATATAGATTTTGAGAATAGAAAAATAACTCTTAAACACAACTTAAGTGATGTTGCAGGAAAGCATGAGCTTGATACCCCTAAGACAAAGGGTAGTAAAAGATACATATATATGAATGACAGTTTGTATAAATTATTGAAAAAGCACCGTATTGAACAGAAGAAACTACAAATTGCATTAGGTTCTGAATTTAAACACCCCGAAATGGTATTTACTTCTGCAACTGGCAACTATAAAGACAGAAGTTGCTTAAATACTCAATTCAAGAAACGCTTACAAGGTACTGGATTGGAATTTATGACACTACATAAATTAAGACATACCAACGCAACATTACTTGTTAATTATGGAATTGATTTAAAGATTGTATCTGAACACTTAGGACATTCAGATATTAAGGTAACTGCTGATACTTACGCAGGTGTGTTAGATAAGTCAAGAATAGAAACTGCTAATAAAATGGAGCAGATTTTAACAGAACAAACACCAAATAAGCACCAAATGCTTGGAATTGGGTAAAAAGAAACCCCTGCAAACATAGAGTTTACAAGGGTTTGTGAGTTCTTGCTTATTATCTCTTTGAGAACTGAGGCGCACGTCTTGCTGCCTTAAGACCGTACTTCTTTCTCTCCTTCATTCTTGGGTCTCTTGTTAAGAAACCTGCCTTCTTAAGTGCTGGACGATACTCGTCTGAATCTGCCTCAAGAAGAGCTCTTGAAATACCGTGTCTGATAGCACCAGCCTGACCTGTATAACCGCCACCGTGTACGTTAACGATTACGTCAAACTTATCTGTTGTCTCTGTGAGAACTAATGGCTGCTTTACAACAACCTTGAGTGTCTCAAGTCCGAAATAGTCATCAAGTGTTCTCTTATTTATTGTGATGTTACCTGTACCTGGTACTAAATATACTCTAGCAATACTGCTTTTTCTTCTACCTGTTCCGTAGAACTTTCCGTTTGCTTTCTTAGCCACTGTTAATTCCTCCTTATATGTGTCCTTAGATTAAAACTTTAATACTTCTGGCTTCTGAGCTGCCTGCTCATGATCTGGACCAGCATAAACATGAAGCTTTGTGAACATCTGACGTCCTAAAGGTCCCTTTGGAAGCATTCCCTTAACAGCAAGCTCGATAACCTTCTCAGGCTTCTTTTCCATCATTTCCTTAAGTGTTGTTTCCTTCATACCACCAACGTACTCTGAGTGATTGTAGTAAACCTTCTGATCAAGTTTCTTTCCTGTGAACTGAACCTTCTCAGCGTTAATAACGATAACATTATCACCACAGTCAAGGAATGGTGTGTATGTTGGCTTATTCTTGCCTCTTAACACAGCCGCAACCTGTGATGCTAAACGACCTAATGTATAATCTGCAGCATCTACTACATACCATTTTCTTTCGATTGTAGATGCACTAGCCATATAAGTTTTCATTAGTTTTCCTCCTGAAATATTGCTTAAATGCTTAATTATTAATGTATATAAATGTTCCTCCGGGGCATTGGTGAAACACTTAAAACCTTAATTATGGGCGCACCTGTCACGCCACATTTCTGAATTATATAACACTTATCCACGCGTGTCAATAATAATTTACAAATGTTTGGCAAAAGTTATTCACATTCTCCATAGACCGCATCATCTTTATCCACATAATCGATACACATAAGAGTCAGTCCCTGTGGAGGAGCCGTCTGACCTGCTACTGTGCGGTCCTTTGCCTCCAGCATTTCCTTAACATACTCCGGCTTGAATCTACCTTTTCCAACCTGAATAAGTGTCCCTGTTATGATGCGCACCATATTATATAGAAATCCGTTTCCCCTGATTCTTAAGACTATTTCATCTCCATCCCTGTAAACATCCAGCGAATAAATTGTCCTCACTGTTGACTCAGCCTGTGTTTTCACACAGCAGAAACTCTTGAAATCATGTTCTCCTACAATATATGAAGCTGCCTTTTTCATTCGCTCTATATCAATGTCCCCTGCCACATGCCATGTAAACCCACGCCGCTGGGGAACCGGAACCATTGTATTAAGCACTCTGTATTCGTAAGTTTTCTGTGTATTACAGTGTCTTGGGTGAAAGTCTGGGGAAACCTCTCTTGATTCCTGCACAACTATAGATTCCGGAAGAAATCTGTTTAATGCAAATGTAAACCTGTCCCCCGGTATCTTCGACTCCGTATCAAAAACGGCTACATTTCCGAGGGCATGCACCCCCGCATCTGTTCTGCTTGCTCCCGTGACATGTACATTTTCACCGGTAAGCTCATATATCGCCTTGTCCAGATACATTTCAACTGTCGGCGCTTCGGGCTGTATCTGCCATCCGCAGTACTGCGTTCCATCATAGGCTACAACAAGTTTAATTCTTCGCATGACAGACCCCCTCTCTTAACATTTACAATAATTTAAGTGTTATCTTTACAAATATAATGCATGCCAGATAGAGTGCTATTATTGCATATGCATAAATATCCCTCTTTGCATACTTTAAAGGCTTCATCTTGGTTCTGCCCTCTGAGCCATGATAACATCTGGCTTCCATAGCCATTGCCAGCTCATTGGCTCTTCTGAAGGCCGATATAAAAAGAGGAACCAATATAGGAATCATGGCTTTTGCCTTTTTGATTATATTTCCTGTCTCAAAATCTGCACCGCGGGCCATCTGGGCTTTCATTATCTTATCCGTCTCCTCTATGAGAATCGGTATAAAACGCAATGCAATTGACATCATCATTGCAATCTCATGAACCGGCACCCCTATGTGCTTAAGAAATCCCAATCCCTTTTCAAGCCCGTCTGTCAGGTTATTCGGTGTTGTGGTAAGCGTCATGAGCGATGTGCCCATAATGAGGAATATAAGCCTTATAACCATAAATACCGCCGTGTTAAGACCCTCATGTGTTATTGTCAGCTTCCATATCTTAATAAGCGGAGTTCCCGGCGTAAGAAACAGATTAAATGCAGCGCTGAAGGCAATAAGTATCACTATCGCCTTTAAACCTTTGACAATGAATTTCAAAGGTATTCTTGAAAGTGCAATAACTACAGCAAGAAAAGCTGCAACAACAAGATACATCCATACATTACTTCCCAGAAAAAGGGATATTACAAATATTAAGGTACCCATAAGCTTTACTCTTGGGTCCAGTCTGTGTATTACCGAATCTGTCTGGTAATACTGTCCGATTGTTATATCTCGAATCATATCTTTTCCTTTATCTCAATGCAGCAAGAATGCTTTCCTTCGCTTCACTGATTGTGATAGCATCCGTATTAACATTTAATCCTGCCTGCTTTAAATCATTCATTATATAAGTTACTTGTGGTGCTGCAAGACCGATAACCTCCAGCTCCTTGAAATGTCTGAACACATTCCTTGGTGTGTCATCATAAGTGAGCACTCCGTCATTAAGAACCATAATCCTGTTCACATAATTAGCCACATCATCCATGCTGTGGGAAACAAGAATAACTGTCATCCCTGTCTCTTCCTGAAGATATTTCAGACACTGCAGAATATCGTCCCTGCCCTTTGGGTCAAGACCTGCTGTCGGCTCATCAAGAATAAGAACCTCCGGTTTCATTGCAAGAACCCCTGCAATTGCAACTCTTCTTTTCTGTCCTCCGGACAGTTCAAAAGGAGACTGATAAAACATATTATCATCGATACCCACCAGTTTCAATGACTCAAATGCCCTTATTTCCACTTCTTTCTGGGACAGTCCCAGGTTCTTCGGGCCAAAACAGACATCCTTGAATATCTCTGTCTCAAAAAGCTGATGCTCAGGATACTGGAAAACCAGTCCTACCTTGCTTCTTAACTCCTTCATACTGAAATCCGGCTCGTATATATCTTTTCCGTTGTAATATATATGTCCTTCTGTCGGCTTTACCAGCCCATTCAGATGTTGTATAAATGTGGATTTACCTGAACCTGTGTGACCTATCAGTCCGATAAACTCACCATTCTCTATTGCACAGCTTACATTCTTAAGAGCCTGGCGTTCAAATCCAGTTCCCTTTTCATAAATGTAACTGATATTATCTACTATTATTGACATTGAAACCCTCATTTCTAACTCGCATGAGTTCCTCTGTAAATTCTTCACTAGTAAGGATTCCGTCCTTCAATGGAACGCCCTCCTTCTTTAATTCATAAGCCAGCTCTGTCACATATGGCACATCGAGTTTAAGTTCCTTGAGCTTCTCCACCTGTGAAAAAATCTGTCTCGGAGTTCCGGACATCACAAGTTTTCCGGCATCCATAACATATACCTTGTCAAGGTCGATAACCTCTTCCATATAATGCGTTATAAGAATAACTGTAACTTTTTCCTGCCTGTTAAGTTCGTGAAGAACCTTTAAAACATCTTTCCGCCCCAGTGGGTCAAGCATGGCAGTCGGTTCATCAAGTATAATACACTTCGGTTTCATTGCAACTATACCTGCAATTGCCACCCTCTGCTTCTGTCCTCCTGAAAGCTTATTGGGAGACTGATTCCTGAAGGCGTACATTCCTACTGCCTTAAGGCTCTTTTCAACACGCTCCCATATCTGTTCTGTCGGCACACCTATATTCTCAGGTCCGAATCCGACCTCCTCATCAACCAGTGTTCCCACAATCTGATTATCGGGATTCTGAAATACCATTCCGGCAGTCTGCCTGACCTTCAAGGTATTGTCGTCCTCTCTTGTATCCATTCCATCCACCCATACAGTTCCTTCTGTCGGCATTACAAGTGCATTCAGGTGCTTTGCAAATGTAGATTTACCTGAGCCATTATGTCCAAGCACAGCAACAAAATCGCCCTGCTTTATATCTATGCTCACATCATCAACCGCTTTGGTTATGTCTGAAACATTACCATCTTCATCACGCCGTATATATTCAAATGTAAGGTTCTCAGCCTTAACTATGCCCATGTCATGCCGCCTTTCTGCCTTGCTGTATTAAACCTGCATGGCTCACTGTTTACTAAAAGAGCGGATAAGTTACCTTACCCGCTCTTGTTGCAATTGAAATTAAACTAATTCAAGAAGAACTTCCATTGCTGCATCACCTTTTCTTAAACCAATCTTAACGATTCTTGTATAACCGCCCTGACGGTCAGCATACTTAGGTGCAATCTCATCAAATAACTTGTTAGTGAGATCTACAGTCTTAGTATTCCTCTTTCTTCCAGCAGCTTCAGTTGGAACTTCTGTTATAGTATAAAGAACCTTATCCATCTGCTTTCTAGCATGAAGTCTTGAAGGAAGATCCTTCTTAATTTCCTTCTCTACTGTGTCATATACAGTAACCTTCTTGCCGTCAACAACTTCCTTGACTCTCTTGCCTTCAGCATCTTTTCTAGGAACCTTAGCTGAAACCTTAACAGTCTCATAGTTATCCTTTTCCTTAACAGCAAGTGTGATGAGCTTCTCAGCTATCTTCTTAACTTCCTTGGCTCTTGCCTCTGTAGTAACAATCTTACCATTCTCGAATAATGCTGTTACCTGGCCTCTTAATAAAGCCTTTCTCTGGCTTGATGTTCTGCCGAGTTTTCTATATTTTGCCATGATTTACCTCCATTTGTAACAGCTATACATGCGCTTATGGACTTACTGTACAGCCGCCGTATCTACAAATTAATCTTCATTTGGTCTAAGATGTAAGCCCATTTCCTTAAGCTTAAGGAGAACCTCATCTAAAGACTTCTTTCCTAAGTTTCTTACCTTCATCATATCATCCGGTGTCTTGTTGCAGAGTTCCTCAACTGTGTTGATTCCTGCTCTTCTAAGACAATTAGATGAACGAACAGATAATTCAAGGTCTTCTATGCTCATTGAAAGAACCTTTGTAGTCTCATCTTCCTGCTGCTCAACCATAATCTCTACCTTCTGAGCATTCTCTGAAAGATTGATGAATCCTTTCAAATGTTCACTTAAAACCTTAGCTGCAAGGCTTAATGCCTCGTCTGGTTCTATTGTTCCATTAGTGAAAATATCAAGTGTAAGCTTATCAAAATCTGTATCCTGACCTACACGGGTATTCTGAACTGCCATATTAACTCTCTCTACTGGTGTGTAGATTGAATCAACTGCGATAACGCCTGCTGGCTGATCATCTCTCTTATTCTTCTCTGAGCTTACATAACCACGACCATTAGTGATTGTAAGTTCCATAACGAGCTTGCTGTCAGCACCATTAAGATGTGCGATAACAAGATCCGGATTGATTATTTCAATATCAGGATCAACCTGTATATCTGATGCTCTAACTACACCTTCGCCTACGAAGTCGATGTGTGCTTCCTTAGGCTCAACAGAATTTCCGTTGTTCTTGATTGATAACTGCTTGATGTTCATGACAATCTCAGTAACATCTTCCTTAACACCTGGAATTGAGCTGAATTCATGAAGTACACCTTCAATCTTGATACTGCTTACCGCTGTACCAACTAATGAAGAGAGCATAATTCTTCTTAAAGAATTGCCTAATGTTAAACCATAACCTCTCTCGAGTGGCTCAACGACAAATTTACCATACTTGCCATCTTCTGATTTTTCTGTCATCTCAATCTTTGGCATCTTGAAATTAAAATCTGCATCAACCATGTATAGTCCCTCCTTTTTATGGGTTTTATAAGTTTTATTCTACACTTCCTATAGGGATTACTTAGAATATAACTCGACGATAAGCATCTCGTTTACAGGAACATCAATTACTTCTCTTGTAGGGATAGACTTAACTGAACCCTTAAGAGCATCAGCATCTGCCTCTAACCACTCTGGCACAAGTCTTCCGTTAGTAGACTCAAGGATTTCCTTGTATCTTGCAGATGACTTAGACTTCTCTCTGATTTCGATAACATCTCCAGCCTTTACAAGGTATGAAGGGATGTTTACGCACTTACCATTAACTAATACATGCTTGTGATCAACGATCTGTCTTGCTTCTTTTCTTGTTCTGGCAAATCCTAATCTGAACAGAACATTGTCAAGTCTGAGCTCGAGCATGATCATGAGGTTCTCACCAGTCATACCCTTCTGTCTCTCAGCCTTCTTATAATAATTTCTGAAAGGCTTCTCTAATACACCGTAGATAAACTTAGCCTTCTGCTTCTCACGAAGCTGCATACCATACTCGCTAACTTTTCTTCCAGCGTTCTTTGCCTTTCTTCTAGACTTCTTATCTATTCCTAAATATACAGGATCCATTTCAAGAGATCTGCATCTCTTGAGGACAGGTGTTCTATTAACTGCCATTGTAATCTTACCTCCCTAAATTAAACTCTTCTACGCTTTGGTGGACGGCATCCATTGTGTGGAACTGGAGTAACATCCTTAATACTTGTAACTTCGAGACCTGCTGCTGAAAGGGCTCTGATAGCTGCCTCTCTTCCTGAACCTGGTCCCTTAACCATAACGTCTACAGACTTTAATCCGTGGATTAATGCAGCCTTAGTTGCTGTCTCTGCTGCCATCTGTGCTGCATAAGGAGTAGACTTCTTAGATCCTCTGAATCCGAGTCCACCTGCTGATGCCCATGATAAAGCATTTCCTTCTGCATCTGTTAAAGTAACTATTGTATTATTGAAAGATGACTGAATATGTGCCTGTCCTCTTTCAACATTCTTCTTAACACGCTTCTTTGTCACTTTTTTTGTAACTTTCTGAGCCATGATAACTAACCTCCTGTGAGTTTAACAATTCAATTATTTCTTCTTATTAGCTACAGTCTTCTTAGGACCCTTACATGTTCTTGCGTTAGTCTTTGTCTTCTGACCTCTGCATGGAAGTCCCTTTCTATGACGGATTCCTCTGTAGCATCCGATTTCCTTTAATCTCTTGATGTTCATGGCAACTTCTCTTCTTAAGTCACCCTCTACTAAATGCTCTGAATCGGCATCAATAACCTTAGCAATCTTAGCAACTTCTTCATCAGTAAGATCCTTAACACGTGTATCTGGATTAACTCCTGCCTCTTCAAGAATCTTAGATGCTCTTACTCGGCCAATACCGTAAACATAAGTAAGTCCTATTTCAATACGCTTTTCTCTTGGTAAGTCTACACCTGAAATACGAGCCATGTGTTCTTTAACCTCCGTTTGATCAATTAAATTAATATTAATATAGATAGAAAAATGTAGTCTGATTCCTACGCAGCTCGTTCTTTGCTCTATCCCCCGCTTCGAACGCCTGAAATGTGTGCGCCACCTTCAGTCTACTATATTTAATAGCAATGAACACCGTCAACTTATCCGGATGTGTCATCGCTGCAGCCGCAAAACCGTTGTTTATCTGAATTATTTCAGATAAAAATGTCACAATATCAACTAGTGAGATTGATATCATAACGCAGAAATATGAGAAGTACTGCTACTTCTCTGCACCAGGGAAATTAGCCCTGTCTCTGCTTGTGCTTAGGGTTTTCACAGATAATTCTGATGCTGCCCTTTCTTTTAATGACTTTGCATTTTTCACAAATTGGTTTAACTGATGATCTAACCTTCACTGCAAAAGCCTCCTTTCAGACAAGTTCGGTTGCTATTATATCACAACCTTTTCTATCAACGCAAGGAAAATTTTACAAAATTTATATTGAATATTTTGTATGGATATTCCTTTTGTTTTATTTATCTCTCCAGATGATTCTTCCCTTTGTCAAATCATATGGTGATAATTCAATTGTTACCTTATCACCAGGAAGAATTCTGATAAAGTTCATTCTTAACTTACCACTTATTGTAGCAAGAATCTGATGTCCATTTTCAAGTTCTACCTTAAAGAATGCATTAGGTAATTTCTCAACTACCTTTCCTTCGATTTCAATTACATCTGCCTTTGACATATATGTTTACCTCCTATTTGGCACTGATTCCAAGCTGCTTAATCGCATATTTTATTTCTTCATTACTTATAAACAGGTTTTTCTCTATCTTTTCTGCAAGATCACAATCTTTTTGTTTTATGAGCTGAACATGCTTCAGCTTTTTCTTCTTTAGTTTATCTGTCGGTCTTAATTTACCGTCCGACAGATAAACATATACATCATCGGATTCGAGAATCATATATACAGTACCTTTGTCGTGGCCTGCTATAGAACTTGCAAAATATCCTTTTATATTACTCATAATTCATATTAACCTAAGATCTTAACTATTGCAGCAAATACATCATCCATAGGCTGTGTACCGTCAACTTCCTTAAGTACGCCCTTGCCTGTATAGTATTCGATCAATGGCTGTGTCTGCTCATGATATACTGAAAGTCTGTTCTTAACTGTCTC
>CAMEVC010000038.1 GCA_945939115.1 uncultured Eubacterium sp.
TTTCTATATGGGTATTTCTCCTCATAATAATCAGGGGTCTTATCCACATCAGGGAATAAGAGCTCTGCTAATTTCTTACAATCTTCTGCATTCATCATAATTCTCCTTCATAATCAAACTAAATGCTATTTTACACATTTTGACAGTTCATTTCAACAGTGAAAATGTGTATGCCACTCCCTTAACATATATTCAGAATATTGTGAAATGCGTAGGCTACACCATCATTGTCATGGTGCAGCGTCACATAGTCAGCAGCGTTTTTTAGATGTGGCGATGCATTTTCCATTGCAATTCCATACCCTGCATATTTAATCATGTCAAGATCATTATCCGCATCTCCAAAAGCTGCTATGCTTAAAGGACTGATGCCAAGATAATCTGCAAGGAATTGTAATCCTGATTTCTTGCCTGCATCCCTGTAGGATATCTCAAGAAGCTGCTTTATTGAACTTGTCATGTATACATCATCGGTAGCATTCCTGATTCGTGTTATTATATCCTGCTTAAGAGTGTCATCATTAACCACAATATCAATACTGTCAAGCTCATTACAGTGTTCAAGTATAAATCCTGCAATATCTTCCATTAATACTCTTGTCTTCTTTACATATGAAAGAGAATGCTCAGTTGCACCGTATTTGTCAGGATTATTAACATAATCAGTTGAGCCGAAGGCCTGTCCTCTTATAAATGCTTCATAGGTCACCGGGTCATCAGCAGTCAGCTTAAGTATAGTCTTAACGGATTGTTCTGTAAGTATGTAGGATTTAAGACATTCTTTGCCGGATATTCTGTAAACCGCAGCACCATTGCTGGTTATTGCGTACTCAATTCCGGGAACAGAAAGGATATCGTCGGGAAGAGTATCAAAAGCTCTTCCGCTGGCGATACACACATGGATTCCCTTATTGATTGCACTTATTATTGCCTGTCTGTTAGATACTGACAGGTGTCCCTGCGAATTAAGTGTTGTGCGGTCTAAGTCCAGTGCCACAAGTT
Organism: uncultured Eubacterium sp.; assembly: GCA_945939115.1. Taxonomy (GTDB): domain Bacteria; phylum Bacillota; class Clostridia; order Lachnospirales; family Lachnospiraceae; genus Lachnospira. The sequence goes on from CAMEVC010000038.1 coordinate 1,003, forward strand.
TTACCGGTTCATTCATTAGTAACTATCCTCTCTATCTTTTTATGGCAGTTTTGAACCATCTTCCTGTCTCTGACAGTTCATCATCACTCCATCCGCTAAGCTTGTTACACCACGGTGCAATAAGCGCAGAAGTCTCATTCTTATTGCACAGACTCCATGCAATAAAGCTTATATCATTGGAGTTCATGTAGTTAAGCCATGTATTGGCTGAATCGTAATCAATTCCACCGTTACCGGAAGCATCACATATACTGCACTCACTTACGAATACCGGTAATCCTGCATTGAGTGCTGTCTGAAGTTTATTTCTGATGTTATCCTTGTGGGTGGCTGCATAGAAATGTAATACATACATTACATTGGAATCATTGAGAGCATTTCCCACTACCGCATCAACATCCTGTGACCATGTGTTTGTTCCAACAAGAATAAGTGCATGGTCATCGTACTGTCTGATTGTGTTAATTACAGTCTCAGCATAAGGCTTAATATTAGAGTTCCAGTCAGCTCCGACAGGTTCGTTGCATATTTCATATATTACATTGTTGTGTCCTGAATATTTAGATGCCATCTCTGCAAAGAATTCACAGGCCTGGCTTGTATACTGGGAAGGCTGGTAATTTAATACATGCCAGTCAATTATAACGTACATTCCAAGCTGGGTCGCATAATTAACGCCATTGTCGATTATCTGTTTCAGGGCGTTTTTGTCACCTCCCGTAAGATAACCGTTATACTCCGCAGGGTACATGGCAAGTCTTACCACATTGGCACCCCAGTCATTCTTAAGTGATGCAAATGCATCATAATTAACATACTCCGGAAACCAAGATATTCCATGAGTGCTTACACCACGAAGCTGAACGACATTTCCCGAACCATCGACAAGCTTATTGCCGGAGGTGTGCAGATAACCTGAAAGGTTGCTGTTAGAAGCCCCGGGATTATTCGGAGCCTGTGTTTCAGGTGTCGTTGCGGCAATTGTTGTCTGTGCTGCTGTCGTACTCTCCGTACTTGTCTGGGCGGCAGATTCACTTGATGCGGCGGTTGTCTCTTTCACAACGGCAGCACGGGTGGTCTCATTAACCTTTTGTGTGACAGAAGCTGTCTTACTGCTCTTTTTAGAAGCTGTCTTATCATTTTTCATAAGCAGTACTCCTGCTATTGAGGCAGCAACTAATATAACTGCAATGGCAGCAATAATTATAAATCTTATGTAAGGCTTCTTTTGTTTTCCAAATATTTTATCCATATCCGCTCTCCTTAGTTCATACTTATATTGTATAGTAACATTTTACAATATATTTACCAGATAGTGAAGTTTTATGTGGATAAAAAAATGTCAATGTGCTATAATTTTATCAATTTAAATTGTATGAGGATATTACTTATGATTATTTCAGAGAATTATTTTGGAAAAGAGAATTGTGTTGCCTATGGTGATGTTTTAATCCGCAGGAATTATGAGGTGATTAAGGCGGACGAGCATTTCTATCATTTTGCAGGCAAGGTAATGGGAATTAATTTCCTGGATGTTTTACATCCTGATAACATACGGGATTTCAGGGCCGTTTTCGACACATTAAAGCCAGGTCAGAAATCAAGAATGATTATACTCTTAAGAAATGGAATTGGAGAATATTTCTGGAGTGACATGACATTGTCTAATTCGGGAAAGAAACTTTCCGGGAATGATGTCATTGAGGCAAGATGTTTCTTTTTATCTGCTGTTGAGAGCAGATATATTATGGCACGGGATAATCTTAACAAGTACAGGACGCTGCTTTCCCTATATAAGAACTATCTGTTTGATTACAATTCTAAGACAGGGATATTTTCATTATATTTATACAGGGGTAATCAGTGTTCTTCTCCTGTCAAGTGTGATTTAGAACAACTTAAGGAGAGAACACAGGCTTTATTTAAGAATGAGACAGAGAAGAAAGAATTTGCCTGCTTCTATAATTATCTCAAGTCAGGTTCTAAGTCATTTAACTGTATTGTATCCTTACCGCTGAATGATAATTGTGATGAGCTGCACAGGTTCAAGGCTAACGGAGACAGCCTGTTTTCAGAGGACAAGTATGTAATAACGGCCGGATATCTGGAAATGGTAGACAGCAATGTCAATGATGTTGTGCCTTATTATGCAACACAGGAAGCTGTTGATTCCGGAACCGGACTTCTCAATAAGAAAGCCTGCATAGAATATACAAGAGAAGTTATCGCATCAGAGGATAATAAGGTTCATTATATGATTATATTTGATGTGGACAACTTTAAGACTATCAATGATAACTACGGACATTTGTTTGGTGATGAGGTGCTGAATAAAGTAGCCGGAATTATTAATTCTAATCTAAACGGTAGAGGAATAGCCGGAAGATTCGGCGGAGATGAATTCTATATATTTACCAACAACATTAAGACAGAGGAGGATTTGCGAGTTCTTCTTACTACCATGAGGAAGGAATTGCAGTTTGCCTTTGAGGACAGATTAGAGGATTTCAAGCTTACATTATCCATAGGTGTGAGTTTGTTCCCTAAAGATGGCACTGACTATGAAGAACTTTTCAAGAAGGCTGATAAGTGTTTATATCTTGCCAAGAGTAAAGGGAAAAACAGATTTATCATATATGATGAGAATAAGCATGGCACTATTGAGACCAATGAACTTCATGTACACAAGGTTCTTGATTTGTCTGAACATGCAGAATATATGTCAGGCGTTATTTCTGATATGATTCTTCGAATAATGTCACAGGGAAAATCAGTTCTTGATGATGTAATGAAGAATCTGCTTGAACAGATAGAAATTGATGGTGTGAGAATATATGACGAAGAGGCAGAGCTTGTATATCAATTTGGAGAATATAAGAAAATTCCTGATATGAAGAGTATATTGTCCAATGAAACATTTCTTAACAGATATAACAAGAATAATTTAGTAAGCATTGGTTCTGTGTATTCTGTTGAGGCATGGTACAAAGAATTTTACACTATGTTATCAGATTGCAATATCATGGCTTTCTTAAGCGTCTGGTTTGAAGTTAATGGTTCGAGGTACTATTTCTTCTATGATGTATTCAATCACAATAACAGGCTTAATGACTCTCACAAGAACATGCTTATTATTCTTAGTAAGATTATTGCCAGTGTCTTATAATTAGACAAATGTTTTTAATTTATTTAACAATTTTAATTTTTTTTAATAATTTTCTTGACATAGTAATCTGATAGTGGTAAAACACTGATAAATCAGAAAAACAAATGCATTGAACAGGACACATTACATGAAGTCTTCCTCATTTTCAGAGAGTTGTCGGCTGGTGTGAAGACAACATGAGCGTTCATGTAGTATCCCCTGCGAGCAGTAAGCTGAAACAGTTTTCCGGAACTTTAGTAGGTGACACCGGATTCCACCGTTATATGGATACTTATTTACTATGATAAGGCAGAGTGGTCGGATATTTCCGGCAATCAAAGTGGTAACGCGGATGCATTAAGCTTTCGTCTTTGAAGCATTAGTTTGCTTTAAGACGAAAGCTTTTTTTCTGGTTAAATATATTTCTTTGATAAGGAAAGGTGAGAAAGAATGAATGGTTTAGTTATCGTTTTAATCGGCATTGTCGTTCTTGGTGCCGGCTACCTCCTCTACGGAAGATGGTTAGCAAAAAAGTGGGGTCTTGATCCTAAGGCAAAGACACCTGCTTACACACATGAGGATGGTCAGGATTATGTTCCGTCATCTAAGTTTACAGTATTTTCACATCAGTTCTCTTCTATTGCCGGAGCAGGCCCTGTAACCGGACCAATCCTTGCTTCAGTATTTGGATGGGTTCCTGTTCTCTTATGGCTGCTTGTCGGTGGTATCTTCTTTGGAGCAGTACAGGATTTCGGTGCTTTATATGCTTCAGTTAAGAATGAAGGTAAGTCAATGGGTATGATTATTGAGAAGTACATAGGCAAGACAGGAAGAAAGCTTTTCATGCTTTTCTGCTGGTTATTCACACTTCTTGTTATCGCTGCATTCACAGATATGGTTGCAGGTACATTTGTCGGATTTAAGGCGGATGCTACAACAGGTGAGACAGTTAAGGTGTTTGCCAATGCGTCAGCAGCTTCTATTTCAATGCTCTTTATCGGTGTTGCTGTCATATTCGGACTTGTGCAGAAATTCGTACAGAAGAATGGCAAGACAATGAATGAGTGGGTTAAGGCCATAGTTGCAATTGCTCTTCTTGTTCTTATGTTTGCTGTTGGTATGGCACTTCCAATATATGCATCTAAGACAGCATGGATATATATCATTATGGCATATCTTTTCCTTGCATCAGTACTGCCAATGTGGTTATTAATGCAGCCTAGAGATTATATGACAACATTTATGCTTCTCGGCATGATTGCCGGTGCTGTACTCGGTGTTATAGTTGCTCATCCAAGTATGAACCTTAATGCATTTAATGGATTCACAATCGGCGAGGGAGCTGCTAAGCAGATGTTATTCCCAACATTATTCGTTACTATAGCCTGCGGTGCTGTATCAGGTTTCCACAGCCTTGTTTCTTCAGGTACTTCATCTAAGACAATAAGCAACGAGAAGGATATGCCAATGGTAGGTTACGGTGCAATGGTTGTTGAGTCATTACTCGGCGTTATAGCACTTGTAGTTGTTGGTGCTGTTGCAGTAAATGGTACTAAGCCGGCTGGAACACCATTTGCAATTTTCTCAGCAGGTGTTGCCGGATTCCTTGAGAAATTAGGTGTGCCTGTTCATGTAGCTACTGTCTTCATGACAATGTGTGTTTCTGCTCTTGCATTGACATCACTTGACTCAGTTGCAAGAATCGGTCGTATGTCATTCCAGGAATTATTCTATGGTGACAGTACAGACCCTGCAACTATGAACCCAGTTCAAAAAATTCTTACAAACAAATATTTTGCAACTGTAATAACATTGTTCTTCGGATATCTTCTTACACTTGGCGGATATAACAATGTATGGCCATTATTCGGCTCAGCAAACCAGTTACTTGCTGCTATGGTTCTTATCGCTATTGCTGTATTCTTAAAGACAACCGGAAGAACCGGATGGACATTATATGCTCCAATGGGTATTATGCTTGTTGTTACATTCACAGCTCTTATCCAGAAGTTTATCGCACTTATTAAGAATGTGGCTGCCGGAAGCGGAACATTCTTAGTAGATGGTCTTCAGTTAATTGTTGCTGCTGCACTTATGGTACTCGGTGTACTTGTTGCAATCAGTTGTCTTTCTAAGCTTTTCAAAGCTAAGCATACTGAAGAGGCTTAATATAATTATATAATGTTCCCTTTTCGGAAAGGTGCAAAAAAATTTGCATATTCGATTTGCAGACACACTCCCGCTCGGGATGCAACGTAGCGGTACTAAATTCGCAAAATGCTTATTAAGTACCGACGTTGCTTTACAGTCTGCAAATTGAATAGCAAATTTGTTTGTACTAAAATGTATTAAACTGTGATTATGTTCGCAAGCTTTCCGTAGAGTCCGATTGGCTTGCTGTCTGTTATGATTGTTGCGTCGCTTATATTGCCAAAGGTGACAGCACTTGTCTCTCCAAACTTGGAACTGTCTGTAAGTATGTACTTATTGCGGCAGTGTTCAAATGCTGTTTCTTTAACAAGAGCTTCATTGATGTCCGGTGTTGTGAATCCGGATTCTTTAGTTATTCCATTAGTTCCGAAGAAACCTTTGTTAAAATTCATTCTTTCTATAGTAAGAATTGCCTGATTGCCCACAACAGCTTCAGTTATTCCCTTTAATTCGCCTCCAATTAAAATAACCTTAAAGCCTGCAACTGCAAGTTTTCTTGCATGTGTTACGGCATTGGTAACATATGTGGCGGTCTTCTCTTCAAGATAGTCAATAAGAAATTCTGTGGTGGTTCCAGCATCAATATATACGAAATCATTTGGAGCCACAAGCTTTGCAGCATACTGGGCAATAAGCTTCTTTTCCTCTGTATTGACCCCGGCTTTCTGCGAAACAGATAATTCTGTAGTTGAAACATCACTGTCTTTTCCTCTTTCTACAGCACCTCCAAACACTTTGATAAGCTTTCCCTGTTCATCAAGAGCATTGAGGTCTCTTCTGATTGTGGACTCTGAGGCGTTAAGAAGCTCTTTAAGTTCTGTAACAGTAATGCTTCTGCGCTCTGACAAAAGTTTAAGAATAATTTCATACCTTTGTTCTGTTAACATAATACTGCTCCATTCATTACACTAATTATTATGTATATTCTATCAGAATACATAGGAAGTTACAAGTTAAAAACTTAGTAACTTCTGTCGCAGAACACAGGATGTTCCATAAACTCCTTAATATCAGTCTGGCTGTCAAAATGTGCTAAAGCCCACATAAGCTTCATAGTAACTGCCTCAGTTGTCATATCTGCGGCTGTTATTATGTTCTGTTTTGCAAGATGCTGCCCCACTTCATATATACTCAGGTCAATTCCTTCATAGAGGCACTGGGTGGTAATAACCACACTTATACCCGCTGTGATGAGTTCATGAATCTTTTCCACAATATTGTTGTTGGCGCCGGGGATTCCCCCAATACCAAAGCTTTCAATAACAACACCTCTGTAATGGTCTTTAATAAAATCAAATATCTCAGTTCCGATTCCCGGGAAAATCTTTAATACAATAATATCCGTGCAAAGTGCAGTATCCACAGCAAAGTCTCCATTCACTGTTCCGGTAAGTGTATCCCAGTGTCCGGATAAAGTAAGCATCTGGTTGTGTGTTATTTTTCCCAGCTTTATCTGGGCTACAACCGGGAAATTAATACTTTTGAATGCGTCAGAACTTCTGGTTTTAACTTTCATGGCATGTGTGCCACATATAAGACTGCCGTCAAAACAGACATATACTCCGTTTATTCCGTCACAGGCGAAACGTATTGCATCCGAAAGATTTTTCTTGGCATCAGTATAAAGAGCTTCTATCGGAATCTGGGAACCTGTAAGAATAACAGGCTTGTTTAAGTTGGTCATCATGTAGGAAAGTGCTGCTGCTGAGTAGCCGCAGGTATCAGTTCCGTGTGTGATAACAAAACCGTCATATTGGTTGTAATTATCTGCAACAGCCTGAGCAATACGCGCCATAAGGGAAGGATTCATATTGGTGCTGTCAACATTCATGATTGATATTCCGTCAAGATGACAGATTGATTTAATTTCCGGTATATAGGATAAAAGTTTATTCACATCTATTGAAGGCGTAAGTCCTTCTGCTGATTCAGAAGATGCGATGGTACCACCGGTAGCAATTAATAATATATTCTTCATATCTGGTTCTCCCGTTCTAATTCATCATTTATAAAGCTGATTCTTTTATCGTTGGAATTATTCCACATAAACCATCCTGTAAAGCCAAATATAATCACAACGCCAATGCATGCGTAGGAAAGCCACATATAAGGCAGATATTCAAATGTGGAGACTCCGAGTATTGTAGCCATATATATACCGTTGTCGCTCCATGGAATCATGCCGGCTGTGAGAGTACCGCCAACCTCTGCAGTTCTGGAAAGCACTCTTCTGCTATAGCCCATCTCATCATATTTTCTTGCCATAATCTTAGGTGTGAGTACGAGTGAAACATACATGGCACTTCCAAGAATACAGCCAAGGAAAGCAACAATGATAGTGAATATAGTAAGTATACCACCATTGCTTATATGTTTATACACCTTATCAGCAATTGCTTTAATTATGCCGATAGAATCCAGCAGACCTCCAAAACCCAGACCTAGTATGATAATTCCTACAGACCATAACATACTGTCCATTCCTCCACGGCTGAGCAGCGAATCAATAAAATCAACACCGGTGTCGATTGAAAGCTGGCTCCAGGCTGTGGATATTGCTGATACCGGGTTAAGTCCCTGAAACAGTATTCCCCATATAATTCCAAGAACAGAGCCAAATGTAATAACTGGAAGAGATGGCAGTTTAAGTACCAGAAGTATAATGACAATAATCATTGGAATAAATGCAAGCAGGCTTATATTGAAGTTGCTCTGTAAGGATTCCATAACAATATTTATCTGTGTCATATCTGCTGTATTTCCACCTACAGTAAATCCGGCTATTGTAAATGCCAGAGCTGTAATACTGAAAGCTGATAAAGATACAGGGAGCATCCCCTTTACATGGTCAATAACGTCTATATCTGCCATGGCTGCAGACAGAACACAACTGTCCGATAAAGGCGAAAGTTTATCGCCAAAGTATGCACCGGATAGAACAGCACCGGCTGTCATAGGTGCCGGGATTCCAAGTGCAGCACCGATTCCCATCATTGCTATTCCCGAAGTACCAACGGTTCCCCAGGATGTACCTGTTGCAATAGATGTGATTGCGCATAATACAAGTGTTGCCAGCAGAAATATTGAAGGATGTATAACCTTCAAACCATAATATATAAGACTTGGAACAATTCCTCCGGATATCCATGTTCCAACCAAAGCTCCAACGGCAAGTAATATTAGAATTGCGCCCATTCCGTCGAAGATGCCTCTTGTGATTGAATGTTCCATTTCTTTGTAAGAGTATCCGTTATATCTACCCACAGCCATAGATATAAACCAGGCTGCAAATATGGCAAGATGAATCTCAATACCGAATTTATTACTTAAAAAAGCAAGCGTCAGAAAGCTTCCAAGTACAATGAAAGCCTGAAAAAGTGATGTCTGTTTTTTCATGATTATTTCTCCATATCAATTTAGTATGTTGGAATGATATCATCTAAAATACCCTGAATCAATGAAATATAGACAAAAAAACAATGCCAAATTATTCCACGCAAATAAAATAATTCGGCATCAGATATGTTAAATATGTTTTATATATATGTATTATATGAAATACTGGCACATACAGATAAAAGATTATCTATATCCTCATACCGGACAGGATAGGCTTTGGAACGGTAGACTTTACCATCATCCATTCTGTATGTAAACTGTGAAGAAATTTCATTGGCTTTCTTAATTGTAAAATAAAAGTTATGTCCGTTACAGTTTACATGTACTGAAATATAGTCTTCCTGAATTCCGGATAATCCATATTCTTTAATATATTTGTTGAAGTATATCTTAACGGGTTCACAATGGAAATCGAGGTTATATGTCTGGGTCATAAGAATGCTTTTATCCGGACCGTAAATGCGGATTTTAACACCATTCTCGAATTCCTGCATTGATTGTTCTGCTATACCGTTTTCGTATACAATAGTATGTCGTACTGATTTAATAACTCTTAACATCCAAACTGCCTCCGATTATCCTGCATTAACGCTTGAAGAATTTAGAGAATAATCCTTTATCCTTAGGGTCAGATGATTTTGAACCGACTTCATCTATAGTTGAATCAGTGTCATCAGTATAATTAAATGTTAATCCCGTGAGTTTACCATACTCTATTAAGGCACTGTCATAGTTTGATTTAGCAGTGTCATAATCAGCTTTGTTATAATCGTTTCTTGTAGCTTCATAATTAAGCTTATAGAAGGCCTTTGAGAGCTGGTTACATATACTGCTGCTCTGTGTGTATGTATAATTAGCTTTCTCATATTCAGTCTTAGCGTTATCATAAGCTAACTTGAGAGATTCCGTGGTTCTGCCACTTGCGTCAGAGTTAGCCTGAGCCTTGCTCAGCTTCTCATTCGCCTCATTAAGACGGAATTTAATCTTATTGATTTCGTCCTTAGTCTGGTTGATTTTCTTGCGGATATTCATCTCATTGGCAAGTGCATCTTCCATGGCTTTCTTCTTGGCATCTTCATCTGCAATACATCTGTCGAGTTCAGCTTTAATCTCAGGCATATTCTTGGCAGCATCTGCCTGGGCTTTCTGAACATCATTAAACTTAGTCAGCGCATCCTCATATTCAATCTTGGCAGAATTGAGCACTGCACTTGAGTTGCTGTCAAACTCCTGAAGTTTTTTGATATTTTCCTTGACGTGATCAATATCATTAAGGATTTTGTCAACACCTTTCTTGGCATTCTCGTATTCAATACTAAAGGATGATGTTGCGCTTGTTATTTTGTTGTATTCTTCTAACAGGTCATCAGCTTTTTTCTTATATTCTTCAAACACAGCATAAACTGCGGCAGTTGCCTTTGCAGCTTCGTCATACTCAGCTTTCGCACGATTCATCATGGCTCTCTGGGTATTATAGTTCATCTTGATTGACTCGGCATTCTTAACAGCTTTATCGTAGGCGTCTTTAAGAACGGGCACATTCTTTTTGCGCAGTTCAAGATTAGCAGCAGCCTCATCTGTTGTGGATTTAGCCCTGTTATAGCTTATCTCAGCTTCGTTGATATCATCCTGGATAGTTTTCAGGCTTAACTGGTAAAGGTCAGTGCCATTAACATAATCTGCTTCAGAGAAATATGGCTTTTTAACAATATTGTTCATATCTGATATATCACATTCAAATATGCTGATTCTATTGTCGCTGTCTTTCTTACATTCGCATGAATAGTTACATTTGTCCGGAACACCATTCTTGGAAAAACGAACCTGAATATAGGAAAGCCCACCCATTCCCCGCAGATTAATTATCCATTCTCCAAAGGAAATATCAGTACATCCGTGAATTGTGAGATTATAAAGGATGAGATGCTTACAATAATCCTGAATATCAGGGTTATTAATTGTAAAATCAGATACAGAACTGATATTTCTTGTTTCTACACGAAGATTATCAATGATTGCATCGTAATCGTAATTATGGGAATCACGTCCTATATCAACCTGTGAATTGTATTTTCTCTCTTTAGCTTCCTCATCCTTTATAGCATTATCATAGGCTTTGTTAGCTTCATCCAGAAGTCTAACCGCATCATCATATTCCTGCTTGGCAGTAGTCTCTGCTGCTACAGCCTCATCATAGGCTGGTTTGAGGCGGTTCTGTGCCTCGACAGTTCTGTCATAAGCTACTTTTTTAGATGTTTCAGTAGTGCGAATCTGCTCATAATCTTTTTTCTTCTCAGCTTCCTCAGCCTCAGCTTTCTCAAGCATAGCCTTCCTTCCTGATATCAGAGAAGAATTGCGGTCATATTCCTCCTGCAGATCCTCGATTGAATTCACAGCTTTTGTATACTTTTCCTCAAGTTCTGCAAGAGACTTGTTGGCTTCGTTAATCTTATCCTGGGAATTGTCTGAAGCATCAAGATACTCCTCATATGCAGCTTTCTTGGCATTGAGAACCTCAGCTACACTATTAATACTGTTCTTAAATGCATCTGCTTTCTTCTTGACGTTATAGAACTCATCACCGACCTTAATTGTCTTCTGCTTAGCTTCTGCATGAACCTCAGATGCAGTTTTTGAATCAAGCTTCGCCTTTTCAATATCCTCATTAAGAGTGTTCAATAAAGAATTAGATTTATTTAATTCGACTTTTATAAGATCTACAGATAATATAAGTTCGTGAAGCCCTGAAGTATCTTCACTTGCAGAGTCAATATTAGATTCATAATCTGCTTTGGCTTCTTCGAGTTTTTTCTTGCTGTCAGTAATTTTTTGCTTGAGAACTGACAAATGCTCTTTTGCTTTAGCAACATCCTGCTCCGCTTTTGTTATAACAGCGAAATTATTCATAAAAACACCCTCTTTGACAATATAGTTACATTATGTACTGCTAATATCAGGCAGATGATAATTATTTTATATTATCTGCCAGTTCATTAAGTGATGGCATATCACTTTCTTTAAGTGATGATTTAATTGTTACAACAGGTTCAAGTATGGAAACATTCTTCAATGTCTCAAGTATTCCACGCATAGTTTTTGCTGCTGTAGGAGCCCATGAACCATTCTCGATAAGACCTACAGTTCTGTTCTGGTAAGCTTTAGCCTGAAGATGATGAAGGAATTCCTGCATAACAGGGAATACTCCTGCGTCATAACTTGCAGCGGCGAGTACCATTCTGTCATATCTGAAGGCATCTTCAACAGCCTCAGCAATATCGCATCTTGAGAGATCAGTTACAACAACCTTCTCCTCACCCTTGTCGCGAAGCAGCTTTGCAAATGTTTCTGCAACATGGGCTGTGTTGCCATGAATTGATGCATATGCAATGAATACACCCTTTGATTCAGGTTCATAACTGCTCCATGTGTTATATAAATTGATATAATAATCAAGGTTTTCACTTAAAATAGGACCGTGTAGCGGACAAATAGTCTTAATATCTAAAGCTGCGGCTTTCTTGAGAAGCGTCTGAACCGGGGCACCGTATTTTCCTACAATGTTAAAATAATATCTTCTTGCCTCACATGCCCAGTCTGTCTCGTCAGCAGTGAGAGAAAGCGCACCAAATTTTCCAAAAGCATCAGCAGAAAATAGAATCTTCTCGCTACTTTCATATGTAACCATAACCTCCGGCCAGTGTACCATCGGTGCCATAACGAAATTAAGGCTGTGGCTGCCTAAATCAAGAGTATCGCCTTCCTTAACTGTAAGAGAATTCTTAATTGTAATATTCTCAAAAAACTGGTTAATCATTACAAATGTCTTGGCATTACCCACAACAGTGACATCCGGGAAAAGCTCAATAAGTCTTGCAAGACTTCCAGCGTGATCCGGTTCCATATGCTGGACTACAACATAATCTAATTGTCTGTTTCCAAGTGCATCAGTAAGATTCTTCTCCCACTGCTGCATTCCACGCTTATCAACTGTATCCATGAGAGCTGTCTTCTCGTCCATAATAAGATATGAATTATAGGAAACACCTTCTGGAACAGGATACTGGCTTTCAAATAAATCCAATGTTGTGTCATCAACTCCTATATACTTAACTGAATCTGTAATTGTAATACTCATAATGATTTTATCCTCGCTTTCAATCCTGGTTTCTTATGATTATAACATTTTTTACTAATATAATAAAGTATAAAAAATGATTTTGGGAAATATTTCATTAAAAGTTATTTATAAAATCAATTTTTTTTTGAAAATTAAACTTGTTATTGTAAATACAGAGTGTTAAAATATAAACAACTTTTATAAGTGAATAATTAAATATTTTATGGAGGCGTTTTTATGGCACAGAGATTTATTTTGAATGGTACTTCTTATCATGGTTCAGGCGCAATTAAGGAGATTGCTTCTGAGGTTAAGTCAAGAGGTTTTAAGAAAGCATTTGTATGCTCAGACCCTGACCTTGTAAAGTTTGGCGTAACAGCTAAGGTTCTTTCAGTACTCGATGAGAATGGAATTCCTTATGAGCTGTATTCGAACATTAAGCCTAATCCAACTATTGAGAATGTTCAGACAGGTGTTGAGGCATTTAAGTCTGCAGGAACCGATTTCATTGTTGCTATTGGCGGTGGTTCATCTATGGATACAGCTAAGGCGATAGGTATAATTATTAACAACCCTGAGTTTGCAGATGTAAGAAGTCTTGAAGGTGTTGCTGATACTAAGAATCCGTCAGTTCCTATTATTGCAGTTCCAACTACAGCAGGTACTGCGGCAGAGGTAACAATCAATTATGTTATCACAGATGCCGAGAAGAACCGCAAGATGGTTTGTGTTGATCCTCATGATATTCCTATTGTTGCTGTTGTTGACCCTGATATGATGGCAAGTATGCCTAAGGGACTTACTGCTGCAACAGGTATGGATGCATTGACACATGCTATTGAGGGTTACATTACAGCCGGAGCATGGGAGCTTTCTGATATGTTCCATCTTAAGGCAATTGAGATTATTGCTAAGAGCCTGAGAGGAGCAGTCGATAATACACCGGAAGGACGCGAAGGAATGGCTTTGGGACAGTATATTGCAGGTATGGGATTCTCTAATGTGGGTCTTGGTATTGTACATTCAATGGCTCATCCTCTTGGAGCACTTTATGATACACCTCATGGAGTTGCCAATGCTATTATTCTTCCTACAGGTATGGAGTACAATGCTCCTGCTACCGGTGAGAAATACCGTAATATCGCTAAGGCAATGGGTGTTGAAGGCACAGAGAATATGTCACAGGAGGAATACAGGAAGGCTGCTATTGATGCAGTTAAGAAACTTGCTGCAGATGTGGGCATTCCTGCTGACCTTAAGGATATTGTTAAGCCGGAGGATATTCCTTTCCTTGCACAGTCAGCATATGATGACGCTTGCCGTCCGGGCAACCCAAGAGATACTAGTGTTGAAGAGATTACAGAGCTTTATAAGAGTCTTCTCTAATACATAGGTCGAATGTAATTAATAATAATAAGGCTGTTACTTTGGTATTTTGAACTGCTTCCCGTCAAGTAGACAATTAAAAAAATAAAAATTTTCTATCCAGCA
>CAMEVC010000039.1 GCA_945939115.1 uncultured Eubacterium sp.
TGTCAAAATTAACCGTTTTTTTGTCAAAAAATACATCACATTTCCTTTTTATCCTCATTTTAATGCAAAAACAGGAGACGGATTTGTCAACTCTGCCCCCTGTAAATATATCTAAGTTATTTTATATAAATAATCCGATCTATTGTTCTTGTTCATATCTTGGTAATTCAACAATTATCGCCTCATGGTGAACAGCCGGAAGAAACTTCTCCAAAACTTCTTTGGTCTTTAGCTTAAGACTCGACGTGTTGATGCACGGATGGCATCCTAATGACTCCTCCGCCAGCACTTCCCTGTCTATCAGTAACTGTACACGATTATCCATATCATTCATCAGTCCCATTATTGACACGGATCCTGGTGTTATATCCAGAAATTCCTGCATATACTCTTCATCTGCAAAGGAAAGTCTCGCTGAATTAATCTGTTTTGATAAATCCTTTGTCTTGAACACTTTATCTCCCGGCATCATCAGCATATAGAATTGCGTCTTCTGTCTGTTGCACAGGAACAGATTCTTACATATAAGTGTTCCCAATATCTTATCTATATCATTACATACTTCCATAGTTGTAGCCGGTTCATGGTCTGTCCTGTAATACTCCATTTCCAGCTTATCAAGCAGGTCATAAACCCGTATTTCCTTCTCCAGCCTCCCTGTTTGGTCATCAGGTCTTCCCTTTATCAGTTCCATAGTGCCTCCTTGTGTGTAATTAAGATTAACTAAATCCGTCTCATTATAGCACTATTTTGCCAAAGCTTGTAGCCTGACCATTTATTTTATTCCAGCTTGTATAACTCCATTGATTCCATTCCTTGTATATCTGCTTTGACCTTGTAATAATCAGTCTTCTCAATTCCATCCTTATATGTCACTTTAACCTTGATAATTACATTAATAAGTGCATCTGAAACCAGACCTTTTTCAACGGTAGTTTTCTGTCTGTAGCTATTCCACGCATAATCAGATGCCGGAATCTCAAGAACCACATCCAGGACAAGTTTTCTTGATTCCTCCGCACTCACTTTCAAAGGCTCCATTATAAACTGACTATTCTTCACATTAAATGGATTGTATGATTTATGAAAGGTACATTTACCATTATATGTTGTGTACTCAAAACTCTCTATTCCCTGTATTGTATCCTCCTCGGGCCATAGTATATGTGCAATTAATATATATGCTGATTTCTCCTGGTCTACATTTGAGGTTGACAATGACACATTAATCTGACTCCATTTCACAAATGTCTCATTAGCAAATGTATTTTCATGCATCGGATAGATAACATCTATCAAAGTACTACTTTCCTTGATATACCTGACTCCATTTTCTTCGTAACTTGTGACAACAGGTGTTTTAAAACGGCCTGCACTACCTTTGTCATCTGTATTTCCCTGCTGGCTGCTGCCCTGACCGTCACCCTGGCTCTCATTCTGTCCGCTGCTCTGCCCTCCCAGGTTGCTTTGCTGTCCACTGCCCCCATTATCCATACTGCCGTCCTGCTCCCCGGCTGTATCCTTCTGTACATTTTGACTCTGCTTACTTGCTTTGTCAGCAGATGGACTATTTTTCTTACATCCCGCCGATAATGCCATGCACACTGTCAGCAACATGACAAGTAACATCCTTATCATATCTACACCCCCATTATGTAACCTGATAATTATTCTCTTATTCATATATACGAAACTTACCTTAAATAAGTTGACGCAATATAATATTAAGGCTACAATTTTTATAATATTTGTTGGAGGATATTATTGTGGATTGTGATAAGGATGATATCAGATATATGAAACAGGCGATAACACAGGCAAAGAAGGCTTATAAGCTTAATGAAGTACCTATTGGCTGCGTTATTGTTTATGAGGGAAAGGTTATAGGTCGTGGTTATAACCGCAGAAATACAGACAAGACTTCTCTCGGACACGCAGAGATTACGGCCATTAAAAAGGCAAGCCGCTATATAGGTGACTGGCGTCTTGAAGACTGCACTCTTTATGTTACTCTTGAGCCTTGCCAGATGTGTGCCGGAGCTATTATTCAGGCGAGAATTCCGCGCGTGGTCATTGGTTCAATGAACCCCAAAGCCGGATGTGCGGGTTCAATTCTTAATATCCTGCAGATTCCTGCGTTTAACCATCAGGCAGAGATTACCAAAGGTGTATGCGAAGAAGAATGTTCCGAAATGCTTACCACATTTTTCAAGGAACTGCGCCTAAACAAGAAGAAGGAAAGTAAGGAATCATGAAGTTTGAATATACATTTGACAGCTTGTGCCTGAAGGTTCTGGACGAATCCTTTGCACCACAGGTACTTGATTTTTATGACTACAACCGAGAAGATTTTGACAGATACGAAGCTGACAAGCCAGATAATTTTTACACTATTGAATATATTTCTGCGACACTTAAGGCTGAGTACAACGCACTTCTAAAGGGGGAGTTCGGACGCTTTTTCCTGTTTTCCTCCGACCTTCCGGGGCAGATTCTTGGAACCGTGTCTTTCTCTAGCGTTACAGGCCTCAACCATTCATGTCGCATAGGATACAAGATTGACAGGCGCTACCGTAAACTCGGACTTGGAAGCCTGATGCTTCGCCATGCCCTTGACATTCTTGTCAAGGATAAGGAGATGCACCGGATTGAAGCCTATGTCCATCCCGATAACATCCCTTCTTTAACCCTTATTAAGAAAATGCATTTTATTCCCGAAGGTACAGCACACTCTTATGTCAAAATAGGCGGACAATGGCAGGATCACCTGCGGTTTGTCTACATTTCATAATATAATATTCATATATTATGGCTTAGAGCAGTATGCCGCCTGTGGTGCATTCTCGATTTATTCCGAACCGTGTTGAAGTTAATGCCGCTATCTGCAAAAGAGCAGAGTGGGAAATCTCGTTCAAGCGAAGCACGTTTGATTTCCCACTCTGTAATAAGCTTTGTAGATGGCGGCATTTACTTCAACTAGGTGTAGGAATTATGAGAGAATGCACCACAGGCGGCATACTACTCTTTTCCACAAATACAATAATCTATATTTCCTGATACCAGTATCCAAAATATGGGTTAGCGTAGTCACTTCTATGACTCTTCTTAAAGTTGTTGAAACCAAACATTGATGCCATGAAACGCTCGCGGTTACAATACATACCCGGAACGCCTATGAAATATTTAGTATTGTCAAGATTATCTCTCACTCTTCCGAACAAAATATGCCTGAAATTATAGTATCCATGCAGAAGAAAACTGTTGTCAATAATAGTAGAATCCTTCAGCTTTAAACTCTTCAATTTTTCCGGTGAAATCTCCATACAATCATAGAAGTAGTCATCATCAAATGCGTCCACATAATCTGCTCTTATAAATAATTTTTCAAACTGATCCATGTTAGATTCAGCCTGCTCCATAACAGGTTTCTCCGGTTTAGCATATACCTGCTCCCGATTTTCTGACATATGTGCCTGCTGCAGTTCATTTTCTGACTCTGGGCTGTCTTCCTGTTTGTATCTGCTTTCCGACTCAAGGCTACTCTCCTGAATATTTCTAGTATCCTGTATTAATCCGCTTTCCGGCGTGCGTCCGCCCTCTTGCATATCCGGTTTTTCAAGAGTTTCTGTCATGGATGCAGCCTGCACAATTTCTTTCTGTCTGTCTTTCTCAAATCTTTCTTTTAATACATTTCCTGCTTCGACCTGCTTCTTTGCATCCATTCCTGCAAATACAAGCATATCAGGCGTGACATCCTCATCCTTCCACATGGAAAGCATCATGTCAAATCTTGCATCCTCCCGCGCAACTGCGAGCCCGCATATATCCTTGAAATTATACTCTGTAAGGCTTATATTATCCGGGTTAAATATTCCGGAATACTCCGCCTGCCCTGATTTCACCAGGCAGTCTCCAAGCTTTATCAGCGTATAGCCCTTATCATGCACCATCATATAAACTCCAAACATTTCCGGGTTCTCAGTTTTAACACCTCTAAGACTTATATTTAATTTGAACTGTCCCTGATGTACCAATGCCTTTGCAAATCCTACATTCTGCCCCTTTACTCCCTCCGGGTAAGAATATATGTATGAAACTAAGCGCTGATAATCCACTATATTACCTCCATATCGATAAACATTTACTCTCTTATGCACCTTATGCAGCAGGTCTGCCCAATATTCCATCGTTTTCTTGACATTTGATGTCCCGTCACATAACATAGTGTGTGCAGCTATAGTGTGCAATTATAATGAGTGCCTCGGGGCGCGCAGGATCAGAGGAATGAGGTAATATGAGCGATAACAAATATGCTAATGTAATGCACCTTGGCAATCCTACCAATACGATTGCTGTGCTTAACAGATATGGATTTAATTTTCAGAAGAAATTCGGACAAAATTTTCTTATAGATGAGAATGTTGTAGAAAAGATTGTGCGCGAAGCCGGAGTGACAAAGGATGATTTCGTTATGGAAATTGGTCCCGGAATTGGTACAATGACACAGATTCTTTGTGAGAATGCCCGTGAGGTAGTAGCTGTCGAAATAGACAAAAAGCTCATACCTATACTTACTGAAGATACATTATCTTATTATGACAATATAACAGTTATCAATGAGGATATCTTAAAGCTGGATATCCGTAAACTTGCCGAAGAAAAGAATGATGGAAGACCAATCAAGGTAGTAGCCAATCTTCCTTACTACATAACAACACCTATTATTATGGGACTTTTTGAAAATCACGTACCTCTCGACAGCATTACTATTATGGTGCAGAAGGAAGTCGCCGACCGTATGCAATGCGGACCCGGAACTAAAGATTACGGTGCACTCTCTCTGGCAGTCCAGTTCTACGCTAAACCCAAAGTCGTACTCAATGTACCGGCAAGCTGTTTTATGCCTAGACCTAATGTAGATTCTGCTGTAATACGACTTGAGCGTTTTAAAACACCACCTGTAGATGTATGTGACGAGCATCTCATGTTTAAGATTATAAGGGCTTCCTTCAACCAACGCCGCAAGACTATGGTGAACAGTGTAGGCAATGCCGGAATTGGCATCTCTAAAGAAGCTCTTTCGACAGCACTTGAAAAAATGGGACTTCCCCTTACCATACGTGGCGAGGCTCTTACACTTGAGCAGTTTGCGAATCTAAGTAATCTGCTGAAATCATAGATTTTCTGGTGTTATTTTCTCGTGTTATTTTCTCGTGTTACCTATAAGTAGTCGCATTTTTCTAGTTTTAGTAGGTATTTTTTGAACATGCCTACTATCTTAGAAATATTTTCTCATTAAAAAAACCTACTAAAGAGCCGTCAACGCACTCTCTAGTAGGTTTTTACTTTAAGTTTCTTTATTTCTCTTAAATTTAGTGCCAAAATATACCTACTAAAACAAGGGTTCTATCATCATTTGTAGGTATTTCTTGAAATCCTGCCTTTCTCAGGGCATTATTTTCAGTAATTTCTGGCTGCGCTCATCAGCTACACATACCGGTTGCCCCCTATTTACGACAGTCTGAACAGCCTGCGTGCATTTTCATTAGTTATGTCAATGACCTCCTGCACATCCATCTTCTTAATCTGTGCAAGCTTCTCTGCCACATAGATGATATTACGGCTGTCATTGCGCTTGCCCCTGTTAGGCTCAGGAGCCATATATGGACTATCCGTTTCAAGCACAATTCTATCCATAGGGATGTACTCTGCTGCCTCCACAAGCTTTCTGGCATTCTTAAATGTAAGCACCCCGCCGATTCCAATATGAAATCCCATATTAAGATACTCTCTGGCAGCTTCCTTTGTGTATGAATAGCAGTGAATAATTCCTCCTGTCTGCTCTCCATGAGTCTCTTTTAAAATGTTGATTGTATCCTGACATGCATCTCTTGAATGAACAATTACAGGCATTCCCGTCCTGTATGCCACATCCATCTGGCGGACAAACCACTCTCTCTGCAGAGCCTTTTCCTTTGCAGCCACATCTGCATCCTCTGATACATAATAATAATCAAGACCTATCTCGCCCAAGGCAACTATCTTTAGATTATCAGCCTCATTATTCCTGATATTATCCTCCAGCCATAAAATGTCCGATTCTTTCAATCGTACAATATCCTCCGGATGAAATCCTATAGCAGCATAGACCTTATCATACTTGGCAGCAAGAGCAAGGGACGCTTCACATCCCGCACGGCTTGCTCCTACATTAACAATGTAATCAATGCTTCCTGCTTCCTGAAGCATACCCTGTATAAGTTCATCTCTGTCTCCATCAAATCTCTCATCATCATAATGGGCATGAGTTTCAAATATCTTCATTATTAGCCAATCTCACTTCCTGAGATGATGTCTTTATCAACTGTCATAACTGAAAGATTGTTCTTATCATCCATTGCTGCAAGAATCATACCATTAGATTCAACACCACAGATTGTCCTTGGAGCAAGGTTAGTTATAACCGCCACTTTCTTGCCTACCATCTCCTCTGGCTTGTAATACTGTGAGATTCCTGAAACAATCTGTCTTACTTCATCACCGATTCTAATCTGTGAACACAGAAGTTTCTTAGCCTTCTTAACCGGTTCGCACTTAAGAACCTCTCCCACCTGAATCTGAACCTTTTCAAAATCCTCAAATGTAATCTCAGGCTTCTTCTCAACAACCGGATATTCAACTGCTCCATTAGCCTTTTTCTGAGCCTCCTGGATAGCTTCAACCTTCTCCTTAAGATCCTTCTCATAGTCAAGTCTTGCAAAAAGAATCTCAGGTGTCTCAGTAACCTTAAGTCCTGATTCTCTTAATCCAAATGTAGCAAGGTCGTCAAAATCTCTTACTCCGGCTGACGGATTCTCAGGATAGAGCTGTGCTAATATCTTGTCAGTTGTGTCAGGCATAAATGACTTGAGAAGATTAGCACCAATTGTAATACTCTCAACAAGGTTGTAGAGAACCTCTGCCAGTCTGTCCTGTTTAGATTCATCTTTAGCAAGCGCCCAAGGCATTGTCTCATCAATATATTTGTTACATCTCTTAAAGAGTGTAAATACCTCTGTAATAGCATCGGCAACATGAAGTGTAGCCATCTTATTCTGAACCTTGTCTCTTGTAGCTGTTACAACCGACTTAAGGTCAGCATCAATCACATCATCACAACCCCCTGTCTTATTGACAACACCCTCAAAATACTTGTTAGACATAGCAATTGTTCTGTTAACAAGATTTCCAAGAGTATTGGCGAGGTCTGAATTCATTCGCTCAACCATAAGCTCCCATGATATAACTCCATCATTCTCAAACGGCATCTCATGAAGAACAAAATAGCGCACCGCATCCACTCCGAAAAGTTCTACAAGGTCGTCTGCATAGATAACATTTCCTTTTGATTTGCTCATCTTGCCATCGTTCTGCAGCAGCCATGGATGTCCGAATACCTGCTTAGGAAGCGGCTCACCAAGTGCCATAAGGAATATTGGCCAGTAAATTGTATGGAATCTGATTATATCCTTACCGATAAGGTGAAGGTCTGCAGGCCAGTACTTCTTATACAGGTCTGAAGAATTACCATCTGCGTCATAGCCTATACCTGTGATATAGTTTGTGAGCGCATCAAGCCATACATAAACTACATGCTTGTCATCAAAGTCTACAGGAATTCCCCATTTGAAAGATGTTCTTGATACACAGAGATCCTGAAGTCCCGGAAGAAGGAAATTATTCATCATCTCATTCTTTCTTGAGACAGGCTGAATAAACTCCGGATGTGTATTAATATGCTCAATAAGTCTGTTGGCATACTTACTCATCTTGAAGAAATACGCCTCCTCCTTGGCTGGCTTAACCTCACGCCCGCAGTCAGGACATTTGCCGTCAATAAGCTGTGACTCTGTCCAGAATGACTCGCAAGGAGTGCAGTAAAGGCCCTCATATGAGCCCTTATAAATATCTCCCTGGTCATAGAGCTTCTTAAAAATCTTCTGAACCTGTTTCTCATGGTCTTCATCTGTTGTTCTAATAAACTTATCATAAGATGTATTCATGAGATCCCATATTCTCTTAATCTCAGTTGAAACATTATCGACAAATTCCTTCGGTGTTATTCCGGCCTCCTCAGCCTTAAGCTCAATCTTCTGTCCATGCTCATCTGTTCCTGTCTGGAAAAATACATCGTATCCTTCCTGTCTTCTGAATCTGGCAATACTGTCAGCAAGTACAATCTCATATGTGTTACCGATATGCGGCTTGCCTGATGTATATGCAATAGCTGTTGTCATGTAGAATGGTCCTTTATTCTGCGGCATAATACTTCCTCCATAATCTATAATTCTAATTCATCGCTATTACGTAAATGTAGTGTGAATCCTTTTTCCGTAAACTTTATCATAAAAAAATTTACAATATGTGTCAAGTCTGTATTAAGTGTGATACAATGTTAGAATAATAACTCAAAAAAATTATAATATTAAATAGAAGTATTCGAAATTCTTATAAGGAGACAATATGAGTAAATATATCGCTAAATTAAGAGATTTGGTTCTTTCCTATATTCTCTGCATAATTCTTGTATTATCAATGTCTGTGGGACTCTGGGGATGCAGACTTACAGATTCCCTCACACACACGAACCACAATAATGAAGAACATACGACTGTTGAGAATAATCAGGCTTTCACTGATTATATAAACGAACTTTTTGCTACATTACTCTCCTCGGACACGATGTCTCTCCATGCCTATGTAGAACATCCGGAGAATTTTGGAATAAATGATTATGACGTCACTCTTGGACGTTACGACCTTGATAATCTGAACGACACATCAGATTGTTCAGATGTAATTGCCACGCTGAAATCTTTTGACAGAAATTCACTCTCTGCTAAGCAGCAGCTAACATACGATGAGATTCTTATGTATATGGAGAATAATCTTGAATACAGTGACCTCTATATGTTTGACACACAACTTCAGACAACAACCGGCGTTCATGTCCAGCTGCCGCTTTTATTTGCAGAATACACATTTGCAGAAAAAAAAGATGTAGATGAGTATATCCAGCTTCTTAACGATGTAGATGGCTATATGAATAATCTTGTTGCCTATGAAAAGCTTCGCTCAGAAAAGGGATATTTTATGGAGGACACTCTTGCAGATAAAGTCATTGAAAGCTGTACTTCTTTTTTGCAGTCTGCCTCAGATGAAAATGGCGTCATGATATCAACCTTTAACGAGAAAATCGTCAATGTTCCGGGGCTTAGTGAAAACGATATCTCAGATTATAAGAAAAAGAATACCGATGCTGTCAATGCTCACGTTATCCCCGGATATCAGGCTCTTATTGACGGATTATCCTCATTGAAAGGCACAAACAAATATGCCGGAGGTCTGCATAATTACCCTGATGGCGACAGATATTTTGAGTACATTCTGTCCTCTTGTCTGGGCTGGAACAAAACAGTGGATGAATATGACAAACTACTTGATGCCAACATTCAGAAAAATATGCTTGGAATGCAGGCTCTGGCTGTAAAAGACCCTGCTCTTTTTGACAGCTTTAACACATTTTCATTCAATATGACTGACCCTAAGGGTATACTTGAGGACTTGAAAACCCGCATATCTGATGATTTTCCTGCCATAGATGATGTGAATTACAATATAAAATATGTGTCAAAAGCACTTGAGGATTACACAAGCCCTGCCATGTATTTTATTCCACAGCTTGATAATCTGGATATTAATTCTATATATATCAACTCATCAGGAACCTCATCCAGCGAGTTGTACCCTACACTTGCACACGAGGGTTATCCCGGACATCTGTATCAGACACAGTATTTTGCCGCAAGTAATCCTGACAGCATACGATATATACTGACACCCGGCGGTTATGTGGAAGGCTGGGCTACCTATGTTGAACTCCTGTCATATGACTATGCACAGACCGGAAATCCTAATCTCAACAGGTTATGCAGTTACAATTACTCCACAATACTCTGCTTATATGCCAAATGCGATATCGGGGTAAATTATCGTGGATGGAGCGTGGATGATGTTTTGAAATACATTAATAAATTCGGCATTAGTGATAAGTCCGTTGCCGATGAAATGTATTATGCCTTTGTCTCCGACCCCGGCAATTACTGCAAATATGTTCTCGGTATGCTGGGTTTTGAGCAGTTGAAGACTCAGGCGCAGAATGAGTTAGGTGACGCATTTGTACTAAAAGACTTTCATCAGTATGTTCTTGATATGGGACCTGTCCAGTTCGACATACTCTTTAAACATCTGAATAGCTGGGTTGAAAAAGAAAAGAATAAGACAGTATAAAAGACCTCTTAGAATATCCTGGGCGATGTATATTCCCTATCAAAACATGCTCCCGCACCGATACACCTTGAAGGTCTTTTATATTCCACAAAACTGATTCTATATATTTCCGCCCGGGTAATAAGGGTTTCCGCAGCATATGTTTCCTCCGCTGCACAGGCAGTTGCATAAGAGATACATTCCCACGAATCTCAGGCAGAAACCTCCTCCATATGAAGGATTCTGGTATGTTGACTGACGTCCTGCATACCAGCTTCCACCGCTTGCCATACGCTGATAGAGAAGCTGATACTGCATATTGTCCGGGTCGAGGTCAACCGCTCTCTTAGCATGCTCAATAGCTGTGGCTTCCTCTCCCTTGGCTGAATGTGCAAGTGCGCTGTAATAATACCATCTGCCATCCCTGTTCTCTATATTGTTAAGCACATTGATAGCCTCATCATAGCTTGCATTATTAATGTAGTTGGCTGCTGCCCTAAGATGCACTGTTGTCGGGTCATTGCCATTCATGTTATTATCAGCGCTGCCATTGCCGCCAAAATTCCCCGTATATCCTCCAAACCCAAATGGACCAAAACCCCAGAAGCTTCCGAAATCGCCATATCCTCCATAGTTGCCCTGTTGCTGTCTGTTCTGGTAATCTCCATCATAACCATAATTATCTGAACGTCCTGAACCGGCACGGTTCTGGCTGTATGCCTGACTCTGACTGTATCCGCCCTCGCGCTCTCTCATAATCTGATTATACGCCTGCTGTACAGTTTTAAACATCTCCTCAGCCTGCTCCTTGTGCGGATTATTAATATTCGCATCAGGATGGTACTTACGGCTCAATATTCTGTATGCTTTTTTTACCTCATCATCAGAGGCATCCCTTGATACCCCCAACACCTTATATGGATCTGTCATTATGGTCCTCCACCTGCTTTGTGGCAGTATTATTTCTTCTGGCTCTGGCAATTTCAAATCTTGTCCACACACCAGAGTATATTATATTCCTCAGAATCTGTGCATTGTCAATTATCGGCAGTCTTTCAAACTGTCTTGCGCATCCCGCCATATATGCCCTTAATATGCTCTCGCAAAATGCATCAAAATCCTTATGTTCCTTATGATACCTGAAAACATTGTAATTGTTCTTCTTCTCATCCTTATCAAGATCATCATATGCATCAAGCAGATAGATAAATCTTCCAAGATTGTCTCCAAGAATCCTTAATTCTCTGCTCCATTCATCTTCCTTCATTACTGACACTTCTGCAAGAATCCTTCCAAACTGCTGTGCCGGCTTATCGATATTAGTCTCGCCTGCCTTCTCCAGCTCCGATAACTCTGTCATACACTGCCTGATTATATCTGCTTTCTCAGAATACTTCTTCTCAAGCTGCCTTACCTTTCCCTTGAGGGCTCCTGCAAATGTTCTTTTCAAAATCTTGCGCTCATCATTCCAGTCATCCATACATTTGTAATAGGTGAGCAGAACGTTCATATCAGCAACATAATCAGTAACTGCATTACGCCTTACCGGGTGTTTCCTAACCGGATGCGCAATGCAGCGCTCTTCTGTATACTTCGTCTCCGGCTCATAAAGTCCGGTCAACAGCATCACTAAAAATGTCATATCGTAGCTTATGGAGATCTGCCCCTTAATGCCATACGCATCTCTCAGCGCATCACACAGACCGCAGTAGTATGAACGATATACTGCATATTCTTTAAACTTCAGCTCCGGCTGATTGACAACGATATAACCGTACATACTATAATACCTCCATTTTCGCTTATCATATAACATAGTAAAAATTCAGTCAATCAGCCTTTCAAAGATTAATAAATAATTAATACTAATTTTAGATATTATTTTTGTCGTCAAAGTCCGTTCCCCATATGAGGAAACTGGTGTAATCATCCAATGAATTGACAGGACGTATATTATCGCTTTCATCTAAATTACTGGCATATTCATCCTCTCCCTCATCATATCCGGTATCAGGTGCTGTGTCATTGCAGACCTTATCATACTCCTCATGTTCGTAATCATAATCGAATTCAGGATACATAAGTTCACCTCCTTTCGAAGGTAGTATGTTAAGTTTTCACAGGTTTTATCCGATAAAGAATATAGGTTATGGATGAATATATCCACACTTAGGAAATCCATCTGATTCCGCCAGATTCCAAAAAAGGAGGTAATATTATGAGGGTTACATCTCAGATGCTTGCTCAGAACCAATTAAAAGCCGGGCTTGATTCATCTTCAAAGACTTTGCTTGATTATATTCAAAGCGATGATAACGACAGCCTGACAAGCCTTCTTACCAAGAAAACAGAGAGTTCAACTTCTTCACTTACGAAAAAACTTCAGAAGGACGCATATCAGGATATTAAAGATTCTGCTGATTCCCTTACTGAAACATCCGAAAAGTTTACTGACACTAAGTCAACTGCATTTGCTGATGCAGAAAAAACCGGAGATTATTCCGGCATTTATGCGGATATTAAAGCTGTTATAGATTCTTATAATAAGCTGCACGATACACTTGGTAAGACTGAAAGTTCAATTAATACTATGTGCTCTGAGCTTCTTAAGGAAGCTGCCAAAGAGAACTCAGAAGATTTATCATCTGTGGGAATTACTCTTAAAGATGATGGAACACTTGTCCTCGATGAAAAGAAACTCAAAGCCGCTGATAAGGATACTTTGAAGAAGGCCTTCGGAACTTCTTCCGAATTTGCCAAGAGATTAGGTTATATTGGTTCCAATGTTTCATCACTTGCCAAAGCCAATATTAAATATGTTACCAATTCATACACTTCATCAGGTATATCAGCTAATTCCTCTGATGATTTGTATTCACTGATGTTAAGCAAATTCAATTCCCTCGGATAATATATGTCCGATTTATTCAATTAACTATAATTCAGTATTCATGAAAAAACCTCCATATACAGGCTCACTGCCTTAATATATGGAGGTTTTCTTAATTATGTCATTACATTTGTATAAATGCTGTACAAAATCTACTTAATATCTAATTCTGGCGGAACGTCCAGTTCATGGGGAACCGGAGCGCCGTTTTTCTTTCTCTGTCGTACACATTCCGTCAAAAGGTATTCTATCTGTCCATTAACAGATCTGAAATCATCCTCTGCCCACGCTGCAATGGCATCATAGAGCTTACCTGATAACCGGAGAGGAACCTGTTTCTTGCTGTTGTCTGCCATTAGTAGAGACTTCCTGAATTAACTATAGGCTGGGCATCTTTATTTCCACAAAGCACAACTAACAGATTGGATACCATGGCTGCCTTGCGCTCTTCATCGAGGTCTACGACCTGCTTCTCTGATAATCTGTCGAGTGCCATCTCAACCATTCCGACAGCACCGTCCACTATCATCTTCCTTGCATCAATTATTGCTGATGCCTGCTGACGCTGAAGCATTACTGCGGCAATTTCAGGCGCATATGCAAGATATGTAATTCTTGCTTCTATAATCTCAAGACCGGCATTCTCAACCTTGCTCTGAATTTCTTTTCTTATACGCTCTGCCACTATTTCACTTGAACCGCGCAGACTTCCCTCGTCTGCTATTCCATCTCCTGTGGTGTCCACATTTTCTGCAACATCATACGGATACATACGGACAATATTTCTGAGAGCACTGTCACACTGAAGTGAGAGATATTCCTTATAATTATCTACATTAAATACTGCCTTGGCTGTATCTGTAACCTTCCACATTACAGCAATTCCTATTTCAATTGGGTTACCAAGACAATCATTTATCTTCTGTCTGCTGTTATTGAGTGTCATTATCTTAAGAGATACCTTCTTATTAGTAGTCTCAAGACTTCCGCTTGCCGATATTGCAGCACCTGCCATACTGGCAAGGTCAAGCTTCTTTCCATCTCCTGCTACATCCCCGCTTTGATTTAACTTAGTTGCTGCAGCCGGATTAACTGCTACACAGAAAGGATTAACATAATAGAAACCATCATCCTTTAACGTTCCCACATACTTTCCAAACAATGTCAGCACCAACGCTTCCTGCGGCTTTAAAACCTTCAATCCAAGGAAAAATATCCATCCGACAAGAGCATATACACCACCAACAACGATAAGAATTATGGCCGGCACCTTGTTTACTCCCGACTCTACCATAATACATCCGGCGATAATTGCCCCTATTGATGCAATATACAACAGGATAAACAGCAAGAGCATCGCCATTCCATTCTTGTTCTTCTTCAACACTTTTTCTTCCATATCAATACCTCCAACTGATTAATATAAATATTAATGGTTCTTTTGATATTTTGATGATATCACTTTGATATCATAATGTCAATCGGCGTTGCGTAATGTGAATTTTTAAATTCCAGTTTCCTAACCCTAAAATCATCAAATTCGGA
>CAMEVC010000040.1 GCA_945939115.1 uncultured Eubacterium sp.
TGAATAACAAAATTATCTAACTAATTCCTTAACCTTAGCAGCCTTACCTGTTCTCTGTCTTAAGTAGTTAAGCTTAGCACGTCTAGCCTTACCATGTCTTACAACTTCAACCTTCTCAACGATAGGTGAATGTAATGGCCATGTCTTCTCAACGCCAACGCCGTTAGAAATCTTTCTTACAGTAAATGTAGCTCTAACGCCAGTTCCCTGTTTCTTTAATACTGTTCCCTCGAAAACCTGAATTCTCT
Source organism: uncultured Eubacterium sp. (assembly GCA_945939115.1). GTDB lineage: Bacteria > Bacillota > Clostridia > Lachnospirales > Lachnospiraceae > Lachnospira. The sequence continues at coordinate 249 of CAMEVC010000040.1, forward strand.
CACGGTTTCCTTCCTTAATCTTAGCTGATACTCTTACAGTATCACCAACTCTGAACTCAGGAGCCTGAGCCTTAAGCTGAGCATCTTCGATGTTCTTAATAATTGTATTCATGTGTGACCTCCTTAATATTATGATGTTCTTAATACAGGTTCTGTAACAGAGGACCATCCCTTTTTCTCACAACTTGTATAGATTAGCACACTCCTGCTAATAATGCAAGTCTAAAATACATTTTCTTTATTATCTTTTTTATTTATTGATATCCAAAAGACCTGGCAATATATGAACCGTTACAGTTCCTTTCTCAAGGTCGTGATCTAATATACACTGGTCAATAACCGGTATTAAATATTTTTCTCCGTTATCAGCCTCTACCTCGTATACATTGTTAGCGCCTGTCTCGTAAACATCTTTTAGTGTGCCAAGATGTTCTCCTTCATCAGTAATTACGCTAAGACCGATAAGATCACATATAAAATATTCCCCCGGCTCAAGCTTAACCGCATCCTCTCTTGTGACAAGTAAATCACATTTTGTATATTTCTCAATATCATTAATGTCATCAAATTCTTTGAATTTAACAATGACAAACTGCTTGAAAAACTTAACTGAGGATACAGTTACATTAACCTGCTCTCTTTTGCCATCTATTATACATTTCTTGAGTTCTTTAAAGCGAAGAGGATCATCTGTTGTAGGAAAAACCTTGACTTCCCCCTTTATACCATGGGTCGATGTTATGACCCCGACTCTTAACATATCTTCCACTTAATTCTCTCCATTTCATGGCATTAAAAATATAAAACAAAACAGACAGCCCATATGAGGGCTGCCTTAGACAGTAGTGTTTGTTTAGTTATCAATCTCAACAATCACTTTCTTGTCGCTCTTAGAAGCTGCAGCTGAAACAACTGCTCTTATTGACTTGGCAATTCTACCGGACTTACCGATAACCTTACCCATATCCGAAGAAGCAACTTTAAGATTAACTATGATAGCTTTATCTTTCTCAGTCTCTGTAACTACAACCTCATCCGGATTATCAACTAGTGCTTTAGCGATAATTTCCACTAATTCTTTCATAGTCAATTACACCTCCACTAGTATTATTTCTCGATACCAGCCATCTTGAAAAGCTTACCAACTACCTCTGTTGGCTGAGCTCCGTTTGATAACCACTTCTTAGCAGCCTCAGCATCAATGTTGAGCTTGCATGGATCATAATTAGGATCATAAGTACCGATTTCCTCGATGAATCTTCCGTTTCTTGGAGATCTAGAGTCTGCTACGATAATTCTATAGAAAGGAGACTTCTTCTCACCTAATCTCTTTAATCTAATCTTTACTGCCATTACATTCACCTCCTGTGTTTTTATTAAAAATAATCTATGTTAAAAAGGTAACTTGAATCGTCCCTTTTTAGCACCTTTCATCATGCCGGGCATCTGTTTCATCATCTTCTTCATCTGCTCAAACTGCTTGACAAGTCTATTAACCTCGGCAATATCAACGCCTGCACCTCTTGCAATCCTGTTCTTTCTTGAAGGATTAAGTATATCCGGATTACTTCTTTCTGCCATGGTCATAGAATATATGATAGATTCTGTTCTTCTCATATTCTTCTCTGCTTCATCATCATCGATAGAAACATTCTTCATCTGTCCTGAAAGTCCCGGCATCATACTCATAATAGAACTGATTCCGCCCATATTCTTAATCTGCCCCATATACTCAAGAAAGTCGTTAAAATCAAATTCTGCTTTCTTAAGCTTCTGCTCCATGGCCCTGGCTTTCTCAGCATCAATCTGGGCTTCAGCTTTCTCAATGAGAGTGAGAACATCTCCCATTCCCAGTATTCTGGAAGCCATACGATCCGGATAGAATTGTTCGAGATCTGAAAGTTTCTCGCCCATACCTACATAAAGAATCGGCTTACCGGTGACAGCCTTAATAGAAAGTGCTGCTCCGCCTCTTGTATCACCGTCAAGCTTAGTAAGAATAACTCCGTCTATGCCTACCTTCTCATTAAATGAAGAGGCAACATTGACAGCATCCTGACCAGTCATGGAATCAACAACAAGAATAGTCTGGTCAACATTGACGTTTTCCTTGATATCGATAAGCTCGTTCATCATATCTTCATCTACATGAAGTCGTCCGGCTGTATCCAGGATTACAGTGTTGAAGCCTTCATTCTTAGCATGCGCTACCGCCGCCTTCGCAATATCAACAGGCTTATTGTTCGTTCCCATAGAGAATACTTCTACTCCCTGCTTATTACCATTAATAGTAAGCTGTTCAACAGCAGCAGGTCTGTATACATCACAGGCAACAAGTAAAGGCTTTCTTCCTTTTGCTTTGAACTTTCCTGCAAGCTTGGCTGTAGTCGTAGTTTTACCGGCACCCTGAAGACCTGCCATCATAATAATGGTAATCTCGTTACCGGATTTCAAGGCAATTTCTGTTGTTTCGGAACCCATAAGAGAAACCATCTCTTCATTGACGATTTTGATAACCATCTGGCCCGGAGTAAGACTTGACATAACATCCTGCCCTATTGCTCTTTCTTCAACAGATTTAATAAACTGCTTAACAACCTTGAAGTTAACATCAGCCTCAAGCAGTGCAAGCTTGACTTCTTTCAGTGCAGCTTTAACATCAGCTTCTGAAAGACGGCCCTTGCCACGAAGATTCTTAAAAATATTCTGCAATTTCTCTGATAAGCTGTCAAATGCCATAAATATCTCCTCTAGAATTCATCAAGAATTTCGTTGGATAACTTCTTGATTTCATGAACCGCTTTAATATCGCCACTGTTCATGTAATCGTCAACCAAGGAATCAATCTTAGTAACCTTATCCTTAGTGTCAAGGAATTTCTTAATAAGATGAAGCTTCGCTTCGTATCCTTCCAAAGTCTTCGTAACACGCTTGATAAGATCATGTACTCCCTGCCTTGAGATGCCATATTCATCAGCAATCTCACTTAAAGACAGGTCATTGTAAATAGCATCTTCATATATCTGCTTCTGATGGGCATTAAGAAGTTCCCCATAAAAATCATATAAAAGATTCTGTTCAACAATTCTTTCCATAATCACCAGTCCATATCACCTGAATCGCCTGCAAATCATTTCGATTAACAAGCCTTGAGTATAATATCAGAAAAAAAAACGAGTGTCAAGCATTTTTACTTGACACTTGTTAAATGATTTTTAAAATCCTATTTGTATTTGTGTTGCTGAGATTGAATTTGCATATCCGAACGCAGACGCGCTCTCGCTCGGGACGCAACGTAGCGGTACAAAATTCGCAAAATAGCTCATTAAGTACCGACGTTGCTTTACGGTCTGCGTTCGGATATGCAAATTCATTCATAAACAACACTTTTCCGAAAAAGAAGTTTTAAATCACATATTTTCAAGCTTTTTTTCCCTGTCATTGGGCGGGAATTCTGCTTCATACTCTTCACTTAAATGTTCCATGCCATTAATCTTAAGCCTTTTGAACACCCATTTTTTAATAAGGTGGTATATAACCGCAAATATTGGCACACCGAGAAGCATACCTGCAAATCCCCATATATCTCCAAACAAAAGAATTGCAAACAAAACCCAGAAACTCGAAATACCTGTGGTATTGCCAAGAATCTTAGGTCCGATTATATTGCCATCAATCTGCTGCAATATAAAATTGAAAATCACAAAAAACAGGCATTGTGCAGGATTTATAATAAGACAGAGCAAAGCACCAATGAACCATGCAATATACCATCCGAAGAAAGGAATAACATTAAATATTCCAACGATAAATGCAATAAGGATTTCACTCATAACTTCCTTGCCGGGGTTGCATATAGTGAAAATTTTGAGTCCAAGATAACTTATAAGTGCAATCACTAATGCGTCAACCAGTTTTCCGTTAATAAATCCGCTGAAAACTCTGTCAGTATATTTTATTTCCTCCATGACACTGTCCGCATGTTCTTTTTTGAAAATGCTGTAAACAAGCATCTGTCCCTGCTTTGCAAGTCTCTTTCTCGCTGTTAGAAGGTAAGCTGCAACAATAAAACCAATAATGATATTAAACACAATGACAAGAATATTGACTACACCGGTTGATACGCCTGTGGCAATTCCCTGAGCATATCCAAGAAAATCATTATTGAGCCAGTCATTGATATAAGAATAGGTTTTGTCAATTATCGTCTCTGAATATTGCATCAGGGTTTCATTCTCATTCATGAATTTCTGTACAAAGGATACAAGTTTTTCTATATTATCAGGAATGATATGTATTAATTTAATAACGCTGTTTACAAGATTAGGAATAATAACAATTATCATAAAGTAAATAAAAAGAACAGCAATCAATAATCCCGTAAAAACGCTCATATTATTAATAATACTTTTTCTGCTTTTCTCTTTCTTGATAAAAGAAAAAACTTTCGCATACAGTTTATCAAACTTATTGCATAACGGACATATTACATAAGCAATAACACTGCCGATAATAAATGGCATTAACGTCCTGCATATGTGTGATAATGTTTTATGTATAGCATCAATTCTGAATAACGCAAAAAACAGCAATAGGGACAGCGCTGCTGCCCCAAATAATGCTATTGTAATTCCTGCGTATCTCTTAATAGAAATTTTCTTCATATTTCCCCTCAATTCAATAATATGAGAATCAGTGGTTAAATGTTTACCTTAACTATTCTTGGACGTAATCCCGCAGCTTCAAGTTTATCTACAATTTCGTCCTTGTGTTCATGTCCGAATGCCTCAATGGTAATTCTAAGTTCAACAGTAGCTTTTCTGTTAATACTTACGAACTGGTTATGCTCAAGTTTAATTACATTACCATTGGCCTCAGCAATTATTGATGCAACTCTCACAAGTTCACCCGGCTTATCAGGAAGAAGAACTGATACTGTAAATATTCTGCTTCTCTGTACAAGACCCTGCTGTACTACAGATGACATTGTGATAACATCCATATTGCCACCTGAAAGAATTGAAACAATCTTCTTATCCTTCACATCAAGCTGTTTTAAAGCTGCAACTGTAAGAAGTCCTGAATTCTCGACAATCATCTTATGGTTCTCAACCATATCAAGGAAAGCCACAATCAAATCTTCATCAGGAACAGTTATAATATCATCCAGATTCTTCTGAAGATATGGGAAAAGCTTGCTTCCCGGAGTCTTAACTGCAGTTCCGTCAGCTATTGTGTTAACAGAAGGAAGAGTTACAACCTTCCCGGCTTTGATTGACTCCTGAAGGCAGTTTGCACCTGCAGGCTCTACACCTATAACCTTAATATTAGGATTGAGAAGCTTTGCGAGAGTTGAAACTCCGGTTGCAAGTCCGCCTCCTCCAATTGGAACAAGAATATAATCGACTGTAGGAAGTTCTTTTATAATTTCCATTGCAATTGAGCCCTGTCCTGTTGCAACATCAAGATCATCAAAAGGATGAACAAATGTAAGCCCCTGCTCCTTAGCAAGCTTGACAGCATACTCACAGGATTCATCGTAAACATTACCGTAAAGAATTACTTCTGCACCATAACCCTTAGTTCTGTTGACTTTAATAAGAGGTGTTGTTGTCGGCATTACAACAGTTGCCTTAACACCATATTTCTTGGCAGCGAATGCAACGCCCTGAGCGTGATTTCCTGCTGAAGCTGTAATAAGTCCCTTCTGTCTTGCCTCCTCTGACATTGTGCTTATCTTATAATAAGCACCTCTTACCTTGTAAGCTCCTGTATACTGCATATTCTCAGGCTTAAGATACACTTTATTGCCAGTCTGGTTACTAAAATACTCACTGTAAACAAGATTAGTAGGAAGTGTAGCCTCCTTTACTTTCTCAGCAGCTTCCTCAAAGCTCTTTAACGTTAATTCTTCCATTACCCTTTAATCTCCAATCTTTATATAGTCGTCTTAAACGGCCTAGTCTTCGTATGATTCATTATCCACATCAAACAGAGCATTAACAAATGTGTCTGAATCAAATTTCTGTAAATCCTCAACCTTTTCGCCAACACCAATGTATTTGACAGGTATCCCGAATTCTGCCTGGATTGCAACTGCAATACCTCCCTTGGCAGTTCCGTCCATCTTAGTGAGAATAATGCCTGTAATATTAGTTACATCATTGAACTCCCTAAGCTGGGACAGCGCATTCTGTCCTGTTGTTGCGTCAAGGACAATAAGATTTTCCCTATAGGCTTCAGAATACTCCCTTTCAATAACTCTGTCAATCTTACGGAGTTCTTCCATAAGATTCTTCTTGTTCTGAAGTCGTCCTGCTGTATCGCACAGAAGTACATCAGCCTTTCTTGCCTTACAAGCTGCAATAGAGTCAAATATTACAGCAGCCGGGTCAGAACCCTCACTCTGGGCAATAATATCTGCTCCTGTTCTGTTAGACCATTCCGTAAGCTGTTCAATAGCAGCAGCCCTGAAAGTATCTGCGGCCGCCATAATTACTTTCTTATTCTGTGCACGCAAAAGCCCCGCAAGCTTTCCTACTGAAGTAGTTTTACCTACTCCATTGACACCGATAAGCATTACAATAGATTTACGGTTTTCAAATTCATAAGCATTTTCACCAAGATTCATTTTCTCTTTAATGCTGTCAATCAAGAGTTGTTTGCAGTCAGCGGGATTTTTTATTTTATTCTCTTTGACCTTTTCTTTGAGATCATCCAGAATTTCCTCTGTGGCAACTACTCCGATATCGCCCATAATAAGGGTTTCCTCAAGCTCATCATAGAAATCATCATCTATAGATGAAAAACCCGAAAATACTGAATCAATACCCGAAACAATATTATCACGTGTTTTTGATAAGCCCTCTTTTAATTTGCTAAAAAAGCCCATAATAACATCCTCTTTTCCTATTCTTTCTTCTTATCAAGCTCATTCTCAATAAGATCAACAGAAACCAGCGCAGACACACCTTTCTCCTGCATTGTAATACCGTAGAGTCTGTCCGCTGCAGCCATTGTTCCACGCCTGTGGGTGATTACTATAAACTGCGTATGCTTAGTAAGCTTGTGAAGATAATTTGCAAATCTTCCAACATTTGAGTCATCAAGTGCAGCCTCTATCTCATCTAACAGACAGAAAGGCGATGGCTTAAGATTCTGGATTGCAAATAATAAAGCAATGGCTGTTAAGGCCTTCTCTCCACCGGATAACTGCATCATATTCTGAAGCTTCTTTCCTGGTGGCTGTGATATTATAAGAATACCCGCTTCAAGTATATCTTCGCCCTCGACAAGTTCTATTGTTCCTCGTCCACCGCCGAATAATTCCCTGAACACCTTATCAAATTCTACTTTAATTTCATCGAATTTTTCCTTGAACTGTACTCTCATACCGCTGTCAAGCTCATCAATAACCTGAATAAGTGATTCCTCCGCTTTAATCATGTCATCGTGCTGTGTCTTTAAGAAATTGTATCTCTCACTTACTTCCTTATACTCTTCAATAGCATTTACATTGACAACGCCAAGCTTTTTAATATTAGTCTTCAATATATTAATCTGCTTCTTAATATCAGAAATATTGGTTAATTCATCGCTTCTTAACTCGGCAGCATAGCTGTATGTAAGTTCATATTCATTCCACATGTAATCAACAATACTGTCATTCTCTTCCTCAAGCTTGTCCTGCTGGTTATGAAGACGCATACTTTCTTTTTCAAGAAGAATAATCTGTTCATTGATTTTCTCGCGTTTTTCAAAGAATGTCTTGTGACTGGAATTAATTGCGTCCCTGTCCCTGCGAAGGGCTTCAATTCTGTTATTGCAGTCCTCAATCTGATTCTTGGCAAGATGGATATTATTTCTTAACTTCTCAATCTGTGAATTCTTGTCTCCCACTTCTTCAGATAAAGCTGAGAGTTTCTGCCTGATATCTGCCTCCTCATTGTCAAGTCCTGCAATCTCAACACGAATACGCTCGATATTCTCTGTGATAAATGCAGATTTCTGTTCCACAGAACTGAATCTGATTTTAAGATTTTCAACCTCATCATTAGCCTTTGCAAGTTCCGACTTTTTGTTATCAAGCTGTATGTTCAGATTATCAATTTCTTTTCTTGTGCTCTCATTTTCAATTTCGATAGCACTAAGACTTCCGCTGACTTGATTCTTGCTCTCATCAATTTTTCTGGTCTGTCTGTCAATATCAGCGCTCTCTGCAAGGTCTTTTTCATATACAGCTTTAATCTCATCAAGCTTTATATTAGCCTGTTTCAAATTAATCTGTTCTGTGTTAACTGCTAAAGAAGCCTCTCTGTTAGCCTTATTATCATTGTCGATAAGTTCCCTTAAAGCAGAAATCTTAGACCTGTTATCAGAGATTCTGGCTTTGAGTTCAGTTGATGATTTGCTAAGCTCCGACACGTTATTTTTAAGTTCTTCAATCTCTCTTCTTCTTCCTAAGAGATTACTTGAATTCTTGAAGGCACCACCTGTCATAGAACCACCTGGATTGAGCTGTTCTCCTTCAAGCGTAACAATTCTGAGACTGTACTTATATTTTCTGGCAATTGTCATAGCATTATCAATGTTATCAACAACAAGAATTCTTCCAAGAAGATATCTGGCAAGATTCTCGTATTCAAAGGATACTCTTACAAGATTGCTTGCAATTCCGACAACACCCGGCTCATTAATACAAGGCTCCTTCTCAAGTGTATTTCTTCCTGAGATTGCATTGAGCGGTAAAAATGTTGCTCTTCCCAATTTGTTCTGCTTCAGATATCCAATAAGTTCTTTTGCTGTAGATTCCTTATCTGTGACAATATTCTGGATAGTTCCGCCGAGAGCAGTCTCAATAGCAGTCTCATACTTTCTTTCAACCTTTACAATATCAGCAATAACACCAAGAATTCCCGGATTACTGTCCTTCAATTCCATTATCTTACGGATACTGTTTCCATAACCATCATATCTTTCAGTAATATTAATAAGGGATTCCAGTCTTGACTTTTCCCGGTGATAATTCTGTACAATCTTATCATTCTGGGAGTTAAGTTCTGCATTCTCAGCCTTTAACGCAGAAACAGAATCATTGTTTGCAGCAATTCTTTCAGCAATTTCTCTGGCATTATTCTCTGCTTCTGCCAATCTTTCGCTTATAGCATGAATCTTAATATTCTGCTCAGCTTCATCACTCTTATCCTTTATAAGACGGCTGTTAAGCTCTGCTTTCCTGATGCTTAACTGCTCAAGCATTGTGGCAAATTTCTGGTTTTCAGCATTAATTGAAGACTTTTCATTAAGACGGTCATATATATCATTCTGTCTGCCTTCAATCTGTGCGGAAATTCCCTCTATTTCCTGTTCAATATTACTTACAGCTTCCTGTTTTTCATTCAGGCTTGTATTAAATTCATTGACAGATGTACTTAAGGCTTCCAAATCCCTGTTAAACTCTGCAACATTTGTCTCTTTTGAAAGTCTGTCCTTATTAATCGTTTCTAATCTTTCATTATAGTGTCTCTCATTATCAGAGAACCTGTTAATCTGTTCAGTAATTACATTAATTTCACCATTGAGACGCTGGCTTTCAAGCTCTGTATTAGAAAGCAGAGAAGTTACATTCTCTATATCAGCATTAACTCTTGATAGCTGTTCCTCCGCCTCCTCATATTCAGCTTTAGTACTCTCATACTCTGCCCGTGAAGATGAAAGATCATTGTCAGCAATACTAATCTTTCCGGCAAGTTCTTCTAAATCTCTGCTTATCCTGTCAGATTCAAGTAAAAATGCATTTACATCATATTTCTTAAGGTCAGCCTTATAATCAAGATACTCTTTAGCTTTCTCAGACTGAATCTGCAAAGGTCCAACCTGTTTTTCAAGCTCTGAAAGAATATCATTTACACGGACAAGGTTGGCACGCTCATTCTCAAGTTTCTTGATTGCCGTAGCTTTTCTTCTCTTAAACTTGACAATTCCGGCAGCTTCGTCAAAAAGCTCACGCCTCTCCTCCGGCTTTCCTGAAAGAATCTTGTCAATCTGTCCCTGTCCGATAATGGAATAACCCTCTTTACCTATACCGGTATCATAGAACATCTCCGTGACATCCTTTAATCTGCAGGAATTACCATTAATAAGATATTCACTCTCACCTGAACGGTAAACTCTTCTGGATACTGTCACTTCATCATATTCAACAGGAAGAGCGTGATCGCTGTTATCAAGTGTTATTGAGACAAATGCGAATCCTACCGGTTTCCTGTTCTCTGTTCCTGCAAAAATTACATCCTCCATCTTAGAACCACGAAGCTGCTTGGCACTCTGTTCACCAAGTACCCAGCGCACAGCGTCAGCAACATTACTCTTTCCTGAACCGTTAGGCCCTACAATACCTGTGATTCCATTATGAAAGTCAAATACTATTTTATTTGCAAATGACTTAAATCCCTGTACTTCAATACTTTTTAAATACATAACCCCTCGCTTATTATTTCTTAATAAGAATTAATATCAAAGCCTTTATTTTTAAGCTCGATAAGTGCAGCATAAGCCGCATTCTGCGAAGCTGACTTCTTAGTATGACCTGTACCTTTTATATTAAAAAGTCCGTCAACGACAGCAGCAACAGCAAATTTCTTGTTGTGTTCAGGCCCTTCCTCGCCTATGAACTCATATTCTACTTCCTTGCCAAGTCCCTGAACAACTTCCTGTAAAATAGTCTTGCTATCATAAAAGAGTTTCTTATTGTCAAGGTCATTGAGAATGAACTTATTAACAAATTCTTTTGCATTAGCAAAACCACCATCAAGATAGATGGCACCAATTACAGCCTCACATGCATCAGAAACAATAGAATCCCGGTTTCTTCCCCCAGTGAGTTCTTCCCCTTTTCCAAGCCTTATAAAGGTATCAAGCTTAACAGCTCTTGCACACAAAGCTAGTGTAGGCTCACATACAATGCTGGCACGAAGTCTGGTCATCTTTCCTTCAGCCATATCGGGATGATTACTGTATATATAATCACTTGATGACAATTCAAGAACTGCATCTCCCAAGAATTCCATACGCTCATTATCATGCCCTCTGGCACACTTCTGCTCATTGGCGTAGGAGCTGTGGGTAAGCGCACACTCAAGAAGACTTATATCCTTGAACTCATATCCAATAATCCCCATAAATTCAGATAAATCCCTATTATGCATAGTTTTTCCTTTCCGTCTTAGTCGGCTTCCTGTATTCTTATGTATATATGTTTTATTTTACATCCGTATGTAATTAATGTAATACATAAAAATACGAGACCACCAATGCTTTGATGGTCTCTGGCATAATCACACTTATTATTTAGTAGCGTTCTGTATCTGAACTACTGCATCATTAACAGTTACGATTGACTCAGCTGCATCATCAGGAATCTGAATATCAAACTCATCTTCGATTCCCATAATAATCTGGAAAACATCTAAAGAATCTGCTCCGAGGTCATCAACAAATGTAGTCTCAGGAGTAATCTTATCCTTTTCAATATTAAGAACATCTGCAATAATATTTTGTAACTTCTCGAATTCCATGTGAACTTCCTTTCAAATCTAATTATTATGCGCAGGTATTTTATCCAACGCCTCAATGATTTTATCATTTATATTCATTTTTGTAAATGTTACACACTGAATTAATGAATTCTTGATTTCTTTTGCTTTAGCATTGCCATGAGTTTTCACAACAAGACCATTAAGACCGATAAGCGGCGCTCCTCCATATTCAGTAGCATCCATAGCTTTAAGCTGTGTTTTCAACGCTTTCTTGATAAGCAGTGCTCCAATTTTAGTCTTAAAAGAAGACATCATAACTCCCTTTATCTTACTAACTACCATTTTCGCTGTACCTTCGTAAAGCTTGAGAATGCAATTACCGACGAAAGCATCGCATACTATTATATCGGCATAACTGTTTGGAATTTCTCTCGCCTCAATACTTCCGATAAAATTAATACCCGGACATTCTTTAAGAAGAGGATATGTCTCCTTAACAAGAGAATTACCCTTTTCCTCTTCAAGTCCTACATTGACAATGGCAACTCTCGGATTCTTAACTCCAACGACATTCTCCATATAGATTGAACCCATAACAGCCCATTGTACCAGCATATTTGCTCTTGCATCAACATTTGCACCACTGTCAACAAGCAGGGATACACCGTCTTTAGTAGGAATAATCGGCGCCATCGGAGGCCTGTCAACGCCCTTTAATCTTCCAACAATAGTCTGCCCGCCAACAAGTATTGCTCCTGAACTGCCTGCTGAGACAAAAGCATCTGCCTCTTTATTCTTTACCATATATAATGCTTTAACTAATGACGACTCTTTCTTTCTTCTGATAGCCATAACAGGTGGCTCTCCTGTCTCTATCACATCATCAGCATTAACAATTTCAATTCTCGACTTGTCGTACTCCTGACCGTTAAGACATTCTTTAATCTGTTCTTCCTTGCCTACAAGATATACAAAGCAGTCTTTATCAGCATTGACAGCTTGAACAGCCCCATTAACAACCTCTGCCGGTGCATTATCTCCACCCATAGCATCAAGTGCGATTTTAACCATATAATAATTAACCCCATTTCGTTAAATATATTTTCCAGTCAACGACTGACTAACAAAGAATATACTACGAAATGAGGATTTTATCAAGAAGACATCAATTATTTAAATAATCTGACTTAGAATTGATAAGAACAGTTACAGTAATACTGATTAACAAAATAATGAGCATTATATAAACATTTTTCATTAAAAGTATTGGCAGCCTTTAATATATATGTAGTTACCTGCTGAATAAGTTCTTTTTCATCATCACATATTGCAATCCGTATCATTTTCCCCTCACATCAATTTTCTATAAATATATTATTCAGATATTCCGTAATCTTAACCCTTATATCATCATAATCAGAGGGATGCATCATATATCCATAAGCAACTATAGAATCCTTCTCATAATAAATATTTAGATTAAACCACCATGCTGTATCAGTTGTTATCTCGTCATCTGTCTTATTATAATCCTTATAAGAAGCTATGTTAGTTTCATTTACAAGATAATAAAAGAATGTATCAGCATTATTATCTGTTATTATCTTAGTTCCATTAACATGGGCATTCTGTCCGCTGATCGACAACTGCCACTGGTTGTTGGCATTACGCTTTAATGTATAGCTAAGTGATAATACATTATCAGCATAATCTGTGTATGTGAAGCTTAAACCTTTGCCGTAATTATCATCAACCGGTGCTTCCGATTCTGTTTGTGTCTCATCACTTATGTTGGAACTTGCACCGCATCCTGTCACAGAAGATACAAGTACTATAAATGTTAATATTGTAATTATATATTTTATCATAAACGCCTCCGAGACGATACTATTAAGATAGATATATTATTGCACATATTTTACCTTTTGTAAATAATCCGCTAGGCGCACAACAAAAAAATGCCGGGTGAACCATAATGATTAACCCGGCATTTATACATCTTTGATAGATTAGTCAACAGAGATGATTTCTTTCTTGTTGTAAGAACCACAAGACTTGCACACTCTATGAGGCATCATTAAAGCGCCACACTTTGAGCACTTTACAAGATTTGGAG
>CAMEVC010000041.1 GCA_945939115.1 uncultured Eubacterium sp.
GAGAGCATCTGCCTTACAAGCAGAGGGTCACAGGTTCGAGCCCTGTAGGCCCCATCATTTATGCCGACTTGGCTCAATGGCAGAGCAGCTGATTTGTAATCAGCAGGTTGTTGGTTCGACTCCGACAGTCGGCTCTTTATTAATGGTACATTTGATAATCAGGTGTATTATTGATATTTATAATGATATATGGGTGGATTCCCGAGTGGCCAAAGGGGACAGACTGTAAATCTGCTGGCACTGCCTTCGAAGGTTCGAATCCTTCTCCGCCCACTTTGATGCATAATCTGCATCAATACAACATAATATATTTAGTGAATGCCGCGGGGTAGAGCAGCTCGGAAGCTCGTCGGGCTCATAACCCGAAGGTCACAGGTTCAAATCCTGTCCCCGCTACTAAGCCTAGATAGCTCAGTCGGTAGAGCAGAGGACTGAAAATCCTCGTGTCACTGGTTCGATTCCGGTTCTAGGCACTTTCAAAGCTGTTTCGTTAAGAAACAGCTTTTTTTAAATATTTGGAGAAGGAGTGCAAGATATGAAGGATATTCTTAACAGATTGGAAGAATACTCTAAAGATGGATATGTTCCAATGCATATGCCGGGTGGAAAGCGTAATACTGACTTTTCCAGCACTTCAGAACTTGATATTACTGAAATTGATGGATTTGACAATATACATAATGCTGAGGGAATAATAAAGGATGCATCTGAGAGGGCGGCAAGTATTTATGGGGCTGACAGAACTCTCTTTCTGGTAAATGGAAGCACAGCGGGAATTTTGGCATCAATCTGTGGAACAGTCAGGAAACACAGTAAAATTATTGTTGCAAGAAACTGTCATGTGTCTGTTTATAATGCTGTTTTGCTGGCAGAGGCAGAGCCTATATATGCAATGCCGGACGTGGATCAAGCAACGGGGATATATAAGGGACTGACTTGTGAGAAGATAAGAAAATGTGTTGAAGATAATCCGGATGTTGCAGCAGTTGTGATTACGTCCCCAACATATGAAGGTGTTGTTTCACAGACAAGACAGATATCTGAATATTTGCATGAAAAAGGTATTGTTCTCATAGTAGATGAAGCCCATGGAGCACATTTTAAGTTCAGTAAAGAATTTCCGGATTCAGCGGTTGATTGTGGAGCAGACCTGGTAATAAACAGTATTCATAAAACATTACCAGCTCTTACCCAGACAGCGCTTCTACATATATCCGGGAATTATGTAGACATAGACCGGGTGGAGAGGTATTGGAATATATATCAGACCACAAGTCCGTCATACATTTTAATGGCAAGTATTGACAGATGTATGAGCATACTGGAGTCTGATGGACAGAATTTATTTAAGGATTATGTGAAAAGACTTAAAAATCTTAGAAATGAAATAGGAAAACTTGAGAATATAAAACTTCTTGATTCTGATGATATATCAAAAATTATTCTTATATGCCAAGACGGAAAGTATCTATATGACAGACTGCTTAAAGAGTATAAGGTTCAGCTTGAAATGGCCTCTTTCAGATATGTTATTGCAATGACTTCGATTGCAGATAAAGAAGAATATTATTACAGGTTTTTAACGGCACTGCAAATGATAGATAAGACCTGGAAATGTAATACAGAGGAAGAGGACAATATATATTTCGAAAATAATATTGGGAGTTCATATTCTGTGGCAGAAAGTTGCAGTCCTGATATGGTTTTCATACCTGCAAAGGCTCTTGAACTACAGGATGAAAATGGATATGAAGATTTTGCTGTTAATTGTGATGAAGTATGTGGTAAAATTAGTTTATCATCTGTTCTTATATATCCACCGGGAATGCCCGTTGTTAATATAGGAGAAAGAGTTACCGAAGAAGTGATTGCTGTAATCAGGAAGGCCAATAATGCAGGGCTTGAGGTGACTGGTTTGAAGGAAGGAAAGATAAGATGCCTGAGATAGTATTTATTATGGGGAAAAGTGCATCCGGCAAGGACAAGATATATAAGGCACTCATGGAAGATGAGAGCCTGAATTTAAGTACGGTTACGTTATACACAACAAGACCAATGAGGGTTGGTGAAACCGAAGGTGTGGAATATCATTTTGTAGATGATGCAGCGGCACAGGCTATGGTGGATGCCGGCAGGGTTGTTGAGATGAGAGAATATAATACTGTATATGGAGTGTGGAAGTATTTTACAGCGGATGATGGACAGATTCAGTTGGGGAGTGGCAAGAGATATGTGGTGATAGGAACGCTGGAGGCCTATGACAAATTCTGTGAGTTCTATGGAAAAGAACATTTAATGCCGATATATATTGAGGTAGATGATGGAATCAGGCTTATGAGGGCAATTCATAGGGAGCAGAAGCAGCAGAAACCTCATTATGAGGAGATGTGCAGAAGATTTCTGGCAGACAGCGCAGACTTTTCAGAGGATAATATTACAAAGGCTGGAATAATGAGAAGATTTTACAACAATGGGGAGTTTGAGAGTTGCCTGAATGAGGTAAAGGACGCAGTGAGGAGCATAGAATGCAGTTGATGACTGGGTTAGTGCAGGATTAATGCGGTAAATGCGCATTGGAGCAGGAGGAATCATGGATATTAAGATCAATGAAATTACCAATACAGCTCAGGTGAGTCAGGTGAAAGCTACGGAGAAGACGGATGACAGCTTCAAGTTCACTCTGATAAGTAATATTGAGGAGAAGGATCTTCAGGAGAAGCTGGGCAATATGATGCAGGAGATTACTGAGCAGGGAGAGAAGATTGCCAAGCATATGGACATTAAGGATATGAAGAAGTACCGGGAACTGGTTAAGGGATTTCTTAATGAGGTCGTGAACAGATCACATAAGTTTTCCAGAGAGAATTTCCTTGACAGACGGGGAAGACACCGGGTTTATGGTATTGTTAAGATGGTGGACGAGAATCTTGATAATCTGGCGAAAGAACTGGTCAAGGATGAGAAAGACCATCTGGCTATTGTTGGAACAATTGACGATATAAGAGGTCTGCTTCTGGACATTTCAACATAGCTTTACGATATAATAATTCATTGAGTATAAAAGTTATATGAAGAAGTTTCAACACAGGTAAGTTATGTGATATAATATGAAGAAACAGTAATTAATAGTGGCATCTATGGAAAAGAGGGATAAGTATGAGCAATTTTTCTGATATATACGGTTATGATACAATTAAAGAGCATCTTCAGAGTGCTATATCTATGGGAAAGGTGTCTCATGCTTATATTATCAGCGGAGGGCATGGTTCAGGTAAGAAGCTGGTAGCCAGTACATTTGCAAAGACATTGCAGTGTGAGGCAGGTGGAATTGAACCCTGTGGAGAATGTCATTCATGTATTCAGGCAGAGAGCATGAATCACCCGGATATAATATGGGTTACTCATGAGAAACCGGGAAGCATAGGTGTTGATGATATCAGGGGGCAGCTTGTTTCTGATATACAGATTAAGCCATACAGCAGTCCCTATAAGATATACATCATTGATGAGGCAGACAAGCTTACAGTAGCAGCGCAGAATGCAATGTTGAAGACTATTGAGGAGCCGCCGGCATATGGAATTGTTATTCTTCTGGCAAGCAACCCGGATGTATTTTTACAGACAATTCTTTCGAGATGTGTTGTGTTGGATTTGAAACCGCTTAAGGATGAGATTGTTGTCAGATATCTTAAGGAACATTATGACAATATGAGTGATTACGAGTGCCGCTTTGCGAGCAGATTCGCAGGAGGACGGATAGGGAGAGCTATGACGATGGCGGAATCCACTGAATTTGCAGAGCTGAGACGGGATGTAATGGATGTAATTGAGAATGCTAAGGATATGGATTCTGCGGATATTATGGCATCTGTAAAACGTGTTGCCAGTTACAAGCTGACGATTGATGATTATCTTGATCTTATGACAATGTGGTACAGGGATGTGCTTATGTTTAAGAGTACCAATGATACTAATCTTCTGATATTCAATGATAAGATATCTCTTATTAAGAGTCAGGCAGAGACTATGTCCTATGAGGGACTTCAGGATATCATTGAATCAATCGACCGGGTTAAAGTAAGACTTCAGGCAAATGTTAATTTTGATCTTGTTATTGAACTGCTTATTATGGCGATTAAGGAAAATTCTTAACAGACAAATGTATTTTAACAGGTGGATGTATATAAATAAGTGTTTTAGAATGGAGAGTATAGATGACTAAAGTTGTTGGTGTTAGATTCAGACAGGTGGGAAAGATATATTTCTTTGCACCGGGGAAATATTCAATTGAGACAGGACAGCATGTTATTGTTGAGACAGCAAGAGGTATTGAGTACGGACAGGTAGTTCTGGGAGAGAGAGAGGTCGAGGATTCCGCTGTGGTTCAGCCTCTGAAGTCGATTATCAGAGTTGCAACTGCAGAGGATGATGAGAGAGAGATAAAGAACAGACAGAAGGAAAATGAGGCTTTCAAGATATGTCTTGAGAAGATAGCGAAGCATAATCTTGATATGAAGCTTATTAAGGCAGAGTATACATTTGACAATAATAAGGTGCTGTTTTATTTTACCGCAGATGGAAGAATTGATTTCAGAGAGCTTGTAAAGGATCTGGCAGCAGTATTTAAGACAAGAATTGAGTTAAGACAGATTGGCGTGAGAGATGAGACTAAGATACTTGGTGGTATAGGCTCATGCGGAAGACCGCTTTGTTGCGCTACATTTTTACCGGAATTCAATCCTGTATCTATTAAGATGGCTAAGGAGCAGAATCTGTCACTGAATCCGACTAAGATTTCAGGTGTCTGTGGAAGACTTATGTGTTGTCTGAAGAATGAGCAGGATACATATGAGGAGCTTAACAGTCGTCTTCCAAATGTAGGCGATTCGGTTACTACACCTGAGAAGCTTGTGGGAGAGGTAGCCAGTGTCAATGTCTTAAGACAGAGAGTTAAGGTTTTAGTTACGCTTGAAAATGATGAGAGAGAGCTTAAGGAATATCCTGTTGATGAGCTTAAGTTTAAGCGTAAGAGACATTTTGACAAGGTTCATATTGATGATGATAAGGAACTGAAGGCTCTTGAGGAGTTTGAGAGAAAAGAAGGAAAAGCTCATATTAATGATGATTAATGAAAGAATTGATGATTTGATGCGGGATGGGTTAAAGCTCATACAGAATACTGATATTTTCTGCTTTGGAATGGATGCTGTTCTTTTGTCAACATATGCAAAAGCGGGAAAGAATGACAGGGTGCTGGATTTGGGAACAGGAAATGGAATAATTCCTGTGCTGATGCAGTCGAAGAATCCGGGAAGTACTTATACAGCGCTGGAGATTCAGGAAAACAGCGCTGACCTAGCAATTAGAAATGTGGAGCTTAATAATCTTTCAGACAGAATAAGTGTTGTTAAGGGTGATATTAAGGAAGCTTCCAGATTATTCGGGGAGGCTTCTTTTAATGTGGTGACAAGTAATCCGCCTTATATGAATGAGAACCACGGAATAGTGAATCCTGATAGTGCCAAGGCTATTGCAAGGCATGAAATTCTGTGCAGCCTTGAGGATGTTGTCAGGGAGGCGGGAAGGTGCCTGAAATCTAAAGGGAAAATGTATATGGTACACAGGCCGAACAGGCTGGTGGATATATTTGACACAATGAGACGTCATCATCTTGAGCCAAAACGTATGAGGCTGGTATATCCTTATGTCAATAAGGCGGCCAATATGGTTCTTATTGAGGCAGTTAAGGGTGGAAATTCACAGCTTATTGTGGAAGAGCCACTGATTGTGTACAAGGAAGATGGGACTTATACTGATGCACTGCTTAAGATGTATGAGTAATATGATTAATTCTATGACCGTGAGGGAAAATGT
This sequence comes from uncultured Eubacterium sp., assembly GCA_945939115.1. GTDB lineage: Bacteria > Bacillota > Clostridia > Lachnospirales > Lachnospiraceae > Lachnospira. The sequence goes on from CAMEVC010000041.1 coordinate 5,875, forward strand.
ATGGATAACAATGCACAGGCAGAGAACATGATTAATAAGGGCGGGCCGGGAAGTTTATTCCTGTGTGCAACACCTATAGGCAATCTCGAGGATATTACGTTCAGGGTTTTGAAAACTCTGAAAGAAGTTGACCTGATAGCAGCAGAGGACACAAGAAACAGTATTAAGCTGCTGAATCATTTTGATATAAAGACGCCGATGACAAGCTATCATGAGTTTAACAAGTATGATAAAGCAAGGGTTCTGGTAGAAAAGATACTCGCCGGAACTAATGTTGCAGTGATAACAGATGCGGGTACTCCCGGAATATCTGACCCGGGAGAGGAACTTGTAAAGCAGTGCAGGGCAGCGGGAATTCGAGTTACTTCGCTTCCGGGCCCGGCAGCTTGTATAACGGCGCTTACGATGTCAGGACAGGAGACGAGAAGATTCGCATTTGAAGCATTTTTACCTTCGGACAAGAATGAGAGGAAAGAGATTCTTACTGAGCTTCAGAATGAGACACGGACGATGATTATCTATGAGGCACCCCATAGGCTTTTAAAGACTTTAGATGAGCTTAAGAATGCACTTGGTGGTGACAGACAGCTTACCATATGCAAGGAGCTTACGAAGAGATATGAGAATTCTGTGGAATTCACGCTGGATGAAGCCTGCGCATATTATGAGAGTAATGAGCCGAGGGGAGAGTATGTTCTTGTGATTGCGGGCAAGAGCCGTGAGCAGATTAAGCAGGAGGAGAGGCAGCAGTGGGAGGCAATGACCGTATCAGAGCATGTGCAGATGTATATGGATGCAGGAATGGACAAGAAGGAGGCCATGAAAGCTGCGGCGAAGGACAGAGGTGTGTCAAAGAGGGACATTTATCAGGAACTTATATAGAGTCCTGAGGTAGTGTATGCTCTTTAATTATTGCACGCACTGTCTTAAACAGATAAGGTTTAATCTTATTTATGTCAGCAGGTTCTTTGTAAAGTATGGAACTGTAACAGGTTGAGCTGACAAGCTCTACGATAAGGAAGAGCATGATTTCAGGCTCTTCGAGTGAGATGTCTTCGTCATTAATCATCTCATAATACACATCTTTAAAGTTAATATCATCAGATGCAACCTTAGTTGTGAGCGCTTCCTTGAAGATGCCCCAGCTAAGGTTTTTTGATATAAATGTGAGCAGTGTCTGGTTCTCGTTCAGCTCATCTATAATGTGATTGATTATGAATATAATCTTTCCCTCAAAATCAATTTCTTTATCATTCTTTTTGCAATAATCCTCCAATGACGCAACGGCATTCTTAAAAAGCTTGCTTGATTCATGGGAGATAAGACGATTTCTTATATCGTACTTGTCTTTAAAGTACAGGTAAAATGTACCCTTTGCAATACCGGCTTTCTGTGAAATCTCTGCAATAGAAGTCTTAGCAACACCCTGAGTAGTAAAAAGATTAAAAGCTGTATTAAGAAGAGAAGTAAGTTTCTGTTGTTTATTGTTCTCAAGTTTTCCCATAATCCGAATCCCTTTCCCTTATTATGTTAATTATGTGTAAAATATACATTCTTATAAGCAGGTACTTTGGAGCGTGCCTGATTATAAGGATGTATATTTTTCAATCATTATATAACAAATCAATTCTAAAATAAATATAAAAAAATGACTTTTGGTCAATTTTTCTATTGACTATACATTTTTCAATGCTATAATGGCAACTGAAATTAAAAATGACTAACGGTCATATTTTAAAAAGTTGTGTCTGCGGCTTAAGCTGCGGTTCACGGAAAGGTGAGGAGTTATATGAAAAAGTTTGGAAAGGTCGTTGTAAAGTTAAGAATTCCAATTCTGGTTCTTAGCTTCCTGCTGTTGATTCCAGCTTGTATTGGCTATCTTAATACAAGGGTCAATTATGATATCATGTATTATCTGCCAAAGGACATTGACACGATGAAAGGGCAGGATATTCTGCTGGATGATTTCGGCAAGGGTGCTTATGCGATGGTAGTTGTCGATGGAATGAATAAACAGAATGTTTCTAAGTTAGTTAAGAAGGTTGAAGATGTCGACCATGTTGCTCAGGTTATTTCTTACAGTGGAATTGTAGGAGATGATATTCCATCAGAGATACTTCCTGATAAGTTCCGCGCATATTTTGAGAATCCGGATTCAGGAGCAACATTATTTGCTATTTTCTTTGATGATACAACATCAAGCGATGAAACAATGGAGGCAATCAAGCAGGTAAGAGATGTCACAGAAAATCAGTGCTATATTGCCGGTATGTCGGCAGTTGTCACAGATACAAAGACTTTGTCAGAAAATGAGACACCAATCTATGTTCTTATTGCTGTTGTTCTTGTATGTATTGTGCTTGCTATATTCATGGATTCATTCCTTGTTCCGGTATTCTTTATGATTAGTATCGGAATGGCAATTGTTTATAACCTTGGTTCAAACTATTTTCTGGGCGAGGTTTCTTATATTACCAAGGCGCTGGCAGCGGTGCTGCAGCTTGGTGTGACGCTGGATTATTCAATATTCCTGTGGCACAGCTACAAGGAGGCTAAGGAAGACCATCCGGATGACCATAACGAGGCGATGGCGATTGCAATAGGAAACACACTTACATCGGTTATCGGTTCTTCAATTACTACTGTGGCAGGATTTATAGCACTTTGTTTTATGAGCTTTACGCTGGGTCTTGACCTTGGAGTTGTTATGGCAAAGGGCGTTGTCCTTGGTGTTATCGGATGTGTAACAATACTGCCGTCATTAGTTCTCACATTTGACAGGGCGCTTGAGAAGACAATGCATAGAGAGATTATGCCGAACTTCGACAAGCCGGCAAGATGGATAGTTAAGCACTCATGGATATTCCTTATAATATTCGTGCTTTTGTTAGTACCAGCAGTTTATGGATATAACAATACAAAAGTTTATTATGACCTGTCTAATACTCTTCCGGAGAAACTTAACTGTTCACAGGCCAATAAGATGCTGGCAGAGAATTTTGATGAAACTAATTCAATATATATGATACTTGCAGATACGAATCTTTCGGCGGAGGATTCCAATGCCATGATGCAGGAGGTTAACAATCTGGATGGAATTACATTTGCATTGAGCTTAGACTCAGCCCTCGGCGGCGAGATTCCAACAGAGCTTCTGCCGGATTCAATGGTTTCCTCACTAAAGGGAAGTGATTACCAGATTATGATGGTATCGACAAATTATACAATTGCATCAGATGAAATTAATGACCAGATAAACAGGGTTGATGAGATTGCCAAGAAATATGATGCAACGTCAATGGTAATCGGCGAGGCACCTTGCACAAAGGACCTTATTACTATCACAGACAAGGATTTCAAAACAGTAAGTGCAGTTTCGATTGTTGCGATTTTCTTTATCATATTCTTTGTTCTGAAATCAGTGTCACTGCCAGTAATTCTGGTTGCAGCCATAGAGTTTGCTATATTTGTTAATATGGGTATTCCTTATTACACCGGAACAACGATACCATTTATCTCATCTGTAGTAATTGGCACCATACAACTTGGAGCCACAGTTGATTATGCGATTCTTATGACTACAAGATATAAGAGAGAAAGAGCGGCAGGAAATTCGAAGAAAGAAGCTATTTCTATAGCACTTGGAACATCAATTCCATCTATTATTGTAAGTGCTGTTGGTTTCTTCGCAGCAACATTTGGCGTAGGTATGATTGCAAGTGTTGATATGATTGCATCTTTATGTACTCTTATGGCACGGGGAGCGATTATAAGTATGTTTGTTGTTATATTTGTTCTTCCATCGCTTTTTGTGCTTCTTGATAAAGTAATTATTCATACAAGCTTAGGATTCAAGCCTAAGAAGAGCAGAGAGAATTAATTGATATTTAGGAGGTTGATTTTATGGTTAAGAAGAATTTGTTTAAATATAGTTCAGTATTAATGTGCGTTGTTCTCACAGCAGCAAGTCTTGTGGCATGTGGCAATTCATCCACGGCTGCAACAGGTACAGATACAGCAGTTATGCAGGAGATGGCCGGAAGCACGGAGGAGACTCTGACAGCCGCCATAAACAATGAGCTGGCAGTTTCCAACAGAAGCACTCTCGCAACTAATACAAGGCAGGAAACAGTATATGTATTCGGGGATGCGTCAGGAAATAAGAATCATATAACAGTTAATGAGAAGGTTACAGATGCAAGCGGCAATGAGACTCTGAATAAGACAGAGTCAAAGGAAAATGCACCTGTTACGATGAAGGTTACATATATGCTTAACGGCAAAGAGATGAAGCCGGAGGATATGGCAGGAAAAAGTGGAAAAGTGACAATTCGTTTCGATTACACTAATAACCAGAAAAAGACTGTCACTGTAAATGGCAAGAAACAGACGGTTGCCGTACCATTTACAATGATTACAGGCATGATGCTTCCGACAGATGTGTATTCAAATGTTGAGGTTACCAATGGAAAGCTTACTAAGGTGGGAGACAGTATTGTGGCACTGGGTATGACGATGCCTGGTCTTTCAGATACATTAAATATTAAATTCGGGGATGAGCAGCTTGATATTGATATTCCGGAGTATTTCGAGGTGACAGCGGATGTTAAGAATTTCTCTCTTGATATGACTCTGTCTGTTGCGACATCAAATCTTCTGTCAGATATGGATGTTGATGAAATCACATTAGATGACCTCAAGAAGACAGTGGCATCTATGGATGATGCAGCATCACAGCTCGCAGCCGGAACGGTTTCTCTTCAGGAGGGAACCCAGAAACTGGATGACTCTATTCCAGCTCTTACTGATGGAGTAAGTCAGTTAAACAGTGGAGCCGCAACCCTTAAGGATGGTATATATGCTTATGCAGATGGCGCTGCAACAGCCTATGAAGGCTCTGTTTCACTTAATGACAATATGAAGGCCTATGCAGAGGGTATGGGTACATTGTATAGCTCACTTAAAGATAATGGAATTGATACTAAGGTTGTTGAGGCAGCAGAGGGAGCAGGACAGCTATATGAAGGTGCCGGAACACTTGATGCCGGAATTGATTCCATGGCAGAGGGAGCAGGACAGCTTGTAACAGGTGCAGATGCTTTGTCAGAGGGATTGGCACAGCTTGTAACGGGTGCAGATGCTTTATCAGCAGGAACATCCCGGTTAAAGTCTAATCTCGAGGCAGGAAAGACACAGGCCGAGTCAAGCTACAGGACAGCATATGACAGCTTTTATAAATCAGCATTTGCAGTTAACTGCATAAAAAATGGAATAGCCCCTGATACAGCATCATCACAGGAACAGGCAGCTATAGCCGCAGCCATGTCACAGGCGGGACTTTCACAGACAGCAGATGTGACAAGTGAGTCACAGTATGGTCTTGCGACAGGATTTATATTACAGAATTATAATTATGTTAAGCAGGTTGTTGCAGCGTCTGTAAATGCAGCAGCAGGCGGCCAGCTTGATGAGGCAACTGCAGATTCTTTGGCGGAAGAGCAGATAGTCAAGATGACAAGCGGTCTTTCACAGGCATATCAGGCATACAGCAATTGCAGTACAACATTGACAACCCTTGAAAGTGCAGGATACTTCACAGGAGTTAGTTCTTTAAATGCAGGAGTTAAATCAGCTAATTCAGGTGCGACAGTGCTTAACAATGGAATCAGGACGCTTAATGCAGGTACAAGTCAGTTAAGTGCAGGTTCAAAGACTCTCAAAGCGGGACTTGGGACATTAAGCACAGGACTTAATACACTCAGCACATCAGTTGGCTCATTCTCTGTCTACAGGGAAGGAACACTTTGTTCAAGTCTGTACACATTAAACCTTAATGCCGGGAAACTTCACAATGAAGGTACAGCAGCCCTTAAGAGTGGATTGTCTGAGCTTACATCAAATAATGATTCATTGAAGAGTGGAGCATCACAGCTTGCAGATGGAACCGCCACATTAAAGAGCAGCTCGGCAACACTCGCAGAAGGAGTGAGCCAGTTAAATGCGGGAGCTGTCACCTTGAAGGATGGCATGGCACAGTTTAACAGCGAGGCAATTGAGCCGATAAGCAGACTTGTTAACGATGATGCACAGGCAGCTCTTGACAGGATTAAGGCAGTTGTAAAAGCCGGACAGGAATATAATTCATTCTTAGGAAAGTCAGATGATAAGTCCGGTAGTGTAACATTTGTCTACAAGACAGCAGGTATCACAGCAGAGAAGTAATGCATACGGATTACTACAAAATAAAAATCCAGTGAAAAACGGATGCACCCTGTATATAGCGGGGAAGCATCCGTTTTGTTCTGCCTTATTAATATTTTTGAAATCTCTTACAACTTAGTTAAACATATTGATTATTTCATCAATCTGTTCTGCAGTTATTGGTGCATGTCCTGTACATCTCTCAATATCTTTTTCAGAATCATATTCAAATAAATAAATTTTTTTGTCATCAATTGATATTTTTGTTTTTATTTTATTGTGAAAGTCAATTACAATATCATATGATTCTGCTGTATCAACGGTTGAAACAGAATTTTTGAAAATACCATTAATAAATTCAGCAAAATTATGTAGTTCATGTTTATTATCTATGGTAACAGTTTTTTTGTTATAGGATATTTCAATCATATCACTGAAAAGCTCAAATCTTGACACTCCTACGTTAGGCGAATTATGTATTGTTATCGTATCAATAATAATGGCACCAAATAATATAACTAGAAGAGCAACTATTATAGAGGCTGTAACAATCCATGATTTTGTTATTTTTAATTTCATTATTTACACCTCCCATTAATCAATAATTATATATAAACGGCATCGTATACATTGGAAAAGCCACCCGTGGGAAATGATATGCCCCCTGTCAAGTAGACAGGTGAAATATCCAAAAATGAGTGCAGATTA
>CAMEVC010000042.1 GCA_945939115.1 uncultured Eubacterium sp.
CTGCTTCTGCCTTAGTCTTTTCTGCTTCTGCCTTAGTCTTTTCTGCTTCTGCCTTGGCTCTTTCTACCTGCGCTTTAGCTTCCGCCTTTGCTTCAGCCAGCTCCGCTTTGGCCCTCTCCACTTCTTTCCTGTATTCGTCCACCATGAGATCTGCAGTATTCCTGTCCAGTATCCTTAACGCTTCTGAGAATGTATCAAATGTATTACCTAAGTCTTCCATATATACCCCCATATCATGAACTATATCGGACAACTCCGGAAAGACTTCTAATAGCTTCTTCATATCCTCAACATCCTCTGTGACAAACAAGGACATGTACTTTACTCTCGCCCTCTTTACATCCTCTGTCACCGGATGTTCATATTCGCTCTCATCAATGTCATATTCCGTTATTTCCGTATTTCCGTTTATAATATTAGAATATCTGTATTTCTTAAATGTGTCAAGGCTGATTAACTTATATTCCTGCAAAAGATTCATCTTTATTCCTGTGTTAAATGCTGTCTTACCCTCATGAAAATACATTCTCCCATCCACAGGACTGATCAGATTCTTACTGCTGTTCTCATAGAATACAATCGTGTACACCTTCTTAAGATTTTTATAGGACATCCCCTTATTCTCATGTCTGAGCCTCTCTGATTCCCGTCTGTACTGACGCATCACAAGGTCTGATGAATAGCATGAGATTCTCTGGGCAGGAAACATATACGGCACCTTCTGAATCTCCACATTGACAAGGCTCCCGTCAGAGACACGCACAACCATGTCCATAATGACAAATGCGCCTATAAAATCTGTACTCTGCATCGGCAGCACCTCAACAATCTCCACTCTCTGTCCAAGAATACTGCTTATAAAATCCTCAAGTCTTTCCTTGTGGATGTATGAATCAAAAAATGTTTTAAAAAATGGATCATATAACAATGGCAGGGTCTTTGTACCCAAAAGAAAGCCGCGGAATCTGTCTTCCCACTCTTCATTACTAAGAAGCATCTCATATTCCTTCGAACGCTCCTCCTTAAGATATGATATGAACTTATCATATTCATCCTGAGATAAATGCTTAAATTGTTTCTCCATCCAGTCACGACATCGATGTATTACTCCCTTCTCTTATATTTTATAACTATGCATAGTTGTGTATTAATATATATCACATATTAATACATATTGCAATAGTTTTATTATAAATAAAAAAGAAGCCTCATATACAAGACTTCTTCTTATCCAAGTAGCGAGAGAGGGACTTGAACCCACGACACCACGGGTATGAACCGTGTGCTCTAGCCAGCTGAGCTATCTCGCCATATATTATATATTGCTGAATGTTCTTTTATAAAAAAGAAATGGGGCCTACAGGGCTCGAACCTGTGACCCTCTGCTTGTAAGGCAGATGCTCTCCCAGCTGAGCTAAGACCCCACATTCAGAGCAATTCGCTCGTTTTCTCTCGCAAACTGCTCTGCTATTATAATATTATATCATATAATATGTCAAGCACTTTTTTATTTTTTAACAAAAAAATTAAAACAAATATCGTGTCCACAAAAGAAAATTCTTAATAAGCTTCATTCTTCGCTCTCTCTTAGGTGTCAGCTCCACCGGCTGCACATTATATGGATTATAATATGTGCCATCCGCAAAAGCTCTTCTTGCCACATGCTCATATGAATCCATTGCCTCACCCAGCATCTGATTTATTTCCTTACTGTCAATTACAAGCATAAGCTCAGTATCAAGATAAACACTTCGCATATCCATATTAAATGAACCTACAACAGATATATTATCATCTATTAATATGGATTTCCCATGATATGAATATCCGCCTTCATATTCCCACACTTCAACACCTGTATCAAGAATCTTCTGCTTATTGACGTAATAATCTGCAGAACCAAATGGATTGCCGTTATTCCCAACAGAATTCGTCATAAGTGAAACATCCTCCACAGAGTCACATACTTCTCTAAGGCTATCATACATATAATCATTACAGATTATATAAGGCGTGTGAATCTTAACTTTAGAATCCGCCTGTTTCATTAGCTGTGTAAGCTGATACCAAACCACTGGCTTCTTAGCTGAACACTCAATAGGATTACTTAAAAGTGCAATATTATTAACCTCCACAGTTTCATCTTCATAATCTGCATCTGATAAAAACTCTATATTATCCCTGACATACGCCTCAAAGTTATCAAGGAGCTCTTTCCTTGTATCCTTAACTTTCTTCCTGTCAGATATATTTTTATTCCTGATAAATGCTTTGCTCTCCTTATAATTCCAGACGTTATCATAATATGAAAGCAAATCCTTTACTGAACTGTTTTCATCAGGATTCTCACAACACACAAGCACATCTCTGTCGTAATTCTTGTGTCCCGGATAATCTCCGAGAAAATAGTTAAATGTATTCCTGCCTCCAAGTATATAATTGCCTCTGTCGGCTATGACATATTTGTCATGAAGCCGCCCCATGGACTGCCATGCTTTCAGAGGATTGACCTTGTTATATATTCTGACATCTACATTAGGGGATGCTGCCAATGCCTGAAAATATGAATTACCTCTCATCTTGGTAAAACCAGATACGCCATCAACAATTACATTAACGGATACTCCCCTGTCCGCGGCATTAATGAGCGCCCCCAGCATAAGCTTTCCGCTGTCATCTGCCCTGAAATCAAATGTTGACAGAATCACCTCTTCTCTGGCATTATATATCATTCTAATACGCTCTTTAAGCGCTTCATCGTTATTCTCTATTATCCTTGCACGCTCTGCCTGGGTTCGCTCCTTCCAGATTCCCTCAGAATCCAGTTTCTGCTTTTCTGCCTCAGTAAGCTCCGGCTGTTTTCTGTAACTTATCAGGGCGCTCGCAACAAGGCCAACAATAGCCACCAACAGCAGAATCAGTACAGTTATCACAATTCTTTTCATTCGTATTCTCCCAACGTGCTTTCTCACCAGATTATCCTCACAACTAACAAAAATGTGTACCATAATTATATCTATGGCACACACTTTTTCCTATTAAATATTTATTAATTAATATTAATTTATACTATTTTCAAAATCCCAGTCCCTTCTCAAGATTCTTAAGCATTATGTCCAGCGCCTGAATCCCGCCTTCTGCTGCTCCTATATTATTAAATCCGACCTCATTGCCAATTATTGAACACCTTCCATCATCGCCAAGAATGTTAAAGCTGCCGCTTGTTGTCATGCCTACAATGGCGCTCTATCCTGAAGCAAATGTCTTAAGTTTCTCAATTCTTTCTGTAAACTCATCCATTTTCCCCCCACCTATAAGGTCATGCATCATTATAAGATTGCATTCATATTGTCTCTTAATCATATCTCTCCATTCCCATGCCTTTAATATCAGCATCATTAATCCAAAAAAGGATAAAAAATACAGTGAATAACACTACAGTTGGATTTATGCTGTAATGCTACTCACTGTTAATTCGTATATTATTATATTATCATATTAGTGTCAACCGGTAAAAAATGGCCTGAACCTCGCCTTAGCGTATATAGTTAGTTTTAACCTTATCCTCTCCTTTTGGAAGCTCAATGCCATGCTTCTTAGCGGCATCAATAGACTTAACCAGCCATGCAAAATTCTGTCCCAACAGTCTCATAATCTGCATACCCTCTTCATCCTTAACTACTTCCTCAGGAGTGTTACCGTGAACAATATTCCAATAATTAGATGAAACCACCGGCATCTGATTAATCTGGAAATATTTGTTTAAAACATCAACTGTAGATGTTGTACCGCCACGGCGGGCTGATGCGATTGATGAACCACATTTGTAACGAAGAGAATTACCATAGGCTCCGAATAATCTGTCAAGGAACATCATAATCTCACCACTTGGTGAGGCATAATAAACCGGTGAACCGACAATTATTCCGTCAGCATCATCTAACATGGCTCCAACTTCCTTGACTACTGCATCAAGCTCTCCTTTTACAACCCTGCTTCCCACAGCAACTATCTGCGTTTCAATGCCCTGTTTCTCTAACTCTTTAGCTACCACTGAAAGTGCTGTGTATGTACAGCCTGCATCTCTTCTGCTGCCATTAACTAAAATTACTTTCATAGTACTTTTATCTCCTTTTAGACATTAATCTCTGCCTTCATTCCAAGCTCGTCCTTATTAGCGTCAAGGATTGGCTTAATTACACCTGCAATGTACTCCTCAACCTGCTCCTTAGAACGGCCAACATACTTCATCGGATCAAGCTTAGACTGCAATTCCTCAAGAGTCACATTAAACATTGGCTCTGCTGCAATAAGTTCAAGAAGATTATTATCAAGGCCTTCCTGCTTAACTCTCTTTCCTGCAATCATAGAAAGCTCTCTTATCTTCTCATGAAGTTCCTGTCTGTCTCCACCAGCCTTAACAGCATCCATCATGATATTCTCTGTAGCCATAAATGGAAGCTCGGCCATCATATGCTTAATAATAACCTTGTCATAGACAACAAGACCATCAACAACATTGAGGTAAAGGTCAAGAATACCATCAACAGCAAGGAATCCTTCCGGAATTGACATTCTCTTATTAGCTGAATCATCAAGAGTTCTCTCAAACCACTGTGTTGATGAAACAATAGCAGGATTAAGGGCATCACTGATAACGAAATCAGCTAATGAAGCCATTCTCTCACTTCTCATTGGATTACGCTTGTAAGCCATGGCTGATGAACCAATCTGTGACTTTTCAAATGGCTCCTCAACTTCCTTAAGATGCTGAAGAAGTCTTATATCATTAGAGAACTTATGCGCACTTGCGGCAATTCCGGCAAGAACATTAAGCACTCTTGTATCAACCTTTCTTGAATATGTCTGTCCAGATACCGGAACACATTCCTTAAATCCCATTTTCTCTGCAATTTTGGCGTCAATCTGTCTGATCTTATCCTGGTCTCCATTGAAAAGTTCAAGGAAAGATGCCTGTGTACCTGTTGTACCCTTGCATCCTAAAAGCTTCATGGTTGAAAGCACATAATCAAGGTCCTCAAGGTCCATAACTAATTCATTCAGCCAGAGTGTAGCTCTCTTTCCAACTGTAGTCGGCTGTGCAGGCTGAAAATGTGTAAATGCAAGTGTAGGCTGTGCCTTATACTTATCTGCAAACTTAGAAAGTTCATCTATTACATTGATAAGCTTCTTACGGACAAGCTTTAACCCCTCTGTCATAATAATAATATCAGTATTATCACCAACATAGCACGAAGTAGCTCCAAGATGGATAATTCCCTTAGCCTTAGGGCACTGAAGTCCATAAGCATATACATGTGACATTACATCATGTCTTACTTCCTTCTCGCGCTTTTTGGCATCCTCATAGTTAATATCATCCTTGTGAGCCTTAAGCTCGTCAATCTGTTCCTGAGTAATAGGAAGTCCAAGCTCATGCTCAGTTTCTGCTAAAGCAATCCAAAGTCGTCTCCATGTCTTGAACTTCATGTCTGGAGAGAAAATGTACTGCATCTCCTTGCTTGCATATCTCTCTGCAAGAGGTGTCTGATATCTGTCGTTCATCTCGTATCCGCCTTTCATATATATAAAATGTGCATTAATACGGTTCAGCACGCCTGACCGCATACATATTTAGTATATCATAGCAGGCTTGCGTTTGCAATTTATGACTTCATTTTATAATATCTGATACTCCTTGTTACTTTCATCATTCCCACGCTCAGCGCCAGACATATTACCAGCTTCATAATAAATTGCATAAGCATATACTGACCTATTCTCATGTGTAACAGCATCCACCTAACAATACCTGATGCGTACAGTCCCGTTCCAAGTTTATTGCCTATAAATGTAAGGCTTGCAACCGGCGCATTAAGATATGGCATTCCATATACATGTCTCATCCATAAGAATTCCATTCCACATATAATAACAGTCATTAATATTGTAATTATTATGCATGATAAATATTTATTTCGTCTCATCTTATTTCGTCCCAGTGCCGTGCTATGTTCAAATAGTATCATTCCACTGATGCTTTCAAGCCTCCCGCCGCCTGCTGATATAAACATAAGTCCGCATATCAGGGCAAGACTTATCATTATTCTGCGATACATTCCTTTTTCGCCTAATATCACTTCATATCCCCTGTCCGATATCATCCAGACTCTGATGTTAAATGTTTCATCCAAATGTCCGATATATTCAATTTTATCCGCGTATTCTCTGCGGTTTTCAATCTGCTTTAATATCTGTTGCTGCTTTGTTTTTAGATTAACATAATTGCTAATATCGGCGCTTTCATCTCTTGTCAATATATCACCATAATCGTCTATCTTAGCCTGCAGTTCATCCCTCTGTCTGTACAGATCATCAAGATAATACTGAAAATATGTATAATCAGTTCCACCATGCACAGCATATTCTCTGTCCATATACTTATTGTCATCTGTATAGTGATACTGACCAGTCTGGCACACATACGCCGTAACTATCAGCATTACTACAACAACCCATCCGCAATGAGAAGTAAATATGAATTTATGCATTTCCTTAAATAATAGCGGAACCTTTGCAAGAATTTTCTGACAGCCGCCTGACACCCAGTCTGTGAATCGTTTTATAAATGTCGTATTTTTATGCGGCTTCATTGCTGCAGACACATTTACAGCAATATACGCCATTACGCAGGCGCATATAATATGCACGAACAGCACCACCGAAAACACAGGAAATACATAGGTTCCCACGCCCCAGTTTCTGTAAGATGAAAATGTAGCATTTATATTAATAATATTAATGATATTAATATAATGCAGTCCGTTCCACACGCTATGTATGTCTATGTGTGAATATATAAACTGCTCCACAGCCGCAAATATAAGCATTGTAACCAGCGCATAAACACGGTTGCGGAACATAACAAATACACCCCATATAATAATGCATAGTGCAACTATGCACATCATGGATATCAGATACAACACTTCCACATACTTTATCTTACTCCACGGATATGTAAATTTCGCAAATGCTTCGATTGTCTGCACAGGATTTCTTAAATCCTTAAAGCCTCCTCTTTGCACTATTGCCGTGACAAATGTAGACCAGTATATCAAAGTATGTGTGGAAATTCCTGCCACTGTAATAATACCTGTCTGCTTCACCGCATACAGGATTCTTCCATTGGCACAGCTATAAGTTATACTCCACATTCCATTATCCCTCTGTACAAACATATCGTATATAACAAACATCATGACCAGCATTGTAAAGAAATATTGGTAATAATATGCTGTAAATACCTGTACCCCTTTATACTCATCCTCTGGTAAAATAACATTCTTTACACGCTCAAAGTCCTTTGCTGTCTGCAATATATTGGCAAAAGAAAAACTTCCGGCCTTATTAAATATACTGTATTTCTTAAGTTTATCTGCGTTATCAATTATTGAATTCACTTCTTCGTGATAATTTTCAATATAAGCCTCATGAGCAACATTTTCTTTGTTAAGTATGTCTTCATCCCTTACAGGCTTGTTGCCATACAAAAAGAACACAATATTAGCTGTCACAACAATTAACAATAATATAATCCGTTTGTAATTGATGATTCGTTTTAATTCCTGCATATTTTCCCCTATACGCTACTTATAACTTGTATATTTGTATTCTACTTATATCATACTTAGATGTACTCTCCACTCTGTAATAATCATCACTTTCAGTTCCATCCATATAGTAAACATGGACTTCTACAATCATTTTATTAATATCATCAATGGCACTCTGCACCTCAACATAACCTGGCTGCATATAACTGTAAGCCGCTTTTTCAGATGTTGGAAGTTCATTTATAATTATTAACTTTAACTTGTTTTCGTCATTCCCATAAATTCTTTTGGTTTCACCTTTTATCTCAATCTGTTTTTTTGCATATTTATTTTCACTTATATCATTATTATCAAATATGCATGATGCATTATATGCTGTATACTCCAATCTTTCTATATTTACATTTTCATATAATGACGGCCAGTCTATAATATTAACAACAATGTATGCCCTTTCATCCTGCTCTCCCAGACCATTACCTAATTTTACAGGATTTACCATATATGTTCCAATCAAATTTCCGCCTGTATTATCTTTTTGCAATATTGGATATGTTACATTTAACTTAAGACCTCTCTCTGTTATATAATTCACTCCATCTATAACTATATGTTCCGATTTTGACACTTCATATTCCGTATTATTCTCTGTTTGTATCTGTGATTCATTTTCCTTTACATGGCATCCTGATAATACCAGTATAAAGAATAACATCAAATATAATCTACATGATACTTTCTTAACTGCCTCTTTATACTTTATCATTCAAACACCTGCTTCCAATCTCCGCCCGTCTCTATATCATCTTTTTTCATATACATAAGGCCTTCCGCATCATACATACTCTTATAGAACAAATATCTGTCATCGCCAAAATATAATGCCAGTGCATCCGGACACAATATCTCATTAATAACTTTTCCATCTTTATCAAGAACAATATATCTGTTTTCTGAAAATCCATATAATTCCCACAGGTAATAGCAGTACTTATGATTATTAAGATAAATGTATTTACCATCTGAAGATACACTGCACATATCACATTTATCTGTTGGCTCCCATATCTTCTGTGATACATCACTTCCAATATCTATCTTATAAAGTCCCTCTCCAGTAACAAAATAATACATTGCCCCATCCACAACATAATAATCATTAATATTCTGTCTACTTACTTCTTCTATTACATCATTGCTGCATGAATAGCTAAATAAGCCCCGACTGTGCACGCTCATAGCTTCATTTGATATAGAATCTGCTTCCCTCACAGTAAAAAATATTTTATCTCCAAAACACTTAACATTGGTTATAGATATTCCCTTTCCTTTAACCTCATATACAGTTTTCTTATTCCCTGCCGTCAGAGATACTTTTATTATGCTCTTAGTAGTTTCCTGCTCATCAGTAAGACCAGCTCCATCATATATAAAGGCATATTCGTCCTGAAACACAGCTCGAATTGAATCAACTCCGTCGTTAGGCATCAGCTCAGCTATAGATTCTCTTGTTGTTCCACTCTTATCCATACGGCATAACTGGGCCATACCATTAGAAAGTCCAAAATAATAGATATATCCTCTGTAATAATATATACTCCGCAATGCTTCACCATCTCCAAAAAAAGCATTGCACCCTGAGGACTTATGATTGCATTCAGGCTTTGCACACACCGGAATAACATCATTTGTTTCCAGATTTAAAAATAACAACATCTGATCAAAATTCATATAATAATATCCATCTTCAACTGCCGCCAGATCATACCAGCCATCTGTATCCCAGTAATTCTGAAAATCACTGTCTCCATTTACTCCATCAAGACTTGCATAATTCATTCCTACCTCGGCCTCAGTATTCCTGTGAGATAATATATATATCAGGCTTGCAGTTACTATTACCACAGCAAATATAATTGGAGTTAAAACTTTCAGATAATTATTCTTCATAAAGTTCATTCTTCTCTTTTTACAATCCTTCCCTCACTAATCTCGATTATCTCATCAGACAGCATCTCAAGTTCTT
>CAMEVC010000043.1 GCA_945939115.1 uncultured Eubacterium sp.
GGACCACTTACCTGTGCTCCTGTCTTCTTAGCAGTTTCGATGATTTTCTTAGCTGACTGATCAATCAACTGATGATCATAAGCCTTCAGTGTAATTCTGATTACCTGATTTGCCATAAAAAAAGTCGCCTCCTTCGCACTTTATTGTTTAAGTACGACAAGCGGTGACTGTACACACTCCCACGCGTATCATATGGTCACATTCATAAATGACTCACGCGCGTCATTTCTGCGATATGCAGATGATTAGGTACAGTGACTTGTCGCCAGTTTCTTCGCCGGAGAACTATCTCCAGCCTTGACATTCGCTCCACGGAAAACCTGCTTTCTTCAAGCAGCAACCTCACGCTTCACAGCTATCAATGTCACAGCAAGTAATAATATACACTACTCCCTATACAAAATCAACAGAAAAAATTGTTTTTTTTTAAGAACAAAGCAGGTCGGAGTTATTCTCCGACCCGCTATATATAACATTATTAAAAAAATTAAATAATGCCCACTATTATAAGTAAAGACTTATATACATTGAACTAATCTTCCACTTGCCATCTTCATATTTATAATAGAAGTAAGATGAGCTGCTTGAATTAGTCTTGTCATATACTTTATCACTTGATGAATACTTATACTTGTAAGAGTAATTCAGCTTCATTGAAACCTTAATTGTAGGACATCCATCCTCTGAATCTACTCTTAAGCTTGTATCAGATATGCTTCCTGTGAAATTAGTAAGCTTGAAGTCAGATACAATCTTGCTTGTGCTGTTGAAATCACTTGTAAGATTCTTATAAGTTGTCTCCATAGTTGACTTGTTAGAACCTGTAAACTTATCATTTATAGATGAAAAATCCTTCTTAGCCTGTGCTGCGCTGAGTATGCTTTCTAAGTCCTGCTTAGCCTGATCTTTCAGGGCGTTAAGCTTGGCATCTGTATACTTAACATTGCTTGTAGAAACTGTCATAGAATCTTCATCGCGTGATACATAGAACTGAGTTGTATATTCTTCTGTAAAGTCACTAGTTACCTTAATATCATTATCACCTCTGAAAAGGTAAGGAATCTTATATTCATTATAAGTTGTTCCTGAATTCTTAGAATTCTCTGTCAGATACTGGTCTCCTACAACCTTTCCGTTGATGCTGAGCTGAACTCCCTTTGGAGCTCTGATAGTGCAGTCAGAAGCAACTATTCCATCTGAGCTTACCTTATACTTCTTGAAGAAAAGCATATAATGCTTATTAGAAACTGTAAGCACAAGATCCTCTGTCTCCATTCCTGAAGCTGTAGTATACATTACCTTAACAGCCTTATTGCCAGGCATATTGCCGACTGCTGAATATGAATCCATAACCTTAATGCTGCCAACCTTCTCTCCGGTTGCATCTGCATGAGCTGCAACAAACGCTTCCTTTGTAAGGAACTCGCTATCTGGAAGATTGATAAGTGAATATGCCTTATCAAACTGGCACTGCTCTACTGCAGTTACATACTGTGATGCTGCCTTCTTATAATTAGTGAGGCTCTTTCCAACACATATGAATACAATAAGTGCAACTAAAACTGCTGCTACTGAAGCGGCAATTATAATAAGCTGCTTAGTTACCTTAAATGGAGCCTTTCCTCCGTTAGCCTTCTTAGGCTGTACAGGCTGGCCTTCTGCTCCTGCCTGTGGCTGATAGTAAACCGGCTGACCCTGCATCTGTGGAGCTGCCTGTGGATTTACTGTCTCCTGCTGTACTGTTGGTTCCTGTGTTACAGGAGCTTCTGTCTGTGGTACTTCAGTCTGTGGTGCTTCATCAACTGCAAGACTTGTTCCACAGTTAGCGCAAAATAAAGCGCCCTGTTCATTCTCTGTTCCGCAATTTGGACAAAACATATGTTTTCCTCCCTCATATGATTAATTCGTAAATCAAATGAATCATATCATATCTGTACGATTCTTTCAACCAAAATAATAAGTTAAATATCAATGTTTAAAAATATTAACTATCTCGTTTTCTGTTTCTCTATTTTATCAGCAAGTTCATTAAGATACTCCCAACGCTCCATTTTCTCTTCGAGCATTTTCTCTATCTTCTCTTTTTCCTGCGTAAGCTCAACAAGCTTTGAGTAGGCTGATGTGTTCCTGACTATCTCCTCATCCAGTCTGGCTATCTCATTTTCGAGCTTTTCTATGTCATCATCAATACTCTCATACTCCTTCTGTTCCATATATGAAAACTTCAGTTTGGTTTCGTGACTGTTATAGGATGCTTTTCTGGAATTATCCGTCTTTACATTTTCTTTCTTTGATATCTGGCAGGACGGCTCATTATATATAGAAGAAACACATTTATCCCGGTAATCCGAATAACCTCCCTCATATTGGGTAAGCTGTCCTCCCTCCTCAAAAGCAAATATTCTGTCTACCACTCTGTCAAGAAAATATCTGTCATGGGAAACAGTTATCACAATTCCTGCAAATCCGTCAAGATAATCCTCAAGAATCTCCAAAGTCTCAATATCAAGGTCATTGGTTGGCTCGTCGAGTATAAGGACATTCGGTGCGCTCATAAGCACACTGAGCAGATACAACCGTCTTTTCTCTCCACCTGACAGCTTTCTTATAGGAGTCCACTGCTGCTTCGGCCCGAAAAGGAATTTCTCACACATCTGTGATGCAGTAGCCTTGCCATCCGCAGTAGTTACATATTCTCCTATACTTCTGACAAACTCAAGAACAGTAAGATTATCATCCAGCGGTTCATTTTCCTGCATAAAATACCCAATTCTGACGGTTTCGCCCATATCAACAGTACCGCTGTCCGGCTCAATCTGCCCCGAAATTATCTTCATAAGAGTTGACTTGCCGCATCCATTGTCGCCAACGATACCGATTCTGTCATCTCTTAAAAAAATGTATGTAAAATCATTGATAATCTTCCTTCCGTCATAGCTTTTGGATATATTCTTAAGCTCTACCGTCTTCTTTCCAAGCCGGCTGCTGACAGAACTCATATCCATAAGCTGCTTGTCAAACCTTGCCCTGGCCTGCCTTGACGCCTCCTTCATATCCTCAAAGCGGTCAATTCTTGCCTGCTGTTTTGTCGACCTTGCCTGACACCCTCTTCTTATCCACGCAAGTTCCTTCCTCAAAATATTCTGTCTCTTAGCCTCCGTAGCCCTCTCCATCTGCTCTCTCTCAGTCTTAAGTTCGAGAAAACCCGAATAATTAGTGTCATAGCTATACAGTGCCGCTTTATCCAGTTCCACTATCTTATTAGTGACATTATCAAGGAAATACCTGTCATGAGTCACCATGATAAGTTCCCCCTTAAACCCTTTAATAAACTGCTCCAGCCATAAAACCATATCATTGTCAAGGTGGTTTGTAGGCTCATCCAGAATGAGAAGCCTTGCAGGCTCGACAAGAGTCCTGGCAAGAGCAGCCCTCTTTTTCTGTCCTCCGGATAACACACTCATCATTGCATCGTGGTCTGTAATCCCTAGTTTATTAAGAATTTCCTTAGCCTTTGGACGACTATCATCAGTCTTTCCACGCATAACATACTCCAGCACATTTTCATGTTCATAGTACTCCGGTGTCTGCGCCAGATATGCTGTTGTTATACCCTTGCCCTTTACAACCTGCCCATCGTCCGGCTCAGTAATCCCGGCTATAATCTTAAGAAGGGTAGATTTACCCGTTCCGTTAACACCAATAAGACCAATTTTGTCTCCACTGTTAATACCAAGGCTTATATTTTCAAAAAGCGCCTTTTCCCCATAGGTCTTACTAACCTTTTCTACATTTAAAATATTCACATTATTCTCCGTTTTATAATTATTTATTGTCATCAGAAATATTATAGAAATGTTTCAGTTTCTCGGCAAGCACAGGATCTTTTTTCCTTAACTGCTCGAAATGTTCCTTTCTCTGCTTCATCATATGTTCATAAGCATAAGGATTGTGCATCTTGAACCTTGCCAGAACCTCTTTTCTGTGTTCCTTTAACAAATGTATCGCATCCGGATTGATTTCAGACAGCTTGCGCTCAACAATAATCCTTCGCTCATCAATACGTTTTTCAATATTGTCAATATCAAAGTTTTGATATTTCTTATTGTCCAGAAGGCGCATCTCCAAGCGATCCAGCAGCTCATCCTCATCAAACAGACCAATTCTTCCCCAGGCAGCATGCTTCTCCGCATTAACAATGACATTTTCCATGGATTCATCACTTCTGGTAATAGTACTTTCCATCTCAGCAGCCATCTTCTCAAGCCATTCATCTGCATCCTTTCCAAAAGCCCACTCAATTTCAGCAAGCTTCTCATTATCCTCATGCTGTTCGCCAAGTATCGCATTATATCTTTCCGTCTGTTCAAGCGGATACGGTCTGTCTACTCCCGCATCTCTCAATGCCAGAGGAATAGTTCTTCTCACTACACCCTTCTCCACAAGACTGCCTGCCCCCAGCTCTCTTAACTGGTCATTGAGCGTATGAGAATGCTCTGTAATATAGAACTTCACTCCCTTATTCTCAAGATTTCTATACAATGTAAGCAGCCTCTCAACGGCAGTGACATCTATTGAGCCTATTGCCCCCGCATCAACTATTACTATTTTAGTGGTATCATCAATACTATTTTCAATATCATCAACAAATGTATTAATATTGGCAAAGAACAGCGAACCGTTAAATCTGTATATAACAGCTCCTTTTATCTTCTTTACGTTCCTGTATCTGTTAAGACTGTAGAAGCCATCCTGCCCCGGAATCACGCCAAGAAAAGCTCTTGGCGGCTCCACTGCCTTGACAATAACAGCCAGAAAAGAAAGTATAACGCCAATAATTACGCCATATATAGTACCAAAAAGCAGCACTCCAAGAAACGCCCCAACAAATATAGCGAATTCCGTATGGTCTGTCTTCCATAATTTGGCTGCAAGACCGAATTCCGTAATACCTATAAGGGCTGCGATAACTATGCCTGTAAGAACAGGTACCGGAAGATATTCAAGTACAGGTGTACCAAAAAGAACAATCAAAAGCATTGTAATAGATGCTGTTATGGACATAATCTGTGACTTACACCCAAACTGGTCTGCAATTCCTGTTCTTGACACACTTCCGTTGAGCGGACAGCCTCCAATCACTGCTGACGCCGCATTCGCAGCCGCATAAGAAAGAATTTCCCTGTTATTGCTGACCTTATAGTTATATTTGTTGGCATAATTGTTTGTTGCAAGCAGCGTCTGAGCCATAACAACACCCGCCACAGAAAGCCCCAGAAGTATAATATCCGCAGGATTATCCAACACTATGCTCATATCCGGCAGAGACAATCCCGGAAGTCCCGGCTCTACATGGGGCAGGAGATTTACTCCGAATCTGTCAATATGAAATACCGCGGTTGCGCCTGCCCCAAGAAACATAAGAAGCACCGACATAGGGAATTTCGGTATAAACCTTTTAGCCACTAGAATTATCACAACCGTTCCGACTCCCAGAACAGCGGAAAGCAGATTAAACGAATCAAGCTGTCCCCATATGTGCATCAGCAGTTTAACAGCCTCTCCTGTCCCCGCATTACCTCCAAACAATTTGGCCGTCTGCATTAGTATTATAGTCACTCCAATTCCGCTGATAAATCCACCCATTACCGGTGTAGAAATATATTTCACAATACGCCCTGCTTTAACAAAAAAGAAAAGCAGAAGCCATAGCGCTGCAACTAATGTAATAACAGGAACAACCGCTTTAGCTTCATCTGAACCCGACGCAATTCCCATCGCAGCAAGTGTTCCTCCAACCAGCGCCGCCGGAGTTGCATCAACTCCAAACACGAACTGTGGAGAAGATGTGAGTATACCATAGATAAACACAGGTAAGATTGAGCAATACAATCCGTATACTGCCGGAAGACCCGCTATCTGCGAATATCCCATAGATATAGGAATTGACACCAGCGCCACAATAATACCCGAAATAATATCCTTCTTAATATTCTTAAAATCAAACTTCTTCAATCTGCACCGCCTCTTAACCTAATATTAGAAGAAAACATTTTCACAGAAATATATTAACATAATTCCCTAAAGTTCTAAAGAATTTTGCACGATTGCAGTTATTAATATTTTCGTATATAATTATTTGATAGAAAATGCGGCTTAATACCGCAATATTTTAATATAGAAAAGGATACTTGATTATGTTTATCGCTGACAACTGGAAAGATTATGAAGTAATAGATACATCTAAGGGCGAAAAGCTGGAACGCTGGGGCCAGTATATTCTTGTACGTCCCGACCCTCAGGTAATATGGGACACTCCGCGTAAGGAGCGCGGATGGAATAATATGAACGGACACTATCACAGAAGCTCTAAAGGCGGAGGGGAATGGGAGTTCTTCGACCTGCCTCAGCAGTGGCAGATTCACTACAAAAGCCCATCCTTTGCACAGGAGCTGACATTTAATTTAAAGCCCTTCAGCTTCAAGCACACGGGCATATTCCCTGAGCAGGCTGCCAACTGGGACTGGTTTGGAAGAATAATCTCAGACGCTAAGGCAAAGCGTGGAAATGAACCAGTCAAGGTTCTCAATCTTTTCGCTTATACCGGCGGAGCGACACTGGCATGCGCTGCTTCCGGAGCCAATGTAACGCACGTTGATGCCTCTAAGGGTATCGTGTCATGGGCTAAAGAAAATGCCCAGTCTTCGGGATTAATCGACAAGCCTATCCGCTGGATAGTTGATGACTGCGTCAAGTTTGTTGAGCGTGAAATCAGAAGGGGCAATCACTACGATGCAATTATTATGGACCCTCCATCCTACGGAAGAGGGCCAAAGGGCGAAATCTGGAAAATAGAAGAAGCCATACACCCGCTTGTTAAGCTTTGTGCACAGCTTCTGTCTGATGAACCATTATTCTTTCTTATTAATTCATACACCACAGGACTTCAGCCGGCAGTACTGACATACATGCTAAGCACTGAATTAAAGTCATTTGGCGGTCACTGCGATTCTCAGGAGGTCGGCCTCCCTGTTACAAGCAACGGTCTTGTCCTTCCTTGTGGCGCATCCGGCCGATGGATGAAATAATAACATCCGCCATTAATACACTACACTGTCAAGGGAAGGCTGTTCCTCTCCCTCTATAACAATTCTTATAACAAGATGATTCGGCAGGCATGTGATGGGCATCAGCGCATCAGATATGAAACCCATATGCTCACACAGCTTGTCCGGACAGCTTGCTCCAACGATACCTATACTGCCCTTGCGCACTTCAATGTCATTATAATCCCCGTCTCCATATTCAATCCTGAAAGAATAGGGACTGTCAACATCAGAAAGATTAACCTTTTCTAACAGTTCATTATCCCTGTATATATAAGCAACAGCCCTGCCCTCTCTGTTCTCTGATTTCATGTATATATCTGATTTCATATATATAATTGCTGCCACGCTTGCCACAAGAATCACGGCGATAACTGCAGCAATCACGGCAGCTCTCTTCTTAACACTCATAGAAACCTCCTAAATGGCGTTCTTCGGAATATATCTGTCTGCAAAATAACACACAAGCCCGGTAAACAGTCCAGTGACAATTCCACTTATCATAAGAAAGGGCATATATGCAAATATTCCTGACAACCTTAACACAAAGAAAGCCGCCAGAATCTGCCCCACATTATGCGACACTGCTCCCAGTATTCCTGTAAGAAAAATGTAATTTCCCTTAAGCAGCTTATTAACTGCTGCCATAACCACAAGACATAAAAAGCCACCACTGACACTATATATAAATGATACCGCCTGTCCTGCAAATATGGTTGCCAGCACAATTCTCATTCCCAGCACAATGGCAGCATCGCTTATCCTGTATCGTTTTATAACAAAAAGCGTAACAATATTGGCAAGTCCCAGCTTCACTCCCGGTATTGGAATAAAAGCAGGTATTGCCGATTCAACAACAAATATCGTTAATGCAATCGTTGTCAGAAGAGCCAATGTTGTCAGCCTCCTGACACTAAAATCCTTTTTCATGTGCGCCTCCAGCCTGTATATACTTATGCATTTTAGCAGACATACGCTATATTAACAAGTGATATAAATCAATCCTGATTCGTACAAAATTAATTGGATTCCTTCATAAAATAGTGTATAATCAGTTGGCTTTGGCTAAATAATTCTAAAGAAAGAAGGAGAAATACATATGGTAAAAGACATGACAAAAGGTTCACCTGCTAAGTTAATCCTCGGTTTTGCAGTTCCAATGCTTTTCGGGATGCTGTTTCAGCAGTTCTACAACCTTGTTGACACAATTATTGTAGGAAAAACACTTGGTGTTGAAGCGCTTGCCGGTGTTGGTGCTACAGGTTCTATCAACTTCATGGTTATTGGTTTCTGTATGGGTGTCTGCAATGGCTTTGTAATCCCTGTAGCACAGTGTTTTGGCGCAAGAAAGCCATCAGACCTAAGAAAATATGTATATAATGGTTACATTTGCAGCATTTTATTCGCAATAGCACTCACAGTCGTCTCTGTCATATTCTGCCGCAAAATTCTTATACTTCTTAACACTCCTGCAGATATAATTGACCATGCATATAATTATATAATAGTGATATTTATCGGTATACCGACTGTATTTTTATACAATATGGTCTCCGGAGTTATACGTTCCCTGGGCGATAGTAAAACTCCTGTTGTCTTTCTAGTTCTTTCATCAGTTATGAATGTTGCGCTGGATTTTGTGTTCATTCTGGTATGCCGCATGGGAGTGGCAGGAGCCGGATGGGCTACTGTAACCGCTCAGTTTATATCAGGAATCGCCTGTCTTATATATATGTATAAGAAATATGACATCCTCAAAAGCGATAAGTCAGAGCGGATTATTGATTCCAGATTTATTAAAAATCTCTGCATAAATGGTGTTCCTATGGGGCTTCAATATTCTATTACCGCCATAGGAAGCACAATCCTCCAGGCCTCAGTAAATACACTGGGTTCAACATATGTTGCCGCAATGACAGCTGGTTCTAAAATGTTTAACTTTACATGCTGCCCTTTTGATGCATTAGGTTCCACCATGGCAACTTATGCCGGACAAAATGTCGGGGCAGCCAAGATAAAACGTCTGGGGCAGGGTGTACATTCAGCCATGATAATCGGAACAATATACAGCGTGATATCCTTAGCAGTTCTCTACTTTACCACAGATTACATAGCATTACTCTTTGTAGATGCATCCGAGACAACAATCATTGCACTGACAAGACAGTTTATTCTTGCTTCAGCAATTTTTTACATACCACTGACGGGTGTTAATGTAGTGCGATTCTGTATACAAGGAATGGGCTTCTCTGTATTTGCCATTTCAGCGGGAATACTTGAGATGATAGGACGCGCATTCGCCGCTGTAATCCTAATACCACATATTGGTTTCATGGGAGCCTGCCTTGCATCTCCAATAGCATGGGTTGCAGCAGACGCATTTCTTTTTCCTGCATTTATAAAATGTTCCGGCAAACTATCAAAACGATATTATTAATATACGCTTATGCATACTTACACAATCATGACCACCAGCTCAGCTGGTGGTTTGCTCTGCGGCTATAAGCCTGTGGT
>CAMEVC010000044.1 GCA_945939115.1 uncultured Eubacterium sp.
ACACTATATATATCTTGATTTTCCGAGCTATCAATCTTACCGCTAAAAAGATATTCTTTTAAAACCGTCGTCAAATAAATAATGTTTCCATAAGAGGCAATCTTTAGTCCAGCAGTTATATCTAATTCAGCTTTTGCAAGTTCTTCCCTTTGAGCCTCATCTAAATTATCATTCGCCCTTTTGATAAAAGAATTTAACTGTGTCAATCCATCGTAATTTTTAATATTACTCATCAATAATACAATTAGATAGTATGTATCATATTCTAATTTCTGAATTGTTGGAAATTCATTGTATAAACTCATCATATTGGTCAATTTAGCATTATACTCCTGAATAACCAAATCAGACATTGTCTGTTTATCTGCCATATAAGATAACATACTATACATAACCAGATATGACATATTTTCCCAACACTCATTATCGTTAATCTGATTCAAAACTTGTTCATACAGAGATGCTACTGTTTCGCATAAACCTGCAAGTAACCCTTTTCGTTTGTCTCTCTCTATTAAATCCATATTTGGATTTTCTAAAACAATTTCCAATAATGCATTCAGCAAATTTGCCTTAGAAAGTAAATCACTATTCAAATATTTCTTACTATGGTCTTCTGCAGAAAACTTATTATATAAATGACTAGTTTCAATATCTGAGAGCATAACAGTAAGCGAAGAAATATTTTCTTCGCTTACATTAAACACTTTTTCTATTGTATTTATTATGCTCTCAATATATTCCATTGCTATTCACCTATCGCCTCTTCATAGACTTCATTGCTAAATTCAGAAAATTTCTTCCTAAATGATAAAATTATATTCTCGACATTTTCACTTTTGACTCCATGTAAAGAAAAATTTTTATAATCGTCTATGTTCATCTCCGGCACAATTTTCTCGTTATTTCTAAGTAAAAACGGGAAGAACATTATATTATCTGCTAAGTCTTTCTTTTCTCCCGCAATTAGTTGCGCTAAGAAGTCCACTATTTTTTCTAATATATCGTCCTGCATTTTAACGTTTCTTATACCATGCATATATTCCAAAATTTCGTGAGAAACCCGATTATCTACATCATCAATAGCTTTCTGAATATCCTCTTGTAAAGGTTTCACAGAATCACATGGTATTTGATTTGCTTCAGATGCCTTGACCTCACATACAACAAATCGAATTCTATCATTATCTATCCAAATACCAGGAACATCTATCCCGTCAGTATGCTTATCAATTTCAACGGTTTTTAAATTTACTCTTTTATCAGCTTCATCGTAAAACTTACAACCATATTCTTGTTCTAACAAATACTGTGCCATCCATTCTGTCACGCGTTCTCTTCGAACATCAAATTGTGATATTTTCGTTTTTTTAGGGATATTGATTTTTGAAACCTGCTCATTAAATCTAGCTACAAAATCTGGGTTCAAATTTTTTGTTCCATAATACGTCAAATCATATTCTTCTATATCATGTACTTTAGATATTTTTACTTTATTAACTAAATATGCTTTTATCTCATTAAAGCTTTCTTCATTTTCAATATCAAATTCAAAAAGATTAACCTTCAAGCCATTCAATTCTGTTTCCAGTACCTTTGATATACCTGCCATTGTATAAACCACCTTCAAACATATTATACACATAACCCACCCAGTGTATTTACTATAACACACTACCCTCTCTTTTTCTATACATTCTGCCATATTTTCCCATTTATTCTCCTCTCACCTTTTCTTTCACCTTATCAATTAATTTCTCTATGTTAATAAAAGAATATCCTCTCCATATTTATCCTTGAAAATCCAACCTCATAGAAATATAATAGCTGTTGAGTATTCTTCATGTGGATACCCTATACTAATAAGGATGAGAGAGAGAATAATATGAAAGACTATACGGAAGTCCAGCTTGATGATGTGCTTGATTATGAATTTGATGATGATACTGATAACAAGGATACTGATGGGTTTGAGAATGATACTTATGATGGTTCTTATGATGATTCTCATGATAAGCCTACGAAGGGGCATTCCAAGAAATCTGGTAAAAGGAAGCCTTCAACGAAGCATTCTTCAAAGCACTCTACCAATCATTCTACCAAGCCATCTAAAACATCTAAAAGGAAACTTATAACAGGAGCTGCCATTGGAGCGGCTGCTTTAATTCTTGCCATTGGTGGAACTGCTGTGTATATGAAACATTCAAGGGATACTGCGGCGGCTCTAGCTGCGGCAGAGGCTGCCTCTATAGCGGAATCAGAATCTATTGCAGAAGAACAGTTAAAGCTGGCTGAGGCGGAGAGGGCTAATCAGGTTATTAAAGCCCAGAAGTTAAGGGAATTACAGAACATCTATTCCAGTTCCGGAATTCTGTATGATATAGATGGTGAAGCAACGGAAAAGCTTACTGTCATGTCCGGTGCTTTATCAGCCATCAACAGCACTCCCGGAGAGCTTGATAATGAGAAACAGCAGATTGTCGACGCTGTTACTGAGCGGTTACTTAATGACGAACTTATTGATGAGGCTTATACCCCATATACAGACAAGCTTGAGTATAGTTCTGCATTCTCTATTAAAGACGGGTTTACATATAAGGACTATAGTGCTGTAACATCAGCTTTATCATCGAAACTGGCGTACTACAATCAGGAATCTGATACAGCAACATATCTTGCATCAGTAGATTCAATACCTGATGAGGACACATACAATAATATAGTTAATGAACGCCTGATGAAAATCAAGGCAGAGGAGGAAGCTGCTGCCAAGGCCGCCGCCGAAGCCGCTGCCGCTGCCGCCAAGACAAGCAACGACGTAGTTGAGGAATCCAGTGATGCCAATGAAGCTGCTGTTGTTGAAGATGAACCAACCACCACGGAATTGCTTGAAACTAAAGACATGTGCTTCGGTATAGATGTATCCCATTACCAGAGTGATAAGAAGAAAATCGACTGGGCTAAGGTCAAGGCTTCTGGCATGGATTTCGTAATTATTAAGTGCGGAGGACGTTCAACCGGTTCTGACGGTGCATTGTATACGGATAAAGCATTTGAGAAGAATATAGAAGGTGCCCTCGCCAACGGATTACAGGTGGGAATATATTTCTTCTCCCAGGCAATTAACACTAAGGAGGCTGCTGCCGAGGCAGAATACTGTATTAACCTTATTAAGAAGTATAACATCATATATCCGGTGGCATTTGACTGGGAATCTGCTAAGGGCTACCGCGTTGCCAAGTATAAGATAAGTAAATCTGCATTAACCTCAATCTGCACTACATTTGCAGATAAGATAGCAGATGCGGGTTATACTCCGATGATATATTTCTGCCGCAACGACTGGTACAATATTGTTGATGCGAAGACTCTCACCAGCAAATACAAGGTATGGCTTGCCATGTATTACAAGAAGAACTACTACACCAGCAAGCGATGGACTGCCAAGGAGCCGGGACCGGATTTCAAGTACAAGTATGACATGTGGCAGTACGGTGTTACCAACACTGTTGATGGTATCGAAGGGTATGTAGATATGGATGTTTCTAAGTTCTCTTACCACAACTATGAGATTGTTCTGACTGACCCGTATATTAAAACCACCAAGGATGAGTACACTTTCCGGAAGGGACATGTAACGGAAGAACTTTCAAAGGAGATTGAGGCTATGAACTGTATCGGTATATCCCCATCCCTTTCCTACTCAACTAAGAATTCTAATTATTACTTCAAGAGTCTGGACAGTCTGCAGCCCGGAACCCACACCATAAGATTGTACTTCAACGATCCGAAGTATGGCGGTGTTAATCATACGATAAAGCTTAACATAACTTATTAAGTTTCAGATACGTTAAGCCCGGCAGAGGAAGAATTGTTCTTTCATAATTCTTCCTTGCCGGGCTTATTATATAATGCATAATTGCACTTCGTAATTACATTCTATTTGTTAAGAAGATAGTAATAATACCATGATGGTGTTGTGCTGCTGGTATTATTCAGATAATAATAGTAAAGTAACGCATCATTATCGTTGTCTTCATCATCATCAAGAAGATAATAGTAATACCATGATGGTACTGTTGAGCTTGTGCTGTTATTATTCAGGTAATAATAGTAAAGTAATGCGTTATTATCATTATCTTCATCATCATCAAGAAGGTAATAGTAATACCATGATGGTACTGTTGAGCTTCCACTGTTATTATTCAGGTAATAATAGTAAAGTAATGCATTCTTATCTGTATTCTCATCATCTGATAACAGATAATACAGATATGGGTCTGATATGCTTCCACTATTACCATTCAAATAGTAATAGTAAGCCATTGATTTGTCATAGCTGCTGTTCTTAACTGATAACTTAGTTGCTGCTTTTACAGTTGTTTCCTCATCATCATCATTAGAAAATACAGCTTTCACTGTGTATGTTCCACGTGCATTAGATGGAATGTCAATAACCACATCATCACCTGTTGTAATATCTTCATCCGAAATATCTTTCTCTACTGAGAACTTCTTAGTAGAAGGTACATATCCATAATATGGATTGAAGCTCTGTGAATAGAATTCATAAGTTACCTTGGTTGCGTCTGTAAAGCTTGTCTTAATCTTTACTGTCTCTCCGGCATTGTACTCATCCTGTGCAACGATACTGATTGAACAGCCTGCAGGTGCTTCTGCCTTAACCGGTGTTGCAGGTACTAAACTTGCAATTGCTGTAGATGCCACCAGAATGGATGCGCATACAACAGCTTTGATTCTTTTTGCTAATCTAACCATATCTTTCTGTCCCCTTTGGTGTATTTTATTAATTAATTTTATAATAGAATGATAATACGCCTTTGTCAATGAAATTATCAGATATTTTTCGCATGAAAGCCTGTATTTTACTGGCTTTCACAACATTATGTGGTTTTGTCAGTCTACACATCCTTTATGTTGTGTTGGCTCAGTTGTGATACACATTATGGCACAGGTTGTAATATATGCTGACTCAGTTGCGATACACATTATAGCTCAGTTGTGATGTATGCTGACTCAGTTGCGATACACATTATAGCTCAATTGTGATGTATGCTGACTCAGTTGCGATACTTACTGCCTGGGTTTAATCTGAGAATGACTGGACGTAATATCTGTCATTATATGATAAGCCCTCAGGGTCCGGCACTGTCACCTCACCACTTTCTACACAGTCCACCCGCACAAATACGCCTATTCCCACGCTGTCAAAGTCAGGGTCAAGCATATTTTCATTATGACTGCTTGAATTCTTCCAGGCATACATTACTGCCTGAGCATCTTCCTGTCCGGCTGCTATATTTTCACCACATGTCCCCAGATTACTGTTATATGCTGTTCTCCATGATGTATTAGTAGGACGTGAATGATTATGTCTGTATGAGTATGCTATCTCCATTGCCCGTGTGCGAGCTGTCTGACTAAGCTCGGAATATGACAGGAATGGTCTGAGGCCATTGGCTTTCCTGTATTCGTCAAGTATGGATGCTATCTCCTTCTCGCACTCCTTGTCCCAATATCCGTAGACAATCTGTGTTCCATTATAGGCATTAACCTTGTGTGGAAGAGCATAATTAACATCACTGTATTCCCCACATCTTTTACATGCAAATCTCTTAACTCCCGGGGAGGTATCTGTTGCTGTCACAACAACTGACTGAAATACGGATTCATGTCCAAGTGCAGGGTTATTCTCATCATCAACGCTATAGGAGTCTTTGCAGACTGAACATGTATATATTATCTTTGCAGCTTCTGTACATGTTGCCTGAGTTCTTCTTTCCTCATATTGATGTCCGCTGTAGCCTGCTTCCTCATGAATCTCCTCATATGTATCGCCACAGCCAGTACATGTGTATACTGTCTTAGTGTAGGCAACGCAACTGCCAGGCACCTGTTCTTCATGGTAAGTATGCTGGTGTTCTGTGGTCTTTTCTGCCTGGTTTGCTGACCGACCTGCCACTTGATTTTCCGACTGATTTCCTGACTGATTTCCTGATTTATTTCCCGTCTGATCTGCTACCTGCCCCGCTGACTGGTCTACTGCCTGACCTGCTGACTGGTTTGCTGCATTCATCCCTGTTTCCCTGCCCTGCCTGTTATCTGCCTGGCACGCAGTAAAAGATACCGCCAGCAAAGCTGCCAGTATCAATCCATATGACATCTTTTTTACTTTTTTGTACATTGTTCCCTTCTCCATATCCATATGATAATACATGAGTCATAAGGTCAGAATTCGTTCCTGCTTGCAGGATAAAGGTTCTGACTTGTTAACCCGCATATCGTAATATCCATTTTGTGGATAACAGCTATATGATACCATATATTAGTCTTTCTTTGTGGATTTTTTTATTTTTATGTTGCATTTTTTCATGATAAGTAATATTATAATCACGTCATGTAGTTTTAATTACTACGTGTAACAGTTATACATATTGTGTTTTGTATTGTGTTGCATAACGTATTGTATATTGTGTTGTGTGTTTTGTTGTGTATTGTGTTGTGTGTATCTTTCTCATGCACATTTTTTCTGAAAGATTGGAGGATGGAGATTTTATGGAAAAGATGATTAAAACAATCACTACCTCAAAGATAAAAGACCCTGGCAGTGCTATTACTCATTTTATTGGAATGCTTATGGCTATATTTGCCGGCATGCCTCTTATTATTAAGGCTCTGCGGGCGCCGGACCTGATTCATGTGGCTTCTCTGTCTATATTTATAGTAAGCATGGTTATGCTGTACGGGGCAAGTACCACTTATCATACATTTGACATATCACCAAGGATTAATAAGATGCTAAAGAAGCTTGACCACTGCATGATTTCGGTAATGATTGCCGGTTCCTACACGCCGGTGTGCCTGATTGTGCTTCATGGTCCTGTGGGCTATGGGCTTCTTGCACTTGTATGGGGTATCGCCATTATAGGCATTATATTCAAGCTGTGCTGGGTTACATGCCCACGCTGGGTTTCTTCGGCTCTGTATATTATCATGGGCTGGGCTTGTGTGTTGTCATTCACCCAGCTGATTAATGCACTGCCGGCTGGGGCATTTGCATGGCTTCTGGCTGGAGGCATTATATACACTGTAGGTGGCGTTATATATGCCCTGAAGCTGCCTATATTCAATGCAAGGCACAGGAATTTCGGCAGCCATGAGATATTCCACCTGTTTGTTATGGCAGGAAGTGTGTGCCACTTCATTATGATGTTCAAGTATGTGGCGCTGTTTCCGATTGGGTAGGATGGCTTAGCAGACCTTTCTTTTTTGGAGGAACATACTTTATGCGAGATATTAAAGATTGCGTAAACGCACGCGTGCGTTTATCGTGCGTTTATTTAACCAATTCATAATATGCAGAGCGACCACTTCCAACAAGTTTAATCCGTCCCTTATCAGACATTTTTTTCAACAAACGATAGGCTTGTGATGGAGTAACATTTAGTAATTTTACAACATTATCCCTTGTAATCATTCCGCCTTGCTTCTGTATTAGTTCCATAATCCACGCTTCATATTTCACTGCATCAATTCCTGTCTGACGAACATATCCTACGATGTTATCCTGCTCTTTATATACCTTGGAACTAAGTATATAGAATCGCGACTTATTATTACCGCTAGCATCAACCAAACCAGCTTCAACCAACTTTTCCACAACTGCTTTAGCACGTATTTCCCCAATATTCGTTACCTCTGCAATTTCTGCAATTGTTAACCTACGCTGGCTTTGCAAGGCTGAAAGAATCAATAACGAGTTAATAGGCAATGACCTTCCCAATCGATTCTCCTCATTTGAAATCATCTTTGTAAATGCCAAATCAGGCTCTGCTCTCTGAATAAACAGCTTTACATATGTTGATGTTGTTTCCGAATAATCTGGTAAAGGTCTACCAAATACGATAGAACCTTCAAAAATTCTATCTATTCCTCTACCTGTTTTTTCAGCAAGACCTATTCTCTTTAATGCATCTGCTAATACCGGATTACGCCCGTGAGGTTCTACTGTTAGTAAGTTTTTCAAATTCACACCCTCAATAAATCCTCCAGGACTACTAATTGTTAATCCCTCATCCTCAATAGCAACTCTCACAGCCTGAATTACAGTATAGTCTCTATGGCAGAACGCATTTACTAAACCTTCACGATATGCAGCTTCTGAGAACTCTGGAATCGGCACTCTAAATAAGCCATATTCCATTTCTCTTTCCGGATTCCATGCTTTCATATATTCTTCAAACATTTCAAAAGTAGCAAGCAAAGGCTTTGATGTTTGCTCATTTTTTCTGACTTTTGTACCTTCAAGAACTTGAAATACTGATTTCGCCGTAGGTAATAATTCAGCGATTCTATCTTCTTTTCCCAGCAACAGCATCCCTGTAACTGTTGGATATAAAACACCCGCTTCTTCCTTTACAAGTTGCAAAGCCTTATCAAGCTCTTCATCCGTAAGCTCTAGTAGGGTCTTATCACCTTTGCGATATTTGATGATATTGCGAAGTCTATCTCTCTCATTTACATCCAAATCATCCATAGTCGCGCCTATAAGAATTTGCGCCGAATAATCAAGCTGGCTGAGGCTTGATAATCTTCCAGGAATTTCATACGGATACATAGGAACATTTTCCGGACTTCCATCTGGTTTCAAACGTCTTCTTTGTATCTTTCCATCCGATGTCGCAATAATCGTCTTGCTCATAGGAATTTGTATCTGAAGGACCTCAATTCCTTCTTCTTCGATAATTTCAGCGCGCACAGATAATGATGGTACTGTTTTATTAGCAATCAAAGCCATGGCTCCATTCGGATCTTTGTGTTTTTTGTGTACGCCTGTTATATCACCATTGTCTTCGACTCCAAGATACAATACTCCTCCTTCAGTATTTGTCATACCGACAATTTCTGAAACGAGTTCTTTCTCGTCAATACAGTCAACATCACTTTTAAATTCAATTGTAAGCGTTTCTTTTTTTGGTATCATTCTCATCGTCCATACCTCCAATG
>CAMEVC010000045.1 GCA_945939115.1 uncultured Eubacterium sp.
GGGTACTTTTGTATAGGGTATCTTCAAAAAAGTTGCTCAAAATCGAAAATACGAGTTCAAATCAGTTTGAACTGGAATTTAGTTTTTCATTTAACCGCTATACAACAACTAAGAACAAATTATTTTGCTAAGACTCTTACTAACTCTTCATAACGCTTCGTTTGCTCATCAATATCTTTTTGCGTAACTCCGTAATACATATAAACTTTTCTAAATAGTTTTTCAAATTTCTTCATTTCACTTTTAGAGCCTGATGAAGAACTACTTATTAATTCATAATTCTTCTCAATCAAAAAACTTGACTCCAGATTATTAGTCATCTTAGCAAAAATGTGCAGGTCAATATCAAATAAATCAGTCGAAATACTCTCTGCTGCTTTTCGCCTCATTTCTAATTGTTCAAAAAAACACCTCAAACTTTTTTCATCATGATTTTCAAGCTTAGGAATTTCTGCTAACTCTCCTAATAATTCTGGCTTATATTGCATAAGAAATGATGCTCTCATTTCCCTGTACTCTTCTTTATATCTGAATTCTGATTTATCCACTTCTATATATCCAAGCTCATTTACAATGTACTCACTCACTTCGTCCATTGTATGAGCATCTGCCTTTATAGATTTCTCTACTCTCTTTTTTCTCACCTCATAACATTCACGTTCAAATTTTTGTCTTAAAGAAAGCTTTCCCCTTTTATTTCCTACTAAAAATATTGATGTAGGTCCATCAGAACCTCCTATTATGGTTGTCGCACTTACTCTTTTTCTTCTCATGCTTCAGCCCCTTTTCTATCTTTCTGACGTAAATAAGCTTAATACACAAACAAGCCTATTTACAACAGCTTTTCTACTGCCGCTTACTTATCAATAATCTCAATCATTTCAGCTGGCGTTACAATAAAGTTCTTTATCGGATAATGCTTCTGATTACCTGTTACCAAATAGGCATCATCGTCTCTCTTCTCCATAGCAACCTCGTAAAATACCAAATCATCCATGTCAACCAGTATCTCACCTGTGGGTTGTGGGAACACTTCCATACCATATTGTTTCACTGCATTTATAACCAGCCGGATTGTCTCTTCTTTAAAATGAAACTTGCTTCTATGAAGCACTTCATCATATTATGCTAAAATATCTTCGTGATACAGCGGTACAATTTTACCATCAAACATTGCATCTAATACTCGTACTGTTGCTGCATCTGCACGTTTTGAGAGCAAAGCTGAAATGAAAACATTTGTATCTATAACTGCATAATACACCATAAGCACTTATCTTTTTCTTTCCGCTCTGACAGCTGATATTTCAGCATTAATTTCATCAAGAGACATCTCTGGCACATCAGCAGCCTGCTCTCTCAACTCATAGAATGCATTCTTAGCCTCTGCCTTTGTAATTGTTGTTTCTGGTAGTGTTGCCTCAAATGGTAGCCCTTTAACCATTTTACTTCTGGTCATAAACATACGGAAAGCTGTTGGTAAATCCATACCAAGAGTCTCGTAAATCTCTGCAACCTCCTGTTTTAATGCTTTGTCTGCACGAAATTGAATCAATACCTGTTCTGCCATGATGATTCCTCCTTCACCATACTTTGTGTAGTTATTTTGCATGTGTTTGTAATATTATTATATGTCAAAATCAGAAATTTATCAATATAATTTACTAAACAAAAAATCCCACTACCTACATTTCTGTAAATAGTGGGACGAAAATCTCATATCAGCATACAAACCTCAATATCAATGTCATTCCACTGATTATGCCGTAGGTATGCACCATAATTTTTTCTATATTCTTTTGCTTTCTCAAAGTCCAGCTTTACACTAAATAAATAGCATTCGCCTACTTCTGGGCAATCGCAGCCTGCGCTGCAGCGAGTCTTGCGATAGGAACTCTGAAAGGTGAGCAGCTTACATAGTCAAGGCCAATCTTATGACAGAACTCAACTGATGCAGGGTCTCCTCCATGTTCTCCGCAAATTCCAATATGAAGGTTAGGATTAACCGGTCTTCCAAGCTTAATTGTCATCTCCATAAGCTTACCAACACCATTCTGGTCAAGCTTAGCGAATGGATCATTCTCAAATATCTTAGAATCATAATAAGCGCTAAGGAACTTACCGGCATCATCTCTTGAGAAACCGAATGTCATCTGAGTAAGATCGTTAGTACCGAAGCAGAAGAAATCAGCTTCCTTTGCAATCTCATCAGCAGTGAGTGCTGCTCTTGGAATCTCAATCATAGTACCAACCTCGTACTCAAGATCAATTCCTGCTGCCTTAATCTCCGCATCAGCAGTCTCAACAACGGTATTCTTAACATATTTCAATTCCTTAACTTCGCAGATAAGAGGAATCATTATTTCTGGCTTAACATTCCATTCCGGATGAGCCTTCTTTACATTAATTGCAGCTCTTATTACCGCTTTTGTCTGCATCTTGGCAATCTCAGGATATGTTACTGCAAGACGGCATCCACGATGTCCCATCATTGGGTTGAATTCATGCAGACCTGCAATTATATTCCTGATAGTCTCAACTGACTTTCCCTGTGCTTTAGCTAACTTTTCGATATCTTCCTCTTCAGTAGGAACGAATTCATGGAGTGGTGGGTCAAGGAATCTGATTGTTACCGGATTACCTTCAAGAGCCTCGTAAAGTGCTTCAAAATCTCCCTGCTGGTATGGAAGAATCTTATCAAGTGCAGCTTCTCTTTCCTCTACAGTATCTGCACATATCATCTCCCTGAAAGCAGCAATTCTGTCAGCTTCAAAGAACATATGCTCTGTACGGCACAGACCGATACCCTCTGCTCCTAACTCTCTTGCTTTCTTAGCATCCTTAGGAGTATCAGCATTAGTACGAACCTTTAATCTTCTATACTTATCAGCCCATTCCATAACTCTTCCGAACTCTCCTGCTATAGTTGCATCAACTGTTGGAATCTGTCCGTCATATATATATCCTGTTGTTCCATCAATAGAAATATAATCACCCTCATGATATTCCTTGCCAGCAAGAGTGAACTTCTTATTCTCCTCATCCATGGCAATGTCTCCACATCCTGATACACAACAGGTTCCCATGCCTCTTGCAACTACAGCAGCATGGCTTGTCATACCGCCTCTTACAGTGAGGATACCCTGTGAAGCCTTCATACCTGTGATATCTTCCGGTGAAGTCTCAAGTCGTACAAGAACAACCTTCTCTCCTCTTGCGTTCCATGCTTCTGCATCCTCCGCAGAGAATACAATCTTACCGCAGGCAGCTCCCGGAGATGCTCCAAGTCCTCTTCCTGCCGGTGTTGCAGCCTTCAGTGCTGCAGCATCAAACTGTGGATGAAGAAGTGTATCGAGATTACGAGGGTCTATCATGGCAACTGCTTCCTTCTCTGTTCTCATGCCCTCATCAACCAGGTCACATGCAATCTTTAAAGCTGCCTGTGCTGTTCTCTTACCATTACGGGTCTGCAACATAAAGAGCTTTCCATGCTCAACAGTAAATTCCATATCCTGCATATCTCTGTAATGTTTCTCAAGAGTTGCACATACATTCTTAAACTGTTCAAATGCTTCAGGGAACTTCTCACTCATCTCTGAAATATGCATAGGAGTTCTCACTCCGGCAACAACATCCTCGCCCTGTGCGTTAGTGAGGAATTCTCCAAAAAGTCCCTTTGCTCCTGTAGCCGGGTCTCTTGTAAATGCAACACCTGTTCCGCAGTCATCGCCCATATTACCGAATGCCATAGACTGAACATTAACTGCTGTTCCCCATGAATAAGGAATATCATTATCTCTTCTGTAAACATTAGCTCTTGGGTTGTCCCATGAACGGAATACAGCCTTAATAGCACCATAGAGCTGTTCCTTAGGATCATCCGGGAAGTCACTTCCAATCTTCGCCTTGTACTCAGCCTTAAACTGTGTTGCAAGTTCCTTAAGGTCATCAGCAGTAAGGTCAACATCCAGCTTAACTCCTCTGTCAGCCTTCATCTTGTCAATTAATTCCTCAAAGTACTTCTTACCCACTTCCATAACAACATCAGAATACATCTGGATAAATCTTCTGTAGCAGTCCCATGCCCATCTTGGATTACCAGACTTTTCTGCAATAACATTAACAACATCTTCATTAAGACCAAGATTAAGAATTGTATCCATCATACCAGGCATTGATGCTCTGGCACCTGAACGTACAGACACAAGAAGAGGATTCTCCTTATCTCCAAACTTCTTGCCGGTAATCTCCTCCATCTTGACGATATGTTCATTAATCTGTCCCATAATCTCATCGTTAATCTCACGACCATCCTCATAATACTGGGTACATGCCTCTGTTGTGATAGTAAAGCCCTGTGGCACAGGAAGACCAATATTAGTCATCTCAGCCAGATTAGCTCCCTTACCTCCAAGAAGCTCACGCATATCTGCATTACCCTCTGTGAACAAATACACCCATTTTTTTCCCATTTTTAATCCTCCTCATAGATTTAATATGATGTAATTTAAATACTCGCTTGTTAAAATTATAACACCCCTATTTATATCATGCAACTAAATTGTACTAAAAATGATACAATTCTCTGTGCAGACACTACATTTACAGAATATGCAAATTATGGCAAAATATTCATGTGTTACATATGCCATATTACAACTGACAGTAAATAATATCTGAGGAGGGAATCATGTCTTCAATGCCCAAAGACCCGGTTATTCTTTTAAGTTTTGTTAATACCCAGCTTCGTGATAACTACAACAGTCTTACAGAATTATGCAAGGCATATATGGTGTCAGAAGATTATATTAACACCAAGTTAAATATGATAAATTATTCATACAACAAGGACAGAAACCAGTTTGTCTAAATGTATCTGCCCTCACACCACTGTATATAAAAACTTCCATCCGGCAACAATCATTCCGGATGGAAGTTCTTTTTATTAAAATATTACATTTGTTCAGATGAGTCTGCCTGTGCCATGGCAGTAAGCTTTCCCTCTGCAAGGTCAACTACAATATTGTCACCGGTATTAATATTACCTGAAAGAATCAGCTTGGCTGCAAGAGTCTCAACTGTCTTCTGTACATATCTCTTAAGAGGACGGGCGCCGTACATCGGGTCAAATCCGTTCTCAACAATATAATCTCTGGCTGCATCTGTAAGCACAATCTTAAGTTCCTTATCTGCAAGCCTCCTGTTAACATCCGCTACTAAAAGATTAATTATACTACTGATATTGTTCTTTGTAAGCGGCTTAAACATAATTATCTCATCAAGTCTGTTAAGAAACTCCGGTCTGAAATGGTTCTTTAAATCGCCCATGACAGCGTCCTCTGCTTCCTGCTTAATTGAGCCATCCTGATTGATACCCTCAAGCAGATATGATGAACCGATGTTACTTGTCATAATAATAATGGTATTCTTGAAATCCACTGTTCTTCCCTGTGAATCTGTGATACGTCCATCATCCAGAACCTGTAAGAGGACATTAAACACATCCGGATGTGCTTTCTCAACTTCGTCAAACAGGACAACAGAATAGGGTTTCCTTCTTACAGCCTCAGTAAGCTGTCCACCCTCATCATACCCAACATATCCCGGAGGCGCTCCGATAAGTCTGGATACAGAATATTTCTCCATATACTCGGACATATCAAGTCGTACAATATTAGATTCATCATCGAACAGGCTCTCTGCCAACGCCTTTGCAAGTTCTGTCTTACCTACACCCGTAGGGCCTAAGAAAAGGAACGAACCAATAGGTTTAGTAGGGTCCTTAATACCTGCCTTAGACCTGATAATAGCTTCCGTTACTTTAGTAACGCCTTCATCCTGACCTACAACTCTTTTATGAAGCTGTTCATCAAGGTTCAGAGTCTTCTGTCTCTCTGACTCGCTAAGCTTGCTCACAGGAATACCTGTCCATCTGGAGATAATCTTAGCAATTTCCTCCTCTGTCACACTCTCATGAACAAGGCTCATATCCCTGTTATTAACCTTCTTTTCTGCTTCCTCTAACTGTCTCTGTACCTCTGGAAGCTTACCATACTGGAGTTCAGCGGCCTTATTGAGGTCATACTCTCTCTTAGCCTGTGCAATCTTGGTATTAATCTGGTCAATCTCCTCCTTCAGTCTGCTTATCTGGTCAACAGAAGATTTCTCACTGTCCCATTTAGCCTTCTGGGTGTTAAAATCCGATCTCAACTCTGACAATTCCTTCTGGAGAGCCTCAAGCCTCTCCCTGCTGAGATTATCTGTCTCTTTCTTAAGAGCAGCCTCCTCAATCTCCAACTGCATAATCTTTCGTTTCATCTCATCGAGCTCTGCCGGCATTGAATCAAGCTCTGTCTTAATCATTGCACATGCCTCATCCACAAGATCGATAGCCTTATCAGGCAAGAATCTATCCGAAATATATCTGTCTGACAGAGTTGCTGCACTGACCAGTGCGCCATCTGTAATCTTGACTCCGTGGAACACTTCATATCTGTCCTTAAGTCCACGCAGTATAGATATAGTATCTTCAACCGTAGGCTCATCTACCATAACAGGCTGGAAACGTCTCTCAAGCGCCGGGTCCTTCTCAATATACTCCCTGTGTTCATCAAGGGTTGTGGCACCAATACAATGCAGCTCTCCACGGGCAAGCATTGGCTTTAACATATTACCGGCATCCATTGAACCCTCTGTCTTACCGGCACCAACTATAGTATGAATCTCATCAATAAAGAGAATTATCTGTCCTTCTGACTTCTTCACCTCATCAAGAACAGCCTTAAGTCTCTCCTCGAACTCACCACGATACTTGGCACCTGCCACAAGCGCACCCATATCAAGTGCAAAAAGCTTTTTATCCTTGAGTCCCTCAGGGACATCTCCTCTTACAATTCGCTGTGCAAGTCCCTCAACTACCGCTGTCTTACCAACACCCGGCTCACCTATAAGAACCGGATTGTTCTTAGTCTTACGGGAAAGAATTCGGATTACATTTCTTATCTCATTATCTCGTCCAATAACAGGGTCTAACTTTCCATCCTTCGCTCTCTCCACAAGGTCTGTAGCATATTTACTTAGTGTATCATAGGTAGCTTCCGGATTATCAGTCGTAACTGTCTGGCTTCCTCGCACTGTAGCAAGAGCTGAGAGAAATGTTTCCCTATTAATTCCATATGTCTTGAATAGCTGCTTAATCCCCTTATTAGGTGCTGCAATCATCGCAAGCATAAGATGTTCAACAGAAACATACGCATCACCCATTCTCTTAGCCTCATCCTCGGCATTGATTAACACTTTATTAAGGTCTGAGCTGATATAAAGCTGCACATTACCTGAAACCTTAGTCTTCTGGCTAAGCAGTGTCTCAATATTCTGGATAAATGTATCCTTATCTATTTCCATCTTCTCAATAAGGTTAGCAATAAGACTGTCCTCTATAGTTAAGAGACTGTACAGAAAATGTTCCTGGTCAATCTCCTGATTACCATAATCGTAGGCAATCTTCTCGCACTGGTTAACGGCCTCAATAGACTTCTGTGTAAACTTATTAATGTTCATAGTGATTACCTCCTCCTTAATTGTGTGAATGTCTAATCCACATTATTTCCTCTTACAATGGATGTTATACAGCTGATTGTTAGCACTGTCAAGAGGTGAGTGCTAATGAAATTATTAAAAAAATATAAAGCCACAATTTATGCGGCTTTAAGGGCATATGTTGTCTTAAAAGAGTAGATTTTAGTAGCTACTGTCATGCTCCTCATACTATTGAAGGAAATTTGCGTCAGTGTCAACAGTAATAAGTTCATCATAAAACGTTGCCATTTCTCTGCCTCCTGACTTTATATCCATATCTTCTATACTGGAATAAATCATCTAATTATCCATACTAAAACTCCAAACTATCTGCATTGAGCAGAAAATATTTCATGCCCATAATCACGAATCCTTCCTCATTTCTCCAAGGCTTTTTCGTTCCATTCACTATAACGATCTTCTTAAATGAATCCGGAATATTTCGGAATGAATTAAGTTCCTGTGTTTGCTTTTCCTCAGAAGTCATATCATAAGCCACCTGAATGTAATATCTCTGACTGCCCTGGTTCACTACAA
>CAMEVC010000046.1 GCA_945939115.1 uncultured Eubacterium sp.
GCTTTCTGGGAACACGCCTGCATAGCAGGTGGTTTATTTTTATTGCCGATACAAAGAGACCGGCTGTCTGAATAATTTCAGGCAGCCGGTTCTTTAATGTATATCTATCGAATTAATCGCTGGAGGTAAATTAATATGACATATTCTATCTTTCGATACAGACAGCCTGTCTGTGGAGCGACTCGTATCTTTCCTCAAATGCATCCATGTTCCTAATAACAATGCCTACCTGTGGATCTGACACATAAACCTCATTCTCATTGATGTCATAGCCTAAAAGCACAACACAGTGTTCAGGCGCAATCCACGTGTACTCTTTATCATCCAGAATGAGCCGCTGC
The DNA here is from genome assembly GCA_945939115.1 of uncultured Eubacterium sp. Classification (GTDB taxonomy): domain Bacteria; phylum Bacillota; class Clostridia; order Lachnospirales; family Lachnospiraceae; genus Lachnospira. The sequence continues at coordinate 342 of CAMEVC010000046.1, forward strand.
GACTCATACGCTTTAGCCATCCCCATCGTATTCCAGATAATCACAGGATTACCATCTGCCACATATTCTAATATATCACTAAAATCTATTCCGCTTATATTAACAGCTTCCATATCAATTGAATTCTTCTTAAAATACTTATTCGCCGCATCCACAATCGGTTTAGCCATACAGCCAAAACTGTCGCTGTTTCTTGGATTACCCAGAAACATTTCATAAAAACTGCCCCAGCCCTTAGCCAGATAATTATCTGACATCTCCTCTTTACTTACATTAATGCCATAATAATTCATAACTGCTGTAAGAGATGTAATCTCACATCCCGTTGGTAATTCCGGGTACTGTGACAACCATTGGAAATCATCTATTCTATATGCGTCCTTCTTTTCAATAGTATTCAAAACCGTATCTTCAGTAATATCCTGTTCAACAGTCTGAACCTGCCTGTCTATCAGGTTATCATTGTTTACCATCTCAATCTTTCTTACGAAGCTGTCTTCACTTCCCAGAATATAATCGTGCACCAGAACTGACGCTGCAAGCACAACTACAATTAATGTTATCCCTATAAGCCATCTTGTGCTGCGTTCTCTTCTTACCGCCTCTCTCCTTGCGGCTTCTTTCCTGCTATATGCTTTAACCCCTCTTCTCATATGCCCACCGATTTAACCTTTCTATACACGGCATTTCTGCCCCTCTGAATATATATACGAAAGTAACCTTAAATCGGTTTGAAATATTACTAAAAAATTAAGTGAAAATTATAATATTTTTATCAACTGGCAGTTTCCTGTCATACCATCCCAGAATCTGTTGAGTGGTGTTCCCTTAAATTTCGCAATAATACTGCAATTCATTGCGCCATGTCCCACAATGAGAATGTCCTTTCCCTGCTCCAGCTCAGGCATAATCACTTCATCAATAAATGCTCCTGTCCTTTGAAACAGAGCTTCTAAGCTCTCTCCGCCTTCAACCGCACAATACTCCTCAGGCTTTTGAAATAATACATTAATCGGACAGTCCTTTATTGAAAATGAGTTCTCAGTCCCTTCATATATTCCAAAACTCATCTCCTGAAGCCTTTCATCTGTATAAATTGGCACATTTTTATCTGCCAAAAAAATCTCCGCTGTTTCTTTAGCCCTGACAAGCGGAGATGAATAGCATATATCAAAATGCTGATTTCCATATTCTGCAGCTGCCTTGCGGGCCATCATCCTTCCCTCCTCATTCAGAGGGATGTCTGTGCGCCCCTGCAGCTTATGTAATGCGTTCCAGTCTGTTTTTCCGTGTCTCATAATATATAACATATGTATTCTCCATAAATGTATAGTGTATTGATGTCACGCCGTCAGTAATTGCTCAAACTCACCGGATGGCATCGGTTTAGCAAATAAATATCCCTGTATATCATCGCATTTATTCTTTTGTAAGAATTCAAGCTGCTCATTGTTCTCTACACCCTCGGCGGTAATATGTAGTTCTAGCTTATGTCCCATATCAATTACATAGCATAGAAGTATGTCGCCATTCTTGTCTCCAATATGGTCAATCAGGCTCTTATCAAGCTTCAAAGTATCAAAGCATCTCATATTCAATGTTGAAAGAGAAGAATATCCTGTACCGAAATCATCCATAAGAATCTGAATCCCAATACTTCTAAACTGTTCGAGTAATCTGCGGATATCTTTCTTTCCCTCCATAGTGCTCTCCGTTACTTCCAACTGTATGTATTCCGGTTTTATCCCGCTTTCCTGTAATATTGAACTATATCGTTCAAAAACATCTGCATAGTATAGTGATGCCCGGCTTAAATTAATGGACACCGGATATATTTTTCGCCCTTCTGCCTGCCACTTTGCCTGCTGTCCTACAACAGTTCGGAACATATATTCATCCAGCTTTGCAATCATTCCGTTCTTCTCAAACAGAGGTATAAATCTTCCAGGAGAAATAAGACTTCCATCCTTTTCCCGCCAACGTACCAGAGCTTCACTTCCAACTATCTCTCCTGAAATAGCACCATACTTTGGCTGATACCATACTTCAAAATCACTTTCAGCCAACGATTCCTCAAATCTTTCCTCAAGCTGCTCATCTTGCAGTTTTTTCTCATAATCAATTTCATTGTAAAACTCATACCGCTGTTCCTTCTGCATCCTTGCATGCTCTCTGGCCATACGTACCTTCACATAAGCATCCTGCAGTTCTTCAGAACCATTCATATAATATATGCCATATCGTGCATGAATTCCCTTTACCTGAATCTCCTTTGCACGCTTATCAATCTTTGCGGATATCTGTCTTAATCTGTCAAGAAGACTGTCATTATCTGAAGCCGTAATAAACATTATATATATATCATCTCTCACATGAGCCGCTATCTCATCATCTGCCAATTCAGAAACTAATATCTTCCATACATCACAAATCATGGTATCTCCGGCAGCCTTTCCTGCAGCTATAATAATATTACTGAAATTAGTAATATCCATAGCGACCAGATATCCCTGATTCTTTCTCCGCCTTTCCATATTAATGATAAACCTGGCATAATTATCTCCCTTAGTCAGAGGGTCCTCATATGCAAATTTCAGCATCTGCTTACGCTGGTCTCTTGACAGCATTATAAGTAACGCCATACCAATAAAAATGAACACTGCTACTATTGTAACCATGGCATACAGGCTGTGCTGAATCGGCTCAGCTCTGTTCTCAAGCACATTTGCCGGTATAATAGTGAGCATATACCAGATAACATCTCCCTGCATAAGTTCAACAGGAGTACAATAATAATAATTACAATCAGAGCGGTACAACTGTCCTCCGCCTGATGTCATGCTACTCATATATTCCTGTAATTGTTCTATAGTCTCATCATTTCTGGAATCCCTGCCAAGTATATCTGTAAAAATATTTTCTGAAAGCTGGGGTATATCACTTCCCATAGCCACCATAATCTGACCTTCTTCATTGATTGCACAACTGTAACCCCTTCCTTCGAAGCAATCAATCTGAAGTGAATTATTAAACGTCTGGGTATTGTATGTCAGTCCAAATACGCCTTCCACATTACCATTGTCATCAAATATAGGAATAGTCATAACATTGACTAATCCATGGCTTTCTTCCAACGCATCACTAAGAACACCACTTATAGTCGCTTTACCTTCCATTCCCCTCTTAAAAAAATCTCGGTATGACAGGTCAGCAGCGCCTCCATCTGTTGAATAACTGGTTCCATCTGGAAAGCAGAATGCGAATCTCTTCAATTCATAATCATCAATAAAAGGTGTGAAAGACTGCAGAGTCTCTTCTATTGTTTCCGGAGTCACGCCATGCATCTTGTCGGATAACCCCTCCAGCAACAGATAATTAGATTGAATCTTATTGCCAAGAGCCACCGCATTCTGATTTGCCACATCTTCCAGATTCTGATGCAGCTGTTCTTTAAGTTCGCCTACAACCACATAAGAACCAACCAATACTGTTACTATAATAAACAGCAGCGCAGTAACAACAATTAATGTCTTTTTGATACTTAGATTCTTTGCGCCAGTGTTCAGTTTCATCTTCCCACCTCCACATTTATCCAGACAAAAACAAAGTCCGCCAATATATATAAATAAATTATCTCATTCTGAAAAACACAGTCCAATACTTTTATCCTATTATATCTCATTTTAGAGTAAGATTACAACTATAATATTTAATAACATAAACAGTATTCGTTACTGAAATGAATAAATACTGCTATATTAACACCCTGACTCCGCTTATATAAAAAAACCTCACAACGCTAAAAAAGGACTTCCGAGAAAACTCGGAAGCCCTTGAATTACTGTAATTATAACTATTACTCGATGATTGTTGCAACAGCACCAGAACCAACTGTTCTACCACCTTCACGGTCTGATTTGGTTGTGTTCAGAAACTTATTCGTTACGGTTTTTGCCGTTTTATGACTCATTTTATGGGTATTTTACCTATTATTTTTGCTTTTTCCGGGGGAAATGTTGCAAATGTGTATCACGGATTTCTGCCATTTTCCGTCCACCTAAGTAATAATATAGCGTGGGAGAAAATAGATGTAAATTGGGATTTTTAACAAAATCCGGGTTGTGATACACATTTTAGGGGGTGTGATACATATTTTCAAGTATCAGAGTACGCTTCACTCAAATATTGACATGAAAAAAGGAAGCCAGACGCATCCAACTCCCTTAGGCATAGTCCGCAGACGTCCGCCGCAATTCTGTAATATATTATGCCATATTAATGGCTTTTATGCAATAGAACCTTTGAATTTTCTACAAATATTTTTTTAATAAATTTAACTTGTTTCTAGTATCTGTATAAACTATAGTGTTAAAGATAGATGTAGAAACCTTTCCTCTAAGTTCTTCACAATTTTTCTCAAACAATCGAATAAACGCCAAAATTTTCTTCTTTGGGCACTCCAATAGTTTCATCATAAAGCTTATAAGGATCACGTAATCAACTATAGACTCAAATGTGATATTATTAATACCGGTTTCTGCACTTATACACTTAGCAATTCTTAAATTAACTTTACTTGTTTTAAATCGAGTATCGAAAATCGTATTATTATGTGCAACCGCATTTCTTAAATCTTTTAATGCATAAACTATCAATGGTAATAATTTCCCATCTCGATCATAAGTAACCTTTATTCCCACACTTTTAGAGACTTTTTTGGCAGTATTAAGTTCTAAGCAATCTACCAGTGTGCCAAATTCGCCAAGACTTATCAATTCAAATATTGCCCATATAGGTAGCGGCTGATCTTTGTCATAATAATGATTCACTATAAAACGCTTACCGTAATCTCTGGAAATAAGACTATATACTTTATTTCTAAGATTCATTCTCTTATTAATTGCTTTTTTGTATTCATTACTACCTATCGGATATGCTTTGTAATCCGTTAATACTTTTGCATATATATCTGCAAATCTTTTACTTTTAGCCTCTTCCAAAATAACTTCTAAAACATAATTTTTAAATGTAGTTTCCAAAAACATTATTTCCGGATAGAACATTGTCTTAATCGCCATATCAAAATCATAGATTGCCTGCACTTCATCAAAGGAATTGAACGCATATGTATTCGCTGGGTTATTATGATAACGATACCCCTTATATCCATGGAAATAACCCATATATCTAAGTTTTTTCTTATCACCACTTCCAGAAATATTTATCCCTTTTACATCTCGCATATATGCCATTAACGCATTAATACTTTTAGGTTTCTTTTGCATTGACACCATACTCCTTTAACAGTAACCTTCACAACAATAATTTTAATGGCAATTCCCATCGAATGTCAACAGCATAATATTCTCTCTACATAAACTCCCCATCCGTCCAATCAAACAAATACTCCGGATCGCTCCAATACTTTTCTTCCCCATACCTTCGTTCGTATACACAGAATTTAGACCTTGCCTTGTTCAACGTTTCTTCATACTCCATATGATTAAATGGTACATAAAGTTCTGCTTCGTCTTCACCGCATCTAACGGTGTGCAGGCTAGGTTCTTTGCTAGAAAACATAGGATCTACTTCATATACCCACTTCACAGGTTCGGTGCTACGTCGGCTATGTTCGTAAACTGTCTCAAAATACTCTTCCCAAGAATACTTTTTCCCGTATTCATCATAAATCTCCAAATCGGCCTGATGTTTCCAATAAAATTCCTCCAGCTTTCGGAAACTATCAAAAGCTTTATGTTTCTGAAACAACGGTCGCCATCCATAGCTTAGTTTATTCAGGTGGCACCGGTATCCAAGAAAAGGCTCATCTACAATGGAATACTCCTCTTCAAGTACACCGCATTCAGTTTTCCTGGCAAAACAAGTCTGCATCAACTCTTTATTCTTGCTCATAAAATAGTAATTAGTCCCCATGACCATTCTCCTCTGCTTCTTCTATCCATAACATTATTCTTACCTCACTCTTCTGCATTATTGTCACTGCCATTTTCCAAACTGTATTCTGTCATTAGATAATCATACAATTTTTCCGGTGTACTGATATCAATATTACCGCTTTGGTCAGAAACGCAACCGTCCTGATACGTTTTTCCATAATCTAATTCATAGATAAAATACGAGATGTTCCCGGCATTATCCCGCATCAATCTTTCTAGGAGTTTTACTACAATTCCTTCATGAGATATCTGTAACCCGGCCCCATTGCAAAAATCACATTCCAGTTTCTCCCTGCTGTCACGAAATAGCTTCTCCACCTTGTCCACCAATTCCGTTGCTTCCCGGAGCCGGTTAAGAATATCTACAAACTCCTGGTTCGTCAGTGGCACTTCACGAACACAATCATTTTTCTGCATAAAAAATCCTCCTATCGTCACCTGTCACTCAGGCTTAATAAGAGGATAATTTATATTATTCAGTTTGTCATTGGACAGATAGTCCAATAGGCTTACGCCGCCTTCTGAAGATACTTTGCATAAGTCAGTAGTCGCTTTGTAGTAGGGTCATCTGACAACTCAATCATACTATAGATAACGGATTCTCCCTGCAACACCAACAAGTCTTCCATATGTACATTCAGCAGCTTGCTCAACGCACATAAATGTTCCACCGAAGGAAGCACTTTACCTTTAAACCAGCGGTATATGGATTGCGGACAGGACAGACGGAGATACTCCTGAATGTACTTCACATCATAACCTGCTGCCTTCAGTAGCATTTTCAGTTTTATACCCGTTTTGACCTGATCGATTGGTTGGTACATTTGAGTAATCTCCTTTCTTTACATAGTTCGTTGTCTTTTCACGTATTCATCAATCAAAATCAAACATTGAACTGTTGCAATATCCCTATATTGTGGTGCCAGCTCGTCCGCACTTTTCAGAAAATCTTCCAGCTTGTGAACACACTCAAATGTCTTTATTATTTGAGAATTATGAAATTGTTGTTGCTGACACATCTGTTCCCGAATACTTACCTCGTTAAATATTCCATAAATCGGATTAAAGTATCCCATGTTGCATACCTCCCCTTGGTCTTAATAAGAAAATTATCCGACCATTTTCCCGAAAATGCAACACTTTCCGATTGACAAAACAAGACATTATGTGACACGTTACACCCTATAGTAATTCTTCTTCCTTAATTTTCTTTAATACAATTTCAGGAGCAAATCCTGGCCGTAAAGTGAATTTTTAAATTCCAGTTTTTTTACCTAAAAAAGGGCATGGGGGTGCGGACATTTTTTTGACCGCTATTTCCGCTGTTTAATCTCTTACTTGTGCAAAACAAAATTCCACCTACTCCTTATTACTCATTCTCAGTTATTCTTCTTGCCACTCACCAGTCCTTCGCCAGATACGCACTTTGTGCTCACAAGTCCCCTCGTGCATCCAATCAGGGTGCAAAGCCCCCTAAAACCCCGTTTCCATATAGGTGCTCCACTTTTGGGAGCCATATCATCAAAATAGCTCCACTTTTTGGCGTCACTTTTCAAAAGATGCTCCATATTGGAGCCACTACAAAATTAGAAATAATGAAAAATATCGAACAAAATCATGACCACCCGTCAAACGGGTGGTTTGCTCGCCCCTATAAGGGGCAGTT
>CAMEVC010000047.1 GCA_945939115.1 uncultured Eubacterium sp.
TCGAAAATACGGGGTCAAATCAACTTGAACTGGAATTTAGTTTTTCATTTGACCTTGTAATATTTTTTTGCAAAATAAAAGCCTTACAACCTAGGATTCCCTAAATCATAAGACCTTCCAGTGCACCGCCAGGGGTTCGAACCCTGGACACCCTGATTAAGAGTTGTTTATCCTGGTATTTTTCCTGGCTTATTAAAAATAGAAATGTAGTATTTATGCGGTTTTCCGGTTGTTTTCGTCTCCGGTATTTGTTATAATTCTTTTGGGACTTACCATTCTCGGTAGGCGGTTAGCCTTTAGCCTTCTTGTTGAAGGGAGGTGATAGGCTTGGTATCTTTTTCAGATCTTCTTACATATACACTTGTATTAGTTGAGGTAATAACACTTGTTGTTATTCTTTCTGATAAAAAGACAAAAAAATAACCGCCCCAGCCTGGACAGTTTGGGCAGTTATTTTTTAACTCTCTAATCTACAAAGGCTAGCCGTCTATCGGTAAGTCTCTTTGTATTATTATAATACTCTATCTTAATATTTATGTCAAATGTCTGTTTACCCAATCTTTGAAGTAAATGACTTTTTGTCCTGGTCTTCAGGTATGTCTAATAATTTTCTAACAGATTCCTGTGTTCCCGGTGAAGCTGCATAGTATGCATCAATTATTTTTTTATCTTCGCAATCTTCTATATCTAATAATTCATACAATGATATTCCCAGAAATTCACAAATGTTAGCAGCGTATTCCATAGGCGGAGTTGTCCTTCTAACTTTCCAATTTGCTACAGCTCCAGTTTTTAAATTTAATTTCCTTGCTAAATCCGCTTGTTTCAAGTGTTTTTCTTCCATTTTGCAACAAGTTATTTATTCTATGGCGGTAACATGGAAATGCTCAGGCTGCTTATGGGACATAGTAGTTATACTATATTACAGAATTATGTACATCTTGCAGCTCAAGAGGAGCTCATCGGATCCGGTCTGTATGAACTTGATGAAATATTTTTTAAAAATCGGAGGAAAATTTAATGAAAATTGTATTTATTGTATTAATTCTGTTGGTAATGGATATAGTTATATTTTCTGCTACATATGGGGTTACGAAAAGATATATTCAGGAGCAGCGCATTATATCAGATAATATTGAAACTCTTATTACTTCTGTTGAATCTAAAAATTATTCTGATGTCTGGGTAGCTGTAGATTATAGTTCTTCTTCTGAAAGTTCTGATTTTGTTCATGAGTATTGTTCTATTTTTCTTGATAAGAAGACTGGACAACGTATTGTTGTTCCTGATTCTTTATATTTGTATTATTATCCTGATGATGATTATTTAGAATTATAATTTTCTGCAGTTGGACACCCTGATTATTTGGGGTGTCTTTTTTATTTAAAAATAAAAGCCTTACAACCTAGGATTCCCTAAATCATAAGACCTTCCAAGTGCACCGCCAGGGGTTCGAACCCTGGACACCCTGATTAAGAGTCAGGTGCTCTACCAACTGAGCTAGCGGTGCGTGTATATTAAACTGAGATTAGTACTGTCTCAAGCACAAGTGGTATTCTATAATAGATTTTGACAAAATGCAAGCACTTTTTTGTATTTATTTTAATACAATCTTTATTTTTTAACTTTTTTCTCATTTTTACCACATATTTTATATTGATATGCGCTTTTAAAATCATTATAATTTTAATGGATATGCATTTTATTTAAGAATTATTCATTTATACTATACATTTATTAATATTGGAGAAATATATGAAATTACGAAAATTTGAATCTGCGCCAAAGCACACTGATAATATTCCTATTGAGGCTGTTGACCTTGATACCGAGCAGGTTACACCTCCTGAGCCTGACAAGCCTGTCAGAAAGAACGTTTTTCAGCCAAACAGCCAATATTTCACTATCGTTGTATATGGTCTGCTTTTTGTACTGGGCTGTATCCTTATATATAAATTTATTGGCAACTGGCCTTCAACTGTGAAAGCATTCAGATTTATATTTGGTATTCTGTCGCCATTCCTTTTAGGAGTTATGATTGCGCTAATTCTGTATCCACTCATTCATTTCTTATATAATTCCTTCTTTATCAAGGTGTGCAGGATTAAATCAAAAAAGGCCGCAAAGTTCTTATCCATACTCGTAGCCTACATTATGGCAATAGGTGCAATTGCAGTGCTTTTAGGCTTTATTGTACCTCAGATATACAGAAGTATTACAGAAATTGCAACGCAGGCTCCTGTGTGGTATGACAATATTCGCAACTGGTTTACGGAATTTGAGGCAAAGCATTCTAATTCCGGCATTAATTTCAACTTTATCAACGAGAAGATTGAGGAAGCTCTTCCTAAACTCTTTGACTATGTTACCGGAGCTTTAGGCAATATTGTCCCTTATATCCTTAATACTTCCATGGCTATTGTATCCGGCGTAATTAATTTCATTATAGCAATTATTGTGTCAATATATATGATTGCCGACCACAAGAATATCTTTTATCATTTCAAGAGATTTCTGTACGCCGTGCTGCCTAAGAAAACTGCTGACAACACACGCATAATCTGTAAGAACTGCGCAAGCATTTTTATCAATTACATTATTGGCAAATCCTTTGATTCGCTTATAGTTATGGCTGTATGCCTTGTTCTCATGTGTATACTTAAGCTGCCATATGCCGTGCTTATCAGTGTTATAGTAGGCATCACCAATATGATTCCGTATTTCGGCCCTTATATAGGCGGAGTTATCGGTGGAATAATTATCATTATTGTAAGTCCTATCAAGTTAATTGTATTTGTCATATTGATTGTATGCATACAGCAGGTTGACGGACTGCTCATCGGCCCCCGTATTATCGGCGGCACGACCGGTCTTAAGCCCGTATGGGTTGTATTCTCCATAACTGTCGGCGGCGCACTATTTGGCGTAATCGGAATGTTTCTTGGAGTCCCGGTATTTGCTGTATTAAGCTATCTGCTCAATATTACAGTACAGCATTTTCTTGAAAAAAGAAAAGTCACCGTGGAACCTTATGACTCTCCGGATGACCTGTAATTACTTTTTGGTATTAAGAATTCTCACGACCTCATCGAGAGAATTCTTAAACCGAACTATTCTGAAATTCACACCTTTATGCACATACATCACTTCTGATATCTTACGCGAGAACGCTCTGTTCTTCATATTTCCTCGAATAAGAAGCATTTGTATATTATATGCACAAGAGCTTTATTATGCTTATACAAATGTGTCTGCTACTGCTTATTATCCCTTATTCCGCACAGCAATAAGCTTACAGATAGGATTGCCCATCTGAGAAAATCTTGTCTCGTACTCTGTCATGACATTTCCTTCGTTAAGAACAGGGTCACTATGCAGGTCGTGTGTAACTACCGGAAGCTCCCAGCCAGCCTCTCTTATCTCCTCCAATGAAAAGTCAAACAAATCCACATTATCTGTCTTGAATTCCACCTGTCCATCAGGCTTTAATATTACATCGTATCTTGCCATAAACTGTCTTGATGTCAGTCTTCTCTTGGCGTGTCTGTCCTTCGGCCATGGATCTGAGAAATTCAGGTATATCCTGTCTACCTCATTCTCCCCGAACACCTCGCATATAGCCTCTGCATCCATCCTTATAAATCTCAAATTAGGCAGCTGAAGTTCATCCTGCTTCTCAACCGCTCTTAATAGTACGCTTGAATATTTCTCAATTCCCACATAGTTAATATCCGGGTTAGTGGCTGCCAATGTTGTTATAAATGTGCCTTTTCCCATTCCAATCTCGATTCTCACCGGATTATTGTTTCCAAATACTTCTGCCCATGTTCCACTCATACCCTCAGGCTCAGTGTACACATACTTATTCTCTATCATTACTTCCCTTGCTCCGGGTACATTTCTAAGTCTCATATACTCCTCCATTATTTTTCTAATGTATATTTACCATAATTATATCATTTTGCCAAGCAGGGTTTACTTATTACTCCTGCTAAGCTACAATAATAAAGTAACAATTCTTGTTAGTTTAATAGAAGGGATATATCCAATAATGAAGAAACATTTTCTTAAAGGATTACTGATAAAGATAACCGCAGCAGCCTCATCATTGGTTCTTGTCGGCTCAGCCTTTGGGGTGAGCGCTTCTGCTGCATCATATTGTACCATTAATAATGAAACCGGAACTACATCAGGAACCGTTTCAGACATAACCGCTATCTGGCCGGAAGCTCCGGAAGTTAATTCCAGCAGCTGCATTCTTATTGATGCCGATACCGGATCAATTCTTTTCGAGAGAGATTCCCATGCACGTTGCTATCCAGCCAGCACAACGAAGATTCTAACAGGACTTCTTACAATTGAAAACTGTAATATGGATGATACTGTCACATTTTCACAGACTGCCGCTAATTCAGTCAATATCACTGAAGATGCCAATTTAGGCTCTAAGGCTGGCGAGCAGTTTACTGTAAACCAGCTTCTCCACGGACTTCTGCTTTACTCTGCCAATGAGATGGCCTATGCCCTCGGAGAACATGTAGCCGGCTCGATAGACGCATTTGTTGATATGATGAATGCCAAAGCCAAAGAACTTGGTGCATTGGATACACATTTTGCCAATGCAAGCGGTCTTTATGACCCAGACCACTATACTACCGCCTATGATATGGCTATGATTGCCAGAGGCTGTTATAATAACGCTTCCTTTGTAAGCATAGATTCCACATCCACCTCTTATGTAATTCCGCCTACGAATATGACTTCGACACAGAGAACTATACGTCATAGACACAAGATGCTTAAAGGCAGAGAATATTATTATGAGTATTGTAAGGGCGGCAAAACCGGATTTACAGACGAATCACAGAATACTCTTGTTACATTTGCAGAAAAAGACGGTATGCGTCTTATATGTGTTGTTTTCAAGGAGCCCGATGATTCTATAAGATATGTTGACACAAGAGCTCTGTTCGACTGGGGCTTTGCAAACTTTCAGAAGTCGACAACCACCGGAAGCCAGTTAGGTGCCATGTTCTCCAACGACAATTATTACAATTCAAATGTATTCTCAGAATTATCGCTGGATTTCGGTCTCAATGCATCTTTCATCACGATACCTAACAAAAGTTCTCTATCCAATGTAACAATGACTGTGGATGATAATTATGACATGATAAACGAGAATGGCGTTATGACTACGCATCTCAAGTTCCTATACAATAATAATACCGTAGGAACAACGACGCTTAACATCTCTGCCGCCGGAACAGATACAGGGAACCTGCTTCCTTATCGCGAGGCAAATGTTTCTTTACAATATACACCTAAGAAATGTTTTACAATCAACATATGGATAGTTGTTGGGATAGGTGCTGTAATATTGTTTATTATCTATATTATTGAAGAACGCGCAAGAAGAAAACGCCAGAGAAGGCATTACAACAGAAGGCGCAGGCATCTCCGCTAAAGGTATACGAAAAAGGTACTGGTAACTCCGTTAATATGTTACCAGTACCTTTTATGTAATTAGCCATGTTTTATAGATTCCTTAATAATATCTGCATCATACTCAGGAGCAGCCGCTACAACAGCTTCATATATATGTCTGATGTCATCTGGTTCAAGTTCCAATTCCTCTGATATCCGGTCAAGAGATTTTGCTTTCTTAACCTTGGGAATAATCTGTGAGATGAGCATGATATCCTTTCCCTGTGCGAGGCCATCTTCGTAGCCTTCTTCTCTGTTCACACGGATAACGCCTTCTTCATCATAATCGTATATGCTCACTTCTATGACCTCCTCCCTGTGTTCTGTAAAGAAATCTGCCAGCTACATTATTACTCATAAATATCCTCCTCTTATGTGGCAGGATAATAATCTGAGAAATTCATCATAAGTATAGTCGTTAATTAATTCTAACATTATAGTGAAAACAAAACAAGACATTAAATTCAGATTATTACTCTGCCGTAATTGTAGTGTTGATTGTGGTTAATGGGTTTCTGTGATACTGCATATCCCCGTTAAGACAGGCAGCATAGATAGTACAGGCCCCGGATGGTATAAACCGGATTCTGCAGTAGATATGTAAAGCATAGCTGAATATATCGTTAGTATATTAATAACACATAATATCATATATATCAATATTTAATATGTATTTAAATTATATCTTCAACATAGTGACAAAATAGCTGTGGGTATGTTAGACTTAACACGAACAGATCTTGCTATATGAACTGAACAGTGACGAACTAATACGCCAGCAGTGTGAGGCACGAAGAAGAGCGGAGATAGAAGAGAAACGTATGAATGATAAGCTTAAGCAGTTGGCGGAGCTTATGGAGGAGAAAGAAAAGTGGGAGCATGAGAAGGCGAACTGGAATAATGAGAAAGAAGGATATATTACTGAAATAGAAGAATTAAAGAAACAGTTGGAGCAGAACCATAAAGAATAAATTATGTATGGTAAATTAACATATGGATTGACTAAAGGAAGAGTTACGAATGCTCTTCCTTTTATTATTAGCTATTCGCTATCACTAGAGCTTATCATATATCAATCCTGTTCTATTCTCTGATGATGCAGTTAACTCATCATCTTTAATAAAATTAATAGGCGTTGCAATAATGGTAGTTCCGTACGAAATTTAGAGTCAATCATGACCACCAGCTCAGCTGGTGGTTTGCTCTGCGGCTATAAGCCTGTGGT
>CAMEVC010000048.1 GCA_945939115.1 uncultured Eubacterium sp.
GGCTCCATGGTCAAGCGGTTAAGACACCACCCTTTCACGGTGGTATCAGGGGTTCAAATCCCCTTGGAGTCATAGAGTAGAACATAGATAAGGTTTTCCAATTGCCGACTTGGCTCAATGGCAGAGCAGCTGATTTGTAATCAGCAGGTTGTTGGTTCGACTCCGACAGTCGGCTTTTTGGACCTTTAGCTCAGTTGGTTAGAGCAACCGGCTCATAACCGGTCGGTCCTGGGTTCGAGTCCCCGAAGGTCCATTATGTTCTACTCGTTAAGGCCTGGTGGCTCAGCTGGTTAGAGCGCCGCCCTGTCACGGCGGAGGTCGTGGGTTCGAACCCCATCCGGGTCGCTGTCGTCGTAAGATGACCACAATTAATATCAACACAAAGCCGGTGTGGCGGAACTGGCAGACGCACAGGACTTAAAATCCTGCGGGACTTATACTCCCATACGGGTTCGATTCCCGTTGCCGGCATTGTCATTAATTTGACTTTATAAGTACGTGTAGCTCAGCTGGATAGAGCGTCTGGCTACGGACCAGAAGGTCGCGAGTTCGAATCTTGTCACGTACATTACATTAACCTTGCAGTTATGCAAGGTTTTTTTAAATTTATTTACCAATTAATATGTGAATAAAATAAGGCATAATTGCAATACTACATTAGTGAAATATAAATATGGAGGTTGATATTATGTCAAAGAATTCATCAAAAAATTCTACTAATTCGAGAAATTCATCTAATTCATCAAACAGCACAAACTCATCTAATTCTTATAACTCATCAAACAGCACCAATTCATCTAACTCTACTAACAGTAAGAATGGATCTTCAAAAAATGCTGATAATAAGACATCTGCTTCAGATGAGTCAGACTGTTACTAAGAAAAGGCTGCAACTTTTGCAGCCATACATATATATTAGTCTGTTTAATATATTATTATTATTAGTTGGATTGTTATTGCAGTACAAATTTAATTCGGATTATTGTAAAAGCATATGACAGTGTATATTGGAATAAAATAGTGCTGAATAAGTATAATATAATAAAATCAATTTGTGTGGGTAAAATATGTCCTGCGAAATGATCAGTTCAAGAAAAATTGACTATTATGTAAATGATCCTTATGCTGTGATAATTGATATAAGAGTGGAAGAAAAATATAAAAAAGCTCATATTAAAGGTGCTGTGAACTTTGAATATGAATTACTGTCAACAGAATTAAACCGGATGCTCAGGAATGGAAAGGCATCTTTGGAATTCAGGCGCTATTTTGGGGATAGGAATAAGATATATGTTTTTTATTGCGATAAAGGTGCAGTTAGCCTGATAGTATGCGATAAAATGTCCAAATTAGGCTATAATTGCAAATCCATTGTTGGAGGGTTTGATGCATATAAAGGTGGAATGCGATAGTAATTAACAGATTGACACGATTTTATGTAGGCATTAATATATATATAAATGTACATTTGGAGGAAATATGAACACATTTGAATTGATTGCTCCATGCCATTTTGGTTTGGAATCAGTACTGAAAAGGGAAATATATGATTTGGGATATGATGTCTCTTGCGTTGAAGATGGTAAGGTGACATTCATAGGAGATTCCGAGGCAATATGTCGTGGTAATATCAATCTAAGAACTACAGAGAGAATTTTGTTGAAGGTTGGACAGTTCAAGGCGGAGACATTTACAGAGCTGTTTGATAAAACAAAGAGCCTGGATTGGGAAAACTATATCCCTAAGGATGGGAAATTCTGGGTCACTAAGGCTAATTCCGTTAACAGTAAACTCTTTAGCAGTTCTGATATACAGTCAATCGTTAAGAAGGCTATTGTTGAAAGACTTAAAGAACATTATAGAATTGGGTGGTTTGAAGAGGATGGAGAGTCATATCCGATAAGAGTAACCATAATGAAAGATATCGTGACGATTGCCCTTGACACATCAGGGGATTCGCTTCATAAAAGAGGGTATCGTCCGGCTGCAGGAAAAGCACCAATTTCAGAAACGCTTGCGGCAGCACTTATAATGCTGACTCCTTGGCGTAAGGACAGGATTCTGGTGGATCCATTCTGCGGAAGTGGAACATTTCCTATTGAAGCCGCAATGATTGCAGCTAATATAGCACCTGGCATTAACAGAAAGTTTACGGCACAAAAATGGACGAATATCATAGATAAGCAGTTATGGTATGATGCTGTAGAGGAAGCAGAAGATATGATTGATATAGACATAGGAACGGATATCCAGGGATTTGACATTGATGCGGATGTAATCAGGATTGCGAGAAGAAATGCGGAGAATGCAGGCGTAGAGAGTCTTATACATTTTCAGGAGAGAAGTGTGTCAGATTTAAGTCATCATAAAAAATATGGATTTATTATTACTAACCCTCCATATGGAGAAAGACTCGAAGACAAAGATACGTTGCCATCGATATATACAGCATTTGGAAGACAATTTGCAAAGCTGGATTCATGGTCAGCTTATATGATTACTTCTTATGAGGACGCGGTTAAGTATTTTGGAAGGAAACCGGATAAGAACAGAAAAATATACAATGGTATGTTAAAGACATATTTTTATTCATTTCAGGGACCAAAGCCTCCTAAGAAGGAGAACAGACAGGAGATTTAATTATGACAACTATCATATTGGCATCTAATAACAAAGATAAAGTAAGAGAGGTCAAGGAGATTCTTGAGGGATATAATATAATTTCACTTAAGGATGCAGGGATTGACCTTGATGTGGATGAGAATGGCACCACATTTGAAGAAAATGCATTGATAAAGGCAAGAGCAGTGGCAAAACTTACAGGTCAGCTCACAATGGCAGATGATTCAGGACTCGAGATAGATTATCTTAATAAAGAACCTGGTGTACATTCTGCGAGATTTATGGGACATGATACTTCTTATGATATCAAGAACAGAGCGCTCATAGAAAAACTTGAGGGTGTTGAAGGACAGGACAGGAGTGGGCGGTTTGTATGTGCAATAGCAGTATGTTTTCCTGATGGGAAGGAAATTGTTAAAAGGGGTACGATGGAAGGACTTATCAGCAAGGAGATTATCGGGGATAACGGCTTTGGATATGATCCTATAGTATACTTGCCGGAGTATGGTAAGACATCTGCACAGCTTAACCCGGAGGAAAAGAACAAAATCAGCCACAGGGGCAAAGCTCTTGCACTTATAAAGAAAGAACTGGATGAATGCCTTAAATAGGCTCATTCTGGAGGTTTTATGCAGAGGATAATGATAGTTAGTGATTCACACAGAAAACACGGGAATCTGGCAGAAGCTATATATAATGAGGAAAGCCTTGATATGTTGATTCACCTTGGAGATATTGAGGGTGAGGAGGATATAATTCAGGAGCTTGCAGGCTGTGAAACAATTATGGTTCCCGGTAATAATGACTTCTTTTCCCCGCTTCCAAGGGAGCTGGAGATAGATATTGCAGGAAGAAAGGTACTGCTGACACATGGACATTATTATATGGTGTCTCTGGATTTACAGACGCTGCGTGAAGAGTGCATATCAAGAGGTGTAAATATAGTTATGTTTGGACATACACACAGACCGTTGATTCAGGTTGAAGATGATATTACATTTATTAACCCGGGAAGTATATCTTATCCTAGACAACAGGATAAAAGATGTACATATATTATGCTGGAAATTGATGATAATGGAGAAATGTCTTTTACATTAAAATGCGTGTAAGACCAGGGATAAGGCATATTTGTCATATTCCGATAAAATGCGAAATTTTTTTGAAAAAAGTGTTGACAGAACTCTGCCATTATAATATAATCATTCTTGCGTTGCGGAACTGAAGCAACATAAAACCGGGGTGTGGCTCAGCTTGGCTAGAGCGCTTGATTTGGGATCAAGAGGTCGCAGG